>CAXTNM010000004.1:3164-121726 GCA_964245715.1 uncultured Acidobacteriaceae bacterium | reverse complement strand
CCAGTTCAAGGATCATTCCGGCAATCTGTTCGACAGCGTCGAGGTGCGCCAGGCGGCGGGCGGCGTCACCCATACGCAGCCTGCGCTGTTGGTTGTCGAGGAGAGTGGCAAGCTGGGCAAGCACGCGCTCGGGGGTGAGCTCGGCTTCGGTGATGAGCACAGCGGCTCCGGCCTGAACGAGGACGTCGGCGTTCTTTCTCTGGTGGTCGTCGGCGGCAGCGGCGAAGGGGATGAGGATGGAGGGACGACCTGCGGCGGCGAGCTCGGCGACGGTGCTTGCGCCGCTGCGACAGAGGATGACGTCTGCGGCGGCGATCTGGTCGACCATGGTATCGAGGTAGGGTGCGACGGTCGTTCGCGTGAAGTCGACGCCGGCTGCGATGTAGGCTGCGGTGGTTGATTCGCCGTGGCGGCCGCCGGCCTGATGAACGATGGTGAGGTCTGGGAACTGTTCGAGGAGCCTGACCGCTACCGTGGGCATAACGTCGTTGAGGATGCGGGCTCCCTGGCTTCCGCCAAAGACGAGCAGGCGTCGGGTGCCGTCGGTCTTTGGCTGGATGGCGAAGAACTCGGGGCGCACGGGGATGCCGGTGACGTGAGCGTTGCGGAAGTAGGTTGTGGTCGGGGCGAAGTTGACGGCGGCGGCGCTGACGTACTTTCCGACCAGACGATTGGCGAGGCCGGGGATGGCGTTTGGCTCGAAGGCGACGGTTGGGATGCGCAGCAAGACTGCGGCGCCCATGGCTGGGCCGGAGGCGTAGCCGCCTACGCCGACGACCACGTCCGGTTTGAACGTGCGGATGAGGGTGGCGCAGCGGAGCAGGCCGAGGGGGAGATCGGCAAGGGTGCGAAGGCGGGTGGCAAGGCTGACGCCCTTGAGCTGGCCGACGTGGATGAGCTCGAGGGGGAAGCCGGCTTCGGGGACGAGCCTGGTTTCGAGGCCGCGTGCGGTGCCGACGAAGCGGACTTCGGCGGCGTGTTGGTCGCGGAGCTCGCGTGCAATGGCGAGGGCCGGGATGACGTGGCCGCCGGTGCCTCCGCCTGCGATCAGGATCTTCAAGGGCAGCTCCTACTGCTAGCTACAAGCTTCAAGCTCTTCGCGTTCAACTCCAGAGAGGAGTTGTTGACCAGAGCGGACGCCGCTGATGGGGATGCTGTGGAGCTCGAAGCGCAGATTCCCTTCGGGAATGACAAAAAAGGGAGGACAAGGGAGTAACACACGTGGAGCTGGCTTATTCGATTTCGCGGGTGACGTTGAGGAGCACGCCCATGCCGGCCAGGGTGAAGAAGATGGATGTGCCGCCGAAGGAGATGAACGGGAGGGTGATGCCTTTGGTGGGCAGCAGGGCGAGGGCGACGCTGATGTTGAAGAAAGCCTGGATGAGGATAGCGATGGTGAGGCCGAAGGCGAGGAAGCGGGCGAAGGGGTCGGTCGAGAGGAAGGCCGCGCGCAGACCGCGATAGCCGAAGAAGACGAACATGGCGACGAGCAGGAGCGCGCCGAGCAGGCCGAGCTCCTCGCTGATATTGGCGAAGATAAAGTCGGTCCAGGCTTCGGGGAGGAAGTAGAGCTTCTGGCGGCCTTCGCCGAGGCCGAGCCCGCGGAAGCCGCCGGTGCCGATGGCGATGAGCGATTGCATGATGTGGAAGCCGGTGCCACGGGGATCGGCCTCAGGGTTGAGGAAGGCGATCATGCGGGCGCGGCGCCATGGGACGCGGAAGAGCATCCAGTACATGACGGGTGAGGCGGCGAGGATGGCCATGCCGATGTACTTGAGCTCGAGGCCGGCGAGATAGAGCATGAGCATGGTGACGGCGGCGCAGACGAGGGCGGTGCCGAGGTCGGGCTCCTTGAGGATGAGGGCGACGAAGACGAGCGGCGGCATGGCGGCGCGCATGACGGTTCCCTTCCAATCGTCCATGCAGTGGATGCGCGTTTGCAGAAACCAGGCGAGGAAGAGGACGATCATCGGCTTGGCGAGCTCGGAGGGCTGGAAGGTGAAGAAGGGCCCGAACTTGAACCAGCGGTGGGTGTTGTTGAGCGCGTGCATGGCGAAGACGCCGACCAGCAGCAGCGTGGTGATGGCCATGGCGGGGAAGACGACGCGGGGCGAGTTGTAGCGCCGGTAGTCCACCTGCATGAGGCCGACGAGCGCGACCATGCCGAGGAGCGCGTACATTCCCTGCTTGGCTACGTAGTGGTAGGGAGAGCCGGTTTCAGCCTTGGCGAGAACGGCTGAGGCGGAGAAGACCATGACCAGGCCGAAGAGCGTCAACAGCAGAACTACTCCGAACAACCACTTGTCGACGCCAACCCGTTTTGCCATGCCACCCTATTCCTTGATTGCTTGTACGAACTCCCGGAAGGCTCGTCCACGCTGCTCGTAGTTTTCGAACTGATCGAAGCTGGAGCAGGCCGGTGCGAGCAGCACCACGTCGCCTGATACAGCTGCTGTGGCGGCTGCGTTGACGGCTGCGTCGAGAGTTCCTGCTGACTCTATCTTGACCACGCCGGCGAGCTCGCGCTCAATCTTTTCGGCCGCCGAACCTATGGTGTAAACAGTCTTGACGCGTTCGCGCAGGAGGGGCGCAAGCTGGGTGTAGTCGGAGTCTTTATCCTTGCCGCCGAGGATGAGGTGGATGCCGGCCTGAAAGGAGGCGAGCGCCTTCATGGTGGCGTCGACGTTGGTGGCTTTCGAGTCGTTGTAGAACTCGACGCCGCGAACAGTTTTGACCCATTCGAGGCGGTGTTCGACGGCTTTGAAGGCACGCACGGTCCCACGGATGGTGTCGGAGTCGATGCCGGCCAGCCTGGCGGCGCAGACGGCGGCGAGGACGTTCTCGATGTTGTGCGCGCCTTTGAGCGAGATCTCGGCGATGGGCAGGATGGGCTCGGGTTTGCCTCCCTCCTGCGCGAGGAAGAAGATTGATTCGCCGTGGACGAAGGTGCCCTGCTTGATCTGGCGGAGGCTACTGAACCAGTAGATCTGGGCTTTCGTCTTGGCGGCGACGCGCTGAGCCGCGGGGTCTTCGGCGTTGAGGATGAGGTAATCGTTCGAGCCCTGGCGGGCAGTGATGCGGGCCTTGGCGGCCCAGTATTGCTCGAAGGTCTTGTGACGGTCGAGATGGTCGGGTGTGATGTTGAGGACGAGGGCGATTTTAGGGCGGAATTCCACGGTGGTTTCGAGCTGGAAGCTGGAGACTTCGAGGATGTTCCAGGTCTCGGGATCGCTTTCGGCGATGAGTTCGATGACCGGCAGGCCGATGTTGCCGCCGACCTGGGTGCGTCGGCCGGCATCGGCGAAGATGTGACCGATGAGGGTGGTGGTGGTGGTCTTGCCGTTCGAGCCAGTGACGGCGACGATCTCGCCTGCCAGGAAGCGGCTGGCGAGTTCGAGTTCGCCGATGACGGTGAGGCCGAGTTGCTGGGCGTTCTTGACTTCAGGAGTATCGAGTGGGACGCCGGGGGAGACGACGATGAGGTCCTGCCGGCGGAAGGTGAGGAGGCCGTGGCCGCCGGCCTCGACCATGATGCCGGCTTCGAGGAGTGCGGGAATCTGATCGCCGAGGGCTGCGGCGCTGCGGGTATCGGAGACAGTGACGCGGGCTCCGCGATCGCGTAAGAAGAGGGCTGCGGCGAGGCCGCTTTTGCCGAGGCCTACGACCAGGACACGCTTGTTCTTTAGTTCCATCGGAGTCATCCGTACCAGCCTAATTCATCGCAGCGGGTGTCGTGGTTTAGGGAGGGTGAGCCGCCGTGGAAGAGCTCAATGAAATGGAAGAGGAATCGATCGAGCGACATTTCTGCTTCATGATGTCCGAGAAAGCACTTTCGGTTGATTGACTGAGGCCAACCAGAAGATGAGGCTTGGGCTTATCTGCAACCCGAAGAGTTGCGGGTTGCCGCCTTCCGCCGAGATGCACCTGCAAACGCAGATTCCCTCCGGGAATGACAAAAAGAAGGGTGGCTTTTCTCAACCATCGGGCACATGGGAGTGAGCATGATTTGGCCCGATTCGTGTTGCAGGCGTGTCACCCTTTGTCCGTTCTACCTCAGCTTTAGAGTTGTCAGTGCAAGCAGGGCGAAGACAAGCGCCAGGATCCAGAAGCGTGCGATGACTTTGCTTTCGCTCCACCCGATGAGCTCGAAGTGGTGGTGGAGCGGCGCCATCTTGAAGATGCGCTTGCCGTTACGGAGCTTGTAGCTGCCGACCTGCAGGACGACGGACATCAGCTCGAGGATGAAGACGCCGCCGATGAAGGGGAGCAGAAGCTCCTGCTTGATGACGACGGCGACGGTGCCGATGGCGCCGCCGAGGGCGAGCGAGCCGGTGTCGCCCATGAAGACTTCTGCGGGGTGGGCGTTGTACCAGAGGAAGCCGATGGAGCCACCGACCATCGAGCCGCAGAAGATGGTGAGCTCGCTGACCAGCGGCATGCGCTGAAGCTCGAGGTAGTCGGAGAAGACGACGTGGCCACTGACATAGGTGAGCACGGTGAGAGCGCCGGCGGCGATGATGGTGCAGCCGATGGCGAGCCCGTCGAGACCGTCGGTGAGATTGACCGCATTCGAAGAGCCTGCGACGACGATCATGACGAAGACGACGAACGGGACGAAGGCGAGCCAGTGCAGGTGTGGGATCAGACCCATCCACTGCCAGACGAGGTCGGGGCGGAACTTCTTAAGGAACGGGACGACGAGTCGCGTGGAGTAGCTGCCGCGGCCTTCGAGCCAGAGCAGCGAGACGGCTACGCAGCCGCTGGTGAGGAACTGGAGCGCCAGCTTCTGCCTGCCGGTAAGACCCTGGTTGTGCTTGTTGACGACCTTGGTGTAGTCGTCGGCAAAGCCGATGCCGGCGAAGGCGAGGGTGGAGAGGACGACGACCCAGACGAGTGGGTTCGCGAGATCCGACCACAAGAGCGTGGGGACAATGATCGAGATGACGATGAGGACCCCGCCCATGGTAGGGGTACCACCTTTTTTCTGGTGGGATTGCGGGCCCTCTTCGCGGATGTACTGGCCGATCTGAAACTCGCGCAGGCGTTCAATGACGAAGGGACCGATGAGCAGGCCGATGAGCAGCGCGGTCAGGCTCGCAAAGACGCAACGAAAGGTGATGTACCGGAAGATGCGAAAGAGCCGGAAGTAGAGATAAAGCTTCTGGTAGAGCAGCCAATAGAGCAACGCGCGCCTCGCAGGGGAACTGACCTTAGCTTAACAGCCGGGCGCGGGGGAAAACGGGGCTAAGGGGTGTGCTTTCGGGAACAGCCGAGATGCTGACACCCGGGAGATATCGATCGAAGGGTTAGAAGCCGTTTTCTAACGCGGTGCACAAGCCTTCGGCTGCCATCCCGAGTTCCCACTCGAGGTGGGGATCGTCTCCGGCGGCGTCGGCTCGACGGAGGAGCTCCCAGGCAGCACCGAGGAGCATTTCGGCTTCTGAGCGAGCCGGCCGGCCGAGGGTCTCGAGGCGCCCACGCAGCTTGCGGAGATGTTCTTCCATCGCACCTGAAGATGGGGCGGAGACGTCGATGCGGAACTCCACCCGCGCTGAATAGAGCCCGGCCATGCTCATGTGTTCGGCGGCGGCGAGAGCGCCGAAGGCCTGCCCGGCAAGCTTCCTGTCTGCGCCCGTTTCCGATGCTCGCCTGTAGAGTTGCGCGCCTTGCTCGAGCAGGCCGCGGAGATCGCCACCGGAATCCTGCTCCAGCAACGAGATGAGGGCGGTGGCGCGCTGCAGATGATGGAAGGCGCGCGCGAGTTGCGCATCCTTTGGCTCGTGATCGTCGCGTCTACCATCTTTCAGCGCAGAGACTTTGGCGGGCACTTTTGTGCCGGCCTTCTTTGCGGCTTCTTTGGCTGCCTTCTTCCCTGCGTGCTTTTCGATGGCATGCTTCTTAGCGGCGTGCTTCTCGATCGTGTGCTTTGCGCCCTTCTTTGCGTCCTTCTTCGCTGCTTTTTTCGCGGCCTTCAGGCCGACTCGCCGTTCCAATCCGCCACCACCACCCGTCACTCGCACGATTGCCATAGGAGAATAGATGCGGTTGGGTTGCTGTGGGTCGTCGGGCTCAGAGCCGGCTGGTTACGCAAAGACGAAGGAGGCTTATGGGATGAGGCTTTCGAGAGCGACTTCGAGCTTGACGCCCGGGGAGGCTTGGAGCAGGACGACGTCACCGGGGCGTAGTTCGCGTGCTAGCCATTCTCCGGGTTGTTGGGGAGACTCGAAGAAGAGGCCGCCGAACTCCGCGGCCAGGCCGCGGACGCCGATCACCTGGTCGACGCCCGAGGAGCGCATCCGCTCGCCGCAGGTGCGATGGAGTTCGGGGCCTGCGGGACCGAGTTCGAGCATCTCGCCCGCGACGACGATGCGCCGGCCGCCGTCGCCCACGGGCATAGCGAGCAAGGCGTCTACCATTGCGTCAAGCGCGGCTGGGTTGGAGTTGTAGGAGTCGTTGATGATGCGTACGCCGCGCCATTCCAGGAGGGAGCCGCGCTTTTCGGTGGGGCGTAGCCTGGCGATGGCTGCGGCGCATTCGTCGAGGGACATGCCGGAATGCACGCCTACGGCGATGGCGGCGAGGGCATTGTGAACGTTGTGGCGACCGAAGAGTTTCAGAGCTATAGGAGCGCGCTGGTCCGGGACAACCGCATCGAAGTGAACGCCGTCCAGTCCGGCGTCGTGAATGTCGGTCGCTCGAACCTGCGCGGCCGGGCTGACGCCGTAGAAGATGGCTCGGTTGCCGAGAGCCTCTCCCATGGCGAGGACGCGTGGGTCGTCGGCGTTCAGGAAGGCGCGGCCGTCGGATGGGAGGGCGTCGACGAGTTCTTTCTTGGCGCGGGCTATACCGTCGATGCCGTCGGCGAAGAACTCAAGGTGCACGGCGGCAACGTTTGAGACGACTCCCCAGTCGGGTTCGGCGATGGCGCAGAGCGCGGCGATCTCACCGGCGTGGTTCATGCCCATCTCGATGACGGCTACTTCGTGTTCTGGTTCCAGGCGCAGGAGTTGGAGAGGGACGCCAAAGTGATTGTTGAGATTGCCCGCGGATTTGAGGACGTTGAAGCGGGAGCTAAGAACGCTCGCTACGGCTTCTTTGGTGGTCGTCTTGCCGGCTGAGCCGGTGATGCCGATGACGCGCTTGCCCCAGGCGTTGCGGACGCTGTGGGCGAGACGCTGCAGGGCGACGAGGACGTTGTCTTCCGCGTTGGGCGGCGGGCCGTTTTCGGGGACCCAAAGGAGCTTACAGGGATTAACGCGCTCGGGCTCGTCGGGAGCCTCCCAGGAGCGGCTGACGACGGCGGCGATAGCTCCGGCTTTGAGCGCGGATTCCACGTAGTCGTGGCCGTCCATGCGCTCTCCGCGGACGGCGAAGAAGAGGTCGCCGTCCGAGAGGGTGCGGGAGTCGATGGAGTAGCCGGTGGCTTCGAGTTCGGTGGAGAAATCACCTTCGGCGTGGATCCAATCGGCGACCTGGCCTAGCTTCAGCTTCATTGTGCGAGCCCTTTCAGCACCTGTGCGGCGACTTCTACGTCGTCGAAGGATACGGTGCCGTCCTTGAGGATCTGGACTTTTTCGTGGCCTTTGCCGGCGATGAGGACGATGTCTCCGGGTTTGGCTGATTGGATGGCTTTCGCGATGGCAGAGGCGCGGTTGGCTTCGACCGCGCATTCGGTTGCGGTTTGCTGTACGCCCGCAAGAGCTTCGGTGAGGATGGCTTCGGGGTCTTCGGTGCGCGGGTTGTCGCTGGTGAGAACGACGAGGTCGCTTCCCTCACCTGCGGCGCGACCCATCCTGGGACGTTTGGTGCGATCGCGGTCGCCGCCGCAGCCAAAGAGGGTGATGACGCGGCCGGCGGCAGGGGCGACGAGTTCTCGGGCGAGGGCGATGAGGTTGCGGAGGGCGTCGTCGGTGTGGGCGTAGTCGACGACCACGGTGAAGCCGGCTTCGTGCGAGCCGGGCACGACCTGGAAGCGGCCGGGGACTTGTTGGAGGTTGTTCGCGGCGGCGGCAATTTCGTCCAGGGAGAGTCCTCGAGCTAACGCTGCACAGGAGGCTGCGAGGAGGTTGTAGACGTTCACTCGGCCCGTCAGTGGAGAGACGATCTCGACGCTGGCGTGGGGCGTTTGCCATTCGTACCGGGTCTCTCCCGCGTGCATCTTCACGACGTGTGCACTGTAAATTGATGGTCGATCGATCGCATTGGTCATCAGATTGACGTGCGGGAGTTCGGCGGCGATCTTCGCACCGAACGGATCGTCCAGGTTGATGACGGCGACACGTGGTGGCGCGCTGCCAACTCCTTTGAAGAGCCTCTGCTTCGCCGCGCCGTAGGCTTCCATTGAGCCGTGATAGTCGAGGTGGTCCTGCGTGAGGTTGGTAAAGATGGCGACGTCGACCTGGACGCCGTAGACGCGCTCCTGGTCGAGGGCGTGGCTGGACATCTCCATGACGACCTCGGTGCAGCCTGCGGCGACGCCGTCGGCGAAGAGTTGCAGGAGGTCCGAGGCTTCGGGGGTGGTGTGTTCGCTTGGCCGAACTTCATCGCCGATGTGGGTTTCGATGGTGCCGATGAGGATGCATTTGCGGCCTACGCTCTTGAGCATCTGTTCGAGCAGGTAAGCAGTTGTCGTCTTGCCGTTGGTTCCGGTGACGGCGGAGACTTTGAGCTTGCGTTCGGGGTGGTCGAGAAGATTGGCGGCGATGCCGGCGAGGGCGCGGCGGCCATTTGCGACGAGGTAGAACGGGCCTCCGCCGTTGGGGAGAGAGGCCCGACGTTCCCACATGTCGCGGGAGTCAGTGACGATGGCGGCTGCACCCTTCGCGAGCGCGGCTTCGATGAAGCGGTTGCCGTCGGTGGTGCCACCCGCCATGGCAACGAAGATGTCTCCGGGACGGACGCGGCGCGAGTCGTACTGGACTCCGGTGACGTCGATGGCGGAGCGGGTGCGCTCGAGCGTTTCCACCCCAAGGAGGGCCTCGTAGATCCACATAGCTTCAGTCTACTTTGCGGTTGCGTGGAACTCCTTGATGAGGGTTCAAGGAACATAGCCAGGGGCTGAACATGCGCTTCCGGCTTGTGGTTGGGAAGAAGCAGATCCTTTGCGGAATGACCCCACGGGAAGCTAGCGGGTGAAGCGGACCACGACTTCGGTTCCGGCGGGCACCATGGTTCCGGCGGCCGGGACCTGCTCTCTTGCCAGGCCGCTGCCGACCGGTTGCACGCGAAGACCAATCGCGCCGGCCTGTTCGAGCGCGGTGCGAAGGCCCTCGCCTGAGAAAGCCGGCACGGCGACCTTTTCGCCTGAGGCCACCACCACTCCACCGTCCGAGCGGACCTGGACGGCAGGCTTCATCTTGACACCTGCGAGGGACATCGTCGCCGGGACCTCGGTTGCGAGGGTCGAAGTAGTGTTGCCGGCGGCGTGGAAGGCTGCGAGTGCCTTCGCGCTCAGCGAGGAAGGCAGCGCTGCGGCAGGCGCGGAGTCGGTGTTGGAGGAGTCCGATGGGGGACCTGTGCCGGCGACTTCCTGCCCGGATGCCTGCTGCTTCGCGGCATCGGCGGCTTTGCGGAGAGGGTCGTCTGCCGGGAGATCGTTGACGTCGTCGAACATGGCGGTGAGGTCCGCGCCGTTCTCTTCGGATTCGCCGTCGATGGTGTCTTCGGCATTCCTGGTCGCCATGAGCATCTCGCTCTTGGTCTTGAGCGGTTGATCGTGTGGCACACCGAGGTATTCGAGTACCTCCTGTGCGACCTGGGCGAAGACGGGTGCGGAGGTCTCTGCGCCATAGCGGCTGCCGACGGTGGGCGTATCGATGACGACGGCGATCGCGATTGCGGGATTCGAGATAGGCGCGATACCTGCGAAGCTGGCGACCAGCTTGGTGTGCGAGTAAGTATGGGTTGCCGGATCGATCTTCTGGGCGGTGCCTGTCTTGCCACCTGCACTATAGCCGTTCAGCGCGGCGGCCTTGCCTGTTCCTTCGACGACGATGCCTTGCATCATGGCGCGCATCTTCGCCGCGGTGACCTCACTGATGACGCGGTGGGCGCCGTCGGGCAGGGTGCTGGGAAGCTCATTTTCGGGGTGGAACGCGACCGGTTTCAAACGAGGATCGCCCTTCATCGGGTCGGTGGATTGCAGCAGCACGTGCGGCGGCATGTAGACGCCGCCATTGGCGATAGTCGAGATCATCGAGACGAGTTGAACTGGAGTGACACCGACTTCCTGGCCGATTGCGAGCGACATGAAGCTGGTTGCGCCCCATTTCTTGGGAGCTCGCAGCAGACCCCGCGTCTCACTCGGCAACTCAATGCCGGAGCGCTCGCCGAATCCGAAGCCCTTGATGTAGCTATAGAACTTTTCATTTCCGAGCTTCATCGCCATCTTGGCGGCGCCCACGTCTGATGAGTGTTCGAGCGCGTACTGCACCGTTACCCGGCCAAAGTGATCGCCCTTGTCGTCGTGGAAGGTGCGGCCGTACATGGTCATGACACCGCCCTGGCAGTCGACGATGTCGGTCGGCTGGACGCCTGCGCCGTCGAGGGCGGCCGAGTAGGTCACGAGCTTGAAGGTGGAACCCGGCTCATACACGTCGCTGACGGCGAGGTTCTGAAGAACCTCCGCATCCATGTGCTTGGAGTCGTTCGGGTTGAAGCGCGGAGAGACGGCGAGCGCGAGAATCTGGCCGGTATGCGGATCCTGCACGACGACGGTGCCGTGTGCCGCCTTCATCTTGAGCATCTGCGCGTCGAGCGCCTTCTCTGCCATGTACTGAATGTTGGCATCGATTGAAAGAACCAGGTTCTCGCCGGGCTCCGGTTCGTCGACGACGCTGCCGAGGACGTGGCGCTTGGCATCGAGCGAAGTGAGCATATGACCGGGAACACCGTGCAGATCGTCGTCGAATTTGGCTTCAAGGCCGCCCAGGCCGGAGTCGTCGGAGCCAACGTAGCCGAGGACCTGCGCACCCAGTTCTCCGTTGGGATAGAAGCGCTTGAACTCGGTCTGAAAGTAAACGCCTTTAAGGTTGAGCTCCTTCACGCGTTCGGCGGTTTCGGGACTGACGCGCCGGGCGACCCAGGCAAAGCCGTGGGACGCATTGAAGCGCGCCAGCATCTGGTGTTGCGAAGTGAAGTTCTCGGTCGGATCCAGGTGAACGATGCGGCTCAGCATGCGCGCGGCTTCTTCTTTGTTTGCGCCCAGCTCGCTTGGCACCGCGAAGATGGACGGCACCTGGACTGTCATCGCGAGCTCTTTCAGATTTCGGTCGTACAAGAGACCACGCCGGGGTGCAACCTCGAAGCCGCCGGTCTGCTGCTTCTTCGCGATGCCTACCCAGTGGTCGTGCTGGAATAACTGCAGCAGCACCAAGCGGCCGCTGATCAACACCACCCAGACGCAGAATACGATCGCCACAATGGCGAAGCGCCGCTTCCGGATCGGTGCGGTCGCGGTTTGCCGAGGAACCGGCTGCGGCGTCTGTCTCTTAATCATTACTGCTCCCCCACAAGCGAGGGAAGAGGGAGAGTCGCTGCTTCGTTTTCTCTTTCCTCTTCCCTGGTTTTACTCGGCTCCGCCGCCCACCTGAGCTACCGAGGCCATCACCGGTCCGCCCAGCGGAGCGTCCGCTCCGTCGGTCCGGATGACCTGGCCGGGCTGCGGTGTTTCCAGTCCAAGCTGCTTCGCGATCTTGTCGATGCGCGCCGGCTCGGTCAGTTGCGCTTCGGTCAGCCGGAGTTCGCGATTCTCTTCCTGCAGCTTCTGCACACTGGCCCGCTGAGTTTCGAGCGAGTAGCCAAGCTCGACCGCGGAAAAGTGCTGATAAACATAGACCATCACCAAGGCGAAGAGGACGCTCATCACGATCGTGAACATACGCATCTCCTTCTTGCGCTCGGGGTCATCTGCCTTGATGATTCGACTGTTGTCGAGGTGCTTGGTGAAGAAGATTTCGGGCGTTGGCCCCCGGCGCGCGCGCTGCTGCAGATCAAGCAGTTCGCGGTTGCGCTCCGCCACCGATTCTGCCCGGCCCTTCATGGACCGCCCCTTCAACCCGTTGAACTCCATCGTCATTGCCGCCATCACAACCCCCAGAAAGTCGCTTCAAACCTACAAATCCCGCTACAACAAAACCATAACCCCGAGAGCGATCCTCATATCATCGACGCGGTGATTTTTGCTTCGCGTCGGCTTTCGTTCTCTCGTACTTATTGTTGGTTCTTCCTAAAGCCTTTTCTTTTTCCACGTTCTGCTGCTTTACAGCGGCTCTCAGCTTTGCACTCCGACTGCGCGGGTTGCTCTTCATCTCTGAGTCGGTGGCTGTCACCGGTTTTTTCGTCAAGACTTCGAAATTATGGTCGTCCCTGGCCGCCCTGAAGGCATCTTTCACGAGTCGATCTTCAAGGGAGTGGAAGCTGATCAAGACCAACCTTCCTCCCGGCTTCAGCAGAGATCCCACGGGCGACAGCACATGTCGGAGCAGCGATTGAATCTCTCCAAGCTCATCATTTACGCGAATTCGAAGGGCCTGAAAGGTTCTGGTTGCGGGATGAATCTTGTCGCCTTTCATTGATGGGGCGACGGCCGATATTACCCTGGCAAGTTCTGCCGTTGTAGCTATCGGCCGCGCCCGCACAATGGCTCTGGCGATTCTCCGCGACCTCCTTTCCTCTCCGAATTCGTAAATCAGATCGGCAAGACGTTCCTCGTCCATCTGGTTTACCACTTGCTCGGCAGTCTCCCCGGAGCGGAAATCCATCCGCATATCCAGGGGTCCTTCCTGCCGAAAACTGAATCCTCTGTGCGCTTCGTCGAGCTGTAGCGAGCTGACGCCGAAGTCGGCCAGAAGCCCATCGAGCGTTCCGGGTTCGATGGCCGCTGCAGCCTCCGAGAAAGCCCGGGGCTGAAACTCAACTGCAGGCGCTTCACTGCCTAGTTGGGCAAGAACCTCTTCCAATCTTGCCCGGCCCTTTGCCATGGCTTCCGGGTCCCGGTCGAAACAGATCAGCTTGCCGGCGGATCCGAGCTTCCGCAGGATCTCGGAGGAGTGACCGCCGAGACCCAGGGTTGCGTCAACGTAGGTTCCGCCCTGGCGCACATTCAGGAAATCCAAAACTTCATCTAAAAGAACCGGAATGTGCTGCTTCGGCACATCCTCCCCCTGGGGGGTCAAATCGAACCCAATCTCGCCGGCCAACTAGCCCTCAAACTCCGACATTGTCAATCGGTCGTCGCTGGTGAGCGGCGCTGCTTCAATCTCCGCGGCGTAGTCCGCATCGTTGATGACCTCGAGAATCCCCGGGTAGCCGGGTTCTTTCGGCTTCAACCACTTGCCGATCATCGAAACTTCTTCACCCATCAGCCTGGCCTTGATGCGGAGCCTGGGCGGGAGCAACACCCTTCCCTGCCCGTCCATCTCCGTCTCGAGACCGTAAAACATCGTTGCGTTTTCAAACTTCAACCGCACCGGATGACTCGAAGGCATCTTCATGACCCACGACATCTTCCGCTCCCACTCCTTGATCGGGTAAAGCTGCGCCCGCTTGCCGTCTTCGCTGGTGATGAAGAACTTCTGATTCTCTTCGAGTTCGCGCTTCACGTCCGCCGGCAGTTTGAGCCGGCCCTTCTCATCCACGCGAGTCTGAACGCTACCGAGAAACATGATCTTTCTTCACCAGCGAACCAAAGTCACAAGCCTTCACCGTCTGGCCTAAGGGGTACACTTTGCTTGAATCTTCGTTTGAGTTTGGTCTATTTAGTCCCTTTTGGACCACTTTTGACCACCGCCATCCACATAGTCACCCGGCGGGGTGCTGGTTGCAAGCCCTAAATTGGGATTTGGGTACAACCTTTGTGTGGGAAATGTGCAAATCTCAGCTGCTTGTGGGCAGGCGTTGGATGGACGCAATGGGTAGTGTTTGCGTCACAGGTTCTCGGCTAAGTGGTTACTTGTCGCCGTCGTGGGAATACTGATAGGCGCAGAAAAAGCGAAAGTTGGTCACGCGTGGATTGTTGGCTGGGAGCTGGTTTGCCGCCTCAATGAGCTGCGCAGCACGCGGATTGTCAGTGACGTCGAGGATGGGTCAGGATGCACGCCCTCCGGCTTCGTCCGGACGGCTTGTCACGCGTCGGAGAAAGCGGGACTCAGGCGGAGAGCTTCTTTTTGCGATCCAGAATCCAGAGCAGGTATGCCAGGACCAGAAGATTAATGACGAGGAGGCCGAGTCGGATCCAGGTTGGTCTGCGCATCAGCTCGTAGAGTTCCCAGGGCAGGAACATCACGGTCAGGCTGAGGGTGAGGTACTCCGCCCAGACCTTCTCGAGGAACAGGCCAACACCTTCGGTGAGGGCGATGGCGGAGTAGGCGAAGGCGAAGAAGCCGAGGTCACGCAGCTTTTTGGGGTCAAGCAGGGTGATCTTCTCGGTGAGCAGTGCGGTGATACGCCATTCCGGCTCGAAGTGAAGGGCGAGCGCGAGCCTCTGGGCGGCTTCGCTCAAGTCGCGGTGGAGCAGGTGAAAGAGTCCCAGGCCGACGCAGAAGAAGAATGCTGATTTCGCCAGCTTGAAGATTGCGATTGCCAGCAGACCGCCGGGGCGCGTGATTGGGTGGGCCTCTACCTCACTGCGCCCTGTCATCTCGGGATGTCCTTCGATTACCTGATCTCGCATTCGCCGGTATCTCCAGTTGACGGACTCCCCGCCCAAATGTCAACGCCACTGAAGCGGCACGGCACCCACTTCCACACGACAACAAAGCTCCGAAGATGCAGCAAACCTCAATGCAGGTTTACTGACGACAGATGACATCCCACTTATCGGCTGGATAAATACAGCGATGAGCGTAAATCCAGTTTTCGCAGCTTCGCGTAACTCTGTACGAAGCCCCGATGCAGTTGGAACCGGGGTACGGTTGAGAACACAAGCAACACACAAAGGACGACTTACCTATGAATCTTAAGAAGACATTGATTGCAGCGTCTGCTGCTGCCGTTCTCGCGCTTACGACCCTAACCGCTACCGCTCAGAAGACTGACCCTCAGGTCGGCGGCGCTGACATGTATCCGACGAAGACGATCGTTCAGAATGCGGTCAACTCGCCGATTCACACGACCCTGGTTGCTGCCGTCAAGGCCGCTGGCCTGGTTGATACGCTCAACTCCGCGGGCCCCTTCACTGTTTTCGCTCCGACCAACGACGCTTTCGCCAAGCTGCCTGCCGGCACCGTCGATACGCTGCTGAAGCCTGAGAATAAGGATCAGCTGGTCAAGATTCTCACCTACCACGTGGTCAAGGGTAAGTACGACTCCAAGAAGCTCGAGAAGATGATTAAGAAGGGCGGCGGCAAGGCCACTCTCACGACGGTCGAAGGCGAGCCGTTGACGCTTGCTGAGTCCGGTGGCACCATCACCATCACCGATGCCAAGGGCGGCACCGCGACGGTGACGACTGCCGACGTCTACCAGTCAAACGGTATCATCCATGTCATCGACACTGTACTGCTGCCCTAATTGCAGCTTACAGCTGTGAGCTATTTGTGGTTATCCGAGGGCAAAGCCCCCTTCCGCTATCATGGGATGGGGGTTTTGCTGTTTTGCGGGCAACCTCATCTCAACTGCCAACCTCAAGCTAGAAGCGAGAAGCTGTTTCATGCGTCATACCTTTGAAGCCGACCAGTGGCTCCCGTACTCTGTTGAGCAGGTGTTTGCATTTTTTGCGAACCCGGAAAATCTGCCGCGGCTGATGCCGAAGTGGCAGAAAGCTCGCATCGAGGAGGCGACCTTCGCTCCTACTCCGCCTCGCCCCACCTCGACACAGGGTGTGACTTTCCGTGGCGTAGCAGCGGGCGCCGGCACCAAGATGACGATCAGCTTTAAACCGTTTCCGTTCGCGCCGTTCCGCGTGCCGTGGGACGCCGAGATCACGGAATTTGTTTGGAACGACCACTTCTGCGACGTACAACATCGCGGGCCGTTCGCTTACTGGCATCACTGTCACCATATCGCAGCGGAGCGCCGTGATGGCGTAGCAGGCACCAAGGTGCACGACCATGTCAACTACGAGCTGCCGCTTGGACCGCTGGGTGAAGTAGCGAACGCGCTGGTGATGCAGAGGCAGTTCAAAGCGATCTTCGCGTACCGGCATCAGCGGACTGCGGAGTTGCTGCCACTGATGCTGGCTACGAAGACAGGCTGAGCTGACCGAGAGGCCTGTGTGCCGATGGGTCGTAGGAGGCTGCTGAACTGCTCCTGTAACCGTGCAGGCTTTATCGAATAGCCAGGCGCTTTTCGACAAGTGCGCGGATCGGGGTCGCTGCCTTGATCATGGCACCTTCCGCGGTCAGGCCGTATTTGGCGCGGAGCGTTTCCACCTTGCCATGTTCGATGAATTGATCTGGCCAGCCCACGCGGACGACCGGTGTGATCAGTTCAAGCTCGCTGATGGTCTCGAGCACCGCGGAGCCGTAGCCACCGGCCAGGACGTGATCTTCCAGCGTGATCACAAGTCCACACTTACGTGCGTACTGCTCCACACACTCGCGGTCGATCGGTTTGGCGAAGCGCGGGTCTATCAGTGCTGCGCTCAGTCCCTGGGACTCCAGCATTTCGACCAGCCGTTCTCCCTCTTCCATCATGGCGCCGAGTGCAAAGACAGCGACATCCTGGCCGTCGCGGAGAATCTCCGCCTTGCCGATCTCGATGGCTGCGGGCTGCTTCTTGACAGGTGCACCGGGGCCAGTGCCACGCGGGTAGCGCACCGCGGAGGGTCCGTTATGCAGCATCGCGGTGTACAACATGTCGGCCAGATGATCTTCATCGCGCGGCACCATGTGAATGATGTTGGGCACACTGCGCAGGTAGCTGATATCGAAGAGTCCGTGATGGGTCGGGCCGTCATCGCCGCTGAGTCCGCCGCGATCCATGCAGAAGACCACGGGAAGATTTTGCAGGCAGATGTCGTGGACGATCTGGTCGTAGGCGCGCTGGAGGAAGGTGGAATAGATCGCGCAGAAAGGCTTGAAACCCTTGGTGGCGAGGCCGCCGGCGAAGATCACGGCGTGTTCTTCGGCGATGCCCACGTCGAAGTAACGCTTCGGGTGTTTGGGACGGAAGAGATCGAGCGCGGTTCCATTCGGCATCGCGGCTGTGATGGCGACCACCTTGTCGTTCTGATCTGCGAGGCAAACGAGCGCTTCGGCAAAGATCTCCGAGTAGGTTTTCTGCCCCGCGGGCTTGGTTTCGCCGGTCTCCGGATGGTAGGGCCCGAGTCCGTGGAACTTCTTCTGGCCCTCGATTGCGGGCTGAAATCCACGACCTTTTTGTGTGATGGCATGCAGGACGACGGGGCGCTTCTGCTCTTTGAGGAACTGGAAGGTCTCGATGAGCAAAGGCAGATTGTGGCCGTCGATCGGACCGAAGTAGCTGAGCCCGAACTCTTCGAAGATGACGCCTCGTCCGACCAGGCCTTTGGCCGCTTCTTCGGCCTTGCGCACGACGCTGCGTGCCGCTTTGCCACCGAACTTTTCGATCAGTTCCGCGGCCTTGTCGTGCAGGCTGTTGTAGGTCGGATTGGTTGCGATCTTGTGGAAGTACGCGGCGATTGCGCCAACATTCTTGTCGATCGACCATTCGTTGTCATTCAACACGATAATCAGCCGCTTGGTTTGGGCGGCGACATTATTCAGAGCCTCGAACGAGATGCCATTGGTAAAAGCCGCGTCGCCGGCAAGCGCGACGATATGTTCAGTGCCGCCGGACATGTCGCGCCCGACGGCCATGCCGAGCGCCGCACTCAAGGCGGTTCCGGCATGCCCTGCTCCATAAGAATCATGCTTAGACTCGGTTCGGAGCATGAAGCCGTTCAGGCCCTCCGGCTGACGTATGGTGTGGAAGAGCTTTTCGCGGCCGGTCAGCAGTTTGTGCACATACGCCTGGTGGCTTACGTCGAAGATGAAGCTGTCCCTGGGAGTGTCAAATACATAGTGCATGGCGATGGTAAGTTCGACGACTCCGAGGTTCGGGCCAATATGGCCGCCGGTCTTCGCGACGCTCGAGATCAGCCGTTCGCGGATCTCCTCGGCAAGCAAAGTCAACTCGACAACGGAGAGTTTCTTTACGTCGGCCGGCGAGTTAATCGACTCTAGAATCTTGCTCATGCGTGGATCAATACCAACCCTTAGTATACGACGCGGTTCAACACCGCATGGACTCACCGGCTTCGGCGTCACAAACATGCCGCAGATTCTTCACACCATGAGACACGCCTAGGAGGACGCGCTCAGTCGCTGGAGCGACTGCCTGGAGGCTGAGTCGCGGGCGGGTTGGGGGGCGGAAGAGGTCTATGCCAAGAAAGATGTTGACAAACACCGCAGTGTTCTAGTTGACTACAACACCAGAGGAGCTGCTTGGTGATCTCTCTTGAGCCAAGCCCTCCTGGGGAAGTAGAGGAAGCAATGATGGATGGTGAATGGGATGACACACAACCGATCTACCGGCAGCTGCGAGATCGGGTGGTCGCGATGATTCTCGAGGGCGCGTTGAAAGAAGGCGACCCACTGCCGTCGGTGCGGAACGTTGCGGCGGATTATCGCGTAAATCCACTTACGGTACTGAAGGGCTACCAGCAGCTGGTTGACGAGAAGCTGGTGGAGAGCAGGCGCGGACGCGGCATGTTCATCAACGCCGGTGCAGGCGACATGCTGCTCCACGCGGAACGCGAGCGCTTTCTGACTGAAGAGTGGCCGCGGGTGCAATCGAAGATTCAGCGTCTCGGCCTGCGGGCTGAAGAGCTGCTGAACCGAAACGCGAACGCGGCGGCCCACGCCGAATCCAACGGCAACGCACACCAGGAGGCGGAGCAATGACACCTGTTATTGAAGCACACGGATTGCAGAAATCGTATGGCGCGACGGTCGCCCTGGCGGGAATCGACCTGAACGTTGCCGAGGGACGCATCCTCGGGCTGATTGGCCCGAACGGCGCCGGGAAGAGTACGGTGCTGAACGCGATACTCGGTCTGACTCCGTATGGTGGCCGGCTGAGCGTGCTCGGCCGCGATCCCTGGAAGCAGCGCAACGACCTGATGCGCGATGTCTGCTTTATCTCGGACGTCGCGGTGCTGCCGCGCTGGATGTCGGTAGCGCAGACGCTCGATTGGGTGGGCGGGGTGCATCCTCGGTTCGATCGCGCGAAGGCTGAAGCGCTGCTCGCACGGACGGCGATCAAGCGCACCAGCAAGATTCGCGAGCTCTCGAAGGGCATGGTGACGCAACTGCACCTGGCGCTCGTGATGGCGATCGATGCGAAGCTGCTGGTGCTCGACGAGCCTACGCTGGGGCTTGATCTGCTGTATCGCAAGCAGTTTTACGAGTCGCTGCTGAATGACTACTTCGATCGGACGCGCACGATCGTGGTCACGACGCACCAGGTGGAGGAGATTCAGCACGTGCTTACCGACCTGATGTTTATCGATCGCGGCCGGATCGTGCTCAGCTGCAGCATGGAGCAGTTTGAAGATCGCTACGTTGAGGTGATGGTGCATCCTGGGCAGCTGACGGCCGCGCGCGCATTCGACCCAATCCAGGTTCGCCACGTGTTCGGCCGCGAGATCATGCTGTTCGACCTGGGGCCCAGCCATTCCGGCCGGGAGGCGATCGGCGCACTGGGCGAAGTGCGCACACCCAGCATCGGCGATCTGTTCGTTGCAGTGATGGGCAACATGCAGGGAAATTCCTACCGCAATGCGAGTGGCATTTTTCATGAAGGAGCTGCGCAATGAATGACCGCACGATGAATCCTACCGCCATGCATGCCCAAACGCAGGACACACCGGCGGCGGCACCCGCAGCCCTTCATCCCACGCAATCCTTCTACTGGTCGGTACGCCGTGAGTTGTGGGAGCATCGCTCTATTTACCTGGCGCCACTTGCTGTGGCTGCCCTGCTGATTGTCGGCACCACGGTGGCAGCCTTTGGTCCCCTGCATGCGAAGATCACGATCTCGGATCTTGATATCGAACGTCAGCGCCAGCTACTCGCCGCACCTTTTGACGTCGCTGCCTTCGCGTTGATGGGCGTAAGTTTCCTGGTCGCCTTCTTTTACTGCCTCGATTCGCTTTACGGGGAGCGCCGGGATCGGAGCATTCTCTTCTGGAAGTCGCTGCCGGTGTCAGACACGACGGCGGTTCTTTCGAAGGCGATCCTTCCAGTGGTTGTGATCCCACTGGTCTGCTTCGCCGTTACGATTGTTACCCAGGCGATCATGGTGTTGATCGTGGCGGCCGGGCTCAATGCTCACGGGGTTCATTTTGTGGTTTCGATTGGTCAGCTGCCGTTGGTGGAGATGGCCGCGATGCTACTGTTTCATCTGCTCGTGATCCACGGCCTCTGGTACGCGCCTATTTATGCGTGGCTGATCCTGGTCTCTGCGTATCCTCGCCGCGCGCCATTCCTCTGGGCGGTTCTTCCGCCGCTCGGGGTGATGCTGGTCGAAAAGATTGCGTTCGGGACGACTTACTTTGCGACGATGCTGAAGTATCGCTTCAACGGTAATGGCGTTGGCGACAACTTCACCATGAAGAACGTGTCCATGTACGGCATGTCCAACATGAATCCGGGCACGCTTCTGGCAAGTCCCGGCTTATGGATTGGGCTGGTGGTGGCGGCAATCTTCTTGTTCGGCGCCATGCAGATGCGACGCTACCGGGGTCCGCTCTAAGTGGTTTCAACTTCGATTGTTCGGGACTCGGTTTTCAGATGTGAGTCGGGCTGGCTTAGCGAAGGTGGTTGACGGGCCGGGTGGGTAGCGTGAAGTGGAAGAACGCGCCGTGCCCGGCCGGGCTGGTGGCCCACATGCGGCCGCCATGCTGCTGAATGATCGAGCGGCAGATCGCGAGGCCGAGGCCCGTTCCGCCCATCTCGCGCGAATCCGAGGCATCGACCTGGCGGAATCGCTCGAAGACGGCTTCCAGCTTATCCTGCGGGATGCCCCGGCCCTGGTCGTGAATCACAAACCGCGCTTCGTTCTCGTCCGTCTGGTTGGCGGTGAGGAAGATCGTGCCGGCGGGCGGGGAGTACTTGATCGCGTTCGAGATGAGGTTGGTCAGCGCCTGCAGGATGCGATCGGGGTCGGCGTAGACATGAACGTGGTTCGACTGTATGTCGAACTGAATTTCGTTCTTTTCGGCAGCGGCCTGCTGCAGGTTGGTGGAGCGCTCGAAGAGATATTGGGCCGATACGGTGGTCGAGTGCAGCTCCGCATTGCCGGACGAGATGCGTTCGATGTCGAGAAAGTCGTTTACCAGGCGGATGAGCCGGTCGGTGTTGCCGAGGGCGACATTCAGCATCTGCTGCTTTTTATCGGGCTTTTTCTCGAGCGCTCCACCGGCTACCAGGCCGAGCGCTGCGCGTAGTGAGGTGAGGGGCGTCCGCAATTCGTGTGAGACAGTGGAGATGAACTCGTCTTTCATGCGGTCGAGCGCACGACGCTCGGTGGTGTCACGAAAGGCGACGACAACGCCGACCGGTGTTGGATTATTGGCGGACATGCCATCCGGCCGGGTGTCCATCTGGGGGCGTGCGACATACTCCACGGGGAAACTTGAGCCATCTTTGCGCCAGAAGACCTCGTTGGAGACGCGGACCATGGCGCCGGTACGCACGGTGTTCTGAATCAGGCACTCTGATTCGGGGTAAAGCGAGCCGTCGGGATGGGAATGATGCGCGACCTGGTGAAGTTTACGACCGAGTAGCTCCGACGGCTTATAACCGAGCATCTGCGCTGCGGCGGGATTTACGACGGTGACATTGCCTTCGAGATCGAGTCCATAGATGCCATCCCCGACCGACTCGAGGATCGAATTGGACTGGTGTATGAGAGCGCGGAGCTTCTCTTCCGCGCGAACCTGTTCGGAGATATCGACGCCGAAGGCGAGGACGTAAGGCTCAGAATTCTCTTCCTGATCGAACAAGGCGAAATCAGGCTGGATAAGCTTGTTGCGGAAGGCGATGGTGCGGAGATCGACCTGGCCGTTCTCCACGCTGCGTCCTGAGAGCTGAAGTCTGCCCTGGGCTTCCCCCGTGCGGGTGACCTGATTCAGGTACCGATCGAAGGCCTGACGGTTCTCGGCCGGCATGAAGGTGGTCAGGGGAGCTCCGATCATCTCTTCAACCGTGCGGCCGAGGGTGGTGGCGCCGTTCTGATTGATCGAGAGAATGGTTCCATCGAGCGAGTGCGTGCAGATGATGCCGAGCGCGCCTTCGACCAGTTGCCTGTATTGGGCTTCCGACTCGCGGAGGGTTACCTGCGCTGCCCGTTGCTCGGTGACATCGATGCCGGTTGCGATGATGAAGGTAGGCTGATCCTGCTCGTCGACGAGTGCAGTGGCGGACCAAGAGATACAGCGGAGGGTGCCGTCGCGATGCTGCCAATAATTTTCGAAAGAGGCCGGGAAGTGACCCGAACGTAGCTCCTGGAAGTGTTCGATTGCGTTTTCGACATCGCGTTCCGGGATCAGCTGCTTCCAGAAGAACTGTCCAACCAGGGTGGAGAACTCGTATCCGGAGACCTCTTCGCAAGCTCGATTGAAGCGAACAATACGGCCGGCGGTGTCGTAGACTGCGACGAGCGCGCCGACGGTATCGAGCACGGTTGATACGAAGTTGCGTTCTACGGTGAGCTCGGATTCGACGCGGCGCCGGTCGTACTCTCCCGACTCTGAAGTGCGTTTGCGCGCGTTCAGCTCGAAGCGGGTGACCACCTGGTGGCCGAGCACGGTGAGCGCCGATCTTTGCTGGGCAGTCAGGGTCTGGGGCTGCGAGCCTTGCACAAACAGGCAGCCGATCGCGACAGACGGTCCCGATGCCTGGGGCATGATGAGGGGAACGCCCGCGTAGAAGCGGTAGACCCGGCCCGCCGTGAGGATGCCGTCGGGGCGGAAGTTTGGATCATAGCGTGCGTCTCGGATCTCGAAGAGATCCTCTGCGAGGATGGTGAGTTCGCAGGGAAGCACCCCGCGGGCAAGCCTCGGCGGCAAGACGCCGACCCGACCCATCAGGTAGGCGAAATCGGGCGCAAGCAGGGAGACTGCGGCGAGCGCGGTGCCACACAGATCGGCCGCCAGCCGGGTAATCTCATCAAGCGCAGGATCACCTGGGGAGCCGAGAAGGTTGTACTGATCGAGAACGCGGAGGCGTAGCGTCTCTTCGCGTGCAAAAGTATGTGGCGCGGCCATCAGCTTACCGTCTCAAGAGTAGGTGCGTAAGATTGATGCACCTCTGCAACTATTAGGGAATATGCGGTACTACGGAGGTACGTCTTTCGTTTTTCTTTTTGGCTAGTCGTTGATTCCGGGAAGCGTGCGGATTTTTCGGGGGCCCAGTGGAAGACGTGCATGTCTCTCTTACGATGCATTTACCCAGTTTCGACGTATTGCATGTTGCAACGTTACGTTTACAGTCGTAACCGATTACCGATTACTCAAGGCTTCGGCAGAGTGCAGCAGGAACCTGCTTCCGGGGGAGCTTCGGACGATGCATCCATGGCTACCTTCCAGGTTTGATCGGGCTGCTTCTTCCAGATTGTGATGTAGCGTCCGGTGGTAACGATGGGGTTACCACGGGCGTCTTTCGACTTCCCGAAATACCGTCCCCAAGTAAAGCCCATGTCATTGCCGGGACTCATCTGCGCGCCCTCGGGATCCCAGGTGAGGCTGTAGTCCTTGGGGTCCCAGTTGGCTTGTGCGGCGATCGCGCCGCGCCCGAGTACAACCGGCTTGCCATTCGAAAGGGTGACCGCATCTTCCGCAAACCAAGTGGCGAACGCCTTGCCTCCACCCTTCGCAACGTCTTCCTGGAAGCGGCCTTCGAGTTCCATCAGCTGACTCTGCCCAGTCGTAAGCGTGGGCTGAACGATGGGACTGATCAGTTTATAGCCCGAGGTGGAAGTCGTCCCGGGGACAGTGCCGGGCGCTTGCTGGGCTTGCGCCGAGATCGCGGCGGCGGCGAAGAAAAGAAGGATGCGGAGGTGCATGGTGAAATTCTAGATCAGGTCAACGCCACTGTGTCAGGAAGCGATGAGCGCGTGCAGCCTCGCGTGCAGCGGCAGAGCGGTTAAGGCTGATATTGTCGGGTTCATGGGAAACAGGAAAGTTGAGCAGATGTTACTTGCGGCGGCTGCCGTCTTGTTCGCGGTAGGCGTGGGACTGGGCAGGCTGGATGCACGGGCTCACCCTGCCGGGATCGGACTGCGTTGGGCTGCGATTCTGACTCTCGCAATGTTCGCTCTCAGACGCCGCACGCTGACGCCCTGGATCTTTGTCGCGATGGTTGCCGGCGGCGAGATTGGCTTCGATGCACCGGCGTTCGCGGCAAATCTACGGGTCTTCTCCGATATCTTCCTGCGTTTGATCAAGACGATCGTCGCTCCGCTGATTCTCGCGACCCTGATCACTGGAATCGCGGGGCATGGCGACCTCAAGCAAGTCGGCCGCATGGGCATCAAGAGCATCTTCTACTTCGAGGTGCTGACCACCATCGCACTCGTGATCGGGTTGGTCGCGATCAACATTTCAAAGGCGGGAGTAGGGCTGGCGATCCCGGTTGCTGCCAACTCAGCCGACACGCTGGCGAAGGTAGCGCCGACCCGCTGGGACGACTTTCTGCTGCACATCTTTCCAGAAAATCTGGCGAAATCAATCGCCGAAGGGCAGATCCTGCAGGTTGCCGTGTTTGCAGTCTTGTTCGGGGTTGCGCTGGCTTGTCTCGACGATGCCAAGCGTGGTCCCGTGCTCCGCCTCACCGAGAGTCTGAGCGAGGTGATGTTCAAGTTCACCAATGTGGTGATGTACTTTGCGCCGATCGGTGTGGGAGCCGCGATGGCTTATACGGTGGGACATCTGGGGCTGGGCATCCTGGTCAACCTGGCGAAGCTGCTGCTTACCTTGTATTGCGCGCTCATCGCTTTTGCGTTGCTGGCGCTCCTGCCCGTAGCACTGATTGCGCGGGTACCGGTGCTCGGCTTTCTCAAGGCGGTGGCGGAACCCGCAACGATCGCCTTTGCGACATCGACCAGCGAAGCCGCGTTGCCGAGCGCGATGGAGGCCATGGAAGCCTTTGGAGTTCCGCGGCGGGTGGTCGCGTTTGTGATTCCGGCGGGCTACAGCTTCAATCTGGATGGCAGCACGCTTTACCTGGCGCTTGCGAGTATTTTCGTTGCGCAGGCCGCGGGAATCCATCTGAGCTGGCGCGAGCAGCTGTTGATTATGGGAACGCTGGTGTTAACCAGCAAAGGCGTGGCAGGGGTGCCGCGCGCGAACCTGGTCGTGCTGCTTGCGACCGCAAGTACGTTTCACCTGCCGACCGAACCGATCTTCGCGATCCTTGGAATCGACGCATTGATGGATATGGCAAGGACAATGGTCAATGTAGTCGGCAACTGTCTCGCCAGTGCTGTCATCGCGAAGTGGGAGGGCGTCTTTGGTTCGGAAGCGCCGAGTAGCGTGGTGGTGGAGGGAGTGCTCGAGTAAGCCCGGCGAAACCGATTGTGCTACCCACCCAGACGGTACATCAGCCAGAAGATCGTGCCGTGCCAACGCGGATCCTGGCTGCTTCGTTCAGGCGAAGGGAGCGAACCTCCTCCGTGTTAGAGAGCGCGAGCCCGATGGGTGCGCGGTGTAGTAAAGCCGGTTTACCGTCGTGCTGCGCGGCTCGCGGCGTATCCCAAAGCATGGAAGGAACGCTCTCCATTTCAGCCAAAAACTGAAAAGTGGGACAGGCATTTTCATAAGGGTAATCTGTTGCTCTTTGTTTTTTTCCTCACTTCTGTTACGTTTAGCCAACTGTAGGGGGACCCAGCGTCCCGCGGAGTAGACAGGTTCTGCTCCGAATGCTGTTTCAACAGATTGTAGGTTGCGTCACCATGGTTAAGGCACTTTGGAACGGTCAGCTTCTTGCTGAGAGTGACAAATTCGAGACGGTTGAGGGAAACATTTACTTTCCCGAGGAATCCGTCAAGCGCGAGTTTCTGCGGAACAGCACAACCACCTCCACCTGTCCGTGGAAGGGGCAGGCGCGATACTACTCGCTGATGGTCGACGGCCAGGAAAACCCGGACGCGGCATGGTATTACCCCGATCCAAAACCGGCTGCACGCAATGTTAAACACCACATCGCCTTCTGGCGTGGGGTTGAGATTACAAAAGAGTAGCGAGCCTGGTGTGTTTGATGCTGTTCAGGTGAGGCTTTCGGCCTTGGAGCGCTCGGAAGCTTAGTAAGCCTGGGCTTGATCGACCGGCAGCCGCACCTGGAAGCAGGTCGCTCCCTCTTTGGATTCGACGCGAATAAAGCCTGAGTGGCGCGAGACGATTCTTTGCGCTGTATCCAGTCCGAGCCCCAGCCCGCACCCGGGAGCCTTGGTGGTGAAGAAGGGCTCGAAGACCCGCGACCGCAGTTCAGCGGGAATACCCTCACCTGAATCCCATATTTCGACCATCGCCAACTGCCCTTGCAGCTTGGTCTTCAGACGAATCGTTCCGCCGCTTGGCATCGCGTCGATCGCATTCTCGATGAGCGCTGTCCAAACCTGGTTCAACTCACCACCGTAGGCCGAGATCGCCGGCAGCAATGGATCGAAGTCGGTCTCCACGTGGATGTCCGCAAGCCGCGAAGCAAACATGCTGAGGGTGCTCTCGAGCGACTGCGCCAGGTTCACCTCCTGGATTGGAGCCTGATCCATGTAGGAATAGTCTTTAATCGCCGAGATCAGATCGAAGATCCTGACGGTCGAGCCGACGATGGTATCCGCCATGCGCTCCACCCGGAGCGAGCTGGCGAAGGTCGCCATGGCGGCTCCGAGAACTTCATTTGGAAACTTACGCGCGAATTCATCCAGGTAGCTGAGCGGGAAACGCGTATCTGCAATCGCGGGAGCAATGTTCCACGGTTCGGAGACGCCATGCTGCTCGAGCCATGTGGTGATCTGGGCTTCACGGTCCGCAACTGCAAGCGGCTCGGCTCCATCCGTGATCGCTGGCTTGAGGTAATCGGCCATCTCCGCTCGCGTCTTCACCATCCAGCACTGTAGATTTTCCGCCGTCTCGGTCGAGTGGCAGATAGCGCCCAGCTTGTATTTTTTGTCGCCGTAATCCCGCAGCTCTGTAAAGAGCGAGGCTGCCGATCGCTGCGCCGCGCTGGCTGGATTGTTCAATTCATGCGCCAGGTTGGCGGCCAGCTTCCCCAAGGCTGCAAGCTTCTCCGCCTGCTGCTCCATGCGCGTGACCTCGCGGACTCGATCGAGAAGCACCGAGACGCAACGCTGGCCCATAGAAGGGATCGCCTGCAGCATCTCTGGAAAGAGCGTCTCATCGATGTCCAAGACCCAGACTGGTCCATTTGTGTAGCCGTCCCCGCCGTACCCCTTCATCCGGGAAAAAGGCAGCTTGCCTGTAATCTGGCCAGCACGCCCGATAAAGAGAGCCATGGGCCCGGAGTTGCGGCGCCGGACGTGAACCTCACCCTTCAGCAGGAAGGTCATGACGGAGACGGGCTCGCCTTCGCGGAAGGCTATGGTTCCGGTCGTCTCGCCTCTGCGTTCGGTTCCATGCTGCGCCAGCCATTCGTACTCGCCATCCGTGAGGCCTTCAAGGGGGGTAATCGTACGCAAAGCCTCAACGATCTCCGGAATGGGCGTGGGTGTCTCAGGCGCCATGGAGAGCGGCGGCGCGGACGTGGATAGATCCTGCTCGTAGGCGGTGAGGGTTCCCATCTCCCTATGATGCTCCCCAAAAGACGTCGCCGCAATTTATACGCAGTGAATTAAGTTCAACTTCCATCCCGCCGGCCGGCGCAAGACCCTGTGCCGGCCAGCGGGATGGAAGATTCAAGCAGCGAAAAGACGACTTGATGTTTCGGTCTTTTGAGGTTCATCCCGGGAGTGCTAGGCCTTCACGACTGCGCCATCCTTGACTTTCACCGGGTCGAGGAACGGCATGCCCGCGCGCAGCTCAGCGCCGACGATCTCGATCTTGTCGTCGGCCTCTGCCTTGCGGAATTTTGCAAACTCGTGACGTCCGGTCTCATTTTCGTCGATGAATTTCTTTGCGAACGAGCCGTCGCGGATTTCGGAGAGGATGCCCTTCATCGCAGCCCTGGTCTCATCGGTGACGATGCGCGATTGGGCCAGGTAACCTCCCCACTCCGCTGTGTCGGAGATGGAATGATTCATATATTCGAGGCCTCCGCGATACATGAGGTCGACAATCAGCTTCAACTCGTGCAGGCACTCGAAGTACGCCAGTTCCGGCTGATAGCCAGCTTCAACGAGAGTATGGAACCCGGCCTTCACCAGCGCTGCTGTGCCTCCGCAGAGCACGGCCTGCTCACCGAACAGGTCGGTCTCGGTCTCTTCGGTGAACGTGGTTTCGAGGACGCCGGCGCGGGTGCAGCCAATGCCCTTCGCATAGCTCAGCGCAAGGGCGAGGGCGGTGCCGCTTCTATCCTGCTCGACTGCTACCAGTGCGGGCACGCCGCCGCCTTCGGTAAAGACCTCGCGGACACGATGACCCGGAGCCTTCGGCGCAGCCATGGATACATCGACACCGGCCGGCGGGTTGATCGTGCGGAAGCGGATGTTAAAGCCGTGCGCGAACATAAGCGTGACATTCGGCTTCATGTTGGGCTCAATCTCGGCGTGGTAGACCTTCGCAGCGGTCTGATCGGGCGTGAGATTCATGATGACGTCCGCCCATTTGGAGACCTCGGCGACCGTGTCGACCAGAAGGCCGGCGTTCTTCGCGCGCTCGGCGTTCTTCGAGCCTGGACGCAGGCCTACGCGGACATCGACACCTGAATCCTTCAGGTTTAAAGCGTGGGCGTGGCCCTGGGAGCCGTAGCCGATGATCGCGACTTTCTTGGCCTGGATGGGGCTGAGGTCTGCATCTGCGTCGTGATAGGTCTTTGCCATGTCGTTATATCTTCTTTCTTATTTGTCTTGTTCTATAAAAACATTGATTGAACACGGCGCGAAGCTCTTGACTCCGCGGAGTGGCGCCGGTCCGGCGTCAGGACACGGTTTTTCTTAGTCTTCTTCCTCATGCACATCCAAGAACTCGTTTGGAAGAATCTCGCTTGAAGGGGGCCGAGGCGTGACCTCGACATCTTCCGGCGCGCCCCTGGTTCCGAGCGCCTTGAGCACGCGGCTGGTGTGATGTCCGCGGCGCATCGCCATGCGACCGGTGCGGCTGGTCTCGAGGATGGTGTAGCCGCTCTCGGTGATGACCTGCACCAGGCCCTCGATCTTTGAGCTTGAGCCGGTCATTTCGAGCATGATGGACTCGGGCGCCAGGTCGACCACGCGAGCCCGGAAGACGGTCGCGAGCTCAAAGATCTGCGAACGCGATGAGAGGCCATGCGGCGAGTTCGGCCCGGCTGCCACCTTGATCAGGCAGAGTTCGCGGATAACGGCTTCTGAGCGGCCTACTTCGTCGACGTCGACGGTGATTTCGAGCTTATACAGTGATGCGCGGATGCGATGGGCAGAGTGCTCGGGTGCCTCGCAGACGATGGTCATGCGCGAGGTGTCGGCGCGTTCACTCTCGCCCACGGTGAGCGAGACGATGTTGATGTTGAGGCGCCGGAAAAGGGAGGCAACCCGAGTCAGGACTCCAGGCTTGTCCTGCACTAAAGCTACAAACGTATGAAGCATCAAGACCTTTCAAATCATGTTCATTTCTGATCCGCGTGCACCTGCGAAGAGCCGCGGTGACATCTCCGCTACGCGTCGTCAGCCGTCTCCAAGAGCGGATCCTTTACCGGACGTCGCACCATGTCGTGCAGCGCGGCGCCTGGAGCGATCATGGGGTAGACACCGTCTTCCTTTTCTACCTGGAATTCGATGAGGAAGGGCTTGCCGCTGGTCCGAGCTCTGGTTACAGTCGGCATAACGTCTTTACGGACGGTCACCTTGGCGCCCGCGATGCCGTGCGCTGCGGCGAGCATGACGAAGTCCGGCGAGAGTATGGGTGAGGCGGAATAGTTCTTCTCGTAGAAGGTCTCCTGCCATTGCCGCACCATGCCGAGAAAGCCGTTGTTGATCACGGCGATGTTGATCGCGAGGCCTTCCTGCATGATGGTGGAGAGTTCGGAAGCGGTCATCTGGAAGCCGCCATCTCCGGCGATCACCCAGACGTCTTTTTCCGGGCAGGCAGCTTTTGCACCGATTGCCGCGGGCAGCGCAAAGCCCATTGTGCCCAGGCCGCCGCTCGTCACCAGGCTGCGCGGAGACTCGTGTTTGAAATATTGCGCCTCCCACATCTGGTGCTGGCCGACATCTGTAACGATAATAGTTTCTTTCTCGCGGCCGGATGCCACAGCCTCGCGCCAGATATCGTGAATGACGTGCGCGGCATAGAGATGGCCGTCATCCGGAAGGTTCTGGATATCTCTTACTGCTGCGGTTCCTTTACTCGATTCAATCTGATGAAGCCACTCGGAGCGTGGCCTTGCATGCTCGTCGAGCATCGGCATCAACTGGCCCAACACCTGGCGCAGATCACCCACCAGCGCAACATCCACCTTCACGTTCTTTGAGATCTCGCTGGGGTCGATCTCCACGTGGATTTTTTTTGCGTTCGGGGCATAGTGCGCGAGGTTCCCCGTGACGCGATCGTCGAAGCGCATGCCGAAGGCAAGCAACAGATCCGCGTTCTGGATGGCCTCATTCACCCACGATTCACCGTGCATGCCCATCATTCCGAGCGACAGAGGATGGGCTGCCGGCACGCCTCCCAACCCGAGGAGCGTACTCGCGATCGGGATCTGTAATTGTTCTGCAAACGAGAGCACTTCGCGTTCTGCACCCGACTGCGTGATGCCGTGTCCCGCGAGTATGACCGGGCGCCTGGCCTCGAGGATCAATGCGATCGCGGCCTCGAGCGCTGAAGCATCGGGCCCGTCGATCGGATGCATAGGGTGCGGCCTGGCTGCGCGCGGCTTCGACATTTCGAAGTCGAAGACGGAGGTCGCCTGCTGTGCATCCTTGGTGATATCGATCAACACCGGACCGGGCCGGCCGCTGGTCGCAATCTGGAACGCGAGGCGCACGGTTGGCGCGATGTCTTCGGCGCGCGTGACGAGGAAGTTATGCTTGGTAATCGGCAAGGTGATGCCGGTGATATCGACCTCCTGAAACGCGTCCGAACCGAGCACCTTCGAGGAGACCTGACCCGTGATCGCGACGACCGGGATTGAGTCGAGCATGGCCGTGGCGATGCCGGTAACGAGGTTCGTGGCGCCCGGGCCGCTGGTCGCCATGCACACCCCGACGCGGCCGCTCGCACGCGCGTAGCCATCGGCCATGTGCGACGCGCCTTGCTCATGACGCACCAGCACATGATGAATAGGAAATTTGCGCAGCGCATCGTAGATGGGCAGGATGGCGCCACCGGGATAACCAAAGACGGTGGTCACGCCCTCGCCTACAAGCGTGGCCCAGAGAATCTCAGCGCCAGTCAATGTCGGATGTTCACTCATTACACTCTCCATTCCACGACGAACAACTAAGTCGTAACAGCCCCTTCACTTGCACTGCTCACACTGGCCGCGTACTTTGCGAAGACACCACGCTTGAAGCGCGGTTCGGGAGCCTTCCACGTTTTTAGCCTTGCAGCCAATTCTTCGTCCGAGATCTCCAAGCGCAGTTGGCGGTTGGGGATGTCGAAGGTGATCAGGTCTCCCTCGTGCACCACGGCGATCGGTCCACCAAGGAACGCCTCTGGCGCTACGTGGCCGCACATCAAGCCACGAGTGGCTCCTGAGAAGCGGCCATCGGTGATCAACGCCACGTTATCAGAAAGCTCCGGAATGCCCTTGATGGCGCCGGTGACTGCGAGCATCTCGCGCATGCCCGGGCCGCCTTTCGGTCCTTCATAGCGGATGACCAGGATGTCGTTTGGATTAATCTTGCCGGCTTCGACTGCGGCGAAGCATGCATCCTCGGAGTCGAAGACGCGCGCGGGGCCCTGGTGATGAATGCGCTCGTGTCCGGCAACTTTGATGACTGAGCCTTCGGGCGACAGGTTGCCGTGCATGATCACCAGACCCCCCGTAGCCTTGAGTGGGCTTGCCCAGGCATGAATCACCGGCTGACCTGGAGCCTCTACGGCCGCATCGGCTTCTTCAAAGATGGTCTTGCCTGAAACGGTGGGGCCATCCTGCAGCTGGCCGCGTTCCTTCAGGCGATGGGCAAGCACGCGCGAGCCGCCCGCATCCTGGTAGTCCTTCGCAACGTACTTGCCACCTGGCGAGAGATCGCAGATGAACGGAGTACGCTCTGAGATTTCATCGAAGTCTTTGATATCGAGAGGAATGCCAAGCTCGCGGGCGATCGCAATCAAGTGCAGCACGGCATTGGTCGATCCACCCGAAGCACAGACGGCTGCAATCGCATTCTCAAGCGCGGCCCGCGTCAGAATCGAACTCGGGCGAACGCCCTTGCGCACGAGATCCATGACCATGCGACCTGCCTCACGGCTTGCGCTAGCCTTATCCCTGGCCATCGCGGGTACGCCGGTCAGGAGCATGGGTGAGATGCCGAGGAACTCGCCCGCCATGGCCATGGTGTTCGCTGTAAATTGTCCGCCGCATGCGCCTGGGCCAGGACAGGCGACTGCCTCGACCGCCTCCAGTTGTGCGTCGTTGATCTTACCCGCGGAGTGCGACCCGATCGCCTCGAAGACATGCAGGATCGTGACATCCTTGTTGCTTCCATCGGCCTGCTTCAGTTGTCCAGGCGCGATGCTGCCGCCGTAGAGCATCATGCCGGGGATGTCCAGCCGAGCCAGCGCCATGACGGCTCCCGGCATGTTTTTATCGCAGCCCGCGATGCAGACGATGCCGTCGAAGAGATTGCCGCGAGCCACCAGTTCGATCGAATCCGCAATGACCTCGCGCGAGATCAGCGAAGCCTTCATGCCCTGGGTGCCCATGGTGATGCCGTCAGAGATGGTCACGGTGTTGAACTCCATCGGCGTTCCACCGGCCTCACGGATACCCTGCTTCACGGCTGCGGCGACGTCGCGCAAATGAAAGTTGCACGGGCCGATCTCGGTCCAGGTGTTGGCCACGCCGATGATCGGTTTATGAAGGTCTTCTTTGCTGAAGCCGATGGAACGCAGCATCGCGCGGGCTGCGGCCCGGCTTGGGCCTTCGGTCAGTGCGGCTGAATTTCTCTTTGGATCTACTTCGTTTGCCACTGTGTAGGTTCCCTTCTTCCATCCATCAAAATTGCAGCTAGCCGCGACACTGATACGGTCCGAAGACCGCGGTGACGTCCCCGACTTCCTGGCTGCTGTCCACAACAAAGATCCTGTAGCTGTCGCCACCGTTTGCGACTCGAATGACGACGTGCCCGCTTTGACTTTTGAGCTTCGGCGCAAAACGCCGATTCATCAGCGCGTTGGCCGGCAGCAGGTCCGTTACGAAAACGTCGTGCAGCTTGCGTCCTGGCCAATCGCCCACCATGCGCTGCATCGGCGCCGGTCCGGGATGGCCGATGTCCCAGGCTTGAACGACGTAGGCCTGCGCGTCAAGCGAACGCACATACGCCGGCCCGCACGCGTCGAAGTAGCCGTGGTGGTCGGCGGTCGCGACTTCGGTGCGGCCCGCCACGCGGACGGCGGGCGACTCTGTATCCCACCAAGGCAGACGATCGTCTTCGGTATCGCAGCACAGGTCGCCGCCGTTCCAGTAGCTAAACTTGCCATAGGTCAGCCGCACCGCCTGCGAGAAAACATTCTCGCCTGGACGGTTTGTTGCCGGAAGCGAGCGAAGGTCGGGCAAATGCGTCTCCGAAGCCTCTCCTGTACCGGTCCAGACATAACCGTTTGCCGCGATCGACCGCAGCTTCAGCCCGGGTAGCTGGATCTGCCGTTCTGAGCCAACGATCACCTTATCTACGGCCCGCCCCTGCGCCTGCCTTGCCCTCAAATAAGCGAGATAGGTGTCGGTGTCGGGCGAGATCGGCGGCTGCGCGTGGCCGTAGTCCGGGAACCCGCGGTCGATCAAGGTCTTGATCGGGATCAACGCATCAACATCTGCGACACCACCCATGTGGTCGGTATGCAGGTGCGTGACGACCAGATATTCGAGCCTGCCGCTCGGTACCTGCCGCAGCGCATAACGGCCCATCCACTCGCCTGGCCTATGCGAGCTGTTCGGGCGCGGCTCACCCGAGGTATCAGTCTTCACGTCTGCATTGCCGGCATCGATCATCATTGCGGTCCCGTCCGGTCCGACAATCAGCGCGCAGTTTCCTCGTCCGGTATCGATGTGATGGATGTCGAGTTCGCCATGCGCCCGCGCCGGCAGCGGCCGGTGAAGATCCGGATCATTCATCAGCGCGAAGGCGCCAGACGGCATAAGAGATGCCAATGAAAGCGAGACGAATGAATGCAGCACCGCGCGCCGTTCGATTTTCCCCTTCGACATCGTCCCTCCTTTCGTAGGCGTTCTTCCCTGCAACTACGCTGCGCTATGGACCCGCGGCTCGAGCCAGAACTCCGCATTGTGCTTCTGCTCGAATGCATCCAGCTCGGCTTCATGCCGCAGCGTCAGGCCTATGTCATCGAGTCCGTTGAGCAAGCAGTATTTGCGAAATGGATCGATCTCGAACGAGGCGGAGAAGCCTTCGTCATCCGTAATCATCTGCTCTTCGAGATTGATCGTAATGGTGTGCTCCGGCCGCGCCATCGAGCGATGGGTCAAGAGATCAACATCTGTTTCCGAGAGCCGCACCAGAATCATGCCGTTTTTGCCCGCGTTTGAGAAGAAGATGTCGGCGAAGCTTGGGGCAATCACTGATAGAAAGCCGAAGTCGGTCAGAGCCCAGGCCGCATGTTCGCGTGAGCTGCCACAGCCGAAATTCTTACCCGCGATCAGGATTTTCGCGCCCGCATACTCCGGCTTGTTCAGCGCGAACGATGCATCGGGTTTGCCGGCATCTGGACCATCTTGAATGCGCCGCCAATCGAAGAAAAGGAACTCACCGTAGCCTGTGCGCTCGACTCTCTTCAAGAACTGTTTCGGAATAATCTGGTCGGTATCGATATTCGAGATATCGAGTGGTGCCGCCGTCGAACTCAATACATTGATAGCCTGCATAATCCCTCGCGTTTCTTGCTGGACCTACCAGCTCTGCCTTACTGGCAATCCTTGAACTCCCACGTCCGCACATCAGTCAGGTGACCTGTGATTGCCGCGGCGGCAGCCATCACCGGGCTTACCAGATGGGTGCGTCCGCCACGTCCCTGGCGTCCTTCGAAGTTTCTGTTGGAGGTTGAAGCGCATCGTTCGCCGGGCTCGAGAATATCCGGATTCATCCCGAGGCACATACTGCACCCGGGCTCACGCCAATCAAAGCCGGCGGCCTTGAAGACCGAGTCCAGACCCTCCAGCTCAGCCTGCGCCTTCACATGTTGCGAACCTGGAACAACCATCGCTTTTACGGATGTCGCGACCTGATATCCGCGCACCAGCTTGGCCGCCGCACGGAGATCTTCAATGCGGGCGTTGGTGCAGGATCCGATGAAGACGCGGTCAATGGCAATCTCCTGCATCGGCGTCCCAGGCTTCAGGTCCATGTATTCGAGTGCCCGTTCAAACCCTTTTACGTCCGCCTCGCTCGCACTTTCAGAGAGCACTGGCACGGTCGAGTCAATCCCGGTGACCATGCCCGGGGAGGTCCCCCAGGTTACGGTGGGAGTCAGCTTCTCGGCGTCGATGTGCAGCTCACGATCGAAGGTTGCGCCCGCGTCCGTAACCAGCGTGGACCAGTGCGCGACAGCCTCATCCCATGACGAACCTTTTGGCGAAAACTTTCGGCCTCTAAGATAAGCGAAGGTGGTCTCGTCCGGAGCGATCATGCCAGCGCGGGCACCCGCCTCGATGCTCATGTTGCAGATCGTCATGCGGCCTTCCATCGACAAGCCGCGAATGGCCGAGCCGGCGTACTCGACCACATAGCCGGTTGCTCCCGCGGTGCCGATCTCGCCGATGATGTGCAGCACAACATCTTTGGCAGTTACGCCGTGCGGCAGCTTGCCATCGACACAGATGCGAAAGGTTTTAGGCTTGTCCTGCGGCAGCGTCTGCGTGGCCATCACGTGCTCCACCTCGCTCGTACCAATGCCGAAGGCCAAAGCACCGAAGGCTCCGTGGGTGCTCGTGTGCGAGTCGCCACACACGATGGTCATACCCGGCTTCGTCAATCCGAGCTCCGGCCCGATGATGTGCACGATTCCCTGCTCCGGCGACTGCACGTCGTAGAGCTCGACGTTGAAGTCGGCGCAGTTTTTTCGCAGGGCTTCTATTTGCTTTCCGGCGATCGGATCCAGGATATGTAACCGATCCTGAACAGAGGAGGTTGGTACATTGTGGTCGATTGTTGCAACGGTACGGTCCGGCCGCCGCAGCTTGCGGCCTGCCATTCGCAGCCCGTCAAACGCCTGCGGACTTGTAACTTCATGCACAAGATGCAGATCGATGTAGAGAATTGACGGTTCGCCCGCTGGTTCGACTACGATGTGCTGCTCCCAAACTTTCTCGAACAGTGTCTTTGCGCTCATTTCAAACCTTCCGATGGAACAGGGATCTGATGCGGTGATCCATCCGGATACACCAGGATCGCCGCGGTTACCTTTTGCACGATGCTCGAGCCGGCCATTGGCGTCTTCATCCAGCGCACCAAAGAATGCACCAGGGGCGGAGGCAGATGGGTTGGCTCCTGCGGCGTTCCCGGAACCTGATCCGGAAAGACCCATAACGTATACTCCGCATCCGGGTCACTTGTCGTGTGATTGCTCTTGATCCACTGAATGGCCGCGAACGCTACGAGCGGATTCTTGCCATCCAGGTCGGCAAAGAGAAGCCCTCGCGACGGGCAGAAATGGAAGACGCATCCGGTGGCCGTAATGTATCGATTCTGGTCCGCGATCACGACGCCAGGCACCGAAAGAAAGTCATACGCGGAGTCTGCGAGTGACTTGTGATTCGGGTCTTTCGGGTCGCCGTTCTGCGGCCCCCAGAAGGTCTGCGGCGCCGTGAAGTACTGATGCAGGAAGGGCTCGAAGTTCGGGTCCATGATGAGATCGTGTTCGCGTCCACCCTCAGGCGGAGGCCCATACTGCCACATCCACTCCAGATCGCTGCCCCGATTCTTCTGACGTTTAATCTTGTGCTGTTCGAGCGGAGGTTCCGGAACCAGTTGCGCGCGCACCGTGCCGGCGTACAGGAAAGCAGCAGAGGCGAGAACTACTACCCGGCCCAACCATCGCGATCTGAAAGCCGTCGAGCTCATGAAAGTCATCCAAATCATCCTCATCCCGCGTAGTAATCTCTTTTTTGCTGGCGCCGCATTGCGCGTGCCTTCGATCCCGAAAGCCACACAGCCCCGTTGCCTGCGATCAGAAAGGTGATGAGCGCCACGCCGACGATCAACGGTCGTGTGCCCATCGCAAGCTTTGCAAGGCTTGCCACAATAACTGCGGCGGACACGAGCAGATACCTCGTTCTGGGAGAGAAGTTCATCATCGTTACACCGCATGCATCGACTGTCGCCGATCGGTCGCTTCGGTGAGCGCCTGCTGCACCCGCTTGCCCATCTCGCGGGTTGAAACAACCGGCTGTGCTGTAGCCGCTGTCGCACCTGGTGACACTCGCGCCAGATCAGCTGTCCTATACCCCTCGCTCAACACATGCTGCACCGCTGCCTCAATCGCCGCGGCTTCAGCCTCCAGATGCGCGGAATGCCGAAGCACCATGGCCGCGGTGAGGATGGCGCCCAGCGGATTGGCTTTGCCGGTGCCTGCGATATCCGGTGCCGACCCGTGGACCGGTTCATACAGATTTACGGCTCCGCCGATCGTTGCCGAGGGCAGCATACCGAGCGATCCCGTAATGACGGCAGCCTCATCGGACAGAATGTCACCAAAAAGGTTTTCGGTGAGTACGACGTCAAAGTTCCGCGGAATATTCATCAGGTGCATTGCCATCGAGTCGACTAGCTGGTGCTCGAGTGTCACGCCTGGATACTCTTTCGCGATTTCGGTCACTGTCGCACGCCATAGCTGTGAGACTTCAAGAACATTGGCTTTATCGACGCTGGTGACTTTCTTCCGTCGCTTCCCGGCAAGCTCGAACGCAACGCGCGCGACGCGGACAACCTCGTCGCGGGTGTAGCGCATGGTGTTGATGGCTTCGCCCCCGCCGTTGGCGCTACTCGCCTTATCCCACCAGCGCGGCGCCCCAAAGTAGAGACCGCCGAGCAGCTCGCGCACGAACAGGATGTCCGCTCCGTCCGTCACTTCGGGCCGTAGCGGCGAGTTGCCGGACAGGGCCGCGTATGCGATCGAAGGCCGCAGGTTCGCAAATCCACCCAGTGCCTGGCGGATCTGCAGCAGGCCAGCTTCCGGCCGCTTGTCAGGCGGCAGTGCGCCGAACTTCGGGTCGCCGACCGCACCAAGAAAGACCGCATCCGACTCGAGCGACAGGTCCAGCGTCGCCGTCGGCAGGGGCGAGCCGGTCTCGGTAATCGCCACGCCGCCTATCAGACCGGGCACGAACGTAAACTCGTGGCCACCCAGCTCTGCGACCGCACGCAGAATGGAGGTTGCCTCGTTCGTCACTTCCGGTCCGATGCCATCGCCTGCCAGTACTGCAATCTTCAACTTCATGATTAATCAATCCTCAAGTTCAGGCCGAAACGGCATTATGATCTTCGCGCAACAAACCGATGAGATCCTGGTCATAGATCGATTTTTTGCGATCGGCGAGCGCGGTAAAACGTTCATAAACTGCGTCCAGTTCGGTCCGGTTCAGCGGATGCCCAAGCTCGCGCAGTCTCTGTTCGAGCAGGCGCCTCCCGCTATGCTTGCCGAGCACGAGGTTGGTTGATGAAACGCCTACGCTCTCGGGCGTCATGATCTCGTAGGTCAGGGGATTTGCGAGCACGCCGTGCTGATGGATTCCACTCTCATGCGCAAACGCATTCGCCCCAACAACCGCCTTGTTCGGCGAGCACCCGAAGCTGATCAGCTCGCCCAGCAGTCGGCTTGCAGGATAGAGCTGTTGCATGACGATGTTGTTCCTGTAGGGAAACTTGTCGCACCGGGTGGCAAGCGCCGCCGCGATCTCTTCGAGGGCGGCATTACCCGCACGCTCGCCGATTCCATTGATCGTGCACTCCACCTGTCGCGCGCCACCTTCGATGCCCGCGAGCGAGTTCGCAACCGCCATGCCGAGGTCGTTATGGCAGTGTGTCGAAAAGATGATCTTCTCCGCGCCCGGGATCTCGCGTTTCATTCTCTGGAACAGGGCCTTATATTCGTCGGGAGTTGTGTATCCGACCGTGTCCGGCAGGTTGATGGTCGTTGCACCGGCTTTGACCGCGGTGGTCACCATCCGCACCAGGAAATCAGGGTCGGAACGAGTCGCATCTTCGGCTGAAAACTCCACATTATCCGTATACCGGTTCGCGAGCTCTACCGACTGCGCCGCCTGCTCGAGCGCCTGCTCGCGGGTGATCCGGAGCTTTGCTTCGAGGTGCAAGTCGCTGGTTGCCAGGAATACGTGAATGCGGTTCACAGGTGCCGGTTCAACCGCGCGCGCAGCCGCCTCGATATCTTCGCGCTTGCAACGCGCCAGCGAGGTGATCCTTGGCCCGCGCACCTCGCGAGCGATGGCGCGGATGGACTCGAGATCGCCGTCGGAGGCGATGGCAAAACCTGCTTCCAGAACGTCGACGCCGAGCGCAGCAAGCTGATGCGCCATGCGCAGCTTCTCGGCATGATGCATGGTGCATCCGGGGCTCTGCTCGCCATCGCGCAGCGTGGTATCGAAGAAGACTATTTGATCCGTAACATCATTTTCCGGGGACATAGGCCAGGCTCTCTCAATGACACCTATCATAACCAAACCTTATGCTGTCGAGAACGAGTATCATCATTTCTAATCGAGCTATTGAGCGGAACCACTCCACGATACGGCCGGCGGCGCTCATTGCTCACGCTGCCGATGATAAACCTGCAGACGCACTTCAAGGAACCGGCGCATGGACCTCTTCCAACTCGAAACCTTTCTGGCGGTCGCTGAAGAACGCAGCTTCTCGCGCGCCGCAGCACGCCTGCATCGCACGCAGCCAGCGGTTTCGCAAGCCGTTGCCAAGCTCGAAGCCGAACTCGGCGAGGTGCTCTTCGAACGTTCGGCTCGCGACGGCTCGCTCACGGACGCCGGCGGGGTACTTCGCGACTATGCGGTCAAACTGCTCAACCTGCGCAACGAAGCCGCCGGCGCCCTCACCGAGCTTCGCGAACTTCACCGGGGACGGCTTGACCTGGCTGCCAACGAGTACACATGCCTTTACCTGTTGCCTCTGCTCGACGAGTATCGCCGCCAGAATCCGCAGATCAAGGTTGCCGTGCAGCGCGCCCTTGCCAGTCGCATCTCCGACGAGGTCCTGATGCACTCTGTTGAAATCGGCGTGCTTTCGTTTAAGCCAGACGATCCGCAGGTGCAATCCGTTGTTGTCTACCGCGATGAACTCTCTCTGATTGCAAATCCCAGCCACCCGCTCGCTTGCTCGACAGAGGTTTCGATCCGCCAGCTGGGCACACAGAACTTCGTCGCGCACAATATTCCATCTCCGCAGCGCCAGAAGGTCATCCAGGCCTTCCGGCGTCATCGCACTCCGCTCAATATGACGGTTGAGCTTCCATCGCTTGATGCGATCAAACGTTTCGTCCAGATGGGCAATGGCGTCGCGCTCGTTCCCGGCCTCACGGTGCAGAATGAGATTGCCGCCGGGTCGCTGGTCCGCATCCCGATCAAGGAACTCCAGATTGAGCGCAAGCTGCGCCTGGTGTATCGCAGGCAAGCGACGCTGTCGCACGCGGCCGTCGCCTTCCTGAAGGTGGTTGAAGCGTATGCGGCTGCCCACGGCGACCCGTACCGCTTTCAAGCTTCTTGAAAAGAAGCTTCCTACCGGAACATTTTTGCTGGATCGTCGTCTGTACCCTGTAGACGAATGACCGGTGTGCACCCGGGAGTCGTGGCTGAAGCATCCAGTTCATGGAACCTGAAAGTGAGATATACCTATGATTTCTGCGAACGGTAACACGATACGCCGCGCCCTTATCACCTTCGCGTGCACCGCCGGCCTAGCCGCCGTGCCGATGCTCGCGCAGGACACTGCCCCCGCGCCGCCGGCAACCCAGCAGCCGCCACAGAGCGGCTGGCATGGACGTGGTGGCGAAGAGCACCAGCTTGAACACCTCACCAAAGCCCTCAACCTTACTCCCGATCAGGTCACCCAGGTGAAGGCTATCCAGACTTCGTCCCACCAGCAGATGGAGTCATTGCGCAGCGACAGCACCACGGCGCCGGCGGACAAGCGCTCCAGGATGATGTCGATCCACCAGACGGAGCAGACGAATATTCGCGCCGTTCTCAACGACGACCAGAAGACGAAGTTCGACGCCATGCAGGCGCAGATGCGCGAGCGTCGCGAAGAGCATCAGCAGGGCGATCAAGCTCCTCCTCCACCACCTCCTCCCTCTAATTGATGCAGCAGGATTGGACTCGGTGCCGGAGCGCGATTGCGCGCTCCGGCCTTTTTCCGCTCTAAAACAACTCCGTTCCTCGCCAGCGGGTACAATTACCTAGAGCGAATTCACCCCTTTCCCTCCATAACCAATGGAACTCCAAGAGAGTCAAAGAGGTTGAATCGCGTGATCTTGAGAGGGCTTGGCAAAGAATGAAGAAGACGATTTTGTTAGGCGCGCTCGTGCTGTCGACGACCGCCGTGTACGCGCAGGAGAGCCGGCAGGACATCAGCATCAGCGGCGTCGATTTGATCGGACCAACCGTTCACGGGAACGGCATCGCCCTGGAACCATCCAATTCCGGCGGAGTCCTGCTGAGCTATCGTTATCTGCTTACTCCCCGCAGCGCTCTCGAGGCAAACTACTCCTGGCTTCAGAACACGAATTTCTTCAACGATCCATCGTTCGCCAAAACACCGATCCCCATTCACACGCGCCAACAGGAATTCACAGCGGGCTATGTCTATGGCCTGACTTTCAAGAACTTCAATCCATTTGTGGAAGCAGGAGTCGGCGGCGTCTTCTTCACACCCATTCAGGAAGGCACCGCGACGCTTGATGCAAGCTCGAATACCCGGATTGCAGCCATGGTTGGCGGCGGACTTGCGTATGAGATCAGTCCAAGCTTCGACATCCGCCTGCAGTATCACGGACTGATCTATAAGGCGCCGCAGTTTGTCTCGAACTTCAATACGAACCGCTACGAGATCTCCAGCATGCCGGCCATCGGCATCGCTTACCACTTCTAATCTGGCTAGGCCAATCTAAATGTGAAAGGGCCAGCGCTTAGCGAAAGCGCTGGCCCTTTCCTAGTCCACCTGGGAAGTGGTAGGCGACGCCGAGGGTGACCACCTGAGGTGTGAGACCACTGGGGGGGAAACTGAACCAGTCCTGATACTCATAGTCCGCACGAACATTGAGCCATCTGAGGACAGAGTAGTCGACGCCACCACCAAAGGCGAACTCGTTATAGGCAAGGTTGGCGACTACTGAACCGTTATAAACATAGTTGAAGACGCCCCGGCCGTACATTGCCTTCGCATAGGGTGAAAACGGACCATAGGTTCGGTGATACCGACCGCCGATCTCGTAGGTGCGCTCGTACTGAGCACTAGACGGCGCGTTCGCCTGGCGATAGTCGATCTCGGCGCCGAAATGCGGAGTAAAGTCAAGGGTCGCATAGACCCCACCACCCCGATACTCTCTGGTTCCGTAGTCGCTATGATCAAGAACAAAGCTCCCGCCCGCTTGCAAATCGAAAGTTTTGCTTGCGGTGGGAGTAGCCTGCCCCTGAAGAGAACCTAAAAACACAAGTAAGAATAGGCTGAACAACGAGGTTTTCATCAACCGAAATCTCCAGTATTGACCATCCCAGGATGATTCAGGTCTTCCCGGAGCCTTGGGAATGCCTTCGCCTCGGACGATCCGTGAAAATTCAACATCATCCCTGCACTTACAACATCAGGGTCGAGTTCGAGTGCTATAAGCGATGCGAGGTCTAGATCGCCGCGTCGATCATCCGAACTTCAGGCCTACCGTACTATGAAGCTGCTCTTCACGGGCAGAGAAGCACAACATGTATGACGTAGCGTTGTAACAATTAGGTACTTGGTGAAGGATCGAACCTCGACCAAGAGTTATCGGGCTTTACATAAGGATATGATCTCTGCAATCGGAGCGCTATAGAGTCGAGGTATCGCCATGAAGGCCAGGCTGCTGGTCGGAGCTTCATGGCTCTTGCTCATCGTCTCTTGTCGGAATTGAGATTGTCCAAGTCAGATTCTGGAGAGACGTCCTCAATTCCGACACGAGAAGCCGACGACTGTGCTTATCGCTGGTCGCCGCCCTGGGGTGCAGGTGCGGGTGCCGGAGTCGCCTGGTCCTGGGCCGGCGGCCCTGCAGGGGCAGTCGCCGGAGCCGCATTCGGATCAGAGGGCGTACCCGGCGCTGGAGCGGCCGTAGCTGCCGGAGGCGCCGCATTCGGATCCACCGCTGCCGGAGGAGCTACTTCAGTGGGTGGCTTGTAGTACGACAGCTTGATGTAAACCGGCGTGACCTCAAACGGCATCTTGTCGCTCGCACTGAGCAAAGGCTCGTAGGCGGTGTGCAGGGTGATGACCTGATCTGTCCAAGGATCGAAACGCAGGAAGGCCGAGAGTGGTTCCGCTGCCTGCTGCTTCAGGTTCTTCACATCCAGCTTCTCCGCCTTGGGCATCAGTGAAGCCATCCAGAACGAGGTATCGTTCGCGCCCTTCACCAGCCCGTCGCCGATCATAGGATCGTTCAGAGCCTTCAGCGCCTTGACCCGTTGCTGGAGCTGCTGCAGATAAAGCCCGAAGTACCTCTGACCATCCACCAGTTCCTTCGCGTTCAGCAGATCGACGGCCTTCTTCGCGGCTTCCGCGTTATCCGCATCCGTATGGTGCATTGGGATCTTCTTGAAGGCGGAGTTGTCGGGGAAGAGTAGCCGATCGTTGAACGCGTACTTCGTGTCCAACTTGTGGCCAGAGACGATGTGCGCGAGTTGGAAGGCGAGAAGCGCGTTCAGATTTCCCATTTGCTGCGCGCCGTCCTGGGTCACGACCGCCGTAGTGTCGATCAGGCTCTTTGACAGAATGATCGTGTTGCCGATCGCGAGCGACTCCAAGGGTTCCGTAAGCAAGGTCCGAACATGGATCGGGCTGCTGACGGCAATGTTGTTATAGGCGAGGATGTTGTTCGCCAGCGCCTCAAGCGTCTTGTCAAAGTCGCTTGGCGCATCGAGCAGTCCAGCCTGAAAGAGGCGTTCGACGACGTTATCCTCGGCCTGCTTCACAAACGCCCGCTCCGCACCCAGCGGACTCACATCCTGAGCCTCGCTTGATACGTCTTGTGCGCCTACAACGTCCATGGACGTCTGCTGCGCGTTGGTGTCGGGAACCTTCAGCACATAGCCCCAGACGTGGTTGATCGCTTTGAACTTCAGGGTGCTCGTCTGACTCTTGGGATCGCTCTCTTCAACGTAAAAGCTTGTCGGCAGCCAGAGATCTGGCTGCACGTTGGTTCGCCAGCTGTCGAAGTGGAAGAACTCTTGATAGTCCTTTTCGGAACCCGCGAAGTCACCATTGAAGCGGACCACGTTGCCGTTGCGTGTCTCAATCCAGATTCGTCCAAAGAAGCGGCCCCGGTCACTCTTCGCCGCCGGCGTTACGTCGAACACCGCCGTCGGTGTATTGCCGAGAAAATCGTTGCGTACGAAGAAGAAGTTGTAATGCTGTCGATCGAAGCTGTTCGAGTCCATCAGCAGCATCTGCACAAAGCCTGCCTCATGGAACTGCAGATGAAGTGACCCCCCGACGCCGTTCAGGAAGCTGAGAGAGTTCTTGAACCGGCCCAACGTTGTCGGCTTCGCTCCAGCTTTTGGACCTTCTTGGTAGGGATTGTCGCCAATGATCCGGCCGAACTCGACGCGTCCGAGGAAGTGCTCGTCCGACTCCGGAACCTGCCGCATCACCGGATCAGGTTTCATGTTCTGGATGTAGGTTTCAACCAGCGGAGCGCGCTCTTTGACGACCTTGATCACTTGCCGTTCACGGACGATTGCCTTATCGATCAGCGCACTCTGAGCCGGCGTCAGCTTCTTTCCCTGTACCTCTTCCTTTTTCTTCTTGAAGAGGTCGATGCCCGCGGCGTGGCCGGGCATGGCCGAAGCCACCAGGAGAGCAAGTGTCATTCCGGCGATGGTCTGTGTCCTTACGATCATGTTGTACAACTCCTCGAATTCTTTCTTGCTTCCGGCTTCGGCTTTGGCCGCATATCCGGTGGTGACAGGCGAGTCCGTAGACCGCCCCAATTCCTGTCCTTACCCGTTCCGGCTTATGCAGCCATCTGGAATGAAATGTTCACGACACCTTCCCAGTCGGTGGGATTCCCACTCGTGTCCACTGCTGGTTTGAAGCGAGTCCCCTGCACGGCACGTACTGCCGACTGATCCAGTCCATAACCCAATCCGTTGGTCACACCCAGAACCGTAACTGCGCCGTTTGCGGCGACCCGAATCTTGACTGAAACCACGCCCTCCACCTTCGCCGCCGTGGCTGCGGGAGTGTACTCCGGCTTTGGTTTGTAAAGGACCTGTGGCCCCGTCCGCGCCGGAGGATGCTCCAGATTCACCGAACGCGCTGGCGGCGGAGGTGGAGCCTGACCCAGCGAGACCTGTGCCGGGCGTACGCCAACCCCGTTGCCGGTGCCGCCCGGAGTTCCACCGGTGACACCAAGCTTAACGCCTGCGATGGCTCTCGATCCACCTCCCGAGAGACTGCCGCTTGGCTGACCTGATCCGAGATTTACTGCAGTTGAATTCGGTCCGCGTCCCGACCCTGGGGGCATTCCCGCCATCCCGGAGTTTCCCAGGTTGACCGACGCTGTCGCTGGACGATTCGAAGCTGCAATCGGATTATTAACCTGCCCCAGCGAGACCGCTGCTGGGTGAGCGTCGTGGTTCACTACGGACGCTGACTGGCCAAGGTGAACCTCCATCGGCTTCGGCGCGGCGGCCGCAACCACTACCTTCGGCGCAGCCGGGGTCACCACGGGGAGAGGCTTCGGTTGCGCGACCGGCATGGGTTTTGGCACTACTGGAGGCGTCACCTTCGGCAGCTCGATCTTGGGTTCAACAGGCTTGATCTCAGGCGGCCTGGGCACCGGCTTCGGAGGAATGATCTTGGGCGGTGGAGGCTTCGGCAGAGGCTTCACCGTGACGAACGTCAGTTCCTTCAGCTTGTCGTCAGCAATCTTTGCCTTCACAGCGGCCGCGCTGATGATAACCGCGATCAATGCCACCACTACGTTGATCGTGATTGAAGTAACCATGGAGCTCTTGCTTTGGCCACCCGTATTCAGCACCCCGAAATGGGTGAACTGGAGATCCTGCGGATTCGGGTTCGCGCTGCGGAGAGGTTTTGCCATTGTACGAAATCCTTTAGCTGAGACGCCCCACAGCCCGCGAGGCAATCACAATGAAGTTTCCAGGGCGAGAGGCTTCCCTCCCTCTCATATCTGTCCTGGACAAGGACAGTGCAAGCTAAACATGACGAGCTGGCGGCAGAAGGAATCGAGCAAGAACTTCATTCATACCCCAGTTTAGCCATTCCTAGGACGATATCAAAACAATAACGTCTCCTTGTTCTTCCCGAGCCGACAAGAGTATCGAGCTCGGTTCCCGAGTTCTGCCTAGTGCTGCCATCGGCAAAACTCCGTGAACCCTTTATAGTCGGCTAAGCACCTTATCCGCGTCGCCCAAACGGGGTCCGGCGCTAATACATTCGTTGCAGGGTTTATCCAAAGGTTTCAGTTGGCACGTTCGAAAAGGGGAACAACATGAACATCCTCATCACTGGGGGAGCTGGGTACATCGGCGGCACGGTAAGCCGCATCCTGCTCGCGGCCGGCCATCGAGTTACCATCTTCGACAACTTCTGCCACTCTCGGCGATCCGCCGTTGCCGCAGGAGCAACCGTCATTGACGGCTCTCTGGCCGAACGGAACCTCCTCCAATCAACACTTCTGTCCGGTCCGTTTGACGGTGTGATGCATTTCGCCGCCCTGATCGAGGCCGGCGAATCCATGAAAGTTCCTGAGCTTTACTTTCGTAACAACACCGCCGGCACGCTTTCGTTGCTCGAAGCGATGCAGGCGACAGGCCACACGCGGCTCGTCTTCTCCTCGACTGCCGCTTGCTACGGCGAACCGGAGAAGACACCGATCCTTGAAGACGCCAGGCTTTCTCCCACAAACCCGTACGGCGAATCGAAACTACTCTCCGAATACATGATGCGTTGGCAGGCGACTGCACACGGCCTCCGCTTTGCCGCATTGCGCTACTTCAACGTAGCCGGCGCCATCCCCAACTATGGCGAAAACCACGAACCCGAGTCGCACCTGATCCCGCTGATCCTCGACGTTGCCCTGGGGCGGCGTGAGTCGATCCGTATCTACGGCGATGATTATCCAACGCCGGATGGTACCTGCATCCGGGATTACATCCACGTGGCTGATCTTGCTGACGCTCACCTGCTTGCGCTCGCTGCCCTTGAGACCAAAAGCCATGTGACCTACAACATCGGCAACGGGCACGGTTTTAGCGTACAGCAGGTGATTGACTCCGTCCGTCGGGTTACCGGCCATCCCATCCCGGTCGTACTCGAGCGTCGGCGTCCCGGTGATCCGGCGGTCCTCGTGGCCAGTTCAGAAGCCATTCAGCGCGATCTCGGTTGGACGCCCAAGCACCCACAGCTCGACGACATCATCACCAGCGCCTGGACCTGGCACCAACAACTGCACGCGTAAGCTTTGACAACACTCGGAAGCTCAGCGGTCTCCGTTCAGTGCGTCTGTTGCTGCGGCTTTGTTTCTTCCACCTTCGAGATAGCCTGCTTCAATCTTTCTGTGGGCTCCGGACTGGGCATCTCCTTCACCGCTGCCCGGTATCCGCCCATGTAGATCGAATACATGACGGCGAGAGCGCAGCCAACACCGAAGGCGAATCCCAGAAAGAAGCCGATCATCGCTCCTGATGAAAAGTCCACCTAGATCCTGGCCTCGCTCGCGGGCTTTCCGTTGTCAAACCCAGAACTCGTCGATCTTTTGTCGCGAGGTGACGGAGCCGATGCGACCGCGGACAGGCCGTGCACCGTGGGCCAGCACAGCGACATTTGGAGCAGGTCAAACATTGGCGTAGAGCCTCGATGTCGCGACTCTACGCTACGACTTCGTTGGTGGCAAGAGTGTATGGGTCTTCCACCAACAGGAAGACCCAGTCTGGGCCACTTCGTTCCAAAATGACACTAAGCTGTTTCGATCAGGCGGTTATCGTCTTGGCTGGCGGCCGCACCACGAGAGGCACGATTACCGAGAGCAACATGATGCCGGCGATGACATGCAGACCTGTGGTGTAGTTACCGCTTGCCTGACGCATGTGCGCTATGAGCAACGGCCCGAACGCACTTGCGAAACCCCACGCGGTGAGCATCAAGCCGTAGATGGAACCTACGTTTGCAGGCCCGAAGTAGTCCGCCGCAAATGCCGGCATGGTCCCGAAGCCGCCGCCGTAGCACATAAGAATTACAAAGCTGACTGCCGTCACCACACTGACGACATGAAGACTTGGCAAGAACCAGAAGAGCGCGATCTGCAGCAGATACATGACAGCAAACGTCCAGCGCCGCCCGAGGAAGTCCGAAGCCCAGGCCCAGAAGACGCGCCCCAACGCGTTGCCGATACTCACGATGCCTACCATCCCGGCCGCGACAATCGCCGCAACCTTGGCAAACTCCATAAACATGGGGGCCTCCTGCGAGATGATCGAGATACCCGCCGAGGTATTCAGAAACAGCAACAGCCACAACGCCCACCACTGCCAGGTCCTCAGAGCTTCGCCCAGCGTGAAGCTACGCGCATGCTCCTGCGCATTCTGCTTCGCGGTCGGAGTCCAACCCTCGGGCGCCCAGCCTTCCGGAGGATTCTGCATGAAGAAACCAGAAGCTACGCACACGATCAGGAAAACGATGCCGAGGTAGGCAAAGGTTTGCAAGACGCCGACTGTTGCAATCAACCGCGTCGCGACGGGCGCGGTCACGAGTGCACCTGCACCGAAGCCGCCCACGGCGATGCCGGTCATCAGGCCGCGCTTATCAGGGAACCACTTGAGCAAGACCGCGATCGGAACAATATACCCCAGACCGAGCCCGATGCCGCCAACGACGCCATAAGAGAGATAGAGCCAGTAGAGTCCGTGGTTGGAGAAGCTGGCCAGAAACAATCCCAACCCGTAGAGCGTACCTCCGGTCAGCGCCACCGTTCGCGGACCTACCCGCTTCAGCCAGAGTCCGCCGAAGAACGAGGCAAAGCCAAGTACCATGATGGCGATCGTGAAGGTGAGGGTTACCTGCGAGATGGTCCAGTGAAACTGCTTCGCCAGCGGTGCCCGGAACACGCTCCACGCGTAGACGGCTCCCAACGCCATCTGTAAGACAACACCAGCAAGAGCAATCCACCAACGATTCAGCTTACTCATTATTTCTCCCAAGGCTCGAAACAAAACTACGGCGCTTCTTACGATGCATTTGACCAAGCCTTTGTACGCTCATTCATCCTATTTAGACATGGGCCCTCTTGGTTATCGGCCGCCGCGGGCGAAATCAAGAGCTTTGATTGCCCACGCACAGCGCCATAGCGTACCTTTCTCTTGTCGAGCTCTTACGCTCCATCGCGTGCACCGCTTCATGCTTCAGCAGTCGGAGGATCTTCTTTGTGTCGAACGTTGTAACTCCCGGGACGACTCAGCCCGAAAGCGCTTCCTCAAACAACATGCACTCGCTGCTTCGCGAAAACCGCGTCTTTCCGCCGCCGGCAGAGTTCTCCGCTCGCGCTCACATCCACTCGCTCGAGGAGTACGAGGCTCTTTACCGCCGCAGCATTGAACACCCGGACGACTTCTGGCGCGAGGCCGCCGCCGAGCTCGACTGGTTCACACCCTTCACCTCCGTGCGTGAAGGCGACATCTCCCACGCAACCTGGTTCAACGGCGGCCGGATGAATCTCTGCCATAACTCCGTCGACCGTCACGCCGGCGGTCCCAACGCAAACAAGCCCGCGATTATCTGGGAGGGTGAGCCCCTCGGTCCCGACGGCAAACCCGAAGTCACGACCCTCACCTATGCCGATCTGCATGAGCGCGTACAGCGCTTTGCCAACGTGCTCCGCCAAACTCTGGGCGTGAGGAAGGGCGACCGGGTCGCCATCTACATGGGCATGTGCCCTGAACTCGCCGTCGCGCTGCTTGCCTGCGCGCGCATCGGCGCCATCCACTCGGTCATCTTCGGAGGATTTGCCGCGCACGCGATCGCCGACCGCGTCAACGACTCGGAGTGCGTGGCCATTCTGACCCAGGACGGATCGTTTCGCCGTGGTTCGGAGATCAAGCTGAAACAAATCGTCGACGAAGCCATAGCACACTGCCCGTCGATCCGCCATGTGCTCGTCCATCGCCGTACCGGCACGCCGTGTTCGATGACCTCGCCTCGGGACCTCTGGCTCGACGAGTCACTCACCGAAGTGGACGCCAATTGCCCATGCGAGCCAATGGCCTCTGAAGACCCGCTCTACATCCTCTACACCTCTGGAACCACGGGAAAGCCGAAAGGCCTTGTACACACGACGGGCGGCTACTCCGTCGGCACCTATCTCACGACGAAATATGTCTTCGACCTCCGCGATTCCGACGTCTACTTCTGTACCGCAGATATCGGCTGGGTCACCGGTCACTCCTACGTGGTCTATGGCCCGCTGCAGAACGGTGCCACGGTCCTCATGTACGAAGGCGCACCCAACTATCCGGAAAACGATCGTTTCTGGCAGCTCATCGACCGCCACAAGGTTACCGTCTTCTACACCGCCCCCACCGCCATCCGCGCTTTCATCAAGTGGGGCGAGCAATATGTTGAAAAACACTCCCTGGCCTCGCTTCGCCTCCTCGGCACCGTTGGCGAGCCCATCAATCCCGAGTCCTGGATGTGGTATCACCGCGTAATCGGCAAAGAGCGCTGCCCCATCGTCGACACCTGGTGGCAGACCGAAACCGGCGCTATTATGATCGCGCCCATTCCCGGCGCCGTGCCTACTAAACCTGGCTCAGCCACGCGCCCCTTCTTCGGCATTGTTCCCGAGGTCGTGACCAAGGAAGGCCATCCGGTGCCCGCTGGCTCGGGCGGCCTGCTGGTGATCCGCCAGCCTTGGCCGTCGATGGCAAGAACGATCTATGGCGATCCCGAGCGCTACCAGAAGGCCTACTTCTCCGAGATCCCCGGCTCGTACTTCACCGGCGACGGTGCGCGCATGGATGCCGACGGTTACTTCTGGCTGATGGGACGGGTCGACGACGTCATCAACGTCTCCGGCCACCGGCTGGGGACGATGGAGATTGAATCCGCTTTGGTCGCTCACCCGAAGGTCGCCGAAGCCGCCGTCGTCGGACGTCCGGACGACCTGAAAGGCCAGGCGATCGCCGCGTTCGTCTCGCTCGAAGAAGGCAATGAGCCATCAGATGAGCTGAAGAACGAACTCCGCCAGTGGGTCGCCAAGGAGATCGGTGCATTAGCCCGGCCTGATGACCTGAGGTTTACCCAGCAACTCCCCAAAACTCGCAGCGGCAAGATCATGCGCCGGCTGCTCCGCGAACTCGCCACCACCGGGACCGTCACCGGCGACACGACGACCCTCGAAGACTTCAACGTCATTGCCAAGCTACGCGGAGACGAAGAATAAACGACGAACCACGCGAAGCTCCCAGCGTACGCGGTACCGCCGGCCCGGCGCCAGGGCACATTTGCGGTGTTCTTACACGAAGGCATTCATGAAAAACCTACTTGCACTTCTCCTCGCCCTCGCCTCCACTGCCGCAGCAGCGGCGCAAGCTCCGTTGAAGATGTACTTTATCGACGTGGAAGGCGGGCAATCCACCCTCTTCGTTACACCCACAGGAGAATCCCTCCTGATCGACACGGGCTGGCCCGGCAATAATAGCCGCGATGCCGACCGCATCGTCGATGCCGCCCACAAAGCCGGTCTCAGCAAGATCGATTACGTTCTGATCACGCACTACCATGTCGATCACGCCGGTGGCATTCCGCAACTCGTAGCGAAGATCCCCGTGGGCACATTCCTCGATCACGGGCCCAACCGTGAGCTCGACCACGGCATCACCGAGAAAGACTATGCCGAGTACCAGAAGGTGCTCGCCACCGGCAAGTCAAAGCACATCACAATGCATCCTGGCGAGCATCTTCCTATTCCGGGCCTCGACGCGCTTGTCATCAGCGCGGATGGCGCGCTCATCGACAAACCTCTTCCCGGCGCCGGCCAGCCTAATACCTACTGCGCAGCTTCAGAGATCCGGCCGGACGATCAGACCGAGAACTCCCGTTCGCTCGGCATTGAGATCACCTTTGGCAAGCTCCGCATTCTCGATCTCGGCGACCTGACGTGGGACAAAGAACGCGCGCTGATGTGCCCCGATAACAAGCTCGGTCACGTCGACCTTCTGGTCGTCTCGCATCACGGGTGGTACCAGAGTTCGAGTCCTGCATTGGTTGACGCCATTACTCCGCGCGTCGCCATCATGGACAATGGCGCGACCAAGGGCGGTTCGACACCAACCCTGCAGACGTTCCACAAAGATCCTGGTCTGGAGACGCTGTGGCAGCTCCACTACTCGGAAGAAGGCGGCCAGGCGAATAACACGCCCGAGAAGTACATCGCCAACCCGCAGGGACCGGATGCCGGCAAAGGGATTGCTGTGGAAGCGCAACCCGATGGCAAGTTCAGTGTGACCAACCTGCGCACCAACTACACACAGAAGTATTAAGGCGTCCCGACGCCCGACAGGCGGTACCTTTGTACGCCGAGAGCTTCGCGTGGTCTATCCACGCGAAGCCATTTCCAGACGAAGTGGTAGCCGCCCGCGACTGGAGCGCTCTTGTGTTAGGCCAGAGCGATGTTGATGTTCTGGATCGCTTCGTCAATTTCGGCGGGGCTCTTGTACCCAACGGTCACGCAATCGACGCCGGCATTTTTGAACGCGAACCGCATCGCTTTCTGCCGGTCTTCATGGTTGAACACGCCCTCACCAACAAGCTTCATGCTCACGACGCCCATGCCTTCGCTCTTTACCTGCTTGACGTGCTTGACGACCTCATCCACGTTGCCAAGGCCAGGCCCATCGTGAACCTCCGCGTCCATTCGCACGCCCTTATGGTTCACGCGAATCATGGCCACCTGGAGCCAGTCGTCACCAGGCATCTGTCGGAGTGCCGGCAACCCGTGTACCGAGGCTCCGCGGCCAACGATGACCTTACGCTGCTGCGCTTCGGAGATCCCGTCCGCCCAGCGCTTCGATCTCTCCGGCCAATCATCCGTCACCTGCCAATGCAGCAGCATCACGTCGAAGTAGTCGGTCTTCGCCTGCTTCCGCAGCTCATCAAACTTCAGCTGCGGATCTACCTGGTCGGAGGTCGTGATCTTCGACATGATCTGGTAGCTCTCGCGCGGCAAACCCTGAAGCGCAATGCCGAGCATACGATGCATGTCGGTGTAAGAATCTGCGGTCTCGTAAAACCGGATGCCGTGGTCATACGCATACCGTACCAGCCGGTTGAAGCCATCCTGCCCGAGGTCTCGCTGTACCGCCCCGTTGAAGCTTCCAGTGCCGAACGCCAGCCGCGTCACCTTCACACCGGACTTGCCCAATGTCACCGTGTCGGTGGCCGTCTGACGCTCTGCCGCGAACGCCACCTTGCCGGCACCTAACATCGCCCCAGCCGCCAATCCAGCCTTTACAAACTCACGCCGCGTAGAAAGAGCCATCGCCAACCTCCAATGCTCAGAATCCTACCACCATGCGCGCAAGGCTGGCTGTCGGCCCAAACCGCAGTCCGCGGCAATTATCTATCCGGTCGATTCTTTGCCGGCCGTCCTTGCTTATGCCACGGCCGCAACTTCCTGCTGCTCGACAACTTTGGGACCGCCGATCTTCCGCTCATAGGTGCACTCCGGCGTCGTGGGAGCGGCCTCAGCCGGCGCCCCCTTCTTGGGTCGGCGCTTCGGCAGGAACTCGCGGTTATTCGGGCACACCAGATACGTCCCCTCTTTGTTCCCGTACTCCAGCAGATAAGCCGAATCGCAGTTCGGACATGTCTCATTTACCAGCTTCAGGTTTGAAGAGAAGTCGCACTTCGGATAGTTGACGCATCCGTAGAAGGTATCGCCGCGCTTGGTCTTGCGCACGGCCAGGTCTCCGCCGTCCTTCGGGCAAGGCACATCCAGCAGCTCCTGCTTCACATACTTGCACTTCGGATAGCCGGAGCACGCGACGAACTCGCCGTAGGCACCATCACGCTGCAGCAGCGGCTTGCCGCATTTCGGGCATTTCTCCTCGAGCGTTACCGGAGGCTTCGATTGTACCTTCTGCGTAAGCTTTCGGATGGTCTTGCACGGTGGGTCATCCGAGTAGCCCGGGCAGCTCATGAACGGGCCCCACGGCCCATTCTTCAACACCATCTGACGCCCGCAATTATCGCAGAACTCCTCTTCCGGAGCCTCATCGGCACCCGGTGCGGATAAGTCAGGTTTTGCCGCAAAGTTCTCCTTGGTGAAGTCGCAGCTCACCGGCTCCGCGGTCACTTTTTTGCCGGCCTTCTGAGCTTTTGCGACTGCCGCGGCAAACTCCCTGGCGTCCTCTACCTGCTGCTCGTAGGTGGTCTCATCGCCCGCAATCGCCTTCACGATCATCGGAAAATGAAAGCTCCCCAGCACCTTCTTCAACACAGCCTTCGCGTCCTTCTTCCAAGGACCCGCCGCGATCGTCACCGGCTTCTCCTTCGAGAAGGCTGAACAGGAATAGAAGCTACCGAATTTACCCCACTTCAGCAGCAATGGCGAGCCGCACTTTTCGCAGATCTCCGTTGTCGGGACCTCCCAGCGCTTCACATCCTCCATCGTGTCCGAGGCGGTTGCAAGCTCCTTTTCAAGGTGCCCATAGAAGCCATCCAGAAGATCCGTCCAGCGCTCCTGCCCCGCCTCGACCGCATCCAGTTCGCTCTCAAGCTTTGCGGTGTAGCCCAGTTGAAAGATGTAGGGGAAGTTCTTGACCAGCAACTCCGTGACGACCATGCCGATCTCGGTTGGCACAAAGTTCTTGCCGATCTTCTTCACGTAATCGCGATCCTGAATCGTGTTGATGATGGACGCGTATGTGGAAGGCCGGCCGATTCCCTTCTCTTCGAGCGTTTTCACCAGGCTTGCTTCGTTGTAGCGGGCCGGCGGTTCCGTGAACTTCTGCTCCGGCTCGATGCCCAGCGATGTGAGCGCATCGCCTGCCTTTACATCCGGCAGGATCGTATCTTCGGACGCATTCTCCCAGACCGCAAGGAAACCCTTGAAGGTCATAATTGAGCCCGAGATCCGGAAGTCATAAGTGCGGTCTCCGGCCTTCGCTGCAACCTCTATGGTCGTCATGTCAAACACGGCCGGTGCCATCTGAGACGAAACAAACTTCTGCCAGATCAACTTATAGAGGCGATACTGCTCATCGCTCAGATAAGCCTTGATTGAGTCGGGTGTGTACTCGACGTTCGTCGGCCGAATCGCCTCGTGCGCATCCTGCGCCTCGCTCTTACCCTTATATTCAAGCGGGCTGGCTGAGAGGTACTTATCCCCCAGGGTCCGCTTCACATGCTCTCGCGTTGCCGCCACCGAGTCGGTCGAGACGCGCGTGGAATCTGTACGCATGTACGTGATCAGGCCAACCGTTTCGCCCTTGATCTCGACGCCTTCATACAAACGCTGCGCCACGCCCATCGTCCGTCGAACATTGAAGCCCAGCCGATTCGACGCATCCTGCTGCAGCTTACTCGTAATATAGGGTGCCGTCGGGTTGCGCTTGCGCTCCTTGCGCTCCACGCTCGCGACCGACCAGGACGCACGCTTCAACTCTTCAACGACCTCGGCTGTTGCTTCACCATCCGGCAGCGCACCTGAGAGAAACTGTTCCTTGCCATCAGCATCGAGCCCGTTTGAAACGCGTGACGCAATGCCATTGACGCCGGTAAATTTCGCGGTAAACTCTTCACCCCGTGCTGGCTTCAGCTTTGCGTCGATCGTCCAGTACTCGACCGGGACGAACGCATTGATCTCTCGCTCGCGCTCCACAATCAAGCGCAGCGCGACGGTCTGCACACGTCCGGCCGACAAGCCGCGACGCACTTTATCCCAAAGCAGTGGAGATATCTGATACCCCACAAGGCGATCGAGGACTCGACGTGTCTGCTGAGCGTCGACCAGATTTTCGTTCACATCGCGCGCATTCAGGAACGCAGCCTTCACTGCCTTTTGCGTAATCTCATTGAACGTCACGCGCTGGATGCTCGCGCCCTTCTTCAACATCGGCTTCAGCTGCATCGACAGGTGCGCGGCAATGGCCTCGCCTTCGCGATCCGGGTCAGGCGCCAGGTAGACGTTGTCGGCCTTGGCAGCCCAGCGCTTCAGCTGTTCGACGATTTTTTCCTTGCCTGGCGAGACGATCAGCGTCGGCTCGAACGTCCGCAGCTTTAGTTCTACGCCGATATCGTTCTTCGGCAGATCCATGATGTGGCCGATTGAGGCCTCCACCTGGTAGTCGCTGCCTAAATATTTATTAATCGTCTTCGCCTTCGCAGGCGATTCGACGATCACAAGTGATTTGCTCATTCGTTCCCTTCATCCACCAACCCAGGCGCCGCAGCTCTCTGGATTCCCGTTTGTTTCATTGCGAACCTAACACGACTTGCCGGAATCGCGCCAATGCACGTCCTACGCAGACTGCTGAAAAAGGTTCGCCACACACTCGATAGACCCGATTCGTCGCATTTGGTTTCATTCACCGCGCGAAGCGAAGGACGTACGCGGTACACCGGTCCGGCGTCAGGCGCGCTTGCACTTGTTCCTAAAAAGACCTGACATAATGCTTGCCGGGTAGTGATTTCACCCGTCCTGCCAGCTCCAACTCGAACAGTGCCGTAAATATTTCTGCCGAGCCAAGTTCGCCTTCGAGCGTCTCGATCAATCCGTCCAGCTGCATGGGCTCATCGTGCTGCAACCGCGCGAACACTTTTTTCTCGTGTTCTCCCATGGCCGCTTCGGCCTGGCTGTTGAATAGAGATGCGGCCCCTGACGGTTTCGATTCAATCCCCGCCGCTCCCACCGGCCTGCGCTCCTCCAACCCACACCGCACCGACGAGGGCAGATCCTCCCACACATCTTCCCACGTGGCGGTCAGCTTCGCGCCCTGCTTGATGAGCGTATTCGGCCCCCAACTATTCTTGTTGGTCACATTGCCCGGTACCGCATAGACGTCACGATTCTGCTCCATCGCGCATCGCGCCGTGATCCTGGTGCCGGAGTACTCCGCGGCCTCGATCACCAGCACCCCCACGCTCATACCGCTCAGGGTACGGTTTCGAATCGGGAAGTTCTGTGGTGCCGGGAAGGTTCCCATGGGGAACTCGCTGACGATCGCTCCGCCACTGGCAACCATCTGCTCGGCGAGACGCCTGTTCTCCTTTGGATACACCACATCGAGCCCCGTTCCCCAGACGGCAATGGTCTTTCCACCGGCGTCAAGCGCCCCTTTGTGTGCCGCTGTATCCACTCCGCGCGCCATGCCACTCAGAATCGTTAAGCCTCTATTCGCAAGGTCCCGCGAGAGCAACTCAGCCATTCCCGCTCCATAGGGAGACGGGACTCTCGTTCCTACCACTGCAATTCCTGCCCAATTCAGCACTTCGGCATCGCCCCGAACCCAAAGCACAGCCGGCGGATCGTAGATCTCGAGCAGCCGTGCCGGATAAGCCGCGTCCTGCGGGGTCACAAAACAGGCACCCGCCTCGGAGACCAGATTAGCCTCTTTTTCCGCCTCCGCCCGGGCGCGGCCGTCAGCCAGAAACTGCGCGGACTTCGCCGGGATGCGCAGTCCTTCGAGCTCCGTCAGCGGCAGATCGAAGACCAATCCCGCATCCCCGCCCAGCATCCCGACCGCTCGATGGATCCTGGTGGGACCTAACCCCGGAGTCAAGACCAGCGCCAGCCAACCCAGCCGCCCCAACTCCGCAGACTGCTCCACGCCCGCCAAATGACCTGCTGCCATGAACTCCTCCGCGAACTTCTCTACTGCGGGAAAACTGCCCAAACCCTACCACAAAACCCATTCCCGTTCTGGCACTTGCCGCCCTTGTGAACTACGAGAGCGGTACGGAGAATCCAACATCCCACGAAGTGGTCGACGCCCGCGACTAGAGTGCCCTCCCGGCGGGACTAAACTAGACATGTGCCTCTGCGTGTAGCCGCGATCGACTTCCTCAATCCCGCACCGCTCATGTGGGACTTTCACCACGCTCCACACGCCACCCAGCTCGCCGACCGCTACACGCTTCAACTCACGCAGCCATCTGAGTGCGCGCGCCAGCTGCTTGCGGGCGAAGCTGACCTCGGCCTGATCCCGATTGCGGCGCTTACCCCTGACCTGCGCATTGTTCCGGGCTGCACGATCGCCTCGCTCGCGCGTGTCAGATCCATTCAGCTCCTGTCGAAGGTCCCGCTGGACCAGATCCGCACGATCGCCGCCGACACTGCTTCGAGGAGCTCCGTTGCCTACACCGAACTAATCCTGAAGCACTTCTACAATAACTCGCCTAGCTTTAGCCCAGCCCCCGCAGATCCTGTCGCCATGCTCCAACAGCATGATGCCGCCCTCCTTATCGGCGATCCAGCGTTACTTGCACTCGAGCAGCGTTCGCAGATCGAGGCCGAGACTGGTCCGCTCACCTGGCAGGATGTCGCCGATCTCTGGCACACCCACACGGAACTCCCGTGGGTAGCGGCGGTGTGGGCGGTCCGCGCCGATCTCAGCCTCTCCCAGCGCGAACGCGAGCAGCTCTTTCTCGACCTCAACGCGAGCCGCAAGCGCGGCCAGCAAAACATTCCTACCCTGGTCGAAGAGTGGACCTCCCGGATCGCCATTCCACCCTCGACCATCCACACCTATCTCACCCAGAATATCCACTACCTTCTGGATCCTGCATGTAAAGAGGCGATTGCGAGGTTTCGCAAGCTGGCCGCTGAAGAGAAGATCCTCCCGCCTCTCGATCCACTTCCCTACCTCGAACTCTAGCGGGCCGAAGATCGGAGTCTCTTGAGAGGCTAGATCGTAGCGGGACCAGAATGGCACGCGGCTGCAAGTAGCCCTTTGCTGGCATCAGTGACTTCCCGGCACCTTTCAGCGTCCTACCCACCATGCATGCCCTCGCCGACATTTTCATGCTCGCCAAGCACAGCAGCTCCTTCATGCATCTCATGCTGCGCTTTGGCGTTGTCGGCCTCTTTCTCGTCTCGATTGTCGACAGCTCGTTCGTGCCGCTTCCCATTCCGGGCGTCACCGACATCATGCTGGTGCTGCTTGCGGCCCAGCATCAGGACGCAATTCTCCTGATTGCTCTCGCCACCTTCGGCTCCGCGCTCGGAGGCTGGTTTTCGTGGCGCGTCGGCCAGTCCGGCGGCATGGCCTTCATCGAGAAGCGCACTCCACCCCGTATCTATAAGAGAGTCTCCGGGTGGATGGAGTCGCACGCGATCCTGGCTGTCGCCATTCCCGCTATTCTGCCCCCACCGATGCCGCTGAGCCCGTTCGTCCTCGCTGCTGGCGCACTTCACATGTCGCTGCGCAAGTTCATGATCGCCTTTACCGCGAGCCGCGCCATTCGCCACACGATCGCCGTTCTGCTCGGCATTCGCTACGGCAAAGCGGTGCTGCACCTCTGGTTTCGGTTCTCGGACAAGTACGGAACGGCCATCCTGATCGTCCTCTGGGCTTTCATCCTCATCAGCTGCGGAATCGCCTTCTATCAACTGTGGAAGACGAGCCACACCGTGCGCGGCAACAAATCTCCCGCCACTGCCTAGTCTGACGGTTCATGCCGCGCTGCCCACTACTGTCACCGATGTGACCTTCGGCGCAAACTTCCTTTTGTAGTAGATCGTGGTCAACGTGATCGCCGGCACCCCGATGGCCGTCGGCCAAAGCCAGAGGATATAGCCTGCATGAGGCAGGATCCGCGGCAGGGTCACAACCGAGAAGGCCGACCAGGCGGCGATATAGCTGCCGATGAAGTTACCAAGGTGCGTGTACCACCAGAACATCTTTTCCTTTGGCTTGCGGACGAAACTGTACATCTGGCCAAACGCCAGACGCATTCCGAGGATGCCGAAGATGACTGCCACAATCCCCATATGCTGCACCCAGGCCGAGCGCCAGAGACCGAATGCAGCGAGGCAGGCGCTTGTCGTAAAGGTGAACACTCCGGCAGCCCAGTCGATCGGCCTCGCGGATCCGCCCCGTGCCAGGTCCTTCAGCTTGAGCACACGATAGCCTGAGAACGCCGCATAGAAGCTGAAGATCGCCACCAGCGCCAGGAACAGCACCGGCCGATAAAGCGCCATCGGCAGCGCCGTAGCCGCGACAAACCCCATCGCCCAGAGATAAACCATGCCCCAGCGCTTGTGCGCTTTGCCGCCCTTCGCGGTAGCCAACGCGACGGGAGCAAGCAGGAAGGACGTGAAACCCGCGGTGATGTGCACCGCCAATAAACTTCTCATCCAGATCGGATCGACGATCGCCATTACACCACCTCCAGTAGCTCCGTTTGCACTCCGCTATCCTGGCGACGAACCATGGGCGCGCCCGCTACGGCCAGTTCATCCAGGATTGCGAGTGTCTCATTGCACCAACCAATCAACGCCTTCGTCTGCGCTACGCCGTACCGTACTGTCATCAGCCAGAATGGCAAAGCTGGATTTCGAGCGTGCTCCTTGAGAAGATTCCGTTGAATTGCGTCGTACCGATCGAGGTCGATTTCCTCAATACGCCGTCGCTCTGCGATCTGTTCCCTTACCTGCTTCACGGGCTGCAGATTTCCGAAGAAGAGCTTCAGCAGCAACTCGTTTCGTTCCACCTGCGGCTTCGGCATCACGCCAAGCCACTCTCGCAAGCGCGCTTGACCGGACTCCGTCAACGCGTAGACCTTCGATCCTGCGCGTTCGCCTTCCGCCACTGCAATGAATCCGTCGTTCTCGAGCCGCTTCAACGTGGGATAGATCTGCCCGTAGCTCTCGCTCCAGAAGTTCCCGATGGAACTTTCGATTGTCTGCCTCAACTCGTACCCGGACATCGCGCCGAGGCTCAACATCCCCAGTAGCGCCTCGGCAGTAGTGGTCTTCAAGCTCATAGCTGGAAGATATATCTAATAGATATATCCGTCAATGTAGGATGTTAGTGCAAGCTTAGTCATTCTGGTTAGCTCGAGCTTGCTAGAACTCCCATCGTAGCAGCGTCGCTCCCACCGTGTATCCTCCGCCGAACGCTGCCAAGAGCACGGTATCACCCTTCTTCAAGCGACCCTGCTCGAGGGCTGTCTGCATGGCCAGTGGGATCGTGCCACACGTCGTGTTGCCGAACTCGCCGATGTTGATAACGATCTTCTCTTCCGGCAGTTCCAGCCGCTCGGCGGTCGCGAGGATGATGCGCTTGTTCGCCTGGTGCGGAATGAAGAGGTCGATCTGCTGGGCGGTCAGATCGTTCCGCGTCAGCACGGCTTCACTCAACTCCGACATCTTACGGACCGCAATCTTGAACACGGCGCCACCAGACTGGTGGACGTAGTGCATCTTCGCCGCGACGGTCTCCGCAGTGGCCGGGTGCAGGCTTCCTCCGCCTGGCATATAGAGGCTCGAAGCACCTGACCCGTCGATCTCGTGCACGTAATCGACCAGACCGATCTCATCCTCGTCGCAAGGCTCGATCAGCACGGCGCCCGCGCCATCGCCGAACAGGATGCAGGTCGTGCGGTCCGTGTAGTCGAGGATCGAGCTCATCACGTCCGAGCCAATGACCATCACCTTCTTGTGCGCACCCGATTCGACGAGCTTTGCCCCCACCTGAAGCCCGTAGAGAAAGCCCGAACATGCCGCCGAGAGATCGAAGCCCCAGGCGCCCTTCGCTCCGAGCTTGTCCTGCACCAGGCAGGCGGTGGCGGGAAAGAACATATCCGGCGTCACTGTCGCTACGATAATGACTTCTACTTCGTCCGCGCCGATTCCGCGCCGCTCCAGGCATCGCCGGGCAGCCTCTACTGCAAGATCGCTGGTTGCGACACCGGGCTCAGCGATATGTCGCTGGCTAATGCCTGTACGTTCTACGATCCATTGATCGTTGGTCTCGACAAGCCGTTCCAGGTCTTGATTGGTCAGCAGCTTCGGTGGTGCATACGCGCCTACCGAAGAGATCTTTGCCCGCACGGCATGCCGGGGCTTCAACGTCAAACTCAAATCCTTCACCTCAGCACAACGTTCCCAAGTCTACAAAAGAAATGGGGAATGAACCACCATTCAACCGAAGCGCAAGCGACACCTGTTCACGCGCGAGTGCGTCCATCTCACGGGTCGGGGGCTGTCCGGCATCAGGACGCGCTTGCAGATGTCTGTTGTTGGGGGTGAAAGAGAATGGCCGGGCGACCCACTGCGCCCGTACGAGCCCGTTACCGTTGCTTCCTTCCGGACCTGGCGGGGTTGGCGGGATTACGTCGCGTAGGACCCGGCACAAGAAGGAGTCTACCATCGCAGAGAGGAGGAGTTCCAGTCCATGCCCGATTCACGCGCGGATCACCAACCGCAACACCCACCGCGCACCGCAGAAGAGGTACTGACTCGCTACCGCGAACTCCGCGGAACGCACCAGCAGCATTACGACGCCCTGAAGAATCGGCAGCGTCTTACGATTGCCGCACTCGGCGCCGTAGCAGCCATCATCATCGTCCAGGCTGCCAACTCGATCCACGGCAGACACGCAGCGTGGCCGATGCTTCTTACCTTCGCCGCCTTCGTTCTTCTGATCCCGCTCATCCTGCGCCTGCAATCGCAGCTTGAACGCACTCGGCGTCTGCTGCTCTTCTACGATCACTCCATACGCCGCGCCGACGGCACGGAGCCCTACGGCCAACGCGCCGGCGAGGATGCCTTTGCGCCAAGTGGCTTGCCGCACCTGTATCAGCATGATCTCGACATCACGGGCACGCGTTCTCTCTTCAGCCTGCTTGCAACGGTACGCACCGGTATGGGCGACCGCGGTCTCGCACGTTACCTGCTGACCCCGGCTAGCCACCAGGAGTCGCTTCTGCGCCAGCAGGCAGTGCGTGAACTACTTCCGCTGACTGCGTTGCGCGAGCAGATTGCGCTACTCGGCCAGTCGAGCTTCCAGCAACTCTCGGCAAGCTTCTTCGATGCGTGGCTCGCCGATCCACCGCCCGCCTTCAGGCCTGTCTATCGTTATGCCCTGGCGCTGACGGCGTTGATCAACGTGGCGCTCCTGGTGGCTGGTGTCTTTCGCATCTTCGAGTGGTCTCAACTCGTTCCCAATCTGCTCGCGGCGCTGGCGGTGCAGGCTTCGATCTCCGCACTCATCCGCAAATCGACTCTGCCTCTGCTCGAAGGGAGCGCACGCCTGCAAGGGCAAGTGCGTCTGTTCTCCGAAGGCCTCGATCTGCTGCAGGCGAGCAGCTTCACCAGTCCGAAGCTCGTCGAACTGCAAAGGCTTTCGCGCGAACCGGCCGGAGCCGTCAAGCTGCTGAAGAGACTCGACGGCTCTCTTGTCATTGCACAGCAGCGCAACAAGGAGCTCTTCCTCGTCTTCTCGCTGCTGCTTGCCGCAGGCTCGCAGACTGCGATCTCAATCGCTGGCTGGAAGCGCCGAAACGTGCAAAGCATGCGCCTATGGCTCGACGCCTGGGCCGAGTTCGAGGCGCTCAACGCGCTTGCGACCTACGCGTTCGAACACCCCGAGGATGCGTGGCCGGAACTCCTGCCGCTGACCCATCCGGCAACCTTCGAAGCGCGTGCCCTTGGACACCCGATGCTCCCGGCCGGTGTCCGCAACGACATCCATATGGGTTTGACAAAGCATGAACAGCAAACAACAAACAACTTCCTGCTCATCAGCGGCTCAAATATGGCTGGGAAATCGACTCTGATGCGCTCGATTGGCGTGGCCGCGGTGCTTGCCTATGCTGGAGCCCCGGTTCGTGCCACCTCGCTTCGCCTCACTCCGCTGGCGGTCGGCGCGTCCATCGCGCTGGTCGACTCACTCGCAGAGGGCAAATCCAAATTTCTCGCCGAAGTCGAACGCCTGGCTGCCATCGTTCGCTTGAGCGACAGGGCGCCCGTCCTGTTCCTGGTGGATGAGATCTTCTCCGGCACGAACTCACTCGATCGCCGCACGGCCGCCGAGGCGGTGCTGACGCGTCTGCTGGCAAACCATGCGATCGGCGCCCTTTCCACGCATGACCTCGCGCTCACATCACTTGCGACTTCGGAGAATGCGGGCGTCAACGTCCACATGGCCAGTCCGGACCCCGCCGACCCATTGGCTTTCGATTACGTCCTGAAGTCCGGAGTCAATCGTTCGTCAAACGCGCTCGCGATTATCCGCCTGATGGGTCTGGAGAAGGCAGGTTCGGCTTCCTAGAAAAATTGCTCTGATTTAAATGTCGTGAAAGCTTCATCGAGAAACGGCTAATCGCATCAAACCCACTCAGGCCCTGCTTTTCGCCCGGCACGCCTCGTGCCATTTCGTTCGTGGAGTCAGTTTGCAATGCTTATCCTGCTCATTATCCTCATCCTTGTCTTTGGCTTCGGCGGTTATCGTATGGGTCCGGGGCTCGGCTACTACGGTGGCGGCGGCCTCTCGCTCATCCTCACTATCGTTCTCATTCTTCTTCTCCTCAAGGTTATCTAGTCGGACATCAACGCAATCGATTGCTCCACGCCATTTTCCAAATGTCACCCGACCGTGCTAAAACGGTTTGGCACAAATTTATGGCGTAGCAAGGTATCAGTCCGTCGTTTTCGACAAACGATAATCCTGATGCCAAGGAGAGGTCTTGAGCGTGTCATTCTCGCGTAGAACACTTGCCCGTTTGCTGGGCGCTTCCGCTGCGGCGGTATCGATTCCCAACATCGCCAGAGCCACAGAAGGCTCTGGCATTCTTGTTCCTCCTCCTGCAGCCAACTCGCGCGCATTTCCGGAGGACTTCCTGTGGGGTTCGGCTACGGCCTCCTACCAGGTGGAAGGCGCCGCCAAGGAAGACGGCCGCGGCATGACGATCTGGGATACCTTCTCCCACACGCCCGGCAAGACCGCGAACGGCGACACTGGCGATGTTGCAGACGACTTTTACCATCTCTACAAGTCGGATATCGCCATGATGAAGGACATGGGCCTTAAAACCTTCCGCTTCTCGGTCGCCTGGTCGCGCATCTTTCCCGCGCCGACGATGACCTCGAACGGCACGCCGAACCAGAAAGGCATCGACTTCTACAAGCGGGTGGTCGATGCCCTGCTGGAAGCCGGAATCGCGCCCTACTGCACCCTCTTTCACTGGGATCTTCCGCAGTCGCTCGAAGATCATGGAGGCTGGCAGAACCGTCAGACCTCGCAGATGTTCGCCGACTATGCAGGCTTCGTCGCAAAGCAACTTGGCGATCGTGTCAAGCACTACATGACGCTGAACGAGATGCAAACCTTTGTTGATCTTGGCTACGGGCAAGGAATCCACGCTCCGGGTCTCAAGCTCGATCGCAAAGGCCTTGCTCAGGTCGCGTTCAATGCAGTACTCGCCCATGGGCTGGGGGTGCAGGCGCTTCGTGCCAACACGCCGGCTGGCACGATGGTGGGCGTAGCCGATAACGCCGAAGCGTGTACCCCGGTCTACGACGCACCCGAGCACATCGCCGCAGCCAAGACCGCCATGCGCGAGCAGAACGCGCGATTCCTGACCGCGATGATGGAAGGCCGCTACACTGATCATTACCTGCACACGCTTGGCCCGGACGCGCCAACCTTCAGTGCTGCGGACATGAAGGCCATCGGCTCGCCACTCGACTTCGTCGGCCTCAACATCTATCCCGCCAGCTACGTCCGCGCCGCTCAGAACGAGGTCGGCTACGAGATGGTTCGCGAACCCTCGACTGCCCCGCGCATGGCCTCACCCTGGCTCTATGTCGGACCCGAAGCCTTGTACTGGGCGCCAAAGATCGTCCACGAGATCTTTCACCCGAAGGCCATTTACATCACTGAGAATGGCGCGTCATCGGACGATCGCCTCACATCGGACGGCCAGGTGCTTGACACCGATCGCACCATGTTCCTGCGCAACTACTTGCAGAACCTGCAGCGCGGCATCGCCGAAGGCGTCCCGGTCAAGGGATATTTCTGCTGGAGCTTCCTCGACAATTACGAGTGGGCAGACGGCTACGCCAAGCGCTTCGGCATCGTCTACGTCGACTTCGCCACGCAGAAGCGTACGCCTAAACTCAGCGCCAAGTTCTACAAGGCGACGATTGCCAAGAACTCTGTCGCCTAACAAACGTTCGCATCGTCCCGTACGGATCCCCTTGCTGGTTTGTCATGCTCGAAGGGGATCCGGCGAGACAGCAATCCCTTCGCTCCGCTACCATCGAAGAGCTCACCGTGAGCCCGAGGGAGAACAAGCACATGCGTGTAGGCATCATGACCCGCGAATACCCACCCGCCGTCTATGGCGGTGCCGGCGTCCACGTTGAGTACCTCGCGCGCGAACTCGCACGCTTCATCGAAATAGAAGTCCACTGCTGGGGCACGCAACAGGAAGATGCCGGCAACCTGCACGTGCGCGGCGACGAGCCTCCACCCGAGATCACCGGCGATACCAAGCAGAAGTTCAAGGCCGCGGTAGATGCGCTTGCGCTGAACCTTTCGACGATGAAGGAGCTCGACAAGCTCGACCTGGTGCATACGCACACCTGGTACGTGGCGATGGCCGGATTTCTCGCAAAGAAGCTCTACAACATTCCGTTCGTGCTGACGACACACTCACTCGAACCGTTGCGTGCCTGGAAGGCTGAGCAGCTGGGCTCAGGATATGCCTTATCGTCGTGGATGGAGCGGACGGCAATCCTCGATGCCGATGCCATCATCGCCGTCTCCAAGGGCACCAAAGCCGACATCGAGAAGGCCTACCCGGATGTTGATCCCAAGAAGATCCATGTCATCTACAACGGTATCGACCTTGAGCAGTACCAGTACACGGACTCGGTAGCGGCGCTTGAGAAGTATGGCGTCGATACGAGCAAACCATACGTGCTCTTCGTCGGTCGCATAACGCGGCAGAAGGGCGTGACGCACCTGGTGGATGCCATCCGCTACCTGCCTGCCGGCACGCAGGTGGTGCTTTGCGCCGGCGCTCCCGATACGCCCGAGATCGCGGCCGAGATGCGGGACAAGGTCGAGGCTCTGCGGAGAGAGACGCCGGGAAGTCATCCTGCAGGACACCCCGAGAGCCATGATCTGACGACGGAAGACGGTGGCCACGCCTTCGCGACTGGAGACCCTACCGGCAAGGGTCACAACATCGTGTGGATCGAGCAGATGGTGACCAAGGAAGAGGCAATCGAGCTCTACTCCCACTGTGCAGTCTTCTGCTGCCCGTCGGTGTACGAGCCGTTCGGCATCATTAACCTCGAAGCCATGGCGTGCAAGGCTCCGGTGGTGGCGAGTGCTACGGGTGGCATTCTCGAGGTTGTCTTCGAGGGCGAGACCGGGCATCTGGTGCACTGGGAGGCGGATCCCGCGACGACGTTTCCTGCGGATTCAGACCGGTTCGCCAAGGATCTCGCTCGGCCGATTGCGGAGCTGCTGGCGGATCCGGAGAAGGCGAAGAAGTTTGGCGAGGCTGGGCGGCGCCGGGTTGAGGCACACTTTTCGTGGACGGCAATTGCTCAGCAGACGATTAAGCTTTATGAAGGTCTGATCGAAAACAAATGACAAGTGCGCCCTGATCGCGGGCGGCGACCACTTCTCGGGGTTTTGGACGCTGCGCGGAGTTTCATGGAATACCTGTAAACTTAGGTGTGATCTCAGAAGCCGTTCTCGATGAACCCGTTGTTGTAAAAACCCGCCCGAAGGTGGGGTTCGTCTCGCTTGGCTGCCCGAAGAACCTGGTGGACAGCGAAGTGATGATGGGGCTGCTGCACCACAACGGAGCCGAGCTGACGCAGCGTGCGGAAGACGCCGAGATCATCGTCATCAACACCTGCAGCTTCATCGATTCGGCTAAGCAGGAGTCGGTCAACACCATCCTCGAGATGGTGCAGCACAAACGGGAACATGGTGGCAAGGCGTCGCGCATCGTCGTCGCAGGCTGCCTGGTCGAGCGCTATCGCGACGAGATTCGCGCCCAAATCCCGGAAGTTGACGCGGTCGTCGGCACAGGCGAACTGGAGCATATCCTGGCGGCTGCAGGCATTGAGCAGGCGCCGAAGCCGTTCAATCCATTTCAGATCCTGCCGCAGGATTTCGCGCAGCCAAGCATTGAAGCTCATACGCAACAGGACCTGGAGATCCTGACCGATGTGCCGGTGAATGAAACGACGGTCGCGGTCGAGTCACGGCAGGATGTGCCTCATCAGCAGCTTGTGCATCGCGCCGCAAGCGCGGTGAACCAGCATTCACGGCCCCAGACGGACGAGCATATTGCTCCCCAGGTCTCGATCGCGCAGTCGCTGGCGGAGACCGGGACCACGACCTCACGGCCGGAGGGCGATGCGCGCGAGCAGTCCGGACGTTTTTCTCGCGAGGCCTGGGACGGCGCAACCGCCGCACTGCCAAGCTACCTTTACTCCGACGAGACGCCGCGGATTCTGGCCACGCCAAGGGCCTCGGCGTACATCAAGATCGCCGAAGGCTGTGATCATCCCTGCAGCTTCTGCATTATCCCGCAGCTTCGCGGCAAGTTCCGCTCGCGCCGGATGGGTTCGATCATCGCTGAAGCCCAGAACCTGATCGCGCAGGGGGTCCGCGAGATTACACTGATTGGCCAGGATACGACCTGCTACGGCGAAGATCTGGGCTTGAAGGAGGGGCTCGCGCAGCTGCTGGATGCGCTTGCCGTGCTGCCGGGTTTAAAGTGGCTGCGCTTCCTCTACACCTATCCCAACAAGGTGACGACGCGCCTGCTTGAGACGATGGCCCGGCATGACACGGTCGCTAAATACCTTGACGTGCCGTTGCAGCATGCAAGCGCAAGTGTGCTGAAGACGATGAAGCGCGGCGGCAACGCACAGATCTTCCTCGACCTGATTGCGAAGGCGCGCGAGATCGTGCCCGGCATCGTCATCCGAACGTCGTTTATTGTTGGATTTCCGGGAGAGACCGAGGCAGACTACAAGGAGCTTGAAGCCTTTGTAAGAGCTGCAAAGATCGACTGGTTAGGCGTGTTCACATATTCGGATGAAGAGGGTGCGAAGGCCTTTGAGCTGGAAGCCTCGACCAAGCTGCCGGCGCGCACGATTCAGTCGCGCCGCAATCGCTTGATGCGGTTACAGCAGAAGATCAGTGCGAAGGCCAAGCAGGAGTGGATTGGACGCAAAGTCGACCTTCTCGTCGAAGGCCCCAGCGAAGAGACGGAGTTGCTGTGGGAGGGGCGTACTTCGCTGCACGCCCCCGAGATCGATGGTAAGGTGCTGATCAACGACTTCGGGCCGTATGAGCAGGCTGGAGAGCTTGTACCCGGAACTTTCTATCGGGCAGAGATCACCGAGTCGCATGATTATGACGTGGTAGCGCGCATCATCGAATGATTTCTGGGCGCGTATTAGAGTAGAAGCATGCTGAAAAGACCAGCCCTCCGCGCCTTTGTCGCAAGTCTTTTCGGCTTACTCTTCGGCCTTCCGGCGGTGCAGGATATTCCAAGTGGCACCGTCAAGGACGAGCTGCATTTCTGAAGTTTGAAAACGGTCGCTTTGATGAACACATGGCAGGATCGTCCCATCTGCTTGTTCACGTCATGACCTACATCGTCCCTGCTTTCATCATCGCTGGATTGTACGAAGTTATTTCCTATGGACTTACCGCCATCTTCATTCGTGGAAAGAGCCCAGTAACGAGAACCGCTCATGACTAAACCGAAAGCACTCTTCTGCCCCACCTGCCGCAAGGTCGTGCTCGCCGCTGACCCTGATTTTCCTTTCTGCTCGGATCGTTGCCGCATACTCGATCTGGGCAAGTGGGCGTCGGGTGGCTACGTGATCTCGTCGCCGATTCACGATCCCGATCTGCTCGATGAGCTAGAAGGCTTACAGCATCGCGACAAGCGTTCGACGAACGAATCCGATGGCTAAACAGCCCCGCATCGACACCAAAGCCATCCTGAAGAAGACCAGGTGGGCGTGGGCGATAGGAATGTTCTTCGGCGCGGGCTTGCTGCGTCCGGGGCCGGGCACCTATGGCTCTGCTGCTGCGGTCATCCTCTGGTTTATTGCCGTTCACGTGAGCCACGCGAGCTACCATGCGCAGATTATCGCGACGCTGGTGGCGGCGCTGATCGTCACGCGCATTGGCATACCTGTAGCGACAATTGTTGCGCGCGAATCTGGCCGCGAAGACCCCGGGAACGTCGTCATCGACGAGGTGGCCGGACAGCTCTTCGCCCTGATTGCGATTCCGGCGGACTGGGCTCACACGCTGATTGCGCTGCTGTTGTTTCGGGTATTCGACATCCTGAAACCTCCTCCGGTACGGCAGCTTGAACGGCTGCCTGCGGGCACCGGCATCATGCTGGATGATGTTGCTGCGGGCCTGATGGCGCTTGCCGTCGGTCATATCATCCTTCACTTCGTCGCCTAGGTGGCGAGGGAGCTCGTCGTGGACAGCTCCGTCCCCTGGCCGCAAGGGTGTACTTGCTGTTAGCCTTAACAAATGCCGACGATTACTGCAATTCGGCCGCAGGCTGCACTTCCCGACGGCGAACTTCACCTTACCGGGACGGATCTCGGCCCCGGCCTGCGGGCCAGCATCTCCGGCGTCGACACCCAGATCATCCTTGCCAGGCCTACGCGGGCTACATTGAAGATCTCCGAGGGAACGCTGCCCGGTGACCTCATCATGACGCAGTCGGCCTCGCGCTCCGAGCCCATGCAGGTCCAGATCGCCGTTCCGATGGCCGAAAATCTGCATCCGGTCGCAAATCCCGCGGCCGATGCCGATGGCAACGTGTACACAACGCTCTCCGGCTCGCGGGGACAGCAGACAGCCGTGTCCATCTTCCGCATTGCACCCGCACCTGCAGGGATCGTGCACGAACTGCGCCCCTTTACGCGCGATATCCTCAATCCCAGTGGTCTCGCCTTCTCCCCTGCGGGCGAGCTTTACGTGACCTCACGAGCCGAGGGCATCGTCTATAAGATCGCCGCGGACGGCACGCCCACACTCTTCGCCGAAGGACTTGGCATCGCCACCGGCATTGCATTTGATCCCACGGGCGACCTGTATGTCGGCGATCGATCCGGCACCATCTTCAAGATCCGCATCGATGCGGAGGGCAAGCCCGAAGAAACCTTCGTGTTTGCCACGCTCGAACCTTCGATCGCCGCTTACCACCTGGCCTTTGATTCGCACGGGACCCTCTATGTGACGGGCCCTACGACCTCCTCGAGCCAGGCCATTCACGCGATCGACCCAGAGGGCCGGACGACGGAATTCTACTCCGGCCTGGGCCGTGCACAGGGACTGGCCTTCGATGCGCAGGATAACCTCTATGTCGCGGCATCGCTGCACGGTGAACGTGGAATCGTCCGCGTCACACCGCAGGGAGATGCGAGCCTGATCGTCTCTGGGCCAAACCTGATCGGGTTATGCTTCTTGCCGGGCGGAAAGATCGCGCTTGCTACGCGCAATGCGGTCTACGAAGTCTCGATCGCTCTCTAGAGTCATCATCCTGGCAGACGAGTGCGCGTCACAGCGCGGGCAATCTTACGACTTCTGGAAACTTCTTACAGCGCCTTTGTGCGTCAGCAGGAAGAATGATGCCCCGAACGCGAGGCGATCTGGTGCATCCTAGAAACAGATATGATCGCTGAAATCATCGCCGCCGGCTCCGAGATGCTCACGCCCTTCCGGCAGGATACTAACTCGCTCTTCCTGACCGAACAGCTCAACGACCTGGGCGTACCCGTCGCCTTCAAGACGATCGTCGGAGATTCGCTGGAACATCTGACGATGGCGGCCAGCATCGCGCTTCGTCGAGCGGATGTGGTGGTCTTCTCGGGCGGCCTCGGGCCGACGGAAGATGACAATACCCGCGAGGCCGCAGCTGCCGCATTGAGCGTGGGGCTGCGACGCGACGAGTCACTGCTCGAATCGTTACGCCAGCGTTTCGCGAAGCGCAATATCCCGATGCCGCCGAACAACGCCAAACAGGCGGATGTTCTGAATGGCGCGAAACTCATTCCGAACACGCAGGGCAGCGCCTCAGGCCAGCTGATGGATGCGATGGTCGACGGTCAAAGGAGGATTGTCATTCTTCTGCCCGGGCCGCCACGTGAGCTCAAGCCGATGTTCACCGAGCAGCTGAAACCGATCCTGGCGGCCATACTGCCACCCAGCTTTCTGGCCCGCAAACTGCTGCGCATGGCATTGATTCCGGAGTCGCTTGTCGACTCGCGCGTCGCGCCGATCTATAAGCAGTTTCCCGATGTGGAAACGACAATCCTCGCCGGCTCCGCCGAGATTCAGCTCCACTTTGCCTGCACCAAGTCCACGCGCGAAGAGGCCGAAGCGCGCGTTGGCGAAGTCGCGGCCCAGATCGAGCATGAGATGGACGAAGACATCTTTTCTTCGACCGGCGAGAGTCTCGAAGAGGTTGTTCTGCTGATGCTCGGCCTTCGTAACTGGACGCTTGCGGCTGCCGAAAGCTGCACCGGCGGTCTGCTCGCGTCGCGGCTCACAGGGGTTCCGGGCTCATCGCGCTATTTTCTCGGCGGCGCCGTCGTCTACTCGGATGCACTCAAGACCATCTTCGCCGACGTTCCTCACGAGCTTGTCGAACAGCAGGGCCCCGTCTCTGAACCGGTTGCGCGCGCCCTGGCCGAGGGCATTCGCGCGCGCACCGGTTCCTCCATTGGCATCTCGATTACAGGTATCGCCGGCCCGGGCCCGGGCACTGGAGCGGATGAAGGGAAGCCTCTTGGCCTGGTCTACATCGGCCTGGCCGACGCCGATGGCACACAGGTGAAGACCCTGAATCTGATGGGCGATCGCGACCGGATCCGCTTCTGGGCCACGCAGCACGCGCTCGAGCTGATACGTCGACATCTGCTTTAGTTCCAGGAAGACTTTGCGATGTAACGCAATATGTCTTTGTTGCTGTTAAACTCATTGCTGACAATGAACCCCTGGCTCATCTCGATTCCGCTTGCTTACCTGCTGGGCTCCATACCTTTCGGTTATCTCCTTGTCCGCATCTTCCGCAATGAGGATATTCGCGGTACAGGCAGCGGTAACATTGGCGCGACCAATGTGGCTCGCTCCGGCGGAAAGGGGCTGGGTATCCTGACGCTGCTGCTTGATCTCGGCAAAGCTTTGGTAGCTGTCCGCATTGCGCAACACTTCGATCCTGGCGTGTCGGACCTTGCGGTTGCAGCTGCCGTAACCGCAATCCTCGGCCACGTGTTTCCCATCTGGCTCGGCTTTCGCGGTGGCAAAGGCGTCGCGAGTGCCCTGGGCGTCTTCCTCGCGCTCAACTGGCCGAGCGCTCTGTGCATCTTCGGCGTCTTCCTTGTAATTGTCCTGCTTACCCGCTATGTTTCGCTGGCGTCGATCCTCGGCGCGGCGACGCTGCCGCTCTTCGCGTTCATCTTCTTCCTGCATCGGCCGGATGCTATGGTGGAAGGCGGTTTCGTGCTGATCTCGCTCATCATCATCGTCAAGCACCATGCCAACATCCAACGTCTGCTCAGCGGCACGGAGAACCGGCTTGGCTCGAAGTCCAGCCAGAAGGTTACAGCATGAGTCGTATTGCGATCCTCGGTGCCGGAGCCTGGGGCACGGCACTGGCTATCTCGCTTGCACGCCGTGGAGGCCACCAGATCTGTCTCTGGTCGCACTCGCCTGCACTCGCCGACCACCTGGCCGATACCGGCGAAAATCTTCCGTACCTTCCGGGTTTCACCCTTCCGGTGGATATCCAGGTGACCGCCGATCTTCCCGGCGCGATCTTTGAAGCCGACGTACTGCTCTGCGTAACCCCGTCGCAGTACCTGCGTGAGACGATCGCGCATATCGCGCCGCTGCTAACGAGAAATCAGATTATCCTGAGCGCCAGCAAGGGCATCGAAGAGGGTTCCAACCTGCGCATGACGCAGGTCATCATGAGCATAACCGACAATCCGTGTGGCGTTCTAAGCGGTCCCTCCTTCGCCCAGGAGGTCGCCGCAGGCCAGCCAACTGCGATCGTCGTTGCATCCTCCAGCTCCACCGTTGCGCAGACCGTTCAGCGCGATTTCTCCTCCGCCAGTTTGCGGCTTTACACCAACGATGACGTAGCCGGCGTCGAGTTGGGTGGGGCTTTGAAAAACGTGATTGCCCTTTCGAGCGGAGTGATCGCCGGTCTCGGACTCGGCTCCAACACCTCAGCCGCGCTGATCACGCGAGGAATCGCAGAGATTACCCGGCTTGCCGTCGCTTGCGGTGGCCGGCGCCAGACACTTGCCGGACTGGCCGGCGTCGGCGACCTCGTCCTCACCTGCACCGGCTCGCTCAGCCGTAATCGAGCGGTTGGCATTGAGCTGGGCAAAGGGCGCAAACTTCCGGACATTCTCGCGGGTATGCATGGCAAAGTGGCCGAGGGCGTCCGCTCGACTGCCGCCGCACTCGGCCTGGCAGCACGCTACGCCGTCGAGATGCCCATCGCGGAGCAGATGGACCTGATCCTGCATCGCGACAAGGCTCCCCGCGATGCCATCCGCGAATTGATGTCGCGGCCCGGGCGCGATGAGTGATCCCCATTTGGCCGCATACATCTCGCCTGGCCACCTCGCGAGAAAAGGAACCAGTAACTCCGCAGCGTGGATCCCTCTGAGTCACCTATCCAGCAATTCCAAGCATCACAAAGGGAATGAGCTCTCCCAACAACCCGCAAGACCCTACTTCCAACTACCGGAAGTATCCTAAAGGGCCAAACTTCCTGCTGATCGTTGTGCTTTCTTCGGTCATCCTGGTGGTTCTGCTTGTGCTCGCCGTCTTCCTGGTGCACCAGAAGGGTAAGTCAATGGAGCCCCATCCATCAAACCCCACGCCAAACTCCCTCGTGCAGCCAATGCTGCCTACGAGAGGAGCTGCTCAGCTTAGCTAGCCTGCACTCGCAGTGCCGACTCACCCGAGGGCTGTTGCAGCGCAAGCTGTTGCCGCAGCTCTTCGTTTTTCTTCAGCAACTCTCCTACCAGGGCTTGCAGCCGTTGGTTTTTTTCTGCCAGCACCGCGGTTCCCTCGGCGATATCAAGTTCCATCCGCTCACTCCTCCTGCGTCCATCCGAATAGCAGGTTCTCGCGATAGCCGAACCGCTTCAGGTGCTCCTCAACGACCGTCTCCATGCGCGACTGATCGGCTCCATCGGCAAGTTCGACCTGAACTTCCAGGGCCTCAGGCCCTGCTCTTAGAACGCAGACGGCCTGTGGAAGTTCAATGCGGCCATTCGAAACTCCGCATTCAACTGGAAACTTATGACCCCAATGCTGGCACAGATGCCGCATCAACACCGCACCATTGGCCGTCTTCACCTCGGCCCTTGATACTCTGGGCATCGTCTTAGCTCCTCTCGATTGCAACCGCAGCGGCGTCGATGGCCGCAATGATCGTCTTCAACTGATCGTCGGTGAGTGGACCTCGTCTCTGCTTCAACTTCAACGCCATCTTGAAGTTGGCAACAGCCCGCATCACCTGCAACATCTGTCCGAGCCCGGCTTCACCGCGTTCTCCCTGCATGCGTCCCATGGCACGGTCCGTCGCAGCCTTGTTCCCGTCCAGGAACTTTTTGCCCTCTTCGGTGATGGTATAGAGCTTTTTGCCGCCGATCTCCTCTACCGTTGTGTGCCCGAGCTCTTCGAGCATCGTTAGTGTCGGATAGACGACACCGGGACTGGGCGAATAGCTGCCTCCGAACCGCTCTTCGATGGCCTTGATGAGCTCGTAGCCATGCCGCGGACGCTCAGCGACCAGGGCGAGAACCACCAACCTCAGTTCACCATGGTCAAACGGCCGTCCACCTCCGCGCTGCCAATGGTGCCCGGCGCCCCGTTCACGATGCTCGCCCGCATCACCCCAGCCCCGAAATCCCTCACGCGCGAACCTTCGTGGGCCACGTCCTTCTCGAAATATGTTGAACATAGCTTCTTCTCCTGCAGTCCGACTTCGTTATATCTGAATATAAGATATATCTAAATGTAATCAGATGCAATCTATTTAGGAATCTCAACATAGTGCAGCACGCGGCTGACGAACTTTCCGGTTGATACACCCTGGGGCATACTCGCGCGCTTGCTCGCTGTGGCTTCCCATTCATCTGGGGCAATCACACTTGCGTGCCTCAAGCTCGCACGCGATGCTCTAAACTAGCTCCAGCATGGCATTTTCCTTCTTCGGCAAGCGTAAAGACCAATCCTCCGACGAATCACCCGAGCCGCTCGAAGAGCTCAAAGCCGAAGAGGCTGCCTCAGTTGCACCCGCGCCCGCCGAGAAATCCGGTTTCTTCGCGCGCATGCGCCAGGCCGTTACCCGCACTCGCGAGACATTTTCCGAGTCTCTCAACTCCGTCCTCGCCCTCACGCGCGAGGTGGACGAATCGACCCTCAAGTCGCTTGAACCGATCCTGCTCGCGGCCGACATCGGCGCTCCAACCACGGCGATCATCCTGGAGAGCCTCCGCCAGCGCGGTTTGCGCGCAGGCATCGAAGGTGGCGAAGAGCTGAAGATGCTCCTGAAGACGGAACTCAAGACGATCCTCGACAGCGTCGTACGTCCCATTCAGCATCCCGAGCATGGACCTGAAGTGATCATGATGGTGGGAGTCAACGGCACGGGAAAGACGACGACGTCGGGTAAACTTGCCGCCCACTTCACCTCGCAACACCGCTCTGTTCTTCTTTGCGCGGCTGACACCTTCCGCGCGGCCGCCATCGAACAGCTCGAAGTCTGGGCGCAGCGGTCGAATGTGGCGCTGATCAAGACGAAGCAGGGTGGAGATCCATCGGCAGCGCTCTACGACGCATGTTCAGCCGCGAAGGCACGCTCAACCGATATTCTGATCGTCGACACCGCGGGCCGGCTCCATACTAAATCCGACCTCATGAAGGAGTTGGACAAGATGCGCCGGACCGCCGAGAAGCAGATTCCTGGCGCTCCCCACCAGACGTTCCTCGTCATGGACGCGACCACCGGTCAGAATGGATTGCAGCAGGCGAGGCTATTTACCGAGGCCGCCCGCGTGACGGGGATCGTGCTCACGAAGCTCGATGGCACAGCTAAAGGTGGCATCGTCCTTGCGATCGCGACCGAGCTTGGCCTTCCCGTCATCTACGCGGGAACGGGTGAAAAGATTGACGACATCATTCCGTTCGATAGCAAATCCTTCATCGATTCCCTGATCAATTAGAGGAAAAAGGCGACGATTCCCAAATTGGATTGCCGCTTGCAAGATAAGTGCGTTTACATCTTTGCTTTGCCTTCAGTACAGGTATGCTCACGGCAGGCCCATTCCTCCATCCAGAGCAACTTCCATGGTCACCAAAGCAGGTACGCTTACCGAGTCGTCGTCTCTGCTGCTGGACATCATCCGCCTCTCCGCGGCGCTGCTCGTGGTCGTCGCCCATCTCTCACGGCCCGAGTTTTCGGTAGTTAGCACCCACAACCTTCAATTTCTGGGTGACTTCGCTGTGCCGGTCTTCTTTGTGCTATCCGGCTTCGTCATTCGCTACGTTACTGTCTCACGCGAGCGAACGCTCCGCGTTTACTTGATGGATCGCGCGTCACGCATCTACTCGGTTGCGCTGCCCGCGCTGCTTCTCAGCCTGGTGACTACCGCCATCATCTTCCGGGTCGACCCTCCTTACTACAGTGAATTCATCGCTCCCGTGTTGAACTACCCCGTTGCTCGCGTCCTTGCCAATCTAACGTTTCTCAGCCAGATCTGGGGATTCAACACGGTCCAGTTTGCCAACTCACCCTTCTGGTCTCTGTCGTACGAATGCCTCTTTTACTTGGCTTATGGCTTCCTCTTCTATCTTCGGGGCGGACGGCGTGTCGTCGCTGTCATCGTCTGGGCAGTGATAGCGGGCCCTCAGATTATCTTTCTGTTTCCGCTCTGGCTCCTTGGCTGCGTCACTTTCGACCTCTACCGGATGGCCCGCCGGAAGCCGATTGCAGTTGTTCTCCGGAAGTTGACCTTGCTCTACGTAGGATTGGCCTTCACGCTTGCTGCCGGCGGCCGCACCGGATTGCTGCTTGTTCCGATTCTGCTCGACCGGACACTGGCTGCATCGACTAATCCGCTCACTTTCATCCATCAAACTTCCATCCGCGCAACAATGCTTGCGGTGGCTAATGGCAGCTTGGCCGCCGTTGCGATGTTCCTTCTGCTTCTATTCTCAGATCAAATTGTGCTAAGTCGTAATCATCCTTATGCGCGGTATTTCCGCCGTCTCGCCGACGGGACCTTTGCCATCTATCTCATGCACTACCCGCTGATGATGCTCGCGCGCTCACTCAACCTCCTACGACCGAGCGCACCCCTTCTGGATGCCTTCACCATCACAGCGATCGTTCTTCTGCTGATTGCGGTCGCATCCTCGCTCGATGCCTTCAAGTCGGTCCTTCGGCGTGTGCTTGGTGATCGCTTCGAGCAGGTGCGCTTGCCAACGCGCCCTCCAACGGCGCAGCCTTTCCACACCCCCTAAGCAAATAGCGTCCCGTATTGATCGCCACGAAGGCTTGCGGGGACAAAAGCTTAGCTCAAAGACTTGCCTGGATTGTCTTGCTCTGGCTTTGCCGCGCACTGCCCTGGTTTCGGCGCGGTCATCTTCAATGATCACCGTTCGCCGCGCCCGCAAAGACTCCGCGAGCTCTCGCTCAACGCCCACGCTAGAATTATCCTAGAGACCGCACGAGTACCACCTTGAGCCGCTGAGGAGCCTCGGCCTCGCTCACGAATTGCGGTCGCGTCTTGGCTTTCCATTGCACACCCATGTCAATAGACGAACTTCACATGCGCCGAGCTCTCGCGCTCGCCCAGTCCACGATCGGGCTTGCCTCGCCAAACCCGCAGGTTGGCTGCGTCCTCACTCGGGATGATCATCCGATCGGCGAAGGCGCGCACCTTTACGACGAATTCGACCACGCGGAGATCGTTGCACTCAAGACTGCCCACGTCGCAGGCTTGGCAACAAAGGGAGCGACGGCATATGTGACGCTTGAACCTTGTTCCCACCACGGCCGCACCGGCCCATGCGCAGACGCACTGATCGCCGCTGGAATTGCGCGCTGTGTGGTGGCCACGCACGACGCCAACCCACAGGTGAGCGGACGGGGAATCGAGAGGCTCCGCGCTGCTGGGGTCGCGGTGGACGTTGGCCTGCTTCAGAGAGAGGCTCGTGCCCTCAACGACGCCTTCGCCTGTTCGATCACGCGACACCGCCCCTTGGTAACCCTGAAGTCAGCGCTGTCGGTTGATGGCCGCATTGCGCCGCCGCCGGCGTCTCGTACTGAAACGGCGCCCGTTTTCCTGACGGGCTCCGCAGCTCTCACAGAGGTGCAGCAGCTCCGGCACGGTTCGGACGCGATCCTCACCGGAATTGGTACCGTGCTGGCCGACGATCCGCTGCTCACCGATCGCACAGGTCTGCCGCGCCGACGCCCCCTCCTGCGCATCATCCTGGATCGTGAGCTGCGCACGCCACTTGAATCACGACTGGTCGCGACCGCGCAGAACGACCTTTGGATCTTTTGCGGCGAAGCTGCGTCCTCCGCGAAGCGCGCAGAACTTGAAGTTCGCGGCGCCCGCGTCACGCAGGTTCCGGCCTTAAGCCATCACGTTGACCATGGGGCGGTGTTACGCGCGCTGCATCAGGCCCATAGCCTGTCCGTGCTGCTCGAAGGGGGTGCCGGAGTCAATGGCGCGTTCCTGCACGCAGGTCTGGTCGACCGCGTCATCCTGTATTACGCGGAGATGGAGCTCGGTTCGGGAGGCGTTCCCTTCGCCCAGAATGGGCCAACCTCCTTTGCGCTCCAGCAGCGACTAACAGATTTGACCACGCGCGAGGTAGGCGCGGACGTCTGCATCAGCGGCTATCTGCAGGACCCATGGCTGAAATAGTTCCTTGGCCTGTGATCCGACATCTAAGATCAAGTTATGTTTACCGGACTTGTTGAAGCTACAGGAACTATCGTCTCCATCGTTCGCTCCAGGGAGGGTGCAGGCTCTACGCGCATCACCATCTCCGCACCTGCGCTTGCGCCGCGCCTGCATACGGGCGACTCCATCTCCGTCTCGGGTGTATGCCTTACCGCGCTCGACATTACCCTGACCCAGTTCTCGGCCGATCTGGCAGAGGAGACGATTCGTCGAACCAAGCTGACACGGCTCACACCCGGGGATGTGGTCAACCTGGAGCTGCCGACGCCGGCCGGTTCTCCGCTCGGGGGCCATGTCGTCCAAGGGCATGTGGATGGAGTTGGCACCCTCGTGGAGCTGGAGCCGGTGGATGCCGAGCAGGAGAGTGAGACAGACTGGCGGCTACGGATCGCGGTGCCTACCGAGCTGTCACGCTACATCGTCTCGCAGGGTTCGATTACGGTAGATGGCATCTCGCTTACAGTTGCTGGCGTTCTGCGAGACGTCGTCTCGATCGCCATCATTCCTCATACATATGCCGCTACGGCGATTCACACGCTCCTCCCAGGATCTCAACTGAATATAGAAGTAGATGTGCTCTCGAAGTACGCTGAGCGCCAGGCAAATCCGAAGCCGTTGAAGGGATGGACCGTCACGGAGGATTACCTGCTGGCGAACGGTTACTGAGGCTAGAATTCACTCCTCGCAAATGGGTCGAAGTACCCAGGGAAGGCCCTTTAGCCTTGACCTGCCCTGTCAGGATCTGCACCATCCCGACAGCATCCCACTTTTCAGAAGCAATCGGCCTTTCTGCAAAGAGCTGAGAGACTCTCTATAGACTGCGGCTCTTACGAAAGGCGGCGCGTATGGCTGTGATCCACACGCGCCGCCCTCTACAAACCAGTGAAAGAGTGGATCTAGTTCTGGCTCATGCTATGCAGGAACTCGGAGTTGTTACGGGTTTTTTCGAGGCGGCTGGTGAGGAGTTCCATGGCCTCAGTAGGTGAGAGCGGGTTCAACACCTTGCGCAGAATCCATATGCGCTGGAGGTCGTCCTTCGGGATCAGGAGCTCTTCCTTCCGCGTGCCAGAGCGCTGGATGTCTATTGCCGGGAAGACGCGCTTATCGACCAGTTTGCGATCGAGAATGACTTCCATATTGCCTGTACCTTTGAACTCTTCGAAGATGACTTCGTCCATGCGCGAGCCGGTGTCGACCAGTGCGGTCGCGATGATGGTCAGCGAGCCGCCCTCTTCGATGTTGCGAGCCGCACCGAAGAAGCGCTTTGGGCGCTGAAGCGCGTTTGAGTCAACACCGCCCGAAAGTACCTTGCCCGACGGCGGAACGATGGTGTTGTAGGCGCGGGCGAGACGCGTGATGGAATCGAGCAGAATGACCACATCGCGCTTGTGCTCGACGAGGCGCTTGGCCTTCTCTATAACCATCTCGGCGACCTGGACGTGTCGCGCCGCGGGTTCGTCGAAGGTACTGGAGATCACTTCACCGCGGACGGACCGCTGCATATCAGTGACTTCTTCCGGCCGCTCGTCAATGAGGAGGACGATGAGGACGACCTCGGGATGGTTCGCGGTAATGGAGTTCGCGATCGACTGCAGGAGCATGGTCTTACCTGTGCGCGGCGGCGCGACGATCAGGCCACGCTGACCCTTGCCCACCGGCGTCAGCAGGTCCATGACACGCCCCGAGATGTGTTCACGGACGGTCTCCATCTTGACGCGTTCCTGTGCGTAGAGCGGAGTGAGATTGTCGAACAGAATCTTGTTTCTCGTCTCTTCGGGCGATTCGAAGTTGATGGCCTCGATCTTGACCAGTGCGAAGTACTTCTCGCCTTCATGTGGCGAACGCACGTTGCCGGAGATGGTGTCGCCGGTCTTGAGGTCGAACTTGCGGATCTGTGAGGGCGAGACGTAGATGTCGTCGGGACCGGGCAGGTAGTTATAGTCGGGCGAGCGCAGGAAGCCGTAGCCGTCGGGCAGGATTTCGAGCACACCTTCAGCAAAGATGTGTCCTTCTTTTTCGCTTTGAGCCTGCAGAATCTTGAAGATGAGATCTTGTTTGCGCAGACCGCTGGTACCACCGATATCAAGGCCGCGCGCGAGCTTACCCAACTCGGCGATGTTGTGCTCTTTTAGTTCAGAAATTGTCATGGGAGTCTGTATTTTCTCTTGAGATGAGGGTGTCGTGCAGAAGGAGGATGGCGCAACAGGAAGGATTGAGACTCGGGCGGGCTGCAACCAGGCTGAGAGATGGAAGCAGAGTCGTACGGGGGCCGGAGGGAGGTGCGGGCTTTCTGTTGTGCGGGGGAAGTGCTGACTTGAGACTACTACGGATTCGCGGCCAAGCGTCAAGAATGCAGTGGAAATCGGGCGTTGAAGCGAAAGGCAGACAGAGAGGTCTGCTGGGGTGAAGCAGCCGCGGGCCTAAGCCGCGCGGCGCTCCTGCTGTTCGGCGACCTGAATCTTTTCTACCTTCGGTTCGACTCCGCCATCCATTGGAACGGTGTCCTTGAAACGGTCAAGAACCTCGTTGGTTGTATCCTGCAGCCGGGTGTTCGGCTTGTGCAGCTTGCGGGTTGCCTTGGCGGCTAACTGGCACAGCTGGTAACGGTTGTTGACGTGAGTCAGTGCTCCAAAGATAAGGTCTGAGCGCATAGTGTTCTCCTTCTTTCTTTTAGTTACGCGGGTGCGTCTCGTGCGCCCCGTCCATACCTTTTCGAGTACGAGCGGCAGCCGAGATGCGGGCTGCGCCTGTACCGTCTTCGACGAACTTCGAGGCCAAAGTGACCTCGCACCTGCTGCAAGCCACAAACTCTGATCTGGCCTGACTCCCCTGTGGAGCCTGCGCTGACTTACACTCCGAAGGTAAAGATGCACAGATAACGGCTTCGGAGACAAACCTATATATGGTCTAGACGCAGCACAGCGCATCTTAGATACTAATTTTCCGTATATTCCTGCTTAAACCTACAAAAAACCACCGAGCGAGCCACCTCAACCGCAAACCAACTCAAATGCGGTCTGAAACCCCCTGCGTTGCCAGCAAGATCGGTGCGTATCGCTACGCCCTTGACTCTCGCTGAACCAATCTCGGGGAGGCGACCCTTATGCAAGTTAATCGCTGCCAAGTTGTGAGTCAATACTTATTTCTGAATCGTGCGTTATTCGGAGTACAGAAAAAGGGATTTTCCCGAAATGGTCCGAGGACGCTGAAAGTCGCCCTGCGGAACGGGTTGAACTTATGAGGCTTTTTCATCCTTGAGTCACAACAGCATCGCATGGCCATCCGGTTGGTCGGGAGGAGAAAGACAGGGTTTGTCTCAGGCCCAGTAGCTGCGGTCCAGGGTGCGGTATTGGATGGCTTCCGCGATGTGCTTCACGGCGATCGCCGGTTCTCCTTCGAGGTCGGCAATGGTTCGCGCCACCTTGAGAATGCGGTCGTGCGCGCGGGCGCTTAGCCCCTGCTGCTGCATGGCGCGCTCGAGGATGCGCTCGGCATCGCTTGAAAGTTCGCAGTGAAGGCGTACCTGGTTGGTCGTCATCTGGGCGTTGGCGTACACGACCTGAGACGCGCCGCGGCCGACCGCACGTGTTCGCGCCTGGCCAGTGCCGTTCGTCGCGGCGGCCGCGAACCGGGCATGTTGCCGCTCCCGCGCGGCCATGACCCTGGCGCGGATCTCCGCCGAACCTTCAGCCGCGGAGCCGCCACGCAGCTCCTTGTACTGCACCGCAGGCACTTCGATATGGATGTCGATGCGGTCGAGCAGAGGTCCCGAGACTTTGGAGACGTAACGTTGAATCATCGGCGGCGTGCAGTTGCAATTTCGGCTCTTGTCGTTGAAGTAACCGCAGGGGCAGGGGTTCATAGCCGCCGCGAGCATGAACCGAGCTGGAAAACTGAGGCTCATGGCGGCGCGTGCGATCGTCACGTGGCCATCTTCGAGCGGCTGTCTCAGCACCTCGAGGACATTTCTCGGGAACTCCGGCAGTTCATCCAGGAAGAGCAATCCGTTGTGTGCAAGCGAGACTTCGCCCGGCCGCGGGACGGCCCCACCGCCGATGAGGCCTGCGTCCGAGATGGTGTGATGTGGAGCGCGGAAAGGCCGGTGCGTCACCAGGCCTTCATCACCGTTGAGGACGCCGGCAACGGAGTGGATCTTGGTCGTCTCAAGCGCCTCCTCGAAACGCAGCGGCGCGAGGATTGACGGCAGGCGCTTGGCCAGCATGGTCTTGCCTGAACCGGGTGGACCGATCATGAGGATGTTGTGCCCTCCGGCGGCCGCTACCTCAAGCGCGCGCTTGGCCACGTGCTGTCCGCGAACGTCTTTGAAGTCGTGCGGAAAGACCTCGAGTTCATCGAGCAGGGCCCTGGTCGAGACCTCGAGTGGCATCTGCGTCATTGTCCCGAAGGCTGCCGAGTTCAGCAGATCGCGAACTTCAAGCAGGCTCTTCACCGGATACACTTTCACGCCTTCAACCACCGCGGCTTCGCGCGCGTTACCGGCGGGAATGACGAGGTTCTGAATGCCGCGTTCACGCGCCGCGATGGCGATGGGGAGCATGCCCTGGACGGAACGGAGTTGCCCATCGAGGCCAAGCTCGCCGACGAGCAGGAAGTTCGAAAGATCCTTGATGTGCAGGGCGCTGTAGGCTCCGAGCAGCCCGATGGCGATGGGCAGATCGAAGCCGGAGCCCTCCTTCTTCACGTCGGCGGGAGCGAGGTTGATGGTGATGCGTGTCGGTGGAACGTCGAACCCGCAGTTCCGGATCGCCGAGAGTACGCGGTCGCGGCTTTCACGAACGGCGGCATCGGGAAGCCCGACCATACTGAAGATCATCTTCTCGAGGATGACGCCAGAGAAGTCTACCTCGACGTCGATGATGTGGGCGTCGATTCCGTAGACTGCGGCGCTGAGTGCCTTGAAGAGCATGTGTTGAGCCTGGTGCTGCGTGGAGGCAGGAAGTATTTGCAGGGAGTTGAGTCAATATAGCATCTACACTCAGCCAGAAGGTTGGAGACAGATCCTGGCCACCGAAGAAAGGACTTTCCATGCTTGGTTTTTCGCCTTCTGCGAATCGCATTTTCCTCCTGACCCTGTCGCTTTCGCTGGCCTCGGCGTCCGCACAGAACACGCCACAAACATCCGCGCCAGGAATCACCAAGCAGAGTCCACGTGAGAAGCCGGAAGGCGAAGTGGTTGGCGATGAAGCGGTCGTGCCGAAGACGACTGCGCAGCTTCAGGACGAAGCCTGGCAGCGGCTGACCGCGGCTGTCTCCGACGCGAAGCACGCGGACACGCGCATCCAGGCGCTTGCCGCGCTCGGGCAGATGGGAACGAATCCGAGATCGCTGAAGATGATCGAGACGGCGATGCAGGATCATGATGTCGACGTCCAGACGGCCGCGATCCTTGCGGCGGGCCAGACGAAAGCAGAGGCAATCAAGCCGGCGCTTCATCAACAGCTCGATGACAAGGCACCGCAGGTCGCTTACACTGCCGCGCTTACGCTATGGAAGATGAACGACCATGCAGGCGAAGACATTCTGGCTGCGGTGATCAACGGCGAACGCCGCGCCTCGCCGACGTTGATCAACGGGACCGAGCACGATATGGACAAGACGCTGCACTCGCCTTCGGAGCTTGCGAAGATCGGCGTGGTGGAGGGCGCGGGCCTGCTGCTGGGGCCGTTCGGCTTCGGCATCACGGCGTATGAGTACATCAAGAAGAATGGTGGAGATTCCGCGCGCGTAAATGCCATCGAGGCGCTGTCGCAGGAGAGATCGGAGGCGATCCGCAAGGTGCTGCTGGGAGCACTAGAGGATAAAGATCTTGGGGTGAGAGCGGCGGCGGCGAAGGCGCTGCAGAGCTACCATCAGGCGGATGTTTCGGCGGCCATTGCGAAGCTCCTCGACGACCCGAAGCAGCCGGTGAGATTGACGGCTTCAGCAGCGTACCTCATCAGCACCAATGCAAGCCCTGCGAGCTCAAAGCCGAACGACAAGGGACAACACAAGCGTTAGCACATGGGCGGAGGCGCTCCCTCGAGTAAGCGGTCGCCGTCGCGTGGTTGCTGTTAGCGTTGAGCGCCTACAATGAAGAAGCGGCCCCTATGAACACCAGCCTCTTCGAACTCTTCAAGATCGGCATCGGACCTTCGAGCTCTCACACTGTCGGCCCTATGCGCGCGGCTTTGCGCTTTGTACGCGAGTTGTCTGATTTACCAGAAGTGACGCGCGTCCGGGCCGAGCTGTATGGCTCGCTTGCGCATACCGGCATCGGCCATGGAACCGATCGGGCGATCCTGCTTGGGCTCGCCGGCCAAGAGCCGGATCGGGTGGACCCGGCGGCCATTGATGGTCTGATTACAAACATCCGCGGAGGACATCGGCTCGAGCTGAACGGGCTTCACGCGACTGCATTCGTCGAGTCGACGGATCTCCTATTTCATCGCGACCAGATGTATCCCCCGCACGCTGAGGGTGCGACCTCGCACCCGAATGGGATGCGCTTCACTGCGTTCGATTGGGCCGGGGCGGTGGTGAAGCAGGAGATCTTCTACTCAGTGGGTGGCGGGTTTATTCTCTCGGCAGCAGAGCTTGCGCCGAACCCTGAAGAGAAGCAGGTTTCGCCTCGACAGGTGCCGTATCCCTTCCGCAGCGCGGCGGATCTGCTGGCGACGGCGGAGGCGAACAGGCTGACGATTGCGCAGGTTGTGCTGGCGAATGAGTGCGCGCTGCTCGAGGCCGACCAGCGACTCGAACGATCGACGATCAATCGCCCTCAGCTGAACACCGTGTCAGGTACACGAATGTCGGAGGTGTCACTGCTCAGCGTTGATGGGGTGAGTTCAACTGCAAGCGAGCAGGAGATCTACGCATCGATTTTGGCACTGTGGCAAGCTATGCAGCAGAGTACGGAACGCGGCATTGCCACGCAGGGGATTCTGCCGGGTGGGCTCAACGTCAGGCGGCGCGCGCACCGATTGTATGAACGAGCACTCGAACTGGATGCGAGCGACAAGCCGCGCGATCCGCTGGCGCCGCTCGACTGGGTATCCCTCTACGCCATTGCCGTCAACGAAGAAAACGCGGCGGGCGGCAGAGTCGTGACGGCGCCGACCAACGGCGCGGCCGGCGTGATCCCGGCGATCGCGAGTTACTACACGCGCTTCATCGCGCAGGAGCTTAGCCAGTCAGAACGCGGCTCCGGGCTGATGCGCTTCTTTCTCACGGCGGCGGCGATCGGCATTCTGTACAAGGAGAACGCAAGCATCTCGGGCGCCGAGGTTGGATGCCAGGGGGAGGTGGGGGTCGCCTGCTCGATGGCCGCAGGTGGTCTGGTGGCCGCGCTGAACGGCAGCAACGCGCAGGTGGAGCACGCCGCCGAGATCGCGATGGAACACAACCTCGGCATGACCTGCGACCCGATCGCCGGGCTGGTGCAGATCCCCTGCATTGAACGCAACGCGATGGGCGCGGTCAAGGCCGTGAACGCCTGCCGCATGGCGATGCATGAGACCGAAGGCCACAAGCTTTCGCTCGACCAGGTGATCGAGACCATGTATCGCACCGGGATGGATATGCAGTCGCGGTATAAGGAGACGAGTCAGGCTGGTTTGGCGCTGAATATTATCGAATGCTGACGTTTAGGATTTGAGATCAAAGGATGGATGCCGGAACGACTCGCGTCATCGTACCGGGCCTGCGTCGCTTTGATGTCTGGAGAGAGAACTCCGGCTCTGAAATGAGGCTACCGCTCGACGGCAAGGGCTACGGAGTTGCCGCCTCCGAGGCATAGCGCGGCGATTCCCTTGTTTGCATCACGCCGCATCATCTCGTGAATGAGCGTTACGAGCACGCGCGCTCCACTTGCGCCGATGGGATGCCCGATGGCCACGGCACCTCCATTGACATTCACCTTTGTAAGGTCGAGGCCGAGTTCTTTGGTCACGCCGAGCGCCTGCACGCTGAAGGCCTCGTTCAATTCGAAGAGGTCGACTTCATCTGCTGACCAACCTGCCTTCTCGAGGACCTTGCGCACGCCGAAGACTGGCGCGAGCATCACCCATTTGGGTGCGACGCCGCTCATGGCCTGCGCCTTAATCCTGACGAGCGGTTCGATACCCATGGCTTCAGCCTTCGCAGCAGACATCAACACCAAAGCCGCCGCCGCGTCGTTCACTCCGGGAGCATTGCCCGCAGTAACCGTTCCGCCTTCCTTGAAGGCGGCCTTCAGTGCGCGCAGCGACTCGAGCGATGCATCCTCGCGCACGCTCTCATCGCGATCGAAGATGGTAACGGCGCCCTTCTTGCCGGGCACAGAGACGGGCACAACCTCCTGCTCGAATCGGCCTTCGCGCCAGGCCTCAGCCGCGCGCCGATGGGATTCGACTGCGTAAGCATCCTGCTGCTCGCGGGTAAGCGAATGCTTGTCAGCGACAAGTTCGCCGGTAAGGCCCATGTGCTGATCGTCGCAGGCACACCAGAGGCCATCCTTCACCATCGAGTCGACCAGCTTGCCATCGCCCATACGATAGCCGCTGCGCGCCCCGGGTAATAGATAGGGCGCATTCGACATCGATTCCATGCCGCCCGCCACGACGATCTGTGCATCGCCGGCCATGATGCTCTGCGCGCCAAGCATGACCGCACGTAAGCCACTGCCGCAGACCATGTTGAGAGTCAATGCGGCGACGGTATCGGCGAGGCCGCCCTTGAGTGCAGCCTGACGCGCTGGATTCTGCCCAAGCCCGGCAGGCAGCACGCAGCCCATCACGCATTCGTCTACATCCTTCGGGTCAACGCGGGCGCGCGTTACCGCCTCGCGCACCACCACCGCACCCAGCTGCGTTGCACTCAAGGAGCTCAAGCCACCCTGGAACTTGCCCACCGCGGTTCGCACCGCACTTACGATTACGACATCCATCATGCTCACTCCCCCGGCTCAGCCGACAACGCCGTAGTATACGACTCATGCAGTATGCTTCGACACCACCCCCGCCAGCGATTGCCGACTTGCGCGCCCAGCCGATTGCCCATTGGACGCATACAGTCGCGCTCGTCCTCTTCCTTCTGCTCAGCGCTATGTTTGCGCATCAGCGTGCGGCCACGGCAAACCCGTCCGCGTCACCACTGACGCGCTATGTCTCTACGCTGACGCTTGAATGGTTGCTGCTCGGGTCGGTGATCGCCGGCGTCTATGATCGTCGGGCCTTCTTGCTGAATGCCTTTGCGCACCGTGAGCGTTCGTGGGGCGAGAGCCTGGGTCTTGGTGTGGCGGTGTACTGCACCGGCTTGATCACGATAGCCCTTATTGCGAGCGCGCTTTACTACACGCCCCTCTTCCATCGGCGCAATGAGGAGGTCATCCTCGCGATGTTGCCGCACACTCCCTATCAATTCTTCCTCTGGTTTCTGGTGTCCCTGACGGCGGGCATCTGCGAGGAGGTCATCTTCCGCGGCTATCTGCTGCAACAACTTACCGCATGGACGCGCCGGCCGATCCTCTCGATCGTCGCTGGCGGCGCGCTGTTTGGCTGCCTCCACCTGTATGAAGGGCTGGGCGCTATCCTGCCGCTGGCCGCTCTGGGCATTCTCTTCGGCTTTGTAGTGCGCCAGCTTAAAGGCGATCTGCGCGCAGTCATCGTCGCACACACACTGCAGGACTTCCTGGTCGCCGTCCTTGCACTCGCACGTCCGTTCCTGCTTCGTCATCAGCCACATCCGTGACTCCTTTTCCTCACCATCCCACGAAAGATTTCCGACCGGCGTTCGTTTTTCTCTTGACACTTAATTTGCACGAAACTATACCTTCGTTAGCTACTTGAACTGCTCAAGCAGCGTATCGGGAGAATAGGCAAAACAACGGACACAAATCAGTCCGCTCTGAAGGCAAACGGAGCCGACACAAACAAGAAGGGGACGCTCTGAGAGCGTCCCCTTCTTACGTTGATTGAGTCAGCAGTTGCCCCATGTCCGCGTTGCTTAGAACGAATGCAAGACTTACGGCGTCAAGGGTTGAACCGCTCCTTTCGGGGCAGATAGATAGCCGGTAATGACGTTCTTCGAGATGTTGTTCACCACGAGCTCGAACAACTGGGGATCTTTGCCCGAGTAGAACTGTACCGGCTCGTCAAGCGTCTTGTCCTTCTTCTCGATGTTCCGATCATCCGAGCTGACGATCAGCGTGTACTTCCCTTTTTTGTCATCCACCTTCTTCGCCTGCAGCTTCACGGTCGAGAGCAGCGTCGGCGGCGCGCCCTTATGCAATGTGAACTCGTAGTAGTTGCGATCGCCGCGATGTTTCAGCACCTCAAGCTCGTCATGATTGGTCGCGATCAGCCCACTCATCTTGCCTTCATCGCCGATCACACGCTGCATCTGGGCCTTGGTATCGGCGAGATCGGTTTGCGTTGCGGCGATGCTGGCCTTGGCGCCGCCCACGTCGGTCTTGACGGCAGACACATCGGACTGCACGGCACCGAGCTGCTTCTCACTGGCCGCCTGCTGCTGCTCGAGCTTCGCGGTCTGCTCTTTCGTTGCGCGGACCGTCATCAGCTGCTGCGCCTGCGAGTCCATCAAGGCCTGCGTTCTCACTTCGATCTGCCGCTGCGTCATTCCGACGCTCTGGCCCAGAGTCTCGGTGGTCGCCTTGAGGCGCTCGGCAAGGACCGCCTGTTGCTCCGAGAGCTGGGAGTTCTTCTGTTCGGACTCCGCCAGTTTCTTCTCGAGGACGCCAACGTGGTTGCTGAGCCCAAAGCACCAGATCAGCGCCGCCACGCCAAAGAGTAATGCGACCCCCAGGGCAATCAGCAGCTTGTTCGAGACATCCCGCCCCGCCAGACCCACTTCACTGTCGGCCATCGTCAACCTCCTCTTCCTTCAACCAACAACCTACGCTATCGACCCGTTTCGTGCATAAAAGATTCGGCAGGGACATAGCCTGCCACCACGCGAAGCGATCACTTCACGAAGTACTGGCCGATCGCAACGAGGGCACTCGTTCGGCGAGACCACTGATTACAATAGGTCTGTGGCTTCTCCGGACTTTCTTATCGCGGGCGCTGGGATTGTGGGTCTCTCGCTTGCACTCGAACTCGAAGCCGGAGGTGCCAGCGTCACGGTGATCGATGCAGGGCTGGCGTTGCAGCAGACCAGTACGGCCGCCGCGGGTATGCTGGCGGTCAACGATCCGAAAAATCCTCCGGCCCTTGAGCCTTTGGCGGCGCTGAGTGCTTCGCTTTATCCTGCGTACCTGGATCGGATCGCGGCACTCTCCGGCACGCGCGTTCCCTTTCAAACCTTTACAACGATTGAAGCCGGCTCACGGATTGAGCCGCTACCCGGGATCGAGGAACTGGTGCCGCAGCTCGATGCCGGCGCGCACCAGTTTCATCTCCTCCAGGAGAACTCCGTAGATCCGCGGCAGCTTGCGCCGGCTCTGCTTGCTGCCGTTCGTCAGACGCGGATTACCCTTCTTGAACGTACGGCTCTGCAGCGAATCACCGCAACCGCGACGGCCGTCCGCATCCAGACCAACGCTGCGCCGCTTGAAGCTCCATATCTGATTGATTGCATGGGCTCGTGGTCGCCGGCACCGGTGCGCCCGCGTAAAGGACAGATGCTCTCGGTACGCATGCCGGCTTCGCTGGATCTTGCGACGGTGATCCGCACGCCTGACGTCTATATCGTGCCGCGCACCGATGGACCGAATGCGGGACTTGCAATCATTGGCGCCACGATTGAAGATGCGGGCTTCGACCTGACCGTTCATGCGCTCGACATCCTGACGCTCAACGCTCGCGCGACGAAGCTGTTGCCAGTCCTTGCGAAAGCGGAGTTTGTTGAGTCGTGGTCGGGTCTGCGGCCCGGAACGGCGGACGAGCTTCCGATTCTCGATCGTGCGCCGCGTCAGCCGCGCTACCTGCTTGCCACCGGGCACTACCGCAACGGCATCCTGCTGGCGCCGGCGACTGCCCACGTCATGGCGCAGCTGCTTTTCGATGAGACACCTGCGGTGGATCTCGCTCCGTACTGCGCTACGCGGTTCGAGCCGGGTAGGTAGACGCCCGCTCGGCGCCGCCAGCCAGGGTTCAAACGTGAGGTTGATCCGATTACCGGCCAATCCAGCCTGTAATCGTGACAACCGTTTCTCCGCTGCGCTACAGTCGAATGTACTTTCGAAGCTGGAGATACACGCTCATGTCCACCGCAACCCTCGCACCGAAAGGCCTTGAAGGCATTGTCGCCACGACCTCGTCGATCTGCTACATCGATGGCGATGCGGGCGTCCTCTCGTACCGCGGCATTGATATTCACGAACTTGCCGCGAAGTCCACCTTCGAAGAGACGACATATTTGCTTTGGAACGGCAAGCTGCCGACCTCGGCCGAGCTCGAGGCCTTTACGAAGGAACTGGCCGCGGCCCGCAAACTCCCGGTCGAAGTGATCAACCTGCTGAAGTCTGTCCCCAAGACGGCTACGCCAATGGAAGTGCTTCGCACGGCCGTCTCGCTGCTCTCGATCTACGACGCTGACGAGAAGGACTCGAGTCATGCCGCGAACGTGCGCAAGTCCTTTCGGCTGACCGCGCAAATCGCCATGATCGTCGCCGTCTTTGATCGCATTCGCAAGGGCAAGTCCATTGTTGAAGCTGATCCTGCTCTCTCGCACGCGGGCAACTTTCTGTGGATGCTCAACGACGAGAAGCCGTCCGAGACCGCGACTCGCGCCTTCGATATCGCTCTGATTCTGCATGCCGACCACGAGCTGAATGCAAGCACCTTTGCCGCGCGCGTGATTGCGGCAACGCTCTCCGATCTGCACTCTGCGATCACCGGCGCGATCGGCGCGCTCAAGGGACCGTTGCATGGTGGGGCCAACGAAGCCACGATGCGTCTGCTCTTTGCCATCGATAAGGCGGGCGAGGATCCGGTTGAGCATGTCCGGCAGATGTTCGCGACCAAGCAGAAGATCTCCGGCTTTGGCCATCGCGTCTACCACACGGAAGATCCCCGCGCGACACACCTCCGCCGCATGTCGGGCGAGTTGGGTGCAGCGGCCGGCAACACCAAGTGGTTTGACATGTCGCAAAAGATCGAGGCATTCGTGAAGGCTGAGAAGAAGCTAAATGCAAACGTCGACTTCTACTCTGCGAGCACGTATACGACGCTTGGCATCGACATCGATCTGTTCACACCGATATTTGCGATCTCGCGTGTCTCCGGCTGGGCTGCCCACGTGATCGAGCAGCACGATGATAATCGGTTGATCCGTCCGCGTGCGGATTACACAGGGCCGGCATATCCGTCGCCCTATACCGACATCGAAAGTCGTTAAGCCCTTCCACGGCGAAGCCGTACAAACCGTCACGAAGTGGTCGCCGCCTGCGAGAAGGGCACCTTGGTAGTAGGCTTTAGCCATGGCACGCATCTACCTTGACGCCAATGCGACCACGCCTCTCCTCCCCGAGGTCTTCGAGGCGATGCGGCCCTTTCTACTGGGCGAGTTCGGCAATGCAAGCTCCATTCATCAGCAGGGCCAGCACGCCCGCGCCGCCGTAGACCAAGCCCGCGAGTCGATCGCGCGACTGCTCCGGTGTCGTGCCTCCGAGATCGTCTTCACCTCGGGCGGTACCGAATCCGACAACCTCGCGCTCTTCGGCACACTGAACCCCGGCGATCATCTGATCACAACGCAAACTGAGCACCACGCTGTTCTGCATGCTGCTGAGGCGCTTGAAAAGCGTGGGGTGGAAGTGACGTATCTGCCTTGCACTCCGGCCGGCCTGATCAGGGTCGAGTCACTTGACGACGCGTTCCGGCCGAACACGCGCCTTGTTTCGATCATCCTCGCCAACAATGAGACAGGGACGATCCAGGCGATCGAACCGCTGGCCGCGCTCGCTAAGCTGCGCGGCGCGCTCTTCCACACCGATGCGGTGCAGGCCGCGGGCAAGTTGCCGCTCGATCTCAGCCAGAGCTGCTCGCGCGGCAGCGGCTCGCTGAAGGATGTCGACCTGCTCTCAATAGCAGGGCACAAGATGTACGCGCCACAAGGTACCGGCGTGCTCTACGCGCGGCGCCACGTTCGGCTTGCGCCGCTCTTCCATGGGGGAACGCACGAGCGCCAGCGCCGCGCCGGCACCGAGAACGTCGCAGGAATCGTGGCGCTTGGCCGCGCCGCTGAACTCGCCAACATGTGGCTGGACGGTCCGGAACTCGCTTCTGAGAGCTGGAATGGCGGAGCTCCTAACCCCCAAGCGCTGGCGGGTCTCCGCGACCGGCTTGAACAAACGCTGCTTGCCCAGATCCCGGAGTCAGGCGTTAACGGCGCCGGCACCGAACGCACGCCCAACACAACCAACCTCTACTTCGATCATGTAGAAGCAGAGGCCCTGGTCATCGCGCTCGACCTGAAGGGCATCTCCGTTTCGGGCGGTTCGGCGTGCCAGTCCGGCGCGACCGAACCCTCGCATGTCCTCACAGCGATGGGTCTGTCACCCGCACGTGCACGCGCCAGCATTCGCTTCTCGCTCTCGCGGCTGACGACACACGCAGAGATTGATCAGGTACTGAAAGTAGTGCCTGAGGCGGTGGCGCGTTTGCGTTCGCTTTCGCCTACGTGGAAGCAGTCACAAATACTTGCGACGGCTTAGTGTGTCCTAGCGCCGGGCTGGCGGTACTGCGTACGCTGGGAGCTTCGCTCGCCGGTCGGCACAGAAATGTGTCTCTGCGATCGGCGGGACGTCAGCCTTTTTCGTAGTGGAAGTGCAGTTCCTGCTCGCTCGCGACGGGCACCCCATCCTTCATCGCCGGCGTATACGACCACTGCTCGACAGTGGCGATCACATTCTTGTCGATCGGATCGCCCAGACCCTTGAGCAGCGTGAGCGCCGAGATCTTGCCATGCTCGTCAATCACGGCATCCAGGATCACGTCGCCGCTGGTGCCGTGGGCCATCGACGAGAGATCCGGCTTGGGGTACGGAAAGACCTTCTGCAGCGCGATGCTGATGTTGCCCTCGCCGACGCCACTCTTGACAGCATCGCCAGCGCCTGCATCCGTAACCATTGCGGGGGCGCTCTCAGGCGTTGCGGGCTGCAGCGCATCATGGACCACGTCGACGGCCTTCTTGGTAACCTGCGCATCCTTGACCGGGTCGTCAACAGAATGCGGCTGCGGGTTCCCGGCGCTAAAGTAGGTCAGCGTCCGCACCCCGCTTTCGGTTCCAGGCAACCGGTAGGGCGCCACCTTGGCTTCCCAGTGGAAGCCGCCCAATAGTAGGGCTAGCACGCCCACGTGCACTCCCGCCGAGACCACCGCACTGCGCCGCTCCCTGATTACTTCTTGCAGGCTAAGCTTTCTCGTCATCGGGCACCTCCCAGAACCGCGTCTCCCCGAGCATACCGCACGCTTGCGAATCGACAGCCTGGTCCCGCACATCAAAAGAACGTGAGCCAGACCTATCAGCTTCGACTTTCCGTGCTCGACCAGTCGCCGGTCCCCTCCGGCTCCACGCCATCCAAGGCGCTTGGAAATTCTATCCAGCTCGCGCAGCATGTTGAAGCACATGGCTTCCATCGCTTTTGGATGTCCGAGCACCACGCCATGGAGATGCTTGCCTGCACCGCTCCCGAGATCATGCTGGCGCGCATCGGTGCCGAGACATCGACGATCCGGCTCGGCTCCGGCGGCATCATGCTGCCGCACTACACGCCGCTGAAGGTTGCCGAGACCTTCCGCACCTTGCACGCGCTCTATCCCAATCGCATCGATCTCGGAATTGGCCGCGCACCTGGCGGCGGGCCGATTGAAGCCACTGCACTTCGCCGCTACCGTGAGGCGCCCCCAAATGCGCTGCAGCGCGATGACTTTCCCGATCAACTCTCGGAGTTGATCGCCTTCCTGCACCACGGTTATCCCGCTTCGCATCCGTTCTCGCGCGTGCTGGTCTCGCCCGACGCACCCGGCAGCCCGGAGATCTGGCTACTCGGCTCGAGCATGTGGTCCGCGCAGGCTGCGGCAGAGTACGGTCTGCCTTACGCCTTCGCTCACTTTTTCTCCGGCGATTCAACCCGCCACGCCATCGAGCATTACCAGGAGAACTTCCGGCCCAATCCGGCCCTCGGGGGGAGCGAACGACGTGCGCCCGAGGCGCTCGCCGCCGTGGGTGTGATCTGCGCCGAGACGCAGGCCGAAGCCGAGCGTCTCGCACTCTCCGTGCGCCTGCTGCAGCTGCGTATCCGTCAGAACGATCGTCGTCCGGTTGCGACTCCGGCCGAAGCTGCCGCCGAGCTGTCCGGTTACGGATCCATCCCGGCCGACCGCCAGGAGTTTCCGCGCATCTTTGTCGGGACGCCCGATAAGGTCCGCAAGGATCTGCTTGCCATGACGCGTTCGCTGAACATCCATGAGCTTGTGGTCAACACCATCACGCACGACCCCGCGGCTCGTCTCCGCAGCTACACGCTGCTTGCCGAGGCGATGGCGCTCGCGGCTGCAGCCTAGCTCCGCAGACGCCGCTTGATGCCTCGCGCCAGGCCAAGCGCTCCGCCAACGCCCGGAACCTTGTCCCACCACTTCGACGTGATGTCACTCTTTGAGGAGCGCTGCCCCGCCACTACTGGCTGCGCTATCAGCGTCACTATCTCGGGGTGCGCGGCACGGTACATGGTCAGCGCTCCGTCGACCGGCATCGGGCCTCCGATGGGATCACCACCGGGCCGCGTGAGACAAGCCTCCAGGTAATTGACCAAGCCTGGCAGTGCGTTGCGATGCACGGCGTAGAGATGGGTAGTCTGCACCGGGCCCGCGTACTCCTGCCAACCTGCCTGGGTGCCGGATCGCATGGGTACGATGTGTCCGAGGTAAGCGAAACCCCAGCTGCTGCCCTTCAACTCGTCCGTTAACGCCTCGAGCCAGTCGAGATTCCGCGGCAGAATCTCGCAGTCATCTTCCATGACCAGCACGCTCTCGACGCCGCGGTCACGCGCATCGCGCAGGATCTCGAGGTGACTGGTGTAGCAGCCGCGCGCACCGAGCGAGTCAAATCCGCCTGGATCGGTGGGGCGAGTGGCCTCGTAGAGCTCTACCTTGCCAAGTTCGAAGCCGACTTCGAGTGCAGCCAGCTGTGCGGTTATCTCGCGGAGCCGATCCTGCCGCTCCCGCAGATTGATCACGCGGATCAATCCGAAACATTCGTTCAGCCGTGACATTGAGGGCATCCTCACGCCAAGTTTATCCGAGCTGATCGTCGTATTCGGCGAGGAAAGCGCGGAGAGCTCAAGTAGATTCCCACCAGCAAAGGCACCTGTAGATCGACGAGCGGCGACGTTGCTACTCTGCCAGCTGGCGCTACAGATACCAGGGAATATTCACGACCACGATGCGCTGGTTACCCTTGAGCAGCAGGAAAAGCTTGAGCAGTTGAACACGCTGATTGTGCAGCAGGTTCTCCCACCAGTGACGCACCACGAGTTCGGGCAGTAGCACCGCAACCTTCCGGCCGGGGTTCTCTGCCTCGAGCCGCAGGATGTAATCCATCAGCGGCGAGATGATGAAGCGGTAGTTGGACATGATCGTCACCAGCTCCGGAGTCGGGAGGTGCGTGCTTCGCAAGGGCTCCAGCACCTGGCGGTCCCAGTCATCCTCGATGCCATGGCCTTCGTCTTCGGAGTGCACGTGCACTACCTTGATGTCCTTCGACATCAGCAAACCGAAGCGCAGCGCCTTCTCGGAGATCTTGTTCCAGCCGGCCATGGGAATGACCACCAGCGGTTCCTCGAGGTTAGCGACGTTCATCGGCTGCATGTCGGCCATCTCGCCCTGCACGCGCCGGTAGTGCTTCTTGACGGAGTGCATCAGGATGATGAGCGTCGGCACCAGCAGCGCCGTGACCCACGCGCCTGCGGCAAACTTCGAGACCAGCACGATGATGGTGGTAAGCCCGGTTGCGACGGCGCCCGTACCGTTCACGAACATGTGCCATCCGCGATCTTTGTGCTCCCCTTCCTGCTTCTTCCAGTGCACGACCATGCCGGCCTGCGACAAGGTAAACGCGAGGAAGGCACCGATCGCGTACAGAGGAATCAACTTGTCGGTGACGCCTCCGAAGATGATGAGGATGATGGCGGTGAAGCCGGTGAGCGCATAGACGCCGTGCGAGAAGAGCAGGCGGCGTCCACGCAGAATGAACACATGCGGCAGGTGGTCCTGCATGGCGATGGCACGGGTCAAACGAGGAAAGTCGGCGAAGGCTGTGTTTGCGCTGAGCGCCAGCGCGAGGAAGACGCTGCCCATGGTGATGAAATAGAACCAGTCGCGGCCGAAGACTGCCTTGACCAGCAGACTCAGCAGGCTCTGGTATTGCGGATCTTCCGGCGACATCGCCATGATCTGGTAGTGATTGGCCAGCCAGGAGGTTCCAAACAGCAGTACGATCAGGATGCCGATGATGACGGTAAGGGTAAACTGCGCCTTCTTGGCTCGCGGTTCGCCGAAAGCCATGACGCCGTTCGAAACTGCTTCCACACCGGTCATGGCCGCGCAACCGCTTGAGAACGCTTTCATGATGAGCCAGATGAAGGCAAGGCCGGCGAAGTGCCCTTCACTCGCTGTCGGAGGCGGCATCGCCGCGACGGCATGAGGATGACCGCCGGCAGCAATCGTCTTGAAGACACCCACGGCAACCAGCGTCAGCAGCGTACCTATGAAGAGAAAGGTGGGTACCATGAAGGCGGTGCCCGTATCCTTGACGCCTCGCAGGTTAATGAGCGAAAGAATGGCAAGGATCACGAGGCAAAGGGGCAGGGTATACGGAATCAGTCGCGACTCGACCGACGTAACCGCCGTGACACCTGCGGAGATACCCACGGCCGCTGTAAGAATGTAGTCGATCATCAAAGCGGCGGCAGCCAGCAGCCCGGCGCTCTCACCTAGATTTTCAGTTGCGACGGTGTAGCTTCCGCCGCCGTTCGGGTAGGCCGCGATCGTCTGCCGATAGCTGAAGAAAACGATAACCAGGAGGATCAGGATAGAGCTGATGATCGGAATCAGAAGATGGATTCCGAGCAGTCCAAGCGGAATCAAGTAGAGCAAAGCCTGTTCCGGACCATACGCTGCGCTGGTGAGTGCGTCCAACCCAAAGATCGGGATTCCGGCTGCAACTCCAATGTGTTCCGCGCGCTCCTCGCTGGTTGCGAGGGGCCTTCCAAAAAGCTTGTCCTGAATTGCCATGTCGAGCTAAAGAATACACCTGTCAAGCGGAATCTCTACGAAGCGCTTGCATCTTCTTAACGTCGCGTCGTGTTATCGCCAGCCGTTATGACTTATTCGCGCGAATTTATTCCCTGTTTCCTCAGCCTCTCTCCCTCCATGTACCCTCAAGAGATGGCTACTCTCTTTGACATTCCGCTCAAGACCATTGCCGGCGAGTCGACCACGCTCGCTCCCTTCAAGGGTCACGTCCTGCTTATCGTCAACACCGCCTCGAAGTGCGGTCTTACGCCCCAGTATGAAGGGCTCGAAAAGCTTTACAGCACCTACAAACACTGTGGGTTCGACATCCTCGGCTTCCCGGCGAACGACTTTGCCGGCCAGGAACCCGGGTCCAACCAGGAGATTCAGAAGTTCTGCACGACGACCTTCAACATCTCGTTTCCCATGTTCGAGAAGGTGGTGGCGACCGGCCCCGAGAAGTCGCCACTCTACGACGTTCTCACCACCGCTCAGCCGGTCGCACGCGTGGCCGATCCCGAGTTCAAGAATAATCTGCGCGGGTACGGCCTGACGGTCAATGATGCGCCTGAGCTGACCTGGAACTTCGAGAAGTTCCTCGTCAACCGCAAGGGCCAGGTGGTCGCACGCTTCGCGCCGGACACTCTGCCGACCGACCCTGCACTGATCCAGGCGATCGAACGCGAACTGCCTCCGCTTGAAGGCGCAAGCAATCCTCACGGGGCGTAAAGCAGCTAAAGCCATGACCTGATTGACCAGCCCATGTTCGAAGCATGTCGAGCATGGGCTTATTCTTGTCCGCAAGAATGGAGACTTGCGGCGCATTTTCCGCGGTCCTCCTGTTCATCTGCTGTAAACTTCGCTTAACCAACGCCCCATTTGGTCCTAACTCCCCAACTCTATCGAGGCACTTAATTTGTCCAGTTTGAATCGCACGCTCCTCGCCGCCGCCTTTCTTCTGCCTTCCCTCGCCTTTGCCCAGAAGATCCCGATCCAGATCACCGCCGATCTCTCCGAGGCGCCGCGCAAGCTCTACCACGCCGAGATTGATTTACCTGTTAAAGCAGGTCCCGTGACGTTCATCACGCCGCAGTGGATTCCAGGCAATCACGCGCCGACCGGCCCGATCTCGCACATCACTGGCATCGTCTTCTATGGAGTCGCGAAAGACGGCTCGATGCAGAAGCTTGACTGGCGTCGCGACGACGTCAACCTGTACGAGTTCCATCTGGAGATTCCGGCTGGCGTGTCGACTGTTCACGCGCACCTCGACGCGATTGCCGGAGACCGCAACTCGCGCCACATGGCCTGCCTTGAGTGGGAGCGCCTGATGATGTATCCCGCGCATGTTCCGACGAAGGACATTGCGATCCAGCCGTCGGTCACGGTGCCCGCCGGCTGGGGTATCGGGACGGCGCTCACCGTCACGGGCACCGGCACACCGCCGCCCGTGACAGGCATCCTTGAAGATGCGCACCACCCCACGGCCGGCGCGACCACGACCCACTATGCCGTTACGACCGTCGAACAGCTTGAAGATTCACCCGTCATCACCGGGCAGTACTTTCACGAGTTCCCGCTCGCGCCTGAAGTTACGCCGAAGCACTACATCGATGTCGTCTCCGATGAACCTGAAGACTCGAACCTGCGTCCCGAACTCCTGGCCGAGATCTCAAACCTGGTCCGCGAGGCCGGTGCGGCCTACGCCTCGCACCACTACAACGTCTACCACTTCCTGCTGACGCTCTCGGATACCGCCGGCGGCGAAGGTCTAGAACATGGCCAGTCGTCCGACAATGGGATCGGTGAAAAAGGCTTCTCGGACGTGACACACCAACTACCCGAGTCCGACTTGCTCGCACACGAGTTCACCCACTCATGGAATGGCAAGTACCGCCGCCCGGACAAGCTCTACGAGCCCGACTTCGCCACGCCGCAGCAGGGCCAGCTGCTCTGGGTCTATGAAGGCATGACGCAGTACATGGGCAATGTGCTCGCCGCCCGCTCCGGTCTAAAGAACCAGTCGCAGTATCGCGACATGCTCGCCCTCAGCGCAGCCTCGCTCGACAACGAGACCGGACGCAACTGGCGTTCGACTGAGGACACTTCAATTGCATCGAGCGTCGACCGTCATCCGACGCTGTGGTCGAGCTGGGAGCGCGGCCAGTCGTACTACCAGGAAGGCGAGTTGATGTGGCTGGACGCGGATACCTTGATCCGCCAGAAGACGAACGGCCAGAAGTCCCTCACCGACTTCCAGCACATCTTTCTCGGCAAGGGCGGCGACACCGGCCCTCTCATCGTGACCTACGACCGCAAGGAACTGATCAACGATCTCAACCAGGTCATGCCTTATGACTGGGCTGGCTTCCTCCACCAGCACATCGACCTGCCCAGCACGCATGCCGACCTCGACGGCATCACGCGCGGCGGCTACGAGCTGGTCTATAGCGACAAGCCCAACGCGGCAGCCCGTGTCTTCGCCTCGCTTGGCGGCCGCCGCGGGAGCGGTGTCGACGCCTGGTATTCGCTCGGCCTGCGCATCGGAGCTGACGGTACCATCTATGACGTCCGTTGGAACTCGATCGCGGACAAGGCGCAGCTGGGCCCCGGCACCAAGATTATCGGTGTCGGCAACGAGGTCTTCTCTGCCGATGCCCTGCACAAAGCGCTCGATGACGCCAAGGGCACCAGCAAGCCTGTTCACCTGCTTGTCTCGTCCGAGACCGACCTTACGCCGGTCGATCTCGACTACCACGACGGGCAGCGGTACCCTGCGCTCAAGCGCGTCGAAGGCGCGCCCGCGTTGATCGACGACATCACCAAACCGCTGAGCTCCGCAACGGTCCTGCCGCCGGCGGATCACAGCGACCATCAACCCAGCAACCAGTAAACGCCGAAGTGGAAACCCCACGTTCTCGACTGCCCAACCGTCGAGAACGTGGGGTTTCTCTTTGCTTATACGGCAAAGCCGTCCACTAGCTCACGAAGGGGTCGCCGCCCGGGACAAGAGCGCCCTTGCTGTTGCTCCTTCCTTCAGCGGTTGACCAAGACAGTCTTCCCGCCACCTGCAACCAGCACCCTTCCCCCAAGTTCCTCCTCCCGCACGCCGGCGTGGTACGTCAGCAGAAATACCCTGCGGTCCGACACCCAGGCCTGCTTCAATCCCGCCTCGTCCAAGAAGACATTCGGAGCATCAGGCCAGAAGCTGCCGAACCAAGGCCCGTTGACGCGGCCATTTACCAGATCGACTGGCTGTCGCGTATAGAACAGCAGCGTCGACCCTGCGGTGAGCTCACCATCCACTGCAATCAGATCACCAGGACGCGGGTTCTGTTGCTGGGCACGCACGATCGCCTGTGCCAATCCCTTCGAACCAAGGATTGGATTGAAGCGCACCAGGCCCTCGTGCGCCGCGAGCAGCACGCAGACCATCCCACCCGCGAGCACCAGGTTTGCCGCGTAGCCGAGGCCTCTGCGTCGTAGCAGGTAACTCCCCGGTCCGACCACCAACATTCCAAGAGCAACCAGCGCGAGCGGCCCGCGAAACAGGCCCATCGCAGCTCCGGTCAGGTCGAACAGATGGCCCAGTGAGACGTTGTACATGGAGGGATTCGAGGCCAGGAGCACACTCAGATCCATCCCAGGTTCTGGGTTCGGCGCCGTGAGCGCGAACCAGCCGCAGACCAGCGCCCCCAGGACGCTGAGCGGAAGCAAACCCCAGGTGTGGCAGCGCAGCACCCAACCTTGAGCCTTGATGTCCTTGAGAGCCAACACCCCACCAAGAATCATTGCGAGGGCAGGCAGCGCGGGCAGCGAGTAGTACTCCTGGCGGCTCGAGATCGAGAAGAAGACGAGCACGATGGCCGCCCAGATCGTTACTGTGAGCGCCGCTTCGCGCTGACGCACAGTCACAGGGACGAGGTGACCAGCCCAACGTCGAACCAGGCCCACGCCCGCGGGGAGAAAGGCTGCCCAGGGAAGCACCCAGATTACCGCGTAGAGCAGGAAGAGCCAGACCGGCGTGTTGCCATAGTCATGCGGGATGCGCCGGCCCAGGAATCTCGCCACATGCTCGTTGTAGAGATAGAACCATCCCCAACCTGCCCGTGGCGGCAAGCCGAAACCTGCAGGCATCGCAATCGCCGGATTCCGCAGCCAGACCAGCAGGTGCCAGGGCAGCGCCACCACCACGAACGCCAGCGCCGCTGCCCACAGCTTCGTCCTGGACAACAAGCGCCACTGCTTTGTGATTAACAGGTAGAAGAAAGAAAACCCCAGCGGAAACACCAGGCCGATCAGGCCCTTGGTCAGCAGGTTCAGACCCAGCACCGCGCCGAAGCCAAGGCTCGCGAGCAGCACAGCTCCGGATGCACCTTGTCTCGCGTCGGAGACATGGGTTCGAGCCTCCTCCAACGCCACGAGGAACGCCCAAACCCCCAGCGTCATCCAGAGACAGATCAGGATGTCCGGGATGAAGAAACGCGTGTAGAGGTAGGGCCCGACGCTCGTGCCCAGAAGGAGTGCTGCGTAGAAGCCGCCGCGCTCGCCAAACAACCTTTTGCCCAGCCCATACACCGCAAGCAGAAGACCCAGCACCGCAAGCGCCAGCGGCAACCTCGCCGCCCAGTCATATTCGCCAAAGACGCTCATCGAACCGGCCGCAATCCAGTACATCAGCGGGGGCTTATCGAAGAACCGAATGCCGTCGATGTAAGGCGTTACATAGTCGTGCCGGTGGAGCATCTCGCGTGCAATCTCGATGTACACCGAATCCACATCGTCGAGCAGTCCCGGAGAGAACAGCCCACCTAACTGCAATGCCGCCCAGACTGCAACAAGCCACCCAATCGATCGCCCTCTCCAGCGGGCCGATCCTGCCTCGGGGACGCTCATCGCCTCACATCCAATGCGCGATCCGTTACCAGCACCTTCCCACTCGCCTCATACAAAACATAAGACGGCCGCCCCGCGAGCACCGTGTCGACGGCGTCCCGCTGCTCCGCCGGCACAAACAGCACCTTACGCCGGCCCGATCCCCAGCCGCCCAGTAAGTCAGCGTTCGACAGAAATATCTTGGGTGCATCCGGGAACGTCGAGCCGAACCACATTGAGGTCGACCTGCCCTCTACCAAACCTACCTGCTGGCCGAGGTAGAACGGGATCGAAGACCCGAACGCCTGATCTCCATAGAGGAGCACTTCTGAATCCCCCGCGATTGCACCGCTATGCTCGAGCGCCTGAATCCTGGCTGCAAATGCTTCACTTGAAAGCAAGCCGCCGAAACGCCCCAGCGCCACGTGCGCCGCAATCAGAAACGCTGCGGAGGTAAGAGCTATCGTGGTGGTCGCTCCCACGTGCCGACGCTGCACGCGCAGCATCCACGCCGCGGCCGGGCCAAGCGCGAAGGCTGCAGCAGCGAGCGCCGCAGGGAGCCGCAAGCCCGCAAACGCGTCGGTCGTGAGATCGAACAGGTGCGACATCGAAAGCGTGTAGTCCCCTACGCCACGGTGCGCCAAGAGGTCGCCTACATCCGGCACGAAAGCCCGATGCCGTGAACTCCAGAGCGCCGCCAAGAGCGCCAGCGCAGCCAGTCCACCAATGACTGTCAGCGCCGCGTGGGCAAAGGTGACCCAGCGCCTCGCTCCGGCTTCGAAGGCGTACGTTTGTTCGGCGCGTGTAATCGTCGCGGCAATCAGCAGCAGGATCGGCAGATACGCCGGGAACGTGTAGTACTCCTGGTTGGTTGAAAGCGAGAAAAACAGCAGGACGAATCCCGCAAACAGACCTAAAAGCAGGATCGATTTCTGCTGCGGGTCGATGCGATAGAACGGTGATGCCGCGAGTCCCGCCCGTATCCGTCTCATCGCCAGCCATCCTATGGCAAGCAGAACAAGCGGAATGAGGACTGACTCCACAAAGTCGGTCCGCAGGATGGTGTGCAAGGCGATGAGCACGCACGAGAGCCCCACAACGAACGCGGCTCCGGCCCAGCTTTTGTCTTTTGCGATATACGCCGTCAGCACGCCCACCTGATGCCGGAACCTCCGGTAGACGGCGGCGCAACCGAGCGGCAGAAACAGCACCCAGGGAAACAACCAGACCAGGTGCGCCGTCCAGAACAACCAGCCCGGCATCTTGTTGTAATCCATCGGCATGCGCCGCCCGAGGAATCGCAGCACGTGCTCATTCCAGAAGTAGAACCACCAGAACCCATGGCCCGCGTCCCCCCCCTGGTTTCTCAAGCCCGCAAGCACATGCCAGGGCGCCGCGATCGCCAGGAACACGAGCAGTCCGGAAGCTGGTCGCAGCACGCGCCATCTCCTCCACTCCTCGGTCAGCAGGAGATACAGCAGAGCCGTCCCGAAGAAAAATACCAGCGCCACCAATCCCTTGGTCAACACCGCCAGCGCAAGAGCACCCCACATCACATAGGGATAAAACAGCGGCCCCGCGTACCAGATCACCGCCGGGCGTTCGCCTACCTCGCCCGAGGCCGGCACGACCGTACTTTTCGGAGGCACGACCGCAATCGGGCCAAACGCCTTTAGGAATGCGAACAGCGCTGCCCCGAGAAAGAGCGAAAGCAGCACCTCCGGAATCAGGATCCGCGTAAACAGAAAGACGCCGACGCTCGTCAGCACGCCCAGCGCGGTGTAGAACCCTGTGCGCGCGCCAAACGCCTGGTTGGCCCAGCGATGCCCCAGCAGCATCAGCAGCCCCACTGCCAACGCCAGGGGTAGATGCGCTGCAAACGTGTTGAAGCCGAACACCCGAAAGCTCGCGGCCACCAGCCAGTACGGTAGCGGGGCTTTCTCGAGGTAGCGCACCCCATCCACCTTCAACGTGACGTAATCACCCGTGGCCACCATGGCACGCGCAGCCTGCGCGTGTGTGGCATCGGCATCATCCAGCAGCGGCGGCGCAAACAGCGAGCAAAAAAAGATGAAGAACCAGAGTCCCGACAAGATGAGCGCTGCATTGCGAGGCCTTGGCCCCCCCGCAAAACTCGTCGCCAGTATTGAAAAGTGCGGCTTCCCACCCAAACCCAATCACCTCAAAGCACAACCAGACCAGTCTATCGAACCTGCTCCTTCATCTTTCTGCATTTGAAACCCAATTCCCTACACGCTCGCCTTTCCCTGTATTCTCATCCCAGCAACCATGCCCACCTTCGCTGCCATCGACATCGGGTCCAACTCCTGCCGCCTCAAGATCGCGTCCGTCTCCGCCCACAAGCTGAAGACCCTCGCCGAAGACCGTGAGGTCTCGCGCCTCGGCGAATCCGTCTTCCAGACCGGCGAGATCTCCCCCGAGTCGATGGCCAACACCATCAAGGCATTGAAACGCTTCCACAAGACGGTGCAGCTTCACGTCTGCGACAAGGTTCGCGTCGTCGCCACCTCGGCCATGCGCGACGCACGTAACGCCCAGGCATTCACCGAGTGGGTCAAATCGGCCACCGGCTGGAAGGTTGAGGTAATCTCCGGACTTGAAGAAGGCCGGCTCATTCACCTCGGCGTCGTCACCCACGAGCCCGGCGCCAAGGGCCGCTGTCTGCTCATCGACCTCGGCGGCGGTTCCTGCGAGATCACGCTGTCTGATAAAGCCTGCGTGCAGCAGATGGTCTCGCTTCCACTCGGCGCCGTCCGGCTGCAGCAGGAGTTTCTCCAACACGACCCTCCACCCCGCGAAGACATCGCGCGCCTCAAGCAGTACATCCATCGCGAACTGGATCGCTGCGAGAAGAAGCTGGGCAAGGTCAACGTTCCCCTCGTCATCGCAACCTCGGGCACTGCCGCCGCGCTCGCCGAAGCTTCGGTTGTCTCATCCGAGAAGCTGCTGAAAGCCCCGGCTCGTAATTCAAGCCCGAAGAAGTTCGTGCGCCTGAAGCCCCAGGAGGCGTCGACTCCCGATGTCCGCAAGATCGCCGACAAGCTGACGCGGATGACGAACGCCCAGCGTGAGGCCGTGCCCGGGATCGGCCCCAAGCGCTCGGAGATCATCATCGGCGGCGCGCAGGTGTACGCGTCGCTGCTCGAGCGCTTCGGCCTGCCCGGCTTCCGCTACTCGCCGCTCGGCCTGCGCGATGGCATGCTCGCACAGATGCTCGGCGAAGTTGACCTCCGCACCGAAGTTCATCAGAAGATCGAGGCCGAACGCTGGACCGGTGTGCTCGCCGTATGCAAGCGATACAACATCGACCAGCGCAAGGCTGAGCCGGTCCGCGCCCACGCCATGCAGCTCTTCGACGCGCTGCAGAAGGTTCACGAGCTGCCACCCGACTACCGCCTCTGGCTGCAGGCGGCCGCCATGATGCAGGATGCCGGCAAGTTCATGTCGCACCAGGGGCACCATCGGCACACTCAGTACATCATTGCCAATTCGGAGATCTCCGGCTTCACGCCCGAGCAGCGGCTCATCGTCGCCGCGATCGCCCGCTATCTCGGCAAGTCGCGTCCGGACCCACTCGACCGCTCACTCCGCGCCCTGCCGCTCGAGGAACACGCGCGCATTATTCGAGCCGTCGTGCTGCTGCGTTTGGCTGTCGCTCTCAATCAGGATCGCGCCAGTGCTGTCGTTGGTCTGAAGACCCAGGTCTTTCCCAAGCGTGTCAATCTCGACATCGTACCCGGCCGCGGCGGTGCGGCCCTCGAAGCCTGGGCCGTCAAGAAAGAAGCTGCCTACTTCCGCGAAGTCTTCGGCCGCGATCTCTTCGTCGACGTCATATAGAGCGCCTTCACGATTCGAGGATCGAGCACACTGGTCAGCATCGCTGGGCCTTTGCTCATTGAGACCCGGGCAATCGATCCCTTGCGCAGGCGAATCATTGCCGGCCTCAAGCCGTCCTCACGCGATACCAGCAGCCCACCCAGGAAGTTTTGAATGTTGGGGCTATGACCCACCACAAGCAGGTTTTCCGCCCCCTGATTTTGCGCCACCAGCTGCTTGAAGTCGGCGAAGGTAGCTTCGGGCGCGAGCGCATCGGAGAGCACAATCGGACGCTCATACCCGGTCTCGGTGGCCACCAACTGCGCTGTCTGTACACTCCGCTTCAGCGGGCTCGACACCACCTCGTCGAAGTTCACCTTCAGTGCGTTCAAGACATGCGCGAGGTGAAGACAGTGCGCCTTCCCTTCTTTATCGAGCGGCCTCTTCACGTCCAGCAGCGGATTGGGCCGCCTCGTTCCCGCACTCGCATGTCGCAAAATATAGAGATTCATCGTCCTGTAACAATTCTAACTCAACCGGTTTCGGACGAAGGCGGACCTCCAATGACACCTATCACTCGACTGGCTGCCAGATGATCCACGCAGCGGCGAGCTTGAATCCGGATTTCTGATTCAGGCGTCCCTGCGCTGCAAGCCCACGGCTCGTGTCTCTGCAACGCGTTGACCTTGTATCAGCCGCGCCCAGGCCCGTCGCAGCGCCCTCACGATCCAACGTACGCAGATCACCGCAACCACGAGCCCGACCCCCGCTGCGATCCCTGCGATCACGGGATGCGACGTCGCCAGCCAGGCCAGGCCGATCGCCACCACATCCTCACCCGAGCTCAAGCCTGCGTTCGTCAGCGGCTCCGGACTTGCGGAGACGAGTGTCCGCGCGGCCGTCTTGCTGCCGTGCGCAATGGTGGCGACGCCTGCCGCCATCGCGGTCAGCGCCCACTGCATCTCAGGCGGCATTGCAATCGAAGCGCGATAGGCCAGCAAAGCCGCGACAGGAATCCGCACAAAGGTGTGCACGACATTCCAGACAAGGTCGAAGTACGGGATCTTGTCGGCGAAGAACTCGAGCGCGAAACATGCCACGCTTGCGGTAATCACCCAACGATTCGCGAGCACATCGAGACCCGGCGGGAGGGTGACCCAACCCATATGACCGAGCAGCCCCAGGGTACCGGTCGTCGCATACACGTTCAAACCGGCCGCAAAGCTAAGCGCTACGAGAAACGGAACCAGCGAGTTCATCGTGTCTCCCATAGGTCTACCGCTTCGAGCTTACAACGAGGCCTCAGGCTCCGAAGGAGAAGCCGGCTCGGGCCCTGGAATCGCATCCAGAGGATCGCACTCGGTCCCGATCACTGCAGGTCCTGGCTCAACCGCTAATGCGGAGGTGTGGCGTTTGAGGAGCGAGCCTTCACTCGGCCGCAGTGCTTCAAATTCCATGTGCGCCGGCAGCAGAGGAGATTCGGCGGCCAGCACCGTCTCAGCCGCGCGCATCCAGTACCGCGCGAACGTGCTCACGAAAAAACCGGCTTGCAGCAGCAGAAAGGCCGGCCATACCCGCGGCTGCGCGAGCATCTCGATAGCCACGGCTCCGGTCAACGCGACAGCTCCAAACCCGGCAAGCGTAGTGATCCAGAACGAACCATAGACTCGCCCGAAGTTCGCCCAGAGCGTCTTGGCCGCTGGAGCCAGCACCTTACGCACCCGCCGGTCGGGCTTGCCGCTCTCCCGGTATCGGTCGTCGAGCTGCATGGTGTAGACCTCAACGAGGTCGAAGTACACTCGGATCACCGCCGCCGCCAGCGCGATCACCACCCAGCCGATGAGATGCTGACCAACGGCAGCGACGCCGACGACATGCTCCTCCACGTGATCCATCCAGGCGTTCTGCAGCGCCAGAAGCGGGCCTAGAACAATTACGGAAGCCAGGATGGCCAGCAGTGTTATTCGGACAAAGCGCCAGAAGAAGTTGAGGCCTGAACTTACCAGCATGCCCAGCCGCTGTGACGCTCCGATCCGGTAGCTGAATAGCGCGCCGGGCACCACGATGAAATAAAACAGGAAGTAAATGGGCAGACCCGCGTACCCGGCCGCCCCGGCAGAGGGCGTCCGGTAGCCAAGCTGGTGCGCCACTGCACCCAACGTACCGATGTCAAAAGCCGCGTTCAATCCCTGTGCCGCAATCGAATGATCCAGCACGCTTGCCACCCGTGCATGGAGCGAAAGCGAGAAGACCAGCGCGATCAGCAGGCTGAACGCATACGTCCAAACCACTGCACCTGGATGCCGCCAGACCAGGCGCACGCCACCCAGCAGCATGGAGCGCCGCTCGCGAGCTTCGACCGGAAGGACGCTCATACCAGCCACCCCGCAAACTGCTGCAACGTCTCGAGGCTGGAGAGCCAGAGATTGCTCAGCTTGCGCGCCGGAACCCCATTCGCCTTCACCACAAAGGAGTCGTTGAAGTGGTTCACATCGAGCAGCACCGTGTGGTCGGGGTCAACCTCCGCCGAGATCACCTTCGCATCTCTCACGTACACATAGGTCTTCCAGCGCGAGTTATCGTTGACGCCCTCGCCGGTAGGCGGCACCCACAGCTCGCGCACCTTCGAGCCGTCGTCGAATGTCACCTGCAGGGTCACCGGCAGCACGAACCCGCCGAGCCGATGCACGGTTACCGCACTGCGATACGGCTTGTCCTTACCCGGCTTCCACCACTGCGCCGGCCCGGTGACGACACTGTCGATGGCGTAGTCCAACAGCCGCGTCCCGTAGACCGCCTGCTGAAAGTAGGGTGTCAACGACGATCCTACGAGCACCTCAGGTTGAGCCGGCGCCTTCAGCAGACCGCTCAGCGCGGTCGCCTCGCTCATCGGACCCGGCCCCTGCGAAACCCCGACGACTCCCGTAGCACGTCCCCGCCTGATGGCGACGGCCGTGATCGTGTTCAAGAAATCTTCCGTAGTCGGATGCTTGAAGCGATAGGTCATGAAGTAGGTCCGCATCGCCTCATCCATGGTCTCCTTGCCGACGATCCCCTCGAGCGTCTTCAGCAGCAGCGAGCTCTTCCCGTACGTCACGCCGCCGTACGAACTCGCATCACGAAACTGCCACGCATGACGCACCACCGGATCGTAATCTGCAGCCTGGATGTACTCCAGATAATGCGCATTGCGGTCCGAGATATTGGCAAACTTGAACCCGATCGCGCTGCCCTCCTCGCCCTCAAGCGCCGCCATTACGTTGCCTTCGGTGTAGGAGTTGATTCCTTCATCCAGCCACGCATCTTCAAACTCGTTGGTCGCCACCATGCCGTACCAGTACTGGTGACCGAACTCGTGCTCCGCCGTGATCTCGGTGACGTGCGTGGGATCGAACCAGCTCGTATCACCGGTCACCAGTGTTGGATATTCCATGCCGCCGATCTGCGAGTCCGGCTCCGGATCGATCAGCGTCAGCACCTTGTACGGATAGGGTCCGTACCGCTTGTCAAACTGTTCAAGTGACCCGGTAAGCACCTTCAAGTATCTCTGCCCTGCGCCCGGGTGCGCTCTCAAGGCGAGCACCCGCACCTCGACCGGCCCCATCGAACCGAGAAACGTTCCCCTGGTCACGGTAAAGTTTGGACTCGCCGCCCAAGCAAAGTCGCCCACGTCCTCCGCGTAGAAACTCAGTGTCTGAGTGCCATCCGCGTTCACCTGGTCGCCTGTCGGCACGCCCGAAGCCCCTAACACCTCGCGCTTTGGCAGCGTCAGCCGCACGTGGAAGGTTCCAAAGTCCGAGAAGAACTCGGTTGTCGAATGGTACTGATGGCAGTTCCAGGCTCCGTGCCAGAACACCCCCACCTTCGGGTACCACTGGCCGCCCATCAGCATGTCGCGCTTATAGCCATTCCTTGCAGTCGATTCCGGAAACTGGTCGTGAAACCGCAGCCGGAAGGTGATTGAATCGCCCGGCGCCAGCGGCTTCGGGAGTTGCACCTGCATCACCGTCTTGTCATTAGCGTTGCCATCATCTGGAGCTACGAAATGCATCGCGCCGGTCAGGTCGCCGTAGCCATCCGCATCGAGTTGAGCGATGGTCACACTGCCGAGCTTCTTCGCCGGGTACTCGTCGCCGGCCTCGTTATCGCGGATGCCCCCACCGAAGTGCGTCTCGCTGGTGAACGAGGAATCCGGCTGAAATCCGTTCAGATACATATGCCATGGAAACATGGTCAGCGGAACGCCGGTCAGGTTCTTGTAGGTCAAGGTCTCGGTCGCATCAAGCGCCTTCTTATCCATGTCGATGTGCGCATCGATGGCGTAGTTCACGACGCGCTCTGACAGCGGCTGCCCTGCAGGCGCATTGGTTGCCAGGCTGGTTTGCGCCGAAGCAAAGCCAGTAAACCCCACGATAAGCCCGGCATAAACCAGACAGGTTTTCAGCATGAAGGGATTCTAGCTGCAGATTCCATCATTTGCGAAAAATAACGCTCATGATGTGAGTCTGCTGGGTCTACCGATCCGCGCTCTCGGGGCGAAGACAGTATCTCTGGCGTCAGCAGACAGGCTCCCCAGCCTGCCAAACCTGCGAGACCAACAATCCCCCCAGGAACCGCCTCTCCGCCTTTTCGTCAAATCCGCACGCGCGAAGCTCTTTCGCATAATCCGGCAGCTTCGTCACTCGCAAACCGGTCAGCAAACGAAATGCCAGGTAGAGCCCCCGCACGACCAACCAAGCTGGTACCCGCAACCACCCGGAGGTCACCTGGAACTCCGAAACGACCCAGAGCGCATCCGGCTGCAAACCCGTCGCAACCCGCCGCACTAAGGCCGCGACCTCTTCCTGCTCGAGGCAATCGAAAAAGAAATGCGTCACCACCAGGTCTGCTCCACCCTCTGGCTTATACTCCCTCGCATCTCCAAGCTTCGTGGACAGTCTTGAATCGAACGAGGCACATCGCTGCTCGAGCAACCGCAGCATCGACCCGCTCAGATCGACGGCCTCAACCCGCACGCGTCGATTGCGCTCCATAAGCCTCGCCGTAAATCGCCCGTCGCCGTCCCCGAGGACAAGCGCCTGCGAGGAAGTATCCAGCCACCCACCGTCCACCGCCCAGAACCGAGCCCGCTCAAGCAACGTTCCCAGAGACAGATACTCCATCCAGCGGTAAGCTCGCGCGACGTAATCGAAATCTGGCGGCGCAACCTCCGGAATCCTGACGAAGCCTTCCTGCCGCTTTCGCTTCAGGCGCTCAGTGGGTTTTGATGCCGGCATCAGACCCCTTCATCGCAGCCATCCAATCGCCAGTGGGGTCAACAAGACCAGATCCGCAAGCGCCCGTAAGGTCGTGCGCTCTACCCGTCCACGCACTCGATGCACCGCAACCAGCAACAATGCGCTCAAGCCTGCAGCCTGCATCACCAGACTTCCACGCGCGGTCGCCAGGCTGCAAAAGCCGAGTCCTACACCCAGCCAGACCACCCAACGCGCCGCTACCCGCGTGAAGCGATGTCCCGGTGCTTCGCCCAAGCCCTCATGCTCCCACGCGAAGATAAACAGGCAGTTCAAACAGCAGATCGCTCCGAACACGAGCGCCGGCAGTACCAGTTCTCCGCGTTCGTACGGCCTCCGCGCCACTGTAGGGACAAAAACGGCTGCGGCAAAAAACATCCCGACGACAAACTCCTTCGGCAACGGCCGCGTCTCCGAACCGAGCGAGTGGATCACCACGAACCATCCCACCAGCAGCGCTCCCAGTACCACATCCAACCGCACCGCGGCGGCCGTCATGCGCGGCACCAGCAGCGCAAGAGCCACGCACCCGGCCGCGATTCCCCATCGGAACCCTAAGCAATGCCGCCGATGGAAGAGGTGTCTTGCTTCTAAACCCACCGTGCCCCTTGCATCGAGCAGACGGTCGGCCGCATAAAGCACCCAGACCGCGCAGAACATCGCCGTGACGCTCTCCCACGGCAGCCTCAATCCGCTTGCTCTTGCCACAAACCATGTCCAGACCGCCGCCACGGTGGGTGCGTCGAGCGAAAGAAGATGCCACGCTTCCAGCACCCGCGAAGCAACTCGCGAACGCCTTCGAACCCCTGCAACCGCCTGTGTTGAAGTCGCCACCTCAATCCTAGGATGCACGAGCCGGACGAGCGTGTTCGCGAGGATGAGGGCCAAGAAGAAGGGCGGCGACCACCCTGGTATCGCTCACCACCCCCGTTGTTCGTCCCATGAACTCACACCGGCCAGCGCCAGCATGTTGTGCCGCTTGCGCGCTCGCGGCTTACCGGGAGAGTTTAGGCAACCCTTATTCTGCGTGCTCGGCCTTGGCACCTGCTACCCAAAAGCCAGGGTCGATCTCCGCAAAGATCCCATCGCGCAGCTCGATTGCCTCCAGCCTTGCGTACTGATGCTCGTTGAGCGACCCGGTCGTCTCAAAGGACTGCCACATCCCCTTCACTTCGAGGAACTGATCGTTATGCGTCAGGAATCGTAGCTCAGCGTAGTCACGCGCGGCCCCGGTTGTAATCAGAAACTGCCAATCGGATGATTCGAGCAGGAGCAACTCGCGGCACATCTGCTTGATGATGCGCGTCCCGAGCTCCGTCTCCCGCCAACTGCCTGCCGTGCACACATCCCGCGTGTAGAGCTCTGCCGGATAGATGTGCGTGTAAGTCCAACTCGTCTCCGGGTTCATCCAAACCTGATTGGTGCCTTCCGCGCCCCAAGATCCCTCGTGCATTGCGATAAAGCCGGCTCGGGGATACTGCTCAAGGTACTTCGAGCACGATGTCAGCTCGATGCCAATCGGGTAGTCGTTGAGCGTACGCGCCACGGCCTCAAGCCATAATGGTCCTTCAAACCACCAGTGACCAAACAACTCTGCGTCGAACGGCGAGCAGAGGATCGGCGGAACTGTATCGTGCAGCCCGCTCTTCAGCGCCTCGTAGACAAGGTGCACGAAGTGCGAGGCATGACTCTTTACCTTTTCGGCCGCTTCAAGCGGATAGTAGGGTTCCTTATCGCCCATGTCCACTTTCGGTCCGGTAACCCGCCAATAGCGATGACCTCCCGGCCAGCGCTTCTTATGGAAGTCAACGTAATTTCCGTCGCCCGGGTAGCCCGTGTCGCCCGACCAGACCTGAATCCCGGTCCTCGGATCGCGAGGGAAGATCGTCGTCGCGAAGCGCTTATCGTAAGGCCCATCCACGTAGTACGGTTGGTAGAGCGACCTGTACTCGTGATGCGGCACCTCCAGCACCCGCGAATCAAGCGGCTCAGGCGGCAAATCGCCGTTCAGCAGCACGTAGGGTGACGGGATTCGCTCGGACTCCTCGACCAGGTGCGTGTCGACAAAGAAGTAGTCGAGGCTCGATTCACTAATCGCCTGCTCTACGCCAATACGTTCGTACGCCGGCGGTGTTGGCGTTCCGTCCGCATTGGGGACAGGGAAGCTCCACATCCCAGATGGCCGGTACCCGCACTCCGGCGCCCAGATGCCTTTCGGGTGTTCGCCGATATGTTTCTGGTGAGTCGCCACTCCCATCCGCACCTGGGCGCGAACGCTTTCATCCGTACCAAGTAAAGGCATATACCCGTGCGTCGCGCCGCAGGTGATGATCTCGATCAATCCAGCCTGGTGAAAGTATTTAAAGCCATTGATGATACTGCCATTCAGCGCCTCGAAGTCTTCGAGAGCCTGCTGGAAAAAGCGCAGCCAGAACCTCGCCGTCTCGGCATACTGCGCCTCACCCGACTGCGTAAAGAATGCCTCATCCTCACGCGCTGAGACAATCTTGCGCGTCACATACTTGGGAAATTCGGTGATGAAGACAGGGTGCGCCAGTTGCTCCATCAATATCGGCGACAGATTTAGATTGCAGTGCAACCCTATCCCATCTTTTTCGAGTCGCGTGAGCACCCGCAGCAAAGGCAGATAGGTCTCTGCTGCCGCTTCATGAAGCCACTCCATGCCGTGCGGCCATGTTCCGTGGTTCACCACGTATGGAAGATGCGCATGTAGCGTGAATGTCAAAAATCCTGCCGGCTTGTGGGTCGCCGTCGTCAGCACTTGGGATCACCTCTTAAAGACTTCAGGCAGTGGCGTGCCCGGGAGAGAAACACGCTGTCAAATCTAGGCTGTGCCGAGTCTACACGAGCAGGCCATCGACTCTCCCCGGTGTAGAAGCGTTCTCGCCAAGAGTTCAATACAACCGGCCAACGTAAGCTGGTGGCCGTCCTCTAAGCAGCTTGGATGAGCTTGCAAAACTGCTTGATTCAGAAAGCGCGCCGCACAGAACGATCATGACGAGCCAGGAGGAACCGGCCTGCACCCTTTCCGAGCACCCTGGGTGGCTTCGCTTACAACATTTCGTGCTTAAACCCTCTATCCACTGCAACCCTCGATATGAACCCGGCATCTTCCCTAGTGCGACGCAAGGATGGAATGACGCTTCTGCGCTCTCGCAATCCGGTGGTCGCTGGGTGGTTCCTCAGCTTTCTGGGGCGGCGAAAGCCTCTGTACAAAAATTTTGATTTACAGGAGAACGCAATGTCTGACAACGATAACGGTACGAGCGGACTTGGATGGTTTCTTGCAGGACTTGGCATTGGTGCACTTGCTGGCGTTCTCTACGCCCCAAAGTCCGGTAAAGAGACCCGCGAAGACATCGTCCAGGCGTCGCTTGACGCAAAGGAGAAGGCTGCAGCCTACGCGCAGCAGGGTGTCGACAAGGCAAATGACTACGTAGCGCAAGGTAAGCAGGTTGCTGCCGACTACGTCGACCGCGGCAAAGAGTACTACGATAAGGGTCGCTCACAGTGGACGGAGTACGTTGAAAAGGGTAAGACGCTTGTTCAGGGCCAGCAGGATGCGGTTCAGGCTGCTATCAACGCCGGCAAGGATGCGTACGCCAACAAGACTGAAGAACACGCCAGCTAACCCTCCTCGTTCGCGGCAGTAAGTAACCGGGCGAACCCTGATCGATCTTGATCGCGGTTCGCCCTTTCTGGCGTCACCATCCTGGCGGTAAGCTCGCAAGAGTGACGACCCGCTGCCAAATCGATGAACGATGTCTATCCCACAACATTCCTCAGACCATATCTAAACGCTACGATCGCGAATCGACACCTCATATCGCGTGAACACATCACGGAGACCAAGTCATCATGCTGACCATCACTCTGGCGGGTCCTATCGCCCACACCCCTCCCAACCCGCTCAGTTCCCTGCTCGCCTTTCAGGCCCAGACGATCGACAGCAGCCAGATGAATCATCTCGTCATCTTCGTCGGCATCGCCGCAATTTCCCTTCTCTTCATCGCTCTTGTTGTCCTTGGAGCCATTCTTGGCGCCCTCAAAGCGCAGAAGGAATTAAGTGGAGAGATCAAGAAGTTCCGGGATGACGCCTCGATGCTGATCGGTAAGTCTCACACGTTGATCGTGGAGTTGACTCCGCAAATTCATCAGATTACCACTAAGGTCGAGACCATCACGGGTCACGTCGAGCATCTCGCAGCCCTCGTGCACGAGAAGGCGGACGAAATCGCTCCCACGATCACCGCCGCTAACCAGACCGTGATTGAGACCAATCAGACCGTCCGTGAAACCATTCGGAACGCCAGCGCGACCGTGCAGGATGCCAACAACAAGACGCGAGCCCAGATCTCCCGCGTAGATAACATGGTAAGTAGCGCGCTGAGCGGCGCCGCTCGCCTTGGAGTTGCGATCGAACAAGGTATTTCCAAGCCTGGCCGAGAGGTCGCAGGTGTGATTGCCGGACTCAAGGCGGGCTTTGATACCCTCGCCAGTGCAGCCACGCGGAGCCTGAATTCGCGCCCAGTAACGCCACGGACAACGACACGTACAAATCCAACACGTCCGGCTTCGGGACTCGTTCCAAGTCTTCGCTCCGTCGAAGATCAGGTCCGACCAATCTATCCCGTTCCCGTAAAGTCTGAAACCGACTTATAGACGACGGGAAGCGAATCTACCATCCACACGAAAAGGCCCCGCCCCGTGGGGCGGGCGTTTGTGGAAACAACCCTCCGCCGTACTAACGCGCCCAAAACCCCAAGTCTTCAT
>CAXTNM010000004.1:0-3154 GCA_964245715.1 uncultured Acidobacteriaceae bacterium | reverse complement strand
AACCAAGTTAGGACCGCGGGGAAGCTAAACAACCAACCACCCCAAACGCCGGCCCAGTTTGGCGGGCCCTTTTCTGCAAACAACGATCCGACTTCCTAACGCGCCAAAATCCCCATCTCTTCATAGATCGGCTTCATGACCTGGCGAATGGCTTTGAGCTGGGTCGTGTACCAAACGGCTGCCACAACGCAGCAGGCTCCAGTGATCATGACTGCACGAGGCGCGCCAAACCAGTGCGCCAGACCGCCCGCCAGGAGACTGCCAAAAGGCGCCATGCCGACAAACGCTACCGTGTAATAGCTCATGACGCGGCCGCGCATCTTCTCCGGCACAAGCGTTTGGATGATGGTGTTACTGCCGGCGAGGCCCTGCATCATGCCGTAACCAGTCACAAACATCAGAGCTAGCGAGATCCACAGGTTGCGCGAGAGCCCGAAAAGGATGAGACCAGCACCGAAGACGAACGCTGCGAACTGAATACCTGAAGTGAGACCACGCACCGACTTTTTCAAGGCAAGACGTCCGGCTGCGAAAAGCGCTCCGATGCCTGAAGCTCCCATCAACCAGCCTAGGGTGTGAGGTCCGCCGTGCAACACCTTCGAGGCGAAGATAGGCATCAGCACAAGGTAAGGCATTCCGGTCAGGCTGATGACCGCGAAGAGCAGCAGAATGGTCCGGATCGGGGAGAAGTGCTTCACGTAGTTCCAGCCTTCGGCGAGCTGCTGCAGCATGGACGTGGTTGCGCGTGGAGTCTGGGCGAGCGTCACTCTCATCATCAAAAGCGAACCAATTACAGCCAAGTAACTCACACCGTCGATGAGGAAGCAGTATCCTTCGCCGATCGCTCCAATGATGATGCCTGCGAGTGCGGGACCAATCAGGCGCGCAAGATTGACCATTGACGAGTTCAGCGCGATGGCATTTCCGAGATCCTGCCTGTCTTCGACCATCTGGATCAGGAAGGACTGTCGCGTTGGCATGTCAAAGGCGTTGATGAAGCCCTGGAAGACGGCGAGACCAATGATCTCGTAGATCGTCACCTTGCCTGCGATTGTGAGCCATGCGAGCCCGAGCGACTGAACAGCAGCCAGAGCTTGGGTCCAGATGAGGAGCTTCTGGCGATTGAGGCGATCGACGAGGACACCGGCGAAGGGCGCGAGCAGAAAGGTCGGGATCTGACCTGCGAAGCCGACGATACCGAGCAGAAGCGCTGAACCAGTGAGGCGATAGACGAGCCAACTGGTTGCGACGCGTGTCATCCAAGTGCCGATGAGCGAGATGCTCTGGCCTTCGACGAAGAGGCGGAAGTTGCGATGCCGCAGCGCGCGCCAGGCGTGCGCGAAACGGTTCGGAGTCGGTTCAGAGACACTCATGCGCTACGGTTCAGATGCGGCGTGGAGAAGGCTCGACTCTGATGCAGTTTAGTGGGCAAAAGGACCGCGCGAAGCGACGATGACGGCCATTGTGGCGTCAAACTGATCATGTGGCTTGTTGATGTTGCGCATGTCTGGGACAAAGTTCCGTGGGAAGGAACGAGGGGAACAGAGTTGGCTCTTCGTCTGCTGAATCGGACGCAGGAGCTGCTGGGCGATGGACGTGCGTGGCGATCGGAGGTACTTGCGACGACCTGGAACGGTGAGCCTTGCGATCCTCTGAGCTCGCGAGCTTATAGTTTCAGTCTTGGCGGAGCTGCGGCGCGAGCGCGTTGGGAGATGCGTGAAGAGCTGGCTGCGGCTGAGATCAGTCCAGCGCATGTGCAGCAGATGATGCAAGCGATCTTCTCGGTCGCTCGCGAGTATCGGCAGGAGCGGGGCGGCTGGACGTTCGCGAATGCGGTGCTCGATGGCATGAGGACGGCGCTTGAGCAGTATAGCTGGAGTCAGCTGCAGGCGGAATAAAGTTGTTCTTGCGGCAACACTTAGCTTCTTTGCTGCTTCCAAGCAACTATGCTGCTTATCATTTTGATTGTTCTTTTGCTGGCGTTCGGTGGTGGTGGTTATTACATGGGACCCGGAGTCGGGTATTACGGTGGTGGCGCAATCGACATTATTATTGCGTTGGTGATTATCTACCTGATCTTCGGGCGAGGTCGCGGGCGGATCTAGCCTGCTTCACCCCCCTCCCCCCCCCGTTAATCAATTCGTTATTTGTCCAATGGATGCAATGACTTAGCCTTCTGATACAGGCTAAAATATTGCATCCATTGGGCTTATAGGCATAATATTGATTACAATGGACTTAGCCTCGTTGGTTTGACATTGCGGAGGCGGGATTCCGAGCGTTGTGGACTGGGTGGTCGCGCTGCGGAGAGTTTGTTGGTCGCTCGGTATGAGCTCTAATACTATTGTAGCTGGTTGAGCGGGGTGGTTCGGACATCTGTTTTCGGACTGGATGTTGAACATTGCATGGGGGATGCGGGGTTTGTGGGAGTGCAAACCTCTTGACAGGGTTTTGCACAGGGGCGCGAAGCGCGGGGGCTCCACGGAGTGGCGCCCGTCCGGCGTTAGGACGTTTTTGTGGTTGTTGTTTGGATCTTTGGCGGGAAAGGCGAAGGGCGAAAAAGCTAGCCTTCGGCAGAGCGGAAGCGCCTCCGGCGCGGCTGTTGTTGGCACGCGTGAACGCGTGCCCTTCCGGTGCGGGGGTTTGTGGCACGCGTAGATGAGTGCCCTTCCGGTGCGTGGTTTGTGGCACGCTGGATGAGTGCCCTTCCGGTGCGGGGTTTGTGGCACGCGTGAATGCGTGTCCCTTCCGATACGTGGCGCATGGGAATGCTTGCCTCCGGATTAGATGGGCACTTCATGCGGAGAACCTTTGCGGTAGGCCGAGGAGTAGAGGTAGGCTTCGGAGGTGGTGCAGAGGTGGGCACGGACGGGGTTCTGGTGGATGTACTCGCGGCGAGTGGTGAAGTGGTCGGCGTCGGGGACAAGGTGGTCGGCAAATCCGCGTTGCCAGAGTGGGAATTTAGAGGGGAGGCGGTGGGAGAAGCCGCCCTTGATGAGGTTCATGGTTTGCGAGATGGTCTTGGCGGTGGGGGTGAGAAGCAGGTGGACGTGATCGGGCATGACGACGAAGGCGTGGAGCTTGTAAGCGCCTGCGGCGCGGTAGTGTTGGAGGGTTTCGAGGAAGAGTTCGGCGTTGGCGGGGAGTTGGAAGA
>CAXTNM010000003.1:71416-124487 GCA_964245715.1 uncultured Acidobacteriaceae bacterium | reverse complement strand
TGCGCCTTCCGAAGACCATCAATGGCTATGTCTGGTTTGACTGCGAACAGCGTGCATGGCTCGTTGAACGCATCGTCAACCTGGAAGGTCCAGATTGCGAGAAGAAGGTATTTCTCTTTCAGTACAAGGGTAAGCGTTCGCTGACCTTTGAAAACACGAGTGTTCCGGTAGCTCTGGGAACCTCCTAACCGATAAAAGGAGAAGCTCAAGCCCTCGGCTTGGCTTCTCCTTTTTTTCGTAAGTCCGCGCCCAAGGAGGCTGCTGTGAAGTCGCTCATTTCCATCTCTTTCGCCCTTGCGGCCGCAATGGCAAGCGCACAGACGACAAGTCAGAGCCAAGTCCGCCATGTGCAAACGTCCATGAATCACCTTACCGTCCTCGAATTTGGCGAACCGGTCACGACGCTCGCCGTTGCGGATCCTGACAGCTTCAAGATTGAGCAACATGATGACAAGGTCTTTGTCATGCCTCTTCGCGAAAAGATTTCGACGAACCTGTTTGTGTGGACAGCGTCGCGCCAGTTCAGCTACGAACTCGATCCGGCAGGCCAATTGGTTGCGATGGATGTGTTGATTCGGACTGAGCCCCTCGCCAGCGTCCATTCAGTCTCAGGTCCATCCGCCCCGATCACGGAGGAAGACACGCGGAAGATCTCCTCGCAAGTTTTGGCGCAGACCATGATGGGGGTAGAGGATGTCGTCCACGACTCCGCCAAATCGGCATCTGGCCGCGTACAGGCCGAAATAGAGCAGGTTTACCGATTTAAGGACCAGATATACATCCGTTACTCCGTCAGCAATCAGTCGAGCTCTCCGTTCCGTATGACAACGCCTGATGTATCGAATCCCTCAATAACCCAGGAACCAATCTCCCTCATGAGCCTCCGCAATCATCAACTCTCTGCGCAGACGTGCGCAGCATACAGGACGAAGCCGGGTGCGAGCCTGACTGTGATCCAAGCTGAGGCGGTCACCAACGATATTGCGCCGGGCCAGAAAACGACGGGAGTGGTGAGTGTCCGCAGTTCGGACGGTAATCCTCCACAGCTATATCTGCTGAACTTCGGAGCCGACAAAGGACAGCCGATCGTGGCCGAGGCGGTACTGTAGGCATGGACGCGCAGGGCCATGTTTCGCTCATTGAGGTCCGCGCCGCGCTGCGATCGCTGTATCGCAACGATCCTGAGTCGAACATGCAGAAGGCCCTCCTTGCAGCCCTCGCTGACGACCTCAGACCGATTGATCCCAAAGGCCGCTGGAAACCAAGTCCGCTTCTTATTCTCCTCGCGGCACTCGCGTGTGGGCTGGTCGCAGTTTTCACCTATTTCAGCCTTGGAGTGACCCGATGAGCCCCTACTACGATCAGCCGCGTCCCCCTCAGCAAGGCCCGCAGGACGCTATTGGCGTCGTCGTGCTGCTCGGTTGTGCAGTTCTCGCGTTCTGTTGGTACGTGGCAGTGACGCGACTGCATCTGCGCAATGAACAATGCCTGGAGATCTTCATCTATTGCGCCATCGTGTTCTTCGGAGGAGGTCTAGTTGTCGCACAGTTGGCCGGCAAAAGGTCGAAGCGGGAGGCGAACTGGCCGCATCCGGCTCTCGTCGTTGCGGGATCAAAGGATGCGTCCACTGCCGCCACGGCCAATCAAAACGGCTCTACTCTGCTCGGGTACGACGTTCATAAAGAAGCCTGGCTCTGGTCCGACGCTGTGAGGATGAAGCATGGTGTCATCGTCGGGGGCACCGGCGCCGGCAAGTCGACCTTTCTCGAAAACATCATCTCTCAAGACCTGACGCGACGCTTCGGCAACCGAAAGATGCCAATGATCATCTTCGACGGGAAAGGCGAGCGTGAGTTCCTCGACCGTCTGCTGCCCCACATCGAGGCTGCCGGCCGGTTGCAGAACCTGCGCGTGCTTGATCCGACACATCCGTCGGAGTCTGCGCGTTACAACCCCTTCTACGCGCTCGATGATGCCTACCAGGAGCACGTCAATTTCATCTTCCGGTCCTTTGGCCTGCGTGAAGACTTCTTCAAAGGTCATCAGGAGGCGTATCTGTCAGATCTTGTTCGCATCCTCCAGTACACGGGCAAACTCTTCAATGTTTATGACGTGCTGGTGATGGCGCTCGATGAAAAAGTGCTTCAGGAGCAGATCGACATCGCGAAGACGCGCCTCGGCACCTTGCCGAACATCTCGATGCAGAAGCGGCTGAACTTCGAGATGTCGGTGCGGATGTTGCAGCGATCGTTCTCGGACCGCGAGCGCGTAGAGAAGATCCAGGGTCTCCTGAACGAGCTGCTGAGTTTTCTTGAGGATGAATTGTCTGTTGTCACCGGCTCCTATCAGGATCTGCTCACGCTCGATGACGTATTCGAGCAAGACCTTATTCTCTTCGTCTCGCTTAACACAAACAGGAATCAGCGGGCCGTCGAGGCCTTGGGAAAGATCCTCCTTCAGAACATTCAGCTGATGGTCGGAAAGCGGTATGCGAAGTCCACGAACGACCGCGATGCCGATGAACCGATGCTTTCGGTCATCCTGGATGAGTTTGCTCCCTTCGCCTATCCGGGGTTTACCCAGGTCCTACAGACCGCGCGTGGCGCGCGTGTGTCGTTTCTCTTTTCCTTTCAGAGCCTGCCCCAGTTGCAACGAGTGAGCCAGGCCTTTTCAGATGAGGGCTCATCGGCCCCGGGAACGAAGATGATCATGAATGTCTCTGAGGAGAATACGGCCCAGTGGTTCTTGAAGGCGTCGGCTAAGATTGCGACGAAACGACGGAACCTCGCCGTACGCAGGACCGGAATCTTCACCGCCAAATATACGGAAACAGGCACGGGCAGTGAGAGTGAAATGAAGGAGACCCGGGCTCGGGAAGAACACATCAAAAACCTGCCCGTCGGCCAAATGGAGATCCTTATGGTCGATAGCCGTGAGGGCACCCGGTACTCCCACTTGCATGTGCGCCGTGCTCCCAGCTTCCGGTTGGAAGGCCTGGCTCCGTCCCTCTATCCAAAGATGCATAGCTATCTTGATCCGGAGATTGGCGTCAATCTGCGCTTTAAGGAAGCTGAGAACCGTAAACAGCGGCGCAGAAGGACGGCAGGTGTGTCGCTCGACAGACCCGCAGGAGACTGAGATGCGTCGATCCTTAGTCCAAACTCTTCTCGTGATTTTCGTGCTTTGTCTTTCCCAAGGGGCATCCTTCGGGCAGAGTCAAAACCACGCCCCTACGGGACCGGCGTCGCCTCCGCACAAGCAACGTGGCTTTTTCGATTACGTGCTCGACAAAGTCAACCCGAATGGTAATGACTATGGATCCGCGATGCACACTGGGAGAGATTCGATGGTTGAGCACTCCATCGATGATTTGTACTTTTGGTCCAATGTCGTGACGCTTCTGCTTCTGACAGGAGCGGTCGCCTTGGTCTTCCTGCAGTGGCGCTCCGCCGACAAGAAAGAGGTCATTGCTGCCGCTCTAATCACCGAACTCTGGAACGGGCGTGTGAGCGACCGGATCGAGATTGATCGGCGGACAGAGCAGTTCAATCGACTGGTCGAAACCCACAACGCCGATGTGGAACGCGCACTAATGCAGAAACCGTCAACTTCAGAAACAGCGAGCGAAAGCAATGGGAGCTTGAGCAAGAACGTCCAGAAGATGACCGCGAAAGGTGCAGGCAAGACGTCCAGCGGCGACCCGACACAGCTCCGCCTCGATATCGGGAAGGCTTCCCAACCAAATGCCACAGCCTCTCTCGATGCCCAACAGGAGAATGTCTTGCTGCAGCGGCGACTCGAAGCGTTTCAGAACAGCGAACTAAATCTTAAACAGCGCTTAAACCAAGCGACACTTCTGCTCGATCAGGAGCGCCGTCGCAACGCATCATTGAAAGGCGCATAGAGGCTTCCATGAACGACAAAACATTCTTCGACTTCAGCACCCATGGCGATTGGCTGGCCTACGTGCGCGACAGTGTCCCGGTCACGGGACAGTCCTACGCACTAGCACGCGGCCGCACGGAACTGTTCAAGAGCTTCTATAAAGTCCGTAAGGAGAATTTTCCCGTCGAGTTCACTATGAACCTGGAGCGCATTGAGGCGCTTCCAGATCCCGAGCGAACCGCCCGTCTCGAAGCTCTGAATGACCGCATTCTTGCAGCCCTCAGCGACTTCCTATTCAAGCAAGCTCTTTCCAAAGTTGCGCAGGCTGCCCCAACCCCTTCGACATCTCCGAGCGAAGGTGTTCAGGAACTGCTGGATCATCTTGCCATGAAAAACCCCCATTTCCCGTTCTGGAAGGGTCATAAACGGGTTGATGGAGCTGCACTTGATACGACGGAATCGGACATCGATCTGCAGCCGGAAATGGGTTCGAAGAACCAGGCGGACATTGCTTTCACGCTCGCAATGAGGGAGCTCGATCACCTTTTGCGCTATTTTCGTGATCGAAACCTGTCCCTGCCAAAGTACATGTTCGAGCGATCTTGGTTCCTGCATCTTCTCCACGAGCCGGAGAGGATGCTCCAGACTCGTGCCCTCTTGTACACGCTCACTGCGGAGATCGAGGCATGCGTGTCCGCGTGATCAGTTTCGGAACGAATTGGTGGACGATGCCCTCATCGGATACGACGGATCCATACTGTTTCCGGCGGAGGGTGGCGTATTTTAACGCAGCCGCGCTCAAGTGCGGTCGTCGCCTTCACCACAGCGCCATTTGGCCAGGCCACATCAGGTTCAATGCAAACAGTGGCTTCGATCCTGAGTTCCTGATGCGCACGATCGGCCGCACATTTCTGTGCTCTGGCCCGATCAAAATAGCTGGAAAAGTCCATCTTCTGTTCACGCGGCCCGTGATCGAAGAACTACCGGATGCATATCTGGTCACGCTGAACTCCGCTCAGCATGGCGCAATTCGCTTCAATGAACCGGGTTGGAGATCGTCTGGCGTGCAGCCGATCTCGATCAGTTTGCGCGGCTCAAGGTTCGAGGCGATGCTCCTCATGGGTGCAGGCGATTGGGTTTCGGGTGTATTGGGGAGATGGACAATTGAAGCTACCTCGAACCGTATTTTGCTTGGTGAGGACAGCGAAGGAGGTCCAAGATGAGATATTTCAAAGGCTATGTTTCAATCTCGGATGAGCGAGATGTTCCGGTGCTCCTGCATATTCGGAATGCACGCGCCTTGTCGTTCCATCAACTCTGCGAGCTTCTTATGTTGGACGAACTCGAAAAGCTGCGCAGGGTCGTCAACTGGCGAGTGACTCGGCTTCAGAAGCATGGTCTCATCCAGCGGTTCAAACAGGACCGGTTTCGCGGTCAGCCCATCTTTGCCATCACGCCCTTGGGACTGCGCGTGCTCGAATCGAGGGGCCATTATTTGTTGTCTTTGCCCTCGACGGCTGAGCGCATCATCCATGTAAACCAAATCCCTCACGCAATGGAACTGGTCGAGATTCGGTTGGCCCTATCGAAGCAAGGCATCCTCAAATCCTGGCAGAGTGAGCTTGAGATAGCCTCTCGCAACCAGGTTTTGGAAAGCAGAACTGCGAAGGACTACGACGCAGTCGCTGAGATTCTGATTGATCACGAGGTGCATTCGTTCGGAATCGAGTATGAACGAACCGCCAAAGCTGCCGCTCGATATCAGGAGATTCGGGAAACTCTGGGTCGCGATCGGACTGTCGATGTTGTGCTCTATCTCACCTCGGATCGCAACATTCTGTATCTACTGGCCATCGAGATGGGTGGAGTGGCGAAGCGAATTGGGATCGCTCTGAGCGAATCCTTTCGCCAGGATCTGCTGGACGCGAACACGCTTCTTGTCGCTGAAGGCTCAGAAGTTGTTCCCTTTCGCGCCCTCTTCAACGCCTGATTTCCTGCATTCACTCATAGTTCGCCTGTTTTCTGAGACGTGGTTCCCAAGGCCATTATGCGCGTTGCCTTTGACGTCCTATTGCGGTGACAATCCATCCCTTTGAACGAGTCAACTGCCTCACAAGGGCCTTCTGCTGAGACAGTTGCGATCTGACTATCCCCTTGCGTACATGGTTGACCGGGGGAATGGGAAGGTGAGTAAGAATATCCGCGTTTGGATGCGAACAGCATGACAAAGGAGCAGAGGAATGACAGCCGAAATGGAGCAATTGAGTCGTTTAGTGCAGGAATGTGGTGAAGGTCTTGCGTTCGTAGTGAACCAGTCCGGTGGCAAGGACTCAACAAGAATGATGGGTCTGGTACGCCAGAGGTTCCCATACGCTCCTACCTATGCCGTCATGGCGGACACTGGCTTCGAACACATAGCGCCTATCACAGCGGCTGACTGGGCAAGAACACAATGTGCTCACTTCGGTCTCGACCTTAATGTCGTTCGCAACCCGAAGCGGACTTATCTGGAGATGGTGGAGCAGCGTGGCATGTTTCCATCGGCGCAGTTCCGGCAATGCACCTCTGACCTTAACGCGGTCCGATCGATAAGTTCATCCGCAGCCTGCCGCACGCTGTCATCGTGAACTGCATTGGCATCCGTGCCGAGGAATCGTACTCCCGAGCCCGCTTGTCCCCGCTGACCGTCAATCGATCCCTTTCAACGCGTCAGAGAACGGTCTACAACTGGTTCCCGATCTATGAAGAGAGACTCTCCGATGTCCTAGCTTGGCATTGGGTAAATGAAGTGCGATTTCATCCGGTTTACATCCCGGATTATCACAAAGATGGAACAACCGGCGGATATCTGAAACGTCTGTCTTGCCGGGTTTGCATCTTTTCGACCGATGCCGATCTCCTAGCGATTCATCTTCACGATTGGGCTGCGTTCGATCTGATCTCGAACCTCGAAAGCAAGTTGCACTTCACGATGCGTCCCGGCGCCAGCCTGGCGCAGGTTGTGGAGGCTCGTTCCTCAGCACTCATCGATGAAGAACGGCAACAGAGCTTCTGCTTCTAGCAGACCAGTTAGCTTCAGGCTTGTTGTTCTCACCAATTGGATCATTGCGAAGCCGGGGCCACTCGGCTTCATTTCTTGTTCCATGCTCACTGATAGCTGAGAGAGTGTCCTCGGTCACTGGGCTGCCCGGCGTTGCTTCGTTCATTTTGCCCCTCCACTCGATCATCAAGTCCCCCAACCTAACTGGCACTTGTGCCGTTGCAGAAAGGAACTCTCATGCCCGAAATCCCTCGCATCGTCTTGGCTCCCGTACAGCACGTTCCAATTCTTTCGTTCCGCTTCGCGCTGCAATGCGTGCTCTGTCTCGTTCTGACCGCCTTCAACCTCGGGGTGATCGCGTATGCCGGTACTCCGCTTTACCACGTGACAGCTGGCCACCCGCTCCAGATGTTCGGAGTGAGCATGCTCTTCGCGGCACTCTTGGATCGCTGGTGAGGGTCTGGATTGTCGCTATACGATCTCACAACCGTCAGTTCTGAACCATTAAACCAACCACAAACGAGAGGAGAGTCACCATGCAACGCAGCTTAGGAAAGATGTCCGCTCACAAGATGTTCAACTGGCGCGACCGCGCCGCAAGCACCGTTCAACAGACGGTCTCCGCATTCCTGGAGGTCGGAGAAGCGATCGCTACACGCTGGATCCAGACACCGAAGGGCGTTCTGCTCCTGCAGATGGTTCCTGACAATGCATCGTCGGGAGCGATCTATGTCTTCGATCGGCAGCGCGACGACTGGTACATGCTGTCTTTTGAGGGCTGTGAAGACCAGTTCACTTCGGAACAATTTGACCGGGTGTTCTCGGAATACAGGCTCTTCAGCTACGTCGAGCAGCCTGGCCTGCTTCTGTCCCAGATGCAAACAGCCAACGCATAACAACGATCGCCCGTTTCGCCCCCCCACAATACAAACCAATCACTTCAACTCCAGGAGGAGTCGCCATGAGTCTGTCCGCCGGTCGTATCCGTTTCATCAATCGTTCACTCGCCAGAACCCACGCATCCGCCTACGCCACACGGGATAGGAACGCGCACCACCTTTCCCAGAACCTTGCACATTCGGCCTCGGCTGTCCCGCCCGACACCATCAAGATTGTGGCGATACCGAGGCCGATCTGCGCCTAGTACGACACCCGGAATTGGCGAGCGAGCTTGCTCAACAGCAAACTCGGCTCGCTGTTTCCTGCCAATTTGACCGAGTTTTGGGACCGGGGTACAACCACACAGCAAGAAAGGAGACTCCGGCCATGCCTGACCACTTTTGTGTTGACCGCCAGACCGCAGACTATTTCATGAGACTCTTCGTAAACCGTCTCGCCTACGGCATCCAGAGAGACAAACCGCTCCCCGATGGGACAGTGCCTTACATCAAGCAAGCGCGGCCTCTTGATTTGGGTGCGGTACGGATGCACCTTAACGGGGACATGACGATCAACCTTTACGCGATCAATCCCCAGACCCAAAGCTCCAAGTGGGTCGCGATTGATGCCGATTACGATGGCTCGCTCGAAGCTCTGTTTCAGTTGCAATGGGAACTGAGGCAGGACGGAGTGGACGCGGCACTGGAGCAATCACGCCGCGGAGGTCATCTCTGGATCTTCGCCGAGAGACCGCTCCTCGCATCGCAGTGCCGTATATATATCTACAACCTTGCGCTGCGGCTAGGCGTACCCGTCAAAGGCGCCGGACTCAAAGAAGGGATTGAGGTCTTTCCTCGACAGGATGAGATCAAAGAGGGCGCTTATGGGAACGCCATTCGCGCGCCTTTAGGGGTCCATCGCAAGAGCAATCGGCGCTATTGGTTCTATGAGGCGGACCTGAATCCCAAAGGTCAGATGGCATACCTGTTGGGGCTCAAGAAACTGAGTGCAACCCAACTCGAATCGCTCACTCTGGGAATGACCTTGCCACAAGCCTACAGACCACCCGGTCCGGAGCCGTTCGTTCCGCGGTCCCCCACGATTGGTCGTCAGGAGTTTCGGATTCTGGACTACGTGCGGACCACCGGGAAGCAGGACAGCCGTAACTGGCAAGCGCAATGTCCATCCTGCGCCAAAGGTGGACGTGACCGGTCGCGAAACAATCTGGGAATCAAGATCTCGGACACGCGCTTCTACGTTTGCCGCGCCGGATGCACTAAGGAGGACATCCGAGCGGCGCTCGGTCAACCCATTCGCAAGAATGTGCTGGTTTAGGGCGGAACAATGAAGATCAAACCGAGGATCCAAAAACCGTCGTCAGCGTCTCGACCCTACGTCCTCCACGGACTCTCGCTGCCGGCAAGTGCCTTGCGAGCAATTCAAAAGCGTGGAATCTACTGCGTTCCCAACATCTCGATCGAACATCAGCACCTCGCCAAGCGGTATGTTCTCCGCGGTGTCGAATCTGGCGGAGCGGTCGTCGATCTGGGCCGGGCATGCGCTTTCTTATCGCCGGATGGACGCTCGCTCCCGTGGTTGCAGTCCATCGATTCCATCGCGGTCAACGGGCGCCATGCCATCTTTCTTGCTGAGAGTCTGGTGCGTATTGAAATGCTGCGCACGATCAGAACGTATGAAGTGGTCATTACCCGTCACCACTTGTCTCTTCCGCCCGGACGAACACGTCCGGAGATTTCTTCGGAACTGATCTTTCGCGGACAGGACGGTGTTCTTTCGCTCGAATTATGGAGGGAGGAACATAAGGGCCTGCGTGGTCAACTTGCTCCGACGTTCTACAGTCGCGGTGGAGAGATGATCGATCTGCCGACGCGCTTCGAAACGGCGGTCCGGAAGATTACGGGCGCGGTTTGTTGCATCGGTTGCCGGCACACGCATTTGGGAGCGCCCCCGGATGCCAAGGAGGCATGACATGGCTCCTGAGTCGAAACCGCTCATTATCGTGGGAGAACCAAACTGGACGCCTTTAGAAGGGGTCCTTAGCCGGCAAGCATGTGCCGCCTTTATGTACATGGGCCGGGCTGGTGACATAGAGCTCTACAAGCATCGAGCGACCCGCCGATACCTCAACATCTGCCTCGATGGCCGGAAATTCTACCGTTATCTCGGAGGCCGGTATGTGGAGGTGACGAGATCCGAGGCGCTCGAGCATGTGCGCAACTGAAAATAGGAAAGGGGTAGCACCGATGGCAAAGGGCACCAACAAGGCGCTTTTACTTGGCAACGTGGGCAAAGATCCCGAGATTCGCTCCACAAACAGCGGCACGATCGTCGCCACGTTCTCTCTCGCTACTGCTGACCGTCAAAAAGATGGCAGCGGCAACTGGACCGACAGGACAGAGTGGCACCATCTCGTCGCCTTCAACCGCACCGCCGAAATCATCCGAGACTATGTGAAGAAGGGAACCCAACTCTTCATTGAGGGAAAGATCCAGACTCAGTCTTGGGATGACAAAGCCACTGGCGAGAAGAAATATCGGACTGAAGTCCTGATCGATCAGTTGACCCTGCTGGGTAGTACTCAAAGCAGAGAGAATAGGAGTCCGGGTCACGGCAGCGGCAAGGATCATTTCCTTGGCCAGTCCTCCACCTACAACAAGGCAGCACCGGCTGCTGGTGTGGACGAATACGCGTATCAGGGGATCAGCGACGACGACATCCCATTTTGACGGTCTCGTTCAGGAACTCACGCTCGGCGCTCTCCGGAGCGCCGATTCATTTGGAGATTGAAAATGACGATTGAAGAAGCAGCCCCCATATCGGAATCCGGCACGCTGTTTGCTCGGCTGGCAGATCCATTCGATCCGTCCGAGATCAAATGGCGAGTGACGCACACAACGCGAGACGGGAGTCGCGGAGCCGTGATTGCGTTCGCGGATCCGCGCGCCTACAGTGACCGACTCAACCACGTCTTCACTCCCAGCGGTTGGACTAGGACCTACGAGGTCAATACGGTCTCGTCAGTCACCCGGATGAAGAAGGACAAACTCATCCAGACGGGAAAGGTTCTGGTCACCTGCACGGTGACCATCTGCGGACTAGGGGCTCACGCAGACAGCGGAGAGGAATGGGCTGACGAAGAAAACGCGATGACGAGCGCGCAAGCGCAGGCATTCAAGCGCGCGTGTATCTGCTTTGGCCTTGGGCGTTACCTCTACAACTTCGCGGAGATGTGGGTGCCGCTGAACGAATACCGGCAACCGATCAACCTGCCGCCCCTACCTCAATGGGCTCTGCCGAGAGCCAGCGCAATAGAAAGACACTCCGGTGCACCACTTCCGGCAGTTCAGCGGGGTCCCGTCGATCAGATGACGACCGCGAAGATCGAAGGTTTCCGACGCCTTCTCGGAGATCGGATCTACGGGGAGATTTTGTGGCGGGTAACGCGGACACGCCGTGCGAATGCGATTCCCAATGCACAACTCCAGGCGGATGTCTCCGACGCCATGGAACGCGCAGCGCGTGGTATCCGAAAAGCGCATTCTCTCTCGGAAGAGGTCGGCGACAAGCAGTTTGTCTCGGTGCTGGACCAACTACAGATTCCGTCCATGACGACCATACCTAATCTTGAAACGCTCAAGCGCCTGGTCATGACGCTTGAGGATTTCGCGGCCCGCATCGCAGCGTAATCGGAATTGCGCGGATGGCAAAGATGCCACCGCGCAGTGCAGGAGGTTGTTATGTGCAATGTGCAAATGATTCGGAAGGAAGCAGATCTCGTCTCGATCCCTGTCGAGCAGGCCGTCTTCTGTGAGAATTGCAGAAAAGTCTCTAATTCTGCTTGGAGTCGATGCGGTTCGTGCGGGTCCGGCAAGATGCTCGAGCTTGCTCCGTTGCTAGACGGGCCGCACGAACCAGGACCCGGATCTCCGGCCACGCCGCGCGAAGTGTTACGGGTAGCCGCTTGAACTTATTCTAGAGTGACGGCCCGCGCATATCACCTAACGCGATGGCGCACCGCTAGCTACAGATATCCAAAACTCTCCCTATCCTTGTGTGCGATCGCACGAGCGGTCTCGATGAGTGCCTCGGCCTGTGGTCACCAGCTAGAATTTAACAGCACTGGTGACGGGCAAAACACATCTCTTTTCACGTTACGTACTGGGAGGAGTCCTACCTCGCGGGAGCGCCGTTCGTCCTCAGGCATTCGTGAATGCCTGAGCTAAACGCAGCTTAATGCCGGATGGATCTGTGATTGCGTAAGCATCGCCGTCCTCGACAGCCGAAGAATTCGCCAACAGAGCGACATTCAGATATTCCGGAGAAGCGAAGCGCAATTCAAAATGGCGCATCCGAGCTGTACCGTAAGGCGAGGGTGGTGCACCAATTCCTTGCCAGGTATTGATCGCTATGCGGTGTTTGAAAGGGCCACCCGCTCCAAGGTCGGCGACCTGCATCGGCGGCCAGAACCTGGCCGATTCCATACCGAGGCTTTTGTAGAAATCGTGGGATTTTAGGAGGTCTGCCACATGAAGGTGAACATGGCCAACCTTTGTCCCCTTCGCCACGGCCTCCATCTCGGAGCCAGCTTCATAGGCTAAGAAGACTTGATCAAGATCCAGCGCGTAGCCGCCTGGACGTTCTACGCCATCCGTTCCAATGAATGCGAGCTTATTACCAACCGGCCGAACGCCTTTGAATCGTTCCGGGGTTTCCAGGGTGATCTCAATGTTGATGCCGTCCGGGTCATCCAGATAGATTGACTTCGAAAATGTGTGGTCCGTCGGCGAAATTGGATACCGAAGGTCGATAAGCCGCTTCAGCAGGCGGGCGAAGTCTCGCGCGTCCGGCGTGTGAATGGCCACATGGTAGAGGCCGCTGTGCCCTCCCACATATGGGGTTCGCGCCCCACCATGCAAAACGAGCAGCGTCTCTTCGATTGTGCCAACCTCAACGCTTCCACCATCACTTGGGCGGCGTTCGAAACCGGCGATCTCCTGCCAAAAGCGCGCCGTCCGTTCTGGATCTCTCACCTCAAGATGAACTGGACCAAATGTAAGGATGTCCTGATCTGCCACGTCGTCTCCTGATATTTTGTTGAGGAATTCTGCTATCAGTGGATTGTTTGTAGTCCTACTTCGTTGGGCGATCACCGATCCCAGCGGGCTTCGCGCCGGGACCGGTTACGTGAGGGTCAACGCGCCGAATTGGCCTGTGTCTGAACAGCCTGAATGTGGGGAGCAAGGAACTCGCCTCGGTCTTTTCCCTGACGAAGCGCCATCGTACCGCCAGTTGTCAGAAACGTTACGTCTTTAACGCCGATGAACCCAAAGACTGATCGTAGATAGGGCTCCACATGATTGAAGGAGGCCATCTGAGTTCCCGGGTCATACATCCCGCCCGTGGCAACGACGAAGGTTACCTTCTTGTCGATAAGTAGTCCCTGCGGCTTGCCGTCAACGTACGCGAACGCTTTACCGGCACGTACGACCTGGTCAATCCAGAGCTTCAATACCGAGGAAATACCAAAGTTGTGCATGGGAACGCCAATCACCCATTCGTCAGCGAGCTGCAACTCGCTGAGGAGCGTGTCGGAGAGCGAAAGCTGTTGCCTCTGCTCTTCCAAGCGTTGCTGTTCCGGCGTGAAAGCGGCGGCCACCCATGCCGCAGTAAGCGGCGGCATTGCGGTCGAATTCAGATCGCGGTCGACGACCGTTCCATCTGGGTGGGACATCTTCCAGTGAGCAACGAAAGTCGCTGACAGTTCACGGGACACCGACATTCCGTAGAGCGGGCTGGAATCGATATGAAGCAAAGTGGGCATAAGATTCTCCTTTTAGTAGGCATCAATCCATTAGTGGACATCTGTCTACTAACAATAATATACAGATGTCTATCTTCCTTCGAGGGTTCAAAAAAGCTATGCTGGGGAATGCCAGTTTTGTCAGCTCAGCCCGCGATCAGTGACCCTACCGATCGGCGCGTGCTCCGGAGCCGCCAATTGCTGATGGACGCGCTCGGCACCTTGTTGAGAAAGAGGAACTTCGACGAGATTTCGATTCAGGAGATCGTGGATAAGGCTGATCTCACGAGGGCGACCTTTTATCTCCATTACCCGGACAAAGCAGCGTTGCTGCAGGCAATGACTTCCGCTCGCTTCAGCGAAATGCTGAAGAAGCGTGGAATTGCTTCGCTTGAGAGCGCTGGAGGCATCCGCCCTATCGCGCTTGGAGTCTGCGAATACCTAGCGAAAGTTCTTGACTGCCAAAGCTCAAGCACGATGCCGCTCGAACGTGCCGTCGTCCCCGTACTGGAAGCGATTTTTCGGCAGGATGCTGTTTCGCTTCCGCTTGAGCGTGGCGCTGATCCTGCCGCGTTTGCCGCAATCGTCGCATGGGCAATCTATGGCGCAGCCTACCATTGGGCTCAACTATCGAATCGCAATCCGGCAGAGCAGATGGCAACCGCCATTGATATTCTTCTCGCACCAATGATGCAAGCTGCCACATCTGTTCGATGAGATTCAGGTAATAGAAACCCGGTATCGACGAAGCAAATCTCGGTTTGTTGCATGATCGCTAATGCGCTCAGCGAGGCAGGCGAATCTAGGAAGGCGCGTTGGTTTCTAGCCACCAGCCAAGACTCGAAACGCTAACGATGAGCAAACACAACGCGACTTCGTAGGCGTGGGCTCGCCACTGTCGGAGATTTGCGCTGCATAGATTATGCTTCCAAGTGTCTTGGAGGTCCGATGAGCAGTGCAGTCAAAGCGATTGCAGTCATGCTTCTCGTGAGCTACGGATTTACGAAGAAAGTGAACGCCTAAACGAGCGAGATGCAGTCAGATCGTGCACGCCGCGACATGGCAATCGATGGCCTGTCGCTTACGACCCTTCGGTGGGTCCGTGTCTAGCCACAATGAACTGCTGATTCATGCAGACTGCCACCGTACCTTCGCCCATCTCGCCGATGCTACAAGCTGGCCGCGCTTTTCGTCAGTAGATTCGCAGGCTCTGACTTTTGGCTGGTGAAAAGTAGCCGAGTCACTCTCCAAATTCTAGCGGCCTCAAAACGTGCATCGGCCTGTTGACCCATCCGATAGTCGTCAAGTTGGGTGGAAGTAGTTGCAGCCGGTTTGGCGGGACGCTGCTAGTTTGTGCGAGTAGGTGCCGGAAGCCGCTCGCTCTTGGCGTTCATGTGCTCGAATGTGAGGTTGACCGAGCGCATACCAATTGGTCGAGTGCGGTGACGCGTGCCCTTCTCAACGGTGAACATGGAACCGGGCTGAAGCTCAATAGTTCGGTGATCTAAATCGATGAATAGACCACCCTCAAGCGCCAGAAACGATTCATCGGAATCGGGATGACAATGCCAGTGGTATGACTCGGTCATGGTCGCGATGCGGATCACATGATCATTGACGTGTGCAACAGGATGGTTGTCGTAGGCCTGTTCGGCTGCTGCCTCAGCCGTAAGGATGATTACGTCGCTAGAATTGTCACGCATATGATTTCCTCGTTAATCACTATTTCAGTGATGATAGCGTGCGTGAAATTGGTCCCTCTAAACGCTCATTTTAGAAGGGGCGAATCTGGATCGACGAGAAATGGCCGTCTCACTCTGCAATTCTCTTCCATAGATATCGATTCCGGAATTCTGTTGCTCGTCGGCTGGTTCCCTTAGTGCGGAGACCATCCGGTTCGGCGAAGTCGGCTCAACAGATCTTCCGAATTCGATCAGAGGTGACTCGATGCGTAATGTCGCACGCCTCAAAATGGGTTACTACCCATTGCCTGAGAGTGAAGGGGCAAGGCTCCGCGCTCTTCTGTTCTTTACCGAACCTGCATCGGCCGTCGATCCCTGCGTAGGCCAAGGAACCGCGCTTCAACTCATCACCAGCGAAACTCCAGTTCGTCTCTATGGAGTGGAACTCGATGCGGACCGGGCCCAGATTGCGAACTCCAAGGGTATCGAAACCATTCAAGGCAACGCCTTCGATGCCGTCGCCAAATCCGAGTCCTTTTCCGTGCTGTATCTGAACCCGCCGTACGACTCGGAGATCGGGTCGATCGCAAACAATCGCATGGAACGGCTTTTCCTCGACCACACTTACCGTTGGCTGGTGCCCGAAGGCGTTCTGGTGCTGATCATTCCCTTTGAACGTCTCCATGACTGTGCGAGTGTTCTGGCCTCTCATTTCGGCAGATTGAGTGTGCTGCGGATGACCGATGAAGAGTCGGTACGGTTTCGCCAGATCGCCGTGCTCGGGGTACGCCGGAACATTCGTGGAACCGCACTTGAAGACAATAAACGGATGCTGCAAAGCATCAGCCCCTATGGCAGCTTTCACGCTCTGCCTGAGCTGGCTCCGAGTTCCTACGCCTCCTATCCTGTACCAGCGTCCGGCGAGGCCGCGCTCAGTTACCGTGGTCTGCCATACGATCTGCTCGAAGATCTCTTGCCGCAATCGGGAGCTTGGAGGCAGACCCTTCCTTTCCTGATGCCTCACGAGGACGTTGCAACCGGCAGACCCATCACTCCATTACACGGCGGCCATGTGGGACTGTTGTGCACGGCGGGCCTCTTAAACGGTGTTTTCGGAGGCGGCGAAGAGCGACACATCGCCCGCTGGAGGTCGGTCAAGCACGTAACGACGTTCGTTGAGGATGACGGCGATACGCGGATTGTTCACCACCGGGAACGGTGGACGAATGAACTGAGGCTGGTCTATTCGGACGGCAGGACCCTGAAGTTGACGGAAGCACCAGCACAACAGGAAGGAGACACCGATGCAGAACGCACATCTGAGGCTCGGGCTGCTTGAGTATCAGCGGTCGACGGAGAAGATCTCGACTCGCATACGCGTTCGAGTGGATCGTTATGTAGGAGAAGATCGCAAGGCGCATCTTTTGAGCGTCTTCGGCAACGATTCGGACATCGGAGCGATCACGGCAGCGGTGCATGAAAAAGCGACCTTTACGTTGAATTTCCCCGATGGCTCGAGCAAGCAGGTTACCGTCGGAGAAAACCCCTCTTGCTACAAGGGATCGATCAGTCTCGCGGACCGCAAATATCCGGTGCGCCATCTGGTCGCGGCCTCGCAAGAGCTGCATGCTAACGGAGGCGTCGGCCGAACAATCCTGCTCCGCTACCAACGGGAGGAGGCGTGGGCCACGCTTGTGAGCTTTCTCGGTCTGCCAGGCGAACCCGCGTGGGCAAATCATGTCCTTGGAGTGATGGAGGAGCAGAAGCGCATCACCAACCTCGACGGCATTGGCTGCCGGCCAGTTCTCCTGTCTGCTACCACCGAAGAGTTGCTCGGCTGGATTGGAGATGGGTTGCGCTCCCGAACGCTGAACTTGCCGGAGAAGAACGGTCCGATCGCTTGGCCCTGCTTTTCCCTCGGACAGGTATTGCGGTCAATCAGTGCATACGGCGGGACCGAATCGGTCGAGCAACTGACCGTCTAGTTTTTCTCGATAGAGTTTGTCCCGACTGGACACTCGCAAGAGTGTCTCTTTTGCTTCGGTAGCCGATTCCACCCCCACAAATTCAGATTCCAAGAGGTATCTCCATGGAGACCACCTTCGACTATCTGCGCGCAAACGCCGCAGAATTAGGCGCGCGCATCCTTGAAACCTATCCTCCGCTCCAGAGCACCAAAGATCCTGTGGCACCGGCAGTCGCGACGATGCTGCGTAAGGCCCTGCCGGCTCAAGGCCTCGCCATCACCGGAACAGCCAAGTACCTTCGCCATGCGAAGGCGGCCCGCATCGTCGCGGAGTGCGGAGCGGGCAAGACCTTCATGGCCTTGGGGACGATCCATGTCCTAACGGCGGGCGGACCGAGCACCACACTCGTCATGTGCCCATCCCATATCACCCATAAATGGGCGCGCGAGGCATTACTCACCATCCCACGTGCCCGGACCTTCCTGATTGAGGACATGCGTAACGGCGGCGATCCCAAAAAGCAGCACGGGATCTGCGAGGTGAAGCTGAGAAAGGGCAAGACCGTCTATGAGGGCAAGCACCTCACTCTCACAGAGATGCGGCGCATGGGCCGGAACGAGTGGCGCAAGCGTTTCTCCGGCCCGGTCTTCTTCATCATCGGCAAGGACAAAGGCAAGCTGGGCTACTTCTGGGACCACGCCTATCTCAAAGCGAAGTCAGGTCCCAACCTCGGTTCTATCGTCAATCCCGACTCCGGCCTTGCGGTACTGGACTCCGAGCGGCAAAAGCTGACCCACCTCGACTTCGACGACAAGGTCAAGATGGCTGAGACCCTCATCTCGCCCAACCTGGGCACGACGCGGTTCTCGGCATTGTGGCAGGCCGACCGGACACGCATTCAGCGAATGGCGCCTATCGAGTACATCGGCCGTTATATGCGCGGATGGTTCGATTTCGCGATCGCGGACGAACTCCATCAGCTTGCAGGCGACACGGCCCAAGGCAACGGCCTTGGTGTCCTCGGACGAGCCGCGCAGCGGTTGATTGCGCTCACCGGGACTCTGATGGGGGGCTACGCAGACGACCTCTTCAATATCTTCTTTCGCATGGAACCCCGCGCCATGGTCGCCGAAGGCTTTGCGTATGGTGGCCAGGGGCGACGCGATTTCCAGGAACAGTATGGTGTTCTCGAAACCGTAGAGAAGGCTAAGGAGGCTGACAACGCCTGTTCGCGGGCGACCAAGAAGACGATCCATGTATTGCGCAAGCCGGGAGCGTCGCCTTTGCTCTTTGGCAAATTCCTGATGAACACCACGGCGTTCCTCTCCCTCGAAGACATTTCAGACAATCTCCCACGGTACGACGAGAGCGTGATCTCGGTCGATATGGATGAGGCGCTCCAGGCAGCTTACGACCAATTGGAGGAGGACATTCGGAACGCGATAAAGGCCCACCGCGGTAACAAGAGCCTGATGAGCATCCTGCTCAATACGCTTCTCCTGTATCCGGACCACCCCTTCGACTTCGAGGATATCTGGGCGCGGGCCTTCGATTCGACGACGAAGGAGTACGAGAAGTTTTTGGTGACGACGCCTGAGAACCTGACACAGGGCGTTCTCTATGCCAAAGAGCGTGAAGTAATCATCGACGTCAAGGAAGAGTTGCGCCAGGGACGCCGGTGCCAGATCTATGCCACGTTCACGGGGGAAAAGGACGTTACGTTGCGGCTTGAGACAGTTCTGCGGCAGGCCGGTGTTCGCGTGGCGGTCCTGCGCTCCTCGGTGGCTACCGATAAACGTGAGGACTGGTACGAACGGCAGTTGAAGGCCGGTATCGAGGTCGTCATCTGCCACCCGAAGCTGGTGGAGACGGGTCTCGATTTGCTGGCATTTCCAACGCTTTACTTCTACGAGACAGGCTATTCATTGCATACCTTGCGGCAGGCCAGCCGGCGCTCCTGGCGTATTGGGCAGCGGCATCCCGTAAAGGTGAAGTTCGTTACCTACGCTGGCACGATGCAGGAGACCTGTCTACGTCTCATGGGCAAAAAAATGCTGGTCGCGCTCATGATGGAAGGCAAGTTCTCAGGCGAAGGTCTGCAATCACTCGATGCCGACGAAGACCTGATGAGCGCCATGGCGCGAGAGCTGGTCGAGAAGGCAGGCGTCGGTGAGTCAGCCGACGCTATCTGGCGAGAGTTGGATCACGAGCGAGAGAAGACGCAGCCACGTCCCGAAGGCATCGAGGCGGAGGAAGATTTTAACCCCGCGCTCGATCTTCCGATGGTTGTCAGCCCCGATCCAGCACCTACCTGGACGGGCATCCACCTTGTCGAACCTCCAATAAGAGTGAAGAAGCGGAAGAGTGCTTCTCTCTGGCCAACTGCTACTCAGGAAGACGCGCAGCTCTCACTCTTCGGTTGAGGGGCGCGTCTCCCAACTCTTCCCACCATTGATCAACTAGGAGACTCTTATGGGCTACGACGTCTATTACAACGGCGAGATCACTGTTACTCCGGCTCTAACCGAGAGCGATGCCTCGGTGTTGCGCGCTGCGGCAAATCGCGAGGACACAGAAGAATCGCGGGCGCTCTTCGCAGCGATTGCGGCTAGCCCTGAATCCGACTTGCCACATCACGCCGGCCTGCTAGCGGTCTCGGAAGACCGGGAGTTCATCCTTCCCGAGCAAGACGAGAGCCGACACGGATTTCGGATGTGGCTCAGGCTGTTGATTGAACACTATCTGGCACCGCGCGGGTATGTGCTGCATGGCGAAGTCACCTGGGAAGGTGAAGAGCGCGATGACTGCGGCACCATCTTCGTGAAGGACAATCAGGTCGAGGCAGTGGATGACCTCATCTTCAATGCCGGTCCAAGCTGGGCTCCCAACCACTTTGTCGATGACCATCTGGAGCAGGCCATTTGCGATCTTCTCGATTCGGCAGACAACACCGGCTGCTCGCCCGATCTGACCGTAGTCGCCGTCTCCAACCTTGAGGCAGTCCGCTCACGGCTGCCTGAGTATTAGCCCTCCCTCCCTTCCTAAATCAACGACGCCACACAAGGAGAGCCTGGCATTCGCCGGGCTGTCTGTGCTGCGTTCTGTTCCGCAGGTGACCATATGCACAGTCTTCACGTCCGTCACCACAACAACTGCCCCCGTTGTCCAATCATCGGTTCCGAAGATATTTTCGGAGATGAGTTCTACGAGATTCTTTCGCTCCGGTTCAACATCCCAATCGCGCGAGACCTCTGCCGCTGCCATGTTGCCCATCTCGTAAATCCTGCTTCATTGGAGAGATGGCTTCAGCATGCGCGTATCGACTGGGAGCATGTCGATCATCTTCCTCCGGCGATCGGCCCCGGCATCATGGCGACCTTGCCCGGTGGATGCGGTATGCCGGTCATCGACGGTAATCATCGCGCGGCGCGGGCAATGCGCGATCGACACGAGTTCCTTGCTTTCGTTCTCGACGAGTCGGAGACGCTGGAGTTGTTACGCCGTAGTATGGGCCGCTCCCTCGCCGATGACTACTTGGAGCGGATGCTTCGATCCCAACCTCACCCCAACGATGTGTCACAAGGAGAAAAGTAATGAGCAGCCTCAAGGCGGAAGTGCTTCTGCGCGAGTTCCAATACAACGGTGTTCGGATTCCTGATCCCGGACCTCAACTGACCGTGGATCAGGTCCGCGAGCTTCTCACACCTGCTTACCCCGAGATCGCAACAGCATCAGTCACCGGCCCGGAAGATACCGGTTCCGCTCTGCGGTACACCTTCAGCCGAGCCATCGGGACAAAGGGCTGACCGATGGCCGCGCCCATGATGCGCCCGGAGGAGTTGATCGCATTGTTCGCCGCTAAAGCGGCGGCTCCACCTCCGGAGACAAGCCAGGCACTCGCGAGGCACCTCCAATGCAAACAATCGATCGCACTCGCCCGGATCATGACCGAGGCCGTCGACCAAAACGCGGCAAACAGCAGTCAATCGCTTCCAGCTCCGACAGAGATGTTGCCGCCGCTGGCATAGCGCATCTGGCTCCGCCGTTTGGACAGGCACTACCGTCCCTCGCCGACATACCTACTGAATACAGCCATGAGCTCCGGGCCGAATTGGTGTACGACCTATGCGCGGCTCTTGTGCGTGAAGGTCTGGGAACGTGTCAAAGCTGGAAAGAGTCCGGGGAGAGCGCTCTAGTGTTCGCCAAAAGCGCCATCATGCGTGCCATCGGAGAGGAGCGCTGGAGCCTCTTGCAGCGGAACGTCGAGTATCACCTGGAAATAAGCGATGTTGCCGAGCGCGACGGCCTCGACGAGCTCATGGAACAGGGTCAACTCGCTGTGACCGTCGCCTGCGGCGGCTCGGGCTATCTCAACATTGGGCCGGGCATTGAGGCACTCGATACGGAAGAGCAGGGGCTCGGAGCGGCCTTCTACTGGACCCTCACCTATGCGCTCTATCGCATGATGCGCGTCTACAACCACGACGATGCACTCCAATACGAGGAACGGCTGCGGGAGTATGCCGAGGAGGACGAAGAGGAGAACAAGGGACAATATGAGTTTCCTGAGGTCGAGAAGGCTTTGCCGGACTGCATCCGCTTGAGCTTGCACAAAGATGATCACGCTCAATGGACTCTCGACGCTCGCAGGCTCCTGCAGAGAAACACTAAGGGCCGATATGGTTCCTGGATCAAGCGCCTGCGCCGGCTCCAACAACTCTCCAGAATTTACCTTGTCCCATCGTCCACTCTCATTGAAAACGGCAACTACGATAGCCCGCCGCTGCCGTCCCTGCTTGTGGCCTTCAAGGAGCAGGATGCCATCACGGCCTGCTTTGACGAAGAGGGTCAATACATGCTCGAAGGCTCTTCGGAGCCGGCCGTCGGCGTGGCTTTTCATCCGCAGAACGCTGAGGAAGTACGACAGGCAGTCTGTATCGTTGAGCGCTTTGTCGTGTTCAATTACGAATTGTTCCAACTGGTGGAAGAGCTTATGAATTGATATCCACACACTCATATCAGTCGCTGAGGCTTGCGAGGGGTGATGCTCAACAATCGAGAATGAGTGACTCGGCGGTTCTGCCTCAATCGAGATGCGTATCGGACGAGAAGCGCATTTGTCGTCACAGTAAGCGATTGTGCTTGCGTGCTGAACTTGCCAGCAGCAAGATCTTCTTATATTTAACTAGATAAAGCCGATCTCACAATTGAATCCAAGGAGCTCCAATGGCAGCTTGGGCGGCAGTGTTTGCAGCGACAATCGCGGCGTTAGTGGCGATCGCTACTCTCGTGGTCAACCTTCTATTTACCAACAAACAGCTTGCTGAACTGAACAGGCAAACCGGCGAGGCCCTTATCGCCGCTAAATCACAAACTGATCGTGATGACGCAGCCCGTAAGAGTCGAAGCGAACAGCTGCGCTTGCTCCTGAGCGCAAGCTCTATCGCAAGCACGGCGGCAAAAGACATTGTTTACAGTCCAGAAACAGCTGATGATGCATATCGGATCGGCGTAGTCGCCAGGTCAATTGGCAAGATCTCTATCTTTCTCGACGCTGTCGCGATAGCTACAAGTGACCCAAATCTTACCGACGAGGATCGAGGCCAAGCCCAGATATTACGAGATGCTGTTATGGTACTTTTCTTGAAGCTTGACCTCGACAAAACTGGCCCAGATTACCAAGAAGAGCTGAAGTCCAAGCTTCAGGACTTGGATGAAAAGTTCCAAGTTTTTCGCAACCACGTTTCGTCCTCTAGCTGAACTGTCACAGGGCCGTTCGGCGTGCCCTTCAATCGAACATATCGTTATCTACTAACTTAAAAAGCCTTTCTTCTGAACAGGTATTTCCTCCGGCAATTGAGTTTGTGTTTAGTTTGCCGCCTACCACGGTGATATCAAACCAGTTCGCTGTCCATGCCTCAAACCCGATTCGCTTAATGCAACGAAGTTTTTGTCTCACCCAACTGAGTCACACCGAGATAGCGTTTCAACGGACCTGAGCAGTTTTACTTTGACAATGGTTGACGTGTGCATTTCGGAACAAAGGCGGCGATTCGTGCGTACGCACCTTTATGACAACTCTGCAGCGTCTAGGAACCGGCTTGGCCTTTACCGGCGGACTTAGTTTCATTGGCGTGTTGTATTTCTCGGCGTATTGGGAGCCCGACATCCGCTGGCTTCACTTTCTCCAGAGTTGGATGTACATCCTTTCTTTGGTGCTCCTCCTGCGAGGCAGTAAGTGGGGGTGCTTCGTCGGGGCTGCTGCCGCTTTCTTCTGGGATTACGTAAACGTTTTTGTCGTTACATTCTTTCGGGCCGGTCTGGAACAAGCGCATGTCTTGTTTCAGACTGGTCACGTAGCGAGACCGGACTTTCTCATTTCGGTTCCAGCCTGGTTTGGCAATCTTGCTCTTATTCTTGGTGCATTACTCGTGTACGTTGCCGCACCACGCAAGCAGTGGTCCGACATGGTCCGTCTGCTTCTTGCACTTGCCGGAACGATGGCATTCTTTGCGGGAGCAATGGCCCTTGCGCAGCCACGCTACCTACCCTTGTTTAGAGGCGCGCTACATCCACATTGGCGACTTTAGACACCTGTACTCACCCACGTCTGCGATTGCTCGAACACAAAGCAATTACCCTTCCATTCAGCCACACACGCACGCGTCCGCCGCACTGCGGCTTCGATCAAGTCGGCTTCTCAGAAGCATTTCGTTCAGGCATTCTCAATTGACGAGAGGAGGCCGATGCACATTTTTGAGTCACCGAATCGCGCATTGGAGATAGCTGCGCCCTCTTTTGGCTGTTCAGAGAAGATGAGCCCTTGTCGCGTCGCCAGTCAACTCAACCGATTTATACAAATATTTGCGATCGAACGGAAAGGTCGGAGAGCAGCCATGCAGGTACAAGTCTCAATCGGGGAGAACCATCGCTTCGAGCTGCGTGAGGCGCTTCTTGTCTATGGAGATCGCCAAAAGAGCTTTGTGACCCGCCACGATGTCACGCTCCAGAAAAAGTCTGCACCCACGCTTGGTCCCGCTCAACCGCTCACCGTGTCCTTCGTGGAATCTCTGGTGCGCTCTCTCAGTGGAAGCTCCGAAGCCGAGGTTCTATCCGAGAATATCCTAGCGAAAGGCGACCGGACGATCACGTGGTGGACCTCGGCGCAACGGCGGCAGATGTTCTATGAAAACTCCGAGGGCAAAGCGGCGCAGCTCAATGGGCGCGTCTTCCCGCAGCCACCGTTGCTATGGCGGGTGAGAAATGGCGATCTCGCTATCCGTGCTCTCACGGAGAATAAGCGTCCTCAGGCGGCAACAAAGCTCGCAGTCGCTCCATTCTGGAATCTCTCTGACGACGGCCGCGTATGCACCGGCTCCATGCGCCGTCCGGATAGCGCAACGGTTTCCTCCATCCCCGATTGGGAGCGAGGTTTTTACGAGAGCGCCTTCACTCATTCCAACGTAGGACGCTTGACGCGCCACCCGGAAGGCTTTGAAAAGCTGTGGACTGAACTTGCTGGTAAGCGCAAGCCGTTTCCACGAGAGACCCTGATCGTTCTGCCACAGACTCTGGCGGAGTTCGTGCGAGGAGAGAGGAGATAAACATGCGGATCGAGCACAGGTTGCCCCCAGACCTGACACATCGCAGATCGGTGCGCGTGTTGATCGTCGGAGCGGGAGGTACAGGAAGTTCGATCGCCATGAACCTTCCCTATCTCGACCATGCAATGCGGGTATGGGGAAACGCGAGCGGTCTTGATGTAGCCATGATGGATGCCGATGCGGTCTCTGGGACCAACTGCGTTCGCCAACCTTTTTCAGCCTCCGACATCGGCCAGAACAAAGCTACCGTGCTGATCAATCGCATCAATATCTTCTGGGGAACGAAGTGGAAGTCCATCCCTAGTCGGTTTCACGCGCGCTCCTTTGAGAATGATCGCGCTTATGTCCCGGACCTTCTGATCAGTTGCGTCGATACGCGCGAAGCCAGAAAGGCCATCGAGCAATCGTTCACTTATGCCTTGCGCGGCACCTGCTATTGGCTCGACCTCGGCAACAACGCCGCTAGTGGACAGTATGTTCTCGGCCAACCCTTGAACGGGCGGAATCGGCGCAAGATGGAGCGCTTGCGCACGGTGAGCGAGTTGTATCCGGAGATTGCGGATACCGATGCCGGAGAAGATCCTCTCCCGAGTTGTTCCGCAGTTGAAGCACTGGACCGACAAGAGCCGTTCATCAATCAGGCGCTGGCGTTGAACGCGCTGGCAATGCTGGGACAGCTCTTTCGCTATGGGAAGCTCGGCTATCACGGCGCATTCTTCAATGCGAGGACCGGACAGACGAGTGCGCTGCCGGTAGATCCCGCTCTGTGGTCAAGGACGAGAAGGCGCTCCCGGAAGACCGCTGCCTAGTTTCCGACGGGATTTCATTCTTCACGATGGCTGCGGCGGTATGGTGGAGACGTAGCCCGAGGCCACCCGCGATGATGAAGCTCGATCCTGACCTGGCGATAGAAGCCAAAGCCCTCGTCGTCCTGGCTTTTCGCACCGGCCCTATCGAAGATCTGCACGCCGGCAAGCCCTGCGCAGTTTGCGGGGGCAAGCCGGAGGTCTCCCATATCTCCGATGACGAGATGAAGGTTGTGATGAAGTCGGCGGTTGATGCTCTGTACCGCCTCTTGTGGCAGCGGGACTGCGATCCCGTCGCCTATAACGAAGCGCTGGCGTTCGGACGCCGCCACACCATCCACTGGGATGATCCTGAACTCAAGAAGCCGACGAGGAGGGGGTCACGCCCGAAGTAAACACCCACCCCATCTGGAGAGACCCATGTTCAAGGAGCTTGCACCTTACCTGCGGCATCGCGCAGTCCTGCTGACCGTAACCCGCCTCGAAGACGATCAGATCAGTGTCAACATCATTCCGAAGAAGCTACAAGATAGTGAGAATACGGCGCTGACAACAGCCTTCAAACTCACCGGCACCGCCGAAGAGCTCGACCGGGACCTGCCATCCTCCATCGTCGACTTCGTCGCCTCTCATCTGCAACTCAAGAGCACGCTCGATAGAGCGAAGTCCGAGATGGACGCTGCCGGGAAGGCCGCTCAGGCCGAAGCGCGGGCGAAGAAGCCACCGGCGAAGAAAGAGCAGCCGAAGGTCGAGTCCGAAAGGACCGCTGTTGCTGCGAAGCCAGTCGAGCTTGCCAAGCCGGAACCAGCTAAGAGCTTCAGTCTTTTTGATGTGCCTCCGGCAGCAACTCCGATTGCAGAGGATGTGGATGAAGAAGAGGAGATTCTCGCCGAGACCTCAGAAGATCCGCAGGCGGACGAGGACGATGAATTGGACGAGGCTGCTTAGAGATAAGCCTCTAACGACCAACCGACGACTGATGTGCGAATGCTACGACCGCTTTCCGATGACACCTAGGCCAGGCGTTTCAGCCGAACGCCATTTGGCAGTGGCTTGACGTCCGACAAGCCGTCATATCTTGCAAATTCCTCGTTGGTGAGTGCATCGGCGATCTCGCACTCGTCGAGAACATAACTGGCGAGAAGGGCGCTTGGCGAGCATTACATTTACGCTGGTCTGGGCTCCGTCATCACTCTTCCATAATGTAAGAATCCTTTCCCTAGAATTTCGCCTCTTGTCCCGTCAGTTCAATGCTGCGGTAGTACAGTTGGCAATAAATCCTCGATGCACTCTTCCAGCCGGATTCGTTCAAGTCGGCTTAGCGGAAGCTGCTGCTGGATGAGCGCGCTGGTGGTTATGCGCTCACTAACGCTTCGTAGACGATGGCTGGAATAAAGCACGCCTTGGGTAGGACTAAATCGTATCTGAATCAGGAAGTCTGCAAGGCGGCTCGTGGGCGCAACGTTTCTACAGGGAGTTCGGACGGAGGTCGCTTCCGGATTCTGAGGAAACGGAATTCCTCGAAACGGAGGCTCGCATGCGGCAGTACTGACGTGGCGAACAACCCATCTCTCGCTTGAACGCGAACCCGAACGCGCTTTCGGATTCGTATCCAAGCGCAAGAGCAATGGACGAGACCCCGTCCGACGAGTTCACCAGCCTGTCAGCCGCGAGAATCATCCGCCAGCGGATCAGGTACTCCATGACAGAAGTCCCCACTTGCTCCTTGAAGCGTAGTGCAAAGGCCGACCGCGACATGCCCGCGCATTCGGCGAGTTCCTGAACGGTCCAGCGATGTCCTGGGCGTTCATGCATCGCTGCGATGGCCTTGCCCAACTGCTTGTTGGCAAGAGCGAAGAGCCAGCCGACTCCACCAACCTTTTTGTCGGTCATGTGGAGCCGGAGAACTTCGATCAGCATCATCTGCGCGAGATACTCTCCCTGAAGTACCCAGCCCGGTTTTGGGTCGCGGATGACGGCCATCATGCGTTCCAAATACCACTGCAGGGCGGCGCGGTCTTCGGGATTGCGGATATGGATGAGCGTCGGCAGTACCTCGGATAAGATAGCCGCGTGCTCTCCTGCGAAGGTGAAGATCGCGCTGAGCCCGAGGCAAGCCCCGCCGCCCTGCCATGTAAGAATCCCACCGCTAACTTTCTCGGCCATCAACGAGAGAAAATCGACAGGCACGATTATCAGATCGCTTGCAGCGCGAAACGCTGGCCCGCGAGGCAAGACTGCAAACTCACCTGCCTGCAACAGGACAGGCTCGTCGAGACCATCGACGGACAGCCAGCAGTAGCCAGAGACGAGCGCAAGACAGAAGAAGCCGTTGCTCTTTGGAAACTGGAAGGACCAATCCCCGCCGGCATCGATTCCGCTCGAGTGGTAGCCGCGCGGTTTGAGCAGCGAGAGCACGTCCGAAAGCGGGTCGTCAACGATTCTGGACGATCTCGATATAAATGCGTCTTCCATCGCATAGATTCTATCGCTGATCTTACTTAGCCTGCTGCATAGGAGACAGGACTATGCGTGTTTTTGTGACTGGGGCTACGGGATTCATCGGCTTTGCGATCGTCATGGAACTGATCGGCGCAGGCCATCAGGTCACGGGGCTTGTTCGCTCCGAGGCTTCAGGCAAGAAGTTAATTGAGGCAGGTGCACAGGTGCAGGTGGGCACGGTTGACGATCTGGAAGGGCTACGTCGGGGCGCTTCAGCAGCAGACGGTGCGATCCATACGGCGTTCTATCACCAACTCATGCACGTTCCGCTTGGTACTCGTCTTCGCGTCTTTCTTGGTGGCGCTCCTAGCGGGATTGTCCAAAGGTTTATGGGTGCCGCCGCGGCGACGGACCGCCGTGCGATTGAGACGATAGCAGCGGCTCTTGGAAAAGGCAGCCCACTTGTGGCGACCTTTGGGACGCTGGGCATGAAGCCTAAAGTGCTCGCAACCGAGGACGAGACGTATGATCACTCTCCGAGAGCCTTCGGGGGGCTCCGAGCCAAAAATGAGGACGTGGTGAAGGAATGGGCGGCTCGTGGGCTTCGGACTTCAGCTATCCGGCTTCCACCGATTGTTCATGGACCTACGGCTTACGGGCTTGCATCGTTGCTGATGCCAATGGCGAAGGAGAAGAAAGAGTCGGCATACGTGGGCGACGGCATGAACCGGTGGCCTTCGGTGCACTATCTGGACGCAGCCCATGTGTTTCGCCTCGCATTTGAGAAGGGACCTGCTGGGGGGACCTATCATGCTGTCGATGAAGAAGGCATACCGTTCCGCGAGATCGCGGAAGTGATCGGAAAACGGCTGAACGTGCCGGTCGTGAGCAAGTCTGCTGAGGAAGCGAAAAAGCAGTTCGGCTTTATCGCGCCGGCGGTGCCGATCGGCAACCCAACATCGAGTAAGCTCACCAGGGAGCGCTTAGGCTGGAGCCCGACCCACATGAGCCTTTTGGCTGATCTTGAACAGACGGATTTTTTCTCAAAGCTATGAACCGGTGCGGGGCAGGGATCAATATGACGGAATCTAAAGTTCGCAATCTGTTGGTGTACGGCGCTACCGGCAAAGCGGGCCATCTCGTGGTTGAACGCGCCAGTGCGCAAGGCTGGGCCGTGACAGCCTTTGTCCGCAACCCAGCCAAACTGCCCGAGGCACTGCGTTCGAAGGTGACCATCTTCAAGGGCGATCTATGCGATGCGGCATCCATCTCAGCGGCCGTCTGGACTTGTCGCCCGCACGCAATCGTCGATGCTTCGAGCGCACTCCCGTTTGGCCACGCCAAGGGGCAGCCGCGCAACAATGCGGATCGCGGCGTTATCACCCGCGCTACGGTGGAGGCACTGGATGATGAGGGGCGACTGAATGATTGCGTTCTGCTGATCATCGGCGGCCAGCTCCTGCCTGAGCCCGGAGGAACGATCAACAGTTGGCCGATAGCGACTATGGCCTGGCTTCTGCGGACGTTCGTTGTGCGGAAGGGATGGCGTGAGATGGAGCAAGTGGTGCGCTGGTGTTTCGAGGACACACCCCCTGCTTTCCGCTTCGTCTATGCGCGCATGGGCCAAATGGTAGAAGCGCCGTCGCGCGGCGTGCTCCATCCGGAAACCACGTTGAACAATATTCAGCGCGGCAGCGTGTCCTACGTTGACGTTGCTGAGGCGCTGATGCAGCTCGCGAATGACGAGATGCGGACATGGGAGCGAAAGCCGCTCTACTTCAACTACGCTCGTGGTAAGGCGACTCGTGAGGATACAACGCCATCGCCAAGATAGTGGGTTGGTTGGCCTGCCGATGCATGCACCATCAAGTCCCGGCAATCTCTCCAAACAAAGCCGCCGCCGCATCCAGATTCGCCTCCAGCTGCCCGGCCTCATCCATTCCCAGGGCCTTTGCGAGCTTGCCATTCAACTCTTCCCGCACCTCGACGCAGGCGGTCTTCACCGCCTCGCCGCGTTCGGTCATCCGCACCACCTTCGCCCTCGTATCGGTCGGATCCGGAACCTGCTCCAGGTACCCCTGCCGCTCCATCAATCGCACCAACTGGCTCATCGCCTGCTTGGTCACGCCCGCCCGCTGGGCCAAGACCGTTGACCGCGTACCACCTTCATCCATCAGCCACAGCAGGCTCGCCGAGGCAAACGGGAAATCATCGTATCCACGCTGCGCCAACCGCGCGGTCACGGCAGCCGTATGCGCTCGTGATGCCACCATCAAGCCTCGAGCAACGTTATGCAGACCTTTTCTCATTTTAGTAAATATTGTTGATCAAATTGCATCCGGCACTGTGAACTTCGAATCAGATGGTCAAGTGTATTGACTATCCGGCAACCACCGCTAGCCGCCCTTGAAAGGAATCATATGCCTAGCTGCTCAACATCCAAGCAAGCCCTCATGGCCTCAACTCCATCTCGCGTTCGCTCAGTCAGGACTTTGTCGCAGCGTGGCAGACAAAGCACCGTGATGGCAAGATCGTTCTGCGCGATCTCTCGGAAAATAACCTGCCCTACGTCGGCATTCCGTGGATTACCGGTATTTTCCTCACTTCGGACAAGCACACACCGGAGATGCAACAAGCCCTAGCCATCTCCGACGAACTGATCGCCGAACTCCTCTCTGCGGTTGAGATTCTCATCGGAACACCGATGTATAACTTCACCGTCCCGGCCAATCTGAAGGCATGGATCGACCTCTTCGTGCGTCCCCGCGTGACCCACTCCGGCCCACCCGACCACGAAGGTCTCGTTGTCGGCAAGACCTGCAAGATCATCATCGCCTCAGGGGGCATCTACGACGAGGGCTGCCCTCTGCCGCATCCGACCATGAATCCGACTACCTCAAGCGCATCCTCGCCTTCATTGGCATCACCGACGTCGAAGTCGCCCGTGCCGGTGGCACTTCCGCAGTTGCCTTCGGTTCGACGACTGCCGAAGCGTTCACAGCGCAGTTTCGTCCCTCCGTCCTCGCAGCTGCGCGCTGACCAAAGAATGCCAAAAGGCCACGCTCTCAGCACCTGGGAGCGTGGTGCGCAAACCCGCTCACTGACGACATGCGACCTATTAGTAAGAATCCAGTTTTGCTGTGTACATTTGCGAGTCACCCTAATCTAGAGTTTGAGCGGTATTGCGGACCCCAGCACGTCATTAAACTGCAGTTCGATCTGCACGACGACGCAAGCTCGCCTGCGTCAAAGCTTGAAGAGTATAGAGCGCGCCCATCGGACCTGCATCGGTCCCCGGCGGAACGACTTCGTCGATTTTGTCCAGTATCTCGTCCTTAAGATCAGTTCCAGCGCCGGCAAGCAGGTCATCCAGCTGTTGCGTTGTGCGAGGACCCAGGATGGCCGACGTGACACCCGGGTGCGCCATCACAAAGGCCATCGCCATGTGCGTCATCGCATTTGGTAAGGGGTCGCTGATACCCGATCTGGCGAAGATGCGTTATAGAGCTGAACAATCAAATCAGGGTTTAGCTGAGCGCGCCGCCGAATCATCTTCCAAACGGCAGACCGCTGGCCAAGGTCGCTTCTACTAGGAGGCAACAGGCAAGACAGTCGACTTCATTCGCTATTCGGAGCAGTCGAACGGTTGGCCTGCGTTCGAAGCCCGCTTCACAGACGGTACATTCCTTTTCATTGAACCCGTTCCTCGGGTTCAGTTTAGGGTTCGCCTGCTGGAGGCGAGCAGAGGAAACGTCAGGACCCTTCGAGATTACGGAGTGGACCCTGAACAGATTAGCGGCCTGCGAGAATAATCCGCCTCAGAGCGAGAGGCCTGTACAGTCCGTGAGCAGTTCTTAAGCCGCTCAGCTTAATAATTTCCTCCGGGTAGCTTCTCACCTTCCTTCCAGCCAGCTGACAAACGCTTTCCTCCCGCCAACGCTAACCTTCCTTCTTCAAGGACAATCCATGAAACCGTCTAAGCTCTACGAAGCGCTTCATGCGCTCATTGGCGAGCGCGTGCCCCTGCATATCTGGGGACCATGCGGCGTCGGCAAATCGCAAATCGTCGGCCAAGTCGCCGCCGACCTCGACTACAACTTCCTCGATGTACGAGCCGTGCAGCTCGATCCGGTCGACCTGCGCGGGCTGCCCCGTATTGCTTCCGATCAGACAGAATGGGTGCCCCCAAAGTTTCTCCCTACCACGGGCCGAGGCATCCTCTTTCTCGACGAGCTTACCTCCGCTCCGCAGATGACCCAGGCCGGTTGCTATCAGCTAGTCCTCGATCGCAAGCTCGGAGAGTACGTACTGCCCGATGGATGGGTGGTCATTGCCGCCGGCAATCCGGCTTCGGAGCGTGGGGTTCATTTCGCGATGCCGCGACCGCTGCGCAATCGGTTCGTGCATCTCGACCTCGAAGCCGACCTCGACGATTGGTGTAAGTGGGCGGTCAAGGCACACGTCCGTCCAGAGATCATCGCCTTTCTTCGGTTCAAGCCAGACCTGTTGCATGCAGCTGACACGACTGCCGACGCCAACGCGTGGCCCACTCCGCGCTCCTGGGAGATGGCCTCGAACGTCCTCTGCGGCGTCGCCAAACGCCGGAATGCGCTTCTGCTCTCGGGCGCCAGCGAGTTCGAGGCGCAACTGCTCGATGGGACAGTAGGCGAAGGAGCGGCTTCGGAACTGATCGGGTTTCTTCGACAGTTCCGCCAGTTGCCATTGATCGACGAGATTCTCCTCAATCCTTTGACAGCTCCTGTGCCTACGGAAACCTCGGCGCAGATTGCGGTCGCCACGGCACTCGGCCGTGTCATGACCGACAACTCCATCGGTCGAGGACTCACCTATCTCGATCGCATGCCCACAGAGATGCGCGTCATGGCTGTCCGCGACGCAGTCACACGAGAGGTTGCCATTACTCACACGCCAGAGTTCATCCGGTTCGGCGTGGAATACCGGGAGGTACTGCAATGATCACCGAACGCGCTATGCTCGCGGCGGTCCACATCAGCATCTGGACTGCCGTCAAACACGACCGCAAGGTCAGCCGGTATGTCGCCAACCAGCACGGAGCGCACCAGAGCGCTGGACGCTACAACAAACAGCTTCTACGCGGCGCAGACAAGCTGGACGAGTTGCGGACGCTGGCAGGACAGATCCGCCAACACTTCTACAAGATCACCCTTCCATGGTCCGACGAGGGCTTTCGCCTGTTGCCGTCGAACTTCTACTTCGATCTGATGGAGCGGATGCGCGAGTTCGAAGCGACGTTCGAGCAGGGAGTCGACAGCTTTCTCGCCGTCTACCCGCAGTACATCGATCAGGTGCGCCCGGAGCTGAACGGGCTCTTCCGGGAAGAGGACTATCCGTCCGTTGAGAAACTGCGGACGAAGTTTGGCGTGAAACTGGAGATTTTACCCATACCTTCAGGTGCGGACTTCCGGGTCCAGATGTCGGCGGAGGAGCAGGCTCGTGTATCCCGCGACATCGATGCGAATGTACGTCAGTCGCTGGCTCGCGGTACCGAAGACCTGTGGAAGCGGATGCGCGAGGTGGTCTCCCACATGGTGGAGAGGCTCAACGAGCCTGAGTCTCGCTTCCATGCGTCGCTGGTGACCAACGTCTTCGACCTGGTGGAGATTCTTCCGCGCTTGAACGTCCAGGGCGATGAAGACCTGAATCGGTTCGCAGACCAAGTCAAGCAGCGGCTCTGCAATTACTCGGCGCAGAATCTCAAGAAGCACGATCTACTGCGCGTCACCACGGCAGCAGACGCGGCGAACCTCGTGGCGGAGATGGACGGACTCTTGCAGGACCGCGAAGCTGGCGAAGTGCCGCAAGCGGAATCGGCGCCCAGCGTTGAAAGCATTCTCGACCGTATGTCTGCTTACATGGGAGCCGCGGCATGAAAGGCCTGACGACCACCGAACGGCGTCTCCAGAAGGCGCGCACCACACTGTTGCTCGACCACCCCTTCTTCGGTTCTCTCCTGTTCCGGTTGAAGGGACGGGAGACCCGGTCGATCAAGACCATGGCCACGGATGGGGTTTCGCTCTTCTATAACCCCGACTTTGTGGACACGCTCAATGCCTCGACTCTCTGCGGTGTACTGGCGCACGAGGTGCTGCATCCCGGACTCCAGCATCATCTGCGCCGGTCCGGGCGCGATACAAGGCGTTGGAATGAAGCCTGCGACTATGCCATCAACCCGATCCTGCTCGACGCTGGCCTACATCTGCCAGCGGGAGTTCTGGTGGACGATCGATTCCGCGAGATGAGCGCGGAAGAGATCTACAACGAGCTCCAGACGGAAGCAGAGCAGGAGCCGGGCGCTCCTGACGACGCTCAGGAGAGAAGGGGAGATGAAGTTGTTTCTCCCGAAGCATCTCCGGAGAATTCTGGGGAACCGTCGGCGCCGCTTACAGAGGGTGGGATTGGGCAGGTGATGGACGCGCCCTTGGCAAGCGAGGAAGTTCCAACTGTAGAGGAGCAGGCGAGGGAGTGGAGCGTCGCCGTCAACCAGGCGGTCACGATTGCAAAGCAGGCTGGCAAAACTCCCGCGGGCGTGAAGGGCTTCCTCGATGGAGCGGCCACTGCATCCGTCGACTGGCGAGAACTGCTGCGCCGGGCATGGTCCGAGACCATACCCGCGGACTACAGCTGGATGCGTCCCAATCGTCGCCACATCTGGACAGGCCTCTACCTCCCCGGAGTTGTGCGGGAAGGCGCAGGCGAGGTTGCAATTGCTGTCGACTGCTCCGGCTCCGTGAACTCGCGTCAGTTGCGCCTGTTCGAAGCCGAGGTGCGCTCGATCCTCGAAGGCCAGCGGCCGGAACGCGTCTACGTTCTTTACTTCGACGCGGCCGTCAACAAGGTCGAGACCTTTGAGGCAGGGCAGCGTGTTTCGCTCAGCCCAGTCGGCGGCGGAGGCACGGAGTTTGGCCCCTGTTTCGAGTGGCTCGAAGAGCATGGCGTTCGACCTCAGACCCTCGTCTTCCTAACGGATCTCTACGGGTCATTCCCAGACTCGGAACCGGCATACCCGGTCCTTTGGGCGTCCACTGGAGGCCGACGGGCACCGTTCGGACAAGTTGTTCCGATCAGATTCGCGGACCACTTTCAAAGCTTTTCGGGACGACTTGCCAGCCAGACCTCTAAATTTGACCGCGATTGCTGGCCACGGAATAGTGGTGTTTTCCCAGCGATGAATGTTTCTGTCGGGCCGTCTGTATCAAGCAGTGCAACGTGCATCACCTCGCGTGATCTCTGGAGCCTTTTTCACCGGGCTATCCGAGGCGTGCTCGGCTTAATGCAATGAAGAAGTCAACCTTAGCCAAAGACATCGCACCCGCTGCGTGCGCATACCTGGGAACCGGTTACGATCGCCGCGGAGTAACAGTCAGTTCTGGGCGAGAGTTCCGACGAGGAGCGTGGGACGACCGCGCTCTTCGTCGCGTTCAGTATCGAAGCCCGAAACCCACGGTCATACCCGAACAGTTTTTCCAACAAAACGCGCTTGAGTCTCACTGAATCACGACGCAAACCACCGCTGCTATGCCGCATGCCATGGCTTAGCGAGTTCATCGTGGGGATTCATCAGATTCCGGAGAATCTCAAGAACAAGCCAATCAAGACTGCTCCAACAAGCGGACCGAGAACTGGAACTACCGCGTAACCCCAGTCCGAAGATCCCTTGCCGGCGATCGGTAGAATTGCATGAGCTATACGCGGTCCGAGATCGCGCGCAGGATTGATGGCATAGCCGGTAGGACCACCGAGCGAGAGCCCGACAGCCCAGACCGACATCGCAACGAGATAAGGGGCTAGACCTGGCGCAGGTCCCGCGGAAGCTAACAACTTGGATCCAATTGAGCCGATCACAAGAAGGACGACCATGGTAGCAAGCATCTCCGCGAAGAAATTGGCCAATGGCTTGCGAATGCCGGGCGCGGTACAGAAGGATGCGAGCTTGGCACCTTGATCCTTCGTCTCCTGCCAATGCGGAAAATACAACAGCCAGACAAGAGTCGCACCGACAATGGCGCCCAGCATTTGCGCCAGCAGGAACGACGCCACGTGGCTGTAGTCGCCAGTTTTAATTGCTACCGCCACGGTGACAGCAGGATTGAGATGAGCTCCCGGACTGCCACATGCGATTGCCGTAAGCACACCACTCAGAACAGCAAACGCCCAACCCGCAGTGATGACGATCCAACCTGAATGTTCTGACTTTGAATATTTGAGGTTGGCACCTGCCACCACGCCATTGCCTAGCAATACAACGATGACGGTACCGAGGAACTCTCCAAAGAAGGGTGTCAACATGCATGCTCTTTTCTATCTGAAGTGGTGGGATGAAGGCTCAGTGAACTTCCTCCGCACTCAGGGTGCATCAATGAAAAGTAACGCTGCTGGCCTCTAACCAGCCGAGAGCGACAGAGTGTTTTACGTCACTGTGCGAACTCTCAGGAGGATAGCAGGAGCGAGCTCTCTTATGCGCCAACAGCCCAAGGAGCTTGCGGCAAACGACGACCTTTTCGCGGGGCTGCTCCACCAGTCCGCTTGCGCAACTAGTAGCACGATCCGTCTACAGAACGATACGTCCTAGGCTACCTTGCTCCTTTTCTCTCCGAACGCTTTACTGAGGATGCGGTGAGATAAACAAAGGGAGATCGGGATGAAAAAGCATGCATCGATAGGAGAGATCAAGCAGGAGTGGTCGTCTTCCCGCTGGGCTGGCACGCAGCGGAGCTATACGGCTGAAGACGTATACAAAATTCGCGGGTCGATACGGATTGAGTACAGCCTCGCGCGGCAAGGCGCGGAGAAGCTCTGGGGTCTGCTCCACGGTAGCACGCACATCGCTGCCTTGGGCGCTCTGACCGGCAATCAGGCCGTGCAGATGGCGCAAGCAGGATTGAAGGCGATTTATCTTAGCGGTTGGCAAGTCGCCGCGGACGCAAACACTGGGGGACAGATGTATCCCGATCAAAGCCTCTATCCAGCAAACAGCGTGCCACAGGTGGTCCGCGGTATCAATAACGCCTTGCTACGTGCCGATCAGGTCGCGCACAGTGAGGGTCTCGATGCGGTCGACTGGATGCTGCCGATTGTGGCCGATGCCGAGGCTGGCTTTGGCGGGTCGCTCAATGCTTTCGAGCTCATGAAAGCGATGATCGAGGCAGGCGCCGCAGGAGTCCACTTCGAAGATCAGCTGTCGTCTGCAAAGAAATGCGGTCATATGGGCGGGAAAGTCCTCGTGCCTACGCGCGAAGCCATACAAAAGCTCATTGCGGCTCGCCTAGCTGCGGACGTGCTTGGTGTGCCCACCTTGCTCATAGCGCGCACGGACGCCAACGGCGCCCAGCTGCTGACCAGTGACTGCGACCCTGCCGACGCTCCCTTCGTCACAGGTGAAAAGACTGTGGAAGGATTTTGCCGCATTCGCGGCGGGCTCGAGATCGCGATTGCGCGCGGTTTGGCCTATGCGCCGCACTGCGACCTCATCTGGTGCGAGACGTCCGAGCCTAATTTCGACGAGGCGAAGCGTTTTGCAGCGGCAATTCACGCAAAGTATCCGGGCAAGCTGCTAGCGTACAACTGCTCTCCCTCCTTCAATTGGAAGCAAAAGCTGAGCGATGAGGAAATTGCCTCGTTTCAGAACCGACTCAGTGCGCTCGGCTATAAATTCCAGTTCGTTACCCTGGCGGGCTTTCATGCTCTCAATCTCTCGATCTTTGAGCTGGCCAAGACTTACCGCAGTGAAGGTATGTTCGCCTACTCGAAGCTGCAACAGCGTGAATTTGCTTTGGCTGATGATGGCTATGGCGCAGTACGCCATCAGCGCTTCGTCGGCACCGGGTACTTCGATATGGTCTCAACTACCATCTCGGGCGGAGAAACTTCTACCAACGCCATGGCTGGGTCTACCGAGGAAGAGCAGTTTGAGCCAGAGACGGTGGGCTCACACTGACGCCCATTCGTATTTCCTTGCGCTCTCGAGCTCTTTAGGCTCGCTCACGGCTTGAGTTTACATGGATTTCGCATCATGGAGAAAAATGCATGTCCACTGCCACCGAGACCCCCGTCCAGGCCATTGCTCGCCGTACTGCCCACGCTCACAAAGTGTTATCACCCGATGTGATGGACTTCCTTCATCAACTTGAGATCAAGTTTGGAGCGGATCGCTTGAACCTCCTGAGTCGGCGCAGAATGCGTCAGGCCGAATTCGATCAGGGTTCGCTCCCGGATTTCTTGCCGGAGACGGAGAACACTCGCAATGCAGGATGGAAGGTATCGCCCGCGCCTGCAGAACTCGAGGACCGCCGCGTCGAGATAACTGGGCCGACCGACCGCAAGATGGTCATCAATGCGCTGAACTCCGGCGCGCGTGTCTTCATGGCTGATTTTGAAGATTCCACCGCGCCTACCTGGGCCAACGTTATCGAAGGTCAGCAGAACCTCTATGACGCCAACTGCCGCGAGATTTCCTACACCTCGCCCGAAGGCAAGCGTTATCAATTAAGTGAGAGCCCGGCAGTGCTCTTTGTGCGCCCGCGCGGGCTGCATATGGAAGAAAAACACTGGGGCGGTGCGCACGGCTCCATCTCGGCGTCCTTTTTTGACTTCGGCGTCTATTTCGTCAATAACTACCGCACGCTGATGGACCGTGGGAGCGCTCCTTACTTCTATCTACCTAAGATCGAGAGCCATCTTGAGGCGCGACTCTGGAATGACATCTTCAACTTCGCCGAGGACGCGGCAGCCGTCAGGCGTGGCACCATTCGCGCCACAGTACTTATCGAAACTATTACCGCCGCCTTTGAGATGGATGAAATCCTCTACGAGCTGCGGGAGCATTCCGTCGGTCTTAACTGCGGCCGCTGGGACTACATCTTCAGCTTCATTAAGAAGTTCAGCGCCAGTCCACATTTCGTACTGCCGCAGCGCGGCGACGTGACCATGGAACAGCCTTTCCTGGCGTCCTACGTTCGACTGCTCATCGAGACTTGCCATCGCCGCGGCGCGCATGCCATGGGCGGCATGGCGGCGCAGATTCCGATTCGGAACGATGCGCAGGCTAATGCCGCAGCCATGGAGCGCGTCCGTAAGGACAAACTACGTGAGGTTAAGGCCGGGCATGACGGCACCTGGGTCGCGCACCCCGGTTTGGTTCCGGTGGCCATGGACGTCTTCAATGAATACATGCCTCAGGCCAACCAACTTGATCGCAAGACGGATGAGGGTCCGCCGGTTACCGCGGCCAACCTCCTTGAGGTGCCGCATGGAAGCATCAGCCATGAGGGCTTCGTGCGCAACATCGAGATTAGCCTCATCTATCTGGAGTCTTGGCTGCGCGGGATAGGCTGCGTACCGATCTTTTCGCTGATGGAAGACGCTGCCACGGCTGAGATATCGCGTGCGCAGCTCTGGCAGTGGAATCGCTACGGCGTAAAGACTGACAGCGGCGTACTGATGGATACCGCACGTATTCGCATTACGCTTGACGACATTCTTGAGGGAAAACAGGCGGAGCTCGGCCCAACCGCATACGACGCTTCTCGGTTCGCCCGCGCTGGCAAGCTGCTACTCATCTTTGTAGAGGGTCCCTTCCGGTCCTTCCTGACCACGGAGTTGTACGACGAGATATGCTGACGCGCGGGAGACTCGTGCCGTTCCCAAACTCGCGATGCCTGACCTACTCAGCAAGTTGCGGAGACAAATAATGCATATCTCTGTGAAAAACAGCGTAACTAGATGCCTATCGCGAATCGTTAGTTGTTTCCACAAACCATGTTGACCATTCGAGCGTTTCTCGTGCTAATACTCTTTGAAGCTACGGGGTTTTTGCTGAAAGCACTTACGGGTGCTCCTCTTCCCGGTCCGCTCATGGGTATGCTGCTGCTTGCATTTTGGCTTGCAATTGATCGTAAAAAGCAACATCCTGCGCTGGAAAAAACGGCAGATGGTTTGCTCCGCTTGTTCGCCTTGTTCTTCGTTCCGGCTGGCGTCGGGGTTTTAGCAAACCTCGATGTGTTGCGCACAGCTTGGCTCCCAATTTCGCTGGGGCTCGTCGGTTCTACTCTCACAACCTTGACCGTGACAGCTTCGTTGATGCAGCGAACGCAACGTAGTTTCAAGAGACGAGGGAGATTATGACCTCGCTCAGGTTGGCGCTGGCTTCGGGGCATCCACAAGTGGCCATATTTGCGCTTTCAATTACTGTGGTCGCATATTCAATCGGAAGAAGCGTCGAACAGCGTACCGGGTGTGCGCTTCTAAACCCAGTTCTGCTGGCCATCATGATGATCGGCGCTGTACTGCGCCTGCTTCACATTCCGTACGGGGACTACTTCAGGGGAGCGCAGTTGTTGAACTTCTTGCTCGGTCCAACCGTCGTCGCGCTTGCAATTCCCTTGATGCGTGCCATCGAGCACATTCGGTCGAATGTGTGGCCCATGCTTTTGGCGCTTATGGCCGGTTCTATGGCAGGGATGATCTCAGGTTACGGACTTGTGCGGGTGTTCGGAGGCAATCAGCAGCTTGCCCTCACCATGCTGCCGAAATCCCTGACCACCCCGATTGCGCTTGAAGTATCAACCACTCTTGGCGGCCTGCCGTCGCTGTGCGCCGTGCTGGCAATCCTGGCAGGAGTACTGACCGCGACCGTCGTCAATCGAGCAACGCAGTTGATCGGCGTTCACGAGCCGGGAGCAATTGGCCTTGCGGCCGGCACAGCAGGGAGCGGCATCGGCGCCTCAAGTGTCATTTCTCAACATTCCCTTTCAGCTGCCTTTGCTGCCGTGGCGATCGCGCTTAACGGCTTGATCACCGCCGTGCTCGCACCTCATGTCGCCAAAGTGTTGAAGCATTGGTAAACCTTTTGTGGTGGAAGCAGCCGTGCTCGACGAAACTGCAAGCGTTCACGCTCGCCTATGTGACACGTAGTGAAACATCAAAATGAAACCTTCGCGCTTACCTGGATCTGTCTTGCCGGCGACTGCTGATTGAAGAACAGAGACGGATTGCTCTGGATCTGATTCAGGCTAGTTGGCTTTCCGCCGTGCAAGTTGAAAGGGCCGGTTGCGAAGTTGATGTATTGGTTGTTAGGCCCGAACGGCCCAGCGGGTGTCGCCTGACCGGTTGCAGGATTGTAGGTGTCGACAGAAGCAGGAAAGAAGTTATTCACCGAAGAGAAATTCTGTCGATTGAAGAGGTTACTCGTATCAACCGTGAGGTCGAGACGGACACTATTGTCACGGTTTAACGGCACTCCCTTGGTCGCCTTGAGGTCGAACGAATTGAAGTCTGGGCCTTGTCCCGAATCACGCTGCTCGTGGTACGGACGAGCTGTCAGATTTCCCAGCGGGGTACCGTTATTGAAGGGGGTGCTGATGTCGATATCGAACGGTGCTCCACTCGAAGCTGAAAACACTGGACCCACGCTAACGTTCGAAAACACCCTGCCGAGCAGAGTACTGCCGCGTACTGTGAGCGTGTTGTACACCGCATTAGCTACAAAGACGTTGGTCCGGTTGAAGGAGGACACTCCACGCTCCTGATTCTCGTTCAACCCATTCGGTCGATAGGACGCAAATGCGATATTGTAGTCGGTCGCATCATCGATCGACCGGCTCCAGGTGTAGTTGGCCTGAAACTCAACATGGTGGCTATAACGCTTTGTCAGCGACACTGTTGCGCCATGATAGATCGAATTACCATTACTGCCAAAGTCGAATGGCTGACCACCGGGCAGAAGAGTTGTGTATGGAGCCACCTCAGTGTAGGTGGGGCCGAGAATCGGATCAGTTGCCGTAGTGCTGGGCACATAACCCTGCAACGCGGGCGTTGGCAGGTGATTACCGCGATAGAAGAGGTAGCCGAGTTCAACCGATAGATTCGTCGCAAGCTGTTGAGCCACACTCACGCTTGCCTGATAGACCTTCTGATTGGTGAAGTGCGGATCGAGACTCTGCACCAAACGGCCGTACTGCCCTGGGCCGATGCCGGCCAGAGTCTCCTGAGCGGGCGTTGGACTTTGTGGCGTGCCTCCCGCCCCGAGCGTTCCCTGATAAAGCCCGACGATGGAAGCGTATGCCGATGCACCTGAGGGCAGTGTCTGATTGACGTTCACAGCAGTATTGGTTAGGTAATGGTTAGGACCTGTCAACGGTCCGTAAAGATTGGTGTAGAGCGGTTCGAGAAAGTTTGTTGGCGCAACGAAAATCCCGCCGCCTGCGCGAATCAGGGTTTTACCGTCACCGTAGGCATTCCATGCAATACCCACGCGTGGCGAGAAGAACTTATAGACGCTCAACGGCGCGGGCTCACCGTCCCAGTCCATACGGCCCCCAAAGGTCAACGTCAGGCGCGGTGTCACTTTCCAGAGGTCTTGGGCGTAGATCGCTGCGTAGTGCGCCGTACCACTCCACTGACCGTTGCCGGAAGCTCCTTCGAAGCTGTAAGGCACACCTTCGTCGAAGAGCTCCGGCGCGGTTGCAAGCACACTGCTGGGGATGCAGGGTGCGGGTGTTGGACAGTAGCCGGCGCCCGCAGCCAACGCGGCGATCGTGCCATAGTTCTGAAAGCCGCTGAAGCCTATCCCACCGAGCGGCGATAGCGGGAAACCACCGAAAAAGTCATATTCCCCCTGAGTGTAGTTTGGGTTATTAATGTTGTAACTCGCCGGACGGTAGGAAAAGCCGACCTTTACATTGTGGTTCCCCTTCGTTACGGACAAGTCGTCGCTAAGCTCATAGCGGTTTTCGGTCGCAACGTATGTGGCACCGAAGTTGTGACCAAGCGAGCCGGAGGGACCGGGCAGGTACTGGAGCTGGATTTCGGGGCCATTGCTGTTGGGAGTGGAGTTGGCGTAGTAGTTGTAGGCATATTGCACTAAGAGCTTGTTGAAGATGTTGGGCGTGAAAATGTGAACCCAGTCGCCAAGAACCTCATAGTCCCGCGTGTTATTTGTTCGGCCGTCCGGTGTTAGACCATCCAGGGAGGCATACCCATGCGCGAGCGAAAACGTGCCGGTAATCGTGTCCTTGCTGCCAGGCTGATAGTCAATGCGTGTGACCAGGCCATGGGATCTTATGGGTGTGTTAAACGCGCCATTGTTACGCTTGATCAACGCTCCTAAAGCCGGATTGCTCAGTGGGAAAAAGGGATTGGCGACCGAAGGGTTCTGAGGGGAGTGATCTGGCGAGGCCAGGAATTCGGCCGCTATATTGGCATCGACAGGATCGAATGCGCCTGCGCCCAGAGCTAGCGCCCGAAAGAAACAACCCTGTGAAGGGGCAGTATTAGGATGCGCCGGCGTCGCGCTCAGGCAGCTTGTGTCATTCAAACTACCGTTGAACGGCTGCAAATAGCTGCTGCTTGCGAGCGGGTAGATCGTCGCGGCATTCACATTGCGGTACTCATACGAACCGAAGAAGAAGAGCTTGTTCTTGACGATCGGACCGCCGATCGAGCCGCCCGCATAGATTTGCTGTGAATAGGGTTTTGACGCGCCATTGCTCTCGAGCGCCGTCAGATAATTCTCCGCATTCGTATTGTGGTCGTCGAAGGTGCCAAAGACGTCGCCATGAAAACGGTTGGCGCCACTCTTCGTGATCACGTTGATGGCCGCGCCGGAGGCGAAGCCGAACTCGGCCTGGTAGCCGTTACGGTTGACCTGCTGCTCCTGAACGGAATCAAGCGGAGGCAAGAACCGGACAGCGCCGGTGCCGTAGTCGTCCTCGCCGCTGTTCAGGGTAATCAGATTGCCGCGCCCATTGCTGGCACCAAGCGAGATGCCTGCCGTTGGATAGACAAAACCCTGATTCTGCGCCTGCGCGCCGGCTGTGCTGCCCACGCCTGGCAACGTGAACACTTCTTGGAGAAAGTTCCGGCTTGAATTGGGAAGATTTTGGATCTGCAGTTCATCGAGTGTGTTGGCCTGCTGGGTTTGTTCGGCGTCGATCAACGGAGCGACATTTCCTGAGACGGTAATGACGGTGTCCACCGAACCGACCAACAGGTGCCCATCCAGAATGACCGTCTGGCCGACAGTGATCACCACGTCACTCGCCGCCTCACGCTGAAAACCTTGTGCCTTGGCCTCTACCTGGTAGACGGCCGGATTCAACTGTGGGATTTGATAGGTTCCATCCGGTCCGCTGATCGTCTTCCTTACAACACCGGTTGCATGGTTGGTCGCCGAAATGACCGCACCAGGAATCACGGCATTCTTCGCGTCGTACACCGTTCCGCGCAACGTACCGGTGGATTCGTCTACCTGTGCTACGCTGCGTCCGCATGCCGCCAGCGTCAAAATCAAGCAAATACCGGCTTTCTTGAGATCAGTTTTAAGCATTCTCGTCATCCTCTGCTAGCTTGTGCTTCCGGGTCCTGCAAAGAAAATTGAGAGTTACGGTACGTTCGCAACCCGCCCGAAACTCGATCCACCTGCCGAACGAAAGTACGCTCGCATTAGATAAGCCGTCAATCAAGAAACTGCATACCTTTGCTATGCAGTTTATAAAGGCTGAGATGCTTGCGAGGATGAGCATTGTCGAGAGGTGTTTCGTTCTCTCGGCGTAGTCCTGCATCTGCCAGATCGAGACTGGATTAGGCACGATGCGTACACGCCGCATTTGGTAGAGGAAGTGGGACTAGAGTCCACTGGCAAGCTCCAGGTTATCGGTGCGTTGAAGATCGTCCTCCACAATGGGATCAGCAGGCTCAAGACTCAATCGCGCTCGGCCTGAAAGGTCCCTTCATCGATCCCACGCTTTGGTGAGATTGATGGCGACAGGAGGATCGGACGATTTGCCAGTGCGCTGTGCGGATCGATTTCAATGATGCTACGTAGAAGGCCTTCAGCCTTCGAATGATCATGCCTCCGGTAAACAAGGTAGAGCGCGTACATTGCAAGCAGGCGGCCCATGACCAGGCTAATCCGGCTCAGGACCGACCGACCGCGCTCCGTTAGCGCTTGGTACTCCTGACAAAGCTCTTCGAGATCTTCGATCGTTGGTTGATTCAGGAGGAGAGGATCCGCAACCGTTAGATCATCCAGTGCGCGATCGAGCAAGATCCATCGGCGTGTTGCGGGTACTCCGCGCGCCTCCTGTAAAGCCTCGGTCGTCAGTTGTTGTTTGCGTCGCGCGGCGTAGATCAACTCTGCAAATCCGGCATCTCTCGCTTGCAACAGCAGTGATTGTCCAAGGCGGAACTTCAATAGAGGGTCGTTGCCCATACGCAGCCGCTTCTCGAGCAGATCGACTGACCGATCGATGCCTCCAAGATAAAACAATGCTCGGCTCAAGTCGGCGGTGGCTCGGATGTTCTGCGGATCGAGGTGAAGGATTTGCTGGCTCACGTCGGCGAGGCTAAACCAGTCTGACCGCAAGCTGTAAGCGCGTGCCAAATCAGAGAGCGCCTTACGACTGCGCGGGCTCCGATCCAGGCCGTTCAACAGCCTATCAATTTCACGATTCAGTCCGAGTTCGGATAAAAAAGTTTCACTTGGCAGGATATGTTTGCGGTTAGGACCGATAAACAGGTGCGTGAAGCGGCGCGTCCCGGCGTCAAATCCGGCTCTCAACGTCTCTTTTCGCTTCCAGTGAGCGAACTGCTCTAATGAGTCCACAATTCGCAACGCCGTCGTGTAGCCGTTGCGAGCCACACCCTTTTTGTTCAAGCCGCAATGTAGCGTAGCGAGTTCCGCCTCGCTCAGCTTCCTGATCCCGTCTGCCATCGGGCGTAGATCTTCCAGGCTGAACCCAAGTTGACAGAGCTTCCAGACACTGCGGATCAAACCCACCGTCGAAGGAGGAAAGCGGTCGCCCTGCACCCCAATCATCTCCTGGAGCTGGAGCTCATCGATCCAGCCGTCCGGAGGCTTTGGCTGGAGCGCAGCCAGTATTTGATTGGTTGACATAAATTGAAGATGTGAACCGTCGAGGCGCAAGCCGGGCACACGACTGTCTTTGTACTCGTCTAAGGCGTTGCGAACGCGGCGCACATCATAGTCGGTCTTGCTGAAGATCTCTGCGATTTCGTCAAGCGAGAACCGAAGTACCTCTTGACATTCCTTTATGGACTTCAGCAGGTCGATCGTATCGCGCGAGTAGAGTGCGTAGGTTCGGCTAGTCCGCTTTGGCTTCGGCAGCAGGCCGATCCGAACGTAATAATGAATGGTCTGGCGAGTGAAGCCTGACTGCTGCATCACCACGCCGATGCTTACCAGTCCATCTACGCTGATTGATGTCGTGCTTCTAGAGGTCGACACCGCCAAAGTATAGACCCAAATTTACGAAACTTGATAGCAGCACTTTACAGTTCACGAAAGCCAATCACGAGTGCTATGCCAGCAAGGCCAACCGTGAAGTGTCGGAATAAGACACAATTGCTCACATCGAACCGCAACAAGCATTGAAGGGCGGTTTGGTATAACAGAGTATCTGGGCTACGGAGGAACTCTAATCTTGCCGTCGCTAGAAGTGACCCGATCGATCAAATCCGGAACTGGCCGAAAACCAAGCCGTTTCGAAAACCGCAAAGACAAAATCTTGAATGCAGCCGGCGCGCTTTTCAACCGGCACGGCCTTCGAGATGCCACGCTCACGGTGATCGCAGACGAGATCGGCCTCAACTTCAAGAGTTTGCGCTACTACTTCAAACGACGCGAAGATCTCGTATCGGCTGTCTTCATGCGCTCCATTGAGCTGCATGAGCAGCTTGCCAAAGAGGCACTCGTCGAGCAGGGGGTCGAGCTGCGGATACGCCGTTTCGTTCGTTCCTACTTCAATCTGCTGGCCGCAGTCCAGTCGGGTCAACGGCCCGAATTCGCCTATTTCGGCGATCTTCGGGCGCTCACTACGCCTCATTCCGACGTTGTGTGGCCTGCCTACGAGCGCATGTTCAAAACCATACGCAAGCTCTTTAACACGCCCGAGACCACCTGGGATCCGGCTCGACTCAATGCCGCCTCACACATGCTGCTCTCCCAACTTCTCTGGACGCCGGTCTGGGCCGGCGATTATTTTGTGCAGGATGTTCCACTCATTGCCGCTGCCTTTGGCGACGTACTCCTCTACGGTCTCGCGTCTTCTCCCCCAGAGCTGGCCCGTTTCGCCGATACGTCCGTCGTTCACGTTGAGGAGGGCGACCGCCTCTCGCAAGGATCCTTCCTGCGAACAGCCACTTTACTCATTAATCGTTTCGGCTATCGTGGGGCGTCAGTTGATCGCATCTCCGCCGAACTGAATGTCACCAAGGGCGCTTTCTATCACCACAACGAGACCCTCGATGAGCTCGTAGTGGCGTGCTTTGAACATAGTTTTGCCAACGTCCGCGAAGCGCAGGACGCCGCTCTGCGAAGTGAGGTCGAGGGACTCTCGCGTATTGCAGCGGCCGCAGTCGCGCTTGTGCGGCAGCAGATGCTGGACAATGGTACGCTGCTCCGTACTGCCGCTCTCACCTGTGTGGGTCCGGAGCTTCGCCGCCGAATGGCGGGAGAAATGTCTCGGCTCACCCTTCGCTTCAACAACATGCTCAACGATGGGCTGATCGATGGGTCAGTGCGCCCATGCAATTTACGCGTCGCCGCGGAGATGACCACCGCCATGATTAACTCTTCCGAAGAACTCGGACGCTGGGTCCCGAGCGCTGCGTTAGACAACGCTGCTGATCTCTACGTACGCCCTTTACTCACCGGCCTGCTAGCCTATGCAGCCGACCGGGGCTAACTCCCCCGGATTGCGTACCAATTCTCTTAGCTTTGATCTTGCCCCCTCCCTGACCCACTTGACGAACCCGCAGTCAAGCTCGGATACTTTAGGCCAAGGTGCGTTCATGCATACGGAGTTTCTCAGTGGCTTATCGGGGCAGGTGCACTCCTTGGTCGATGTCACGATAGATCCCCTTGAGGAGATCCGCCGTTACGTCGCGCAGCCCTTCGGTGTCTTCACCGACCTGCTGCAGATGCAGATGATCGTCCATCCGGATAAGTCCGCTCTGGTCTGCGGAGACGGCCGGGTAACCTATCAGGAACTCGATGACCTCGCCGACCGCGTTGCGGCTCAGCTGCAGCAGGAGCGCGTCGGTCCGGGGAGCGTGGTAGCGATATGCTCCGCTACCTCGATTCCGTATGTCGCCGTTTTTCTTGGAATACTGAAGACGGGTGCAGCTGTTTCCCCACTCTCTCCGTCCGCCACGCCGGAGCAGTTATTCAAGATGCTTGAAGACAGTGGTGCGAGCCATCTATTTACCGACGAAAGTGGCAGTCAGGCCGTCGGTCCGGTGACTCAGAAGATCACCGCGCGGCAAGTCGCGCTTGATGAGCATTCAGCCGGCGAGGACCTTAGAACATGGCTGCGTGCGCCCGGGACCCGCCGTCAGCCAGTCGCCATTGAGCCTGACTCGCCTTTCAACATCATCTACTCCTCGGGCACCACTGGCACACCCAAAGGCATCGTCCAGCCGCACTCCATGCGTTGGTCGCAACTCCATCTGCTCGACCCGCCGGGCTACGGTCCAGATGCTGTCGCGATCATCTCAACCCCGCTCTACTCGAACACCACCCTGGTCAGTCTGCTACCGGCGCTGGCCGGGGGAGGCACAGTCGTACTGATGCCTCGCTTCGACGCACGTAACTTCTTGGAACTCAGCGAGCGGCATCGTGTGACCGTAGCAATGCTGGTGCCGGTTCAGTTCCGTCGCATCCTTGACGTCCCGGACTTCTCCCAGTTTGACCTATCGAGCTACCAGGTAAAGTATTCAACTTCGGCGCCGTTCTCGGCGGAGTTGAAGGCCGAGGTTTTGGCGCGCTGGCCTGGCGGACTGATCGAGTACTTTGGCATGACGGAAGGCGGAGGCGCCTTCATGCTGATCGCGCATGAGCGTCCTGACAAGCTGCATACCGTTGGTCAGGCTATTGAGGGCCATGACATGCGTGTGGTTGACGACGAAGGCAACCAGGTGCCAGCTGGAGAAGCTGGTGAAGTTGTTGGCCGATCCGCCGTTATGATGACCGGCTATCACAACCAGCCGAGCAAAACCAGCGAAGCGGAATGGTATAGCCCTGAGGGCAACCGTTTCATCCGTACAGGCGATATCGGTCGCATCGATGAAGAAGGTTTTCTGACCCTGTTAGGCCGCAAGAAAGACATGATCATCTCCGGCGGCATCAACATCTATCCTAGCGATCTGGAGGCGGTGTTGCTGGAGCATTCTGCAGTCGCCGAAGCAGCAGTCATCGGCGCACCGTCGGAGCGTTGGGGCGAGACCCCGGTCGGGTTCGTCACGTTGCGGAAACCAGGTGCAGTGCACCCGAACGATCTGAAAGACTGGGCGAATGCGAGACTTGGCAAAATGCAGCGCCTGGCTGATCTTCGAATCATCCCTGAGATGCCAAGGGGCCAGATTGGCAAAATACTGAAGCGTGAACTTCAGCGGAACTTCGCCGAACAACCTGTCGTATGAGCCCAAGGGTGCGAGCAATAGATCGCAGCACTACGCGCTAAGCGACCCGATGTCCGGCCTTCTCGAGTTCCAACTTGCCCTGACTCCAGGACGCCTCGGGAATGATCGCAGCACTCGTCTCACCAATCTCGGCCAGGCGGGCGGCTACCTGATCTGCCGCATCGTCTCCAGCTCCAACATAGATGCCGTGTGTAATTGTGATGTGGGCCTGCTCAAAGCTGCCGCCGCCGGCACAAAGAATAGTTTTGGTCGGGGCGTTCTCCGCCACCAGAGCGAGCACGCCAGGGCTCACCAGTTCAGGTCTTAGCGCCGCAACCAGTTCCGGCGCAAGCAGGCCTTCCATCATGCGTGTAGCTGCAGTCGGAGCGATGCAGTTCACGCGAACGTTGTTCTTCTGTCCCTCGATCGCAAGCGTCTGCATTAGGCCAACCAGAGCCATCTTCGCGGCCCCGTAGTTGCTCTGTCCGAAGTTTCCGTAAAGACCCGTGGAGGAAGTGGTCAGCACGATGCGGCCATAGTTTTGGGCGCGCATAATGTCCCACACTGCTTTGGTGCAGTAGACCGACCCCATTAAGTGCACATTGACAACGAGGCGAAAATCATCCAAATCCATTTTGGAAAAACTCTTATCCCGGAGGATACCAGCATTGTTTACAAGAATGTCGATGCGGCCCCATCGTTCCATTGCGTCGGCTACCATCGTTTGCACCTGATCCTGGTCTGCGACGGATGCATGATTTGCCATCGCTTCGCCGCCCGCAGCCACAATTTGGCTGACGACGACCTCGGCCGGCGACGGTCCTCCATCAACGCCGGGACTGAGATCGTTGATGACCACCTTCGCCCCGCGCTTAGACAGGAGCAGCGCATGTTCTCGGCCTAGTCCGCCACCCGCACCCGTTACGACCGCTACGCGGCCAGACAAATCAATCGACATTGCTTATCCCTTCGAAGATTACGTTTGTGAGTGGAGCCTGCTATTGCGAGCCAAGAACTCCTGCGCGACACTTGCTACCAGAGCTCCGTCCCGTGTGAAGATCGAGCCACGCGAGAAACCTCTACCGTTCGCAGTAATAGGTGAGTGCAATACATGCAACATCCAGTCATTTGCTGAGACCTGATGGTGAAACCAGATCGCATGGTCGAGACTTGCGGTCTGATACCTGTCATCGCCAAGGGCTGAGTGCTGCTGCAGTCCGGCCCTGACAAGTCCTACGTCTGAAGCAAATGCGACAACTGCTTGATGGACGGCTTGGCCGCCTTCAACGAACCTCCTAGGCTTAAACCAGGTAGCCTGCGTAGCCTTGGCAGTGACGGGCTCAACAATGTCTGCTGGAACGGACCGGACCTCCATCATCTCTTCCGCCAGATACCGGCGCGGCTTGCGACCCCGCCCCTCCAGGTGCTTGCGGTACCCGGCGAACATATCCTCGAGCCGCTCTGGTCCGGATACTTTCGGCATGGCGTCATCATGCTTAGGGCCAGGATCGCCATCGTGGTGAGACGTGTAAGCTGCCATCAACAAGCGCTCCGCCTGACATACTTCTACTCGCCGCGTACTGAAGCTGCCGCCGTCGCGCGTCCTATCGACCACGATCTCGAATGGCGTCTGCTTCGTTCCGGCGCCGATGAAGTATGCGTGAACCGAATGACAAAGTCGGTTGTCCAACGATGCAGCAACCGTGACTTGGCCGACTACCAGACCGCCGAAGACCACTCGCTCGTCCGTGGGGGGAGCACCGGCCGCAGTCCAGCGTTGCGGCCCATTCTGAGTGAGGTGGAACATTTCGTCGAAGGTCATAAAGCTCCAGGGCGGGGAGATTGACTAGAAGATTTCAAACAGACCCGCCCCGCCCATGCCGCCACCCATGCACATGGTGACCACGCCCCAACGTGCGCCGCGGCGTCGGCCTTCATGCAGGATGTGCGCGGTCATACGTGCCCCCGACATGCCGTACGGGTGCCCGATGGCGATTGCACCACCAGAGACATTAAGTTTCTCGTTTGGAATGCGGAGATAGTCGCGGCAGTAGAGCACCTGGCTGGCGAACGCCTCGTTCAGCTCCCATAGATCAATGTCATTAACCGAGAGCCCGTGCTTTGCGAGCAGCTTTGGCACCGCGTAAATAGGCCCAATACCCATCTGATCTGGGGCACACCCGGCAACCGCAAGACCGCGATACGCCCCCAGAGGCTTGAGGCCACGCCGCTCGGCCTCTCCTCGTTCCATGACAACCACGGCTGCGGCCCCGTCGGAGAGTTGCGAGGCATTTCCAGCCGTGATGTACCGCCCTTGCGAGACCTGCTGACCATCCTTGAAAACGGGCTTCAAAGCGGCAAGGTCTTCAAGCTTAGTCTGCGGACGATTGCCTTCATCCCGGCTTACGGTGACCTCGTGAAAGCTCGTCTCGCCGCTCTGCTTGTCCACCACCTTCATAGTGGTCGTGATTGGCATCAGCTCCGCATCGAAACGACCTTCCCGCTGCGCGGCGGCGGTACGCTGCTGCGATTGCAGGGCATATTCATCCTGGGCTTGGCGGCTTACATTGTAGCGGCTCGCCACCAGCTCCGCTGTCTCGATCATGGCCATGTAGATGGCCGGCTCCTGCTGCAGCAGCTTCGGATCCCCGGCGCGATAAAGGTTCATATGCTCGTTCTGCACAAGCGAGATGGACTCGACGCCGCCCGCGATGCCGATCGTCAACTCCTCGTTCAGTACGCTTTTTGCCAGCGTTGCTATCGCCATCAGTCCCGAGCCGCATTGACGGTCGATCGTCATGCCTGGAACCGTATCCGGCATGCCCGCCCAGAGCGCGGCCTGCCTGGAGACGTTGAAGCCAGTCGAGCCCTGCTGCATCGCGCAGCCCAGAACGACATCCTCGACCTCACCCGGATCGAGGCCCGCACGCCGCGCCGCTTCCTTGATCACGAAGCCTGCGAGGGCCTGGCCCTGCGTGTCATTAAACGAACCGCGATACGCCTTGCCAATGGGGGTGCGCGCGGTCGCTACGATTACGGCTTCGGCCATCTCTATGTCCTCGTCTTCAAATCCTTGGGCAAGTGTGTCAGAAACTACATATGTTCGTCTACCCCTATCACAAGCATTTATTCACTCACTTCTGAGATACTAAGAATGTTTCCGCGGAGTGTGCGGTTCCGAGGTAAGGTTGCTATGAATCCCATCCGACGAGCCCAGACGCTGTTCAGCGAAGGCACCCGCATCGCCGCGGATATTTATCTTCCGGCCGAACCCTCACCAGCGGCAGGCTATCCGGCCATTCTGCTTTGCCATGGCTGGTCCGGGGTGAGAAGCCAGCTCACTCCTTATGCCGAGGCCTTCACCCGCGCTGGGATAGCGGTCATGATCTTCGATTATCGCGGCTGGGGAGAGTCAGACGGGCGCATCATCGCAACCCGTGATGCTCCTCTACTGCTGGAGACCGGTGAGCGCATGCTAAAGGTACAGGT
>CAXTNM010000003.1:0-71406 GCA_964245715.1 uncultured Acidobacteriaceae bacterium | reverse complement strand
TGTTGCGCGAGGTGGGCGATCCGATTGACCAGGTGGCCGATGCGACAAACTGCCTTGCCGCGCTCGCTTCCGAGCCTAACATCGACCGCTTGCGCTTAGGAATTTGGGGTACCAGCTTCGGCGGCGGGCACGCGGTCTTCCTGGCTGGAACGAACCCGCTCATCAAGGCGGTCGTGGCGCAGGTAGGCGGCTTCGGCCTGACCCCCCAATACCACGCGCACGCGCACGCGCGCGCTAATGAAAAAGCGCGCGGCTTAATCGACCCACCCGTGCCTCAAGGAGGGCTCGACAGCATGCCAGACCTCGCTGGATCTCCGGATGTCGCACGCATGTTGTTCCACCTTCCTCTGTCGGCGGCGGTCAACATTCGTGTGCCTACACTGATCATCGACGTAGAGAACGAAGAATTGGTGGATCGGCTGGAGCACGGCTTGGCCGCCTTCGAGATCATTCGGAAGAACGCTTTTTGCGAGTACCGACTTTTACCAGGCAGGCACTACGACATTTACGACCGCCATCTAAACGAGTCGCTTAGGTTGGCTCAGGAGTGGTTTCAAGCACATCTTTAGCTTGCGTCAGCAACTGAAGCAGTTTCCAGTTGCCTCATCTGAGCGTGACTGCCCTAACGATTCTCAGTGAGATGGGACTACCAAATCCACTTTCGGTCTTCCAGCGGCCGATTGTCGATACCCCAAGTGGTCACCAGCGGATTCCGCTGTTCGATCGCAGGGTCAACGACAGCGCGCACGAAGCGGTCTGCGTGCTCATCGCTGAAGATGTAGAACTCGTCCGCCATCATGCCGTCGAAGACGATCTCAGCGATCTCTTCCGGCGTCTTGCCTTGCGATCGATACTCCAGACTAGACGCGATTCGCGCTGGATCTTCCATTTCGCGCCGGCTCCAGGGCGAATCCTCGGCGGGCCGATTGCGCCAGCTCTCATGAATGCGAGTCTGCACCACTCCCGGACACACCACGCTCACGCCGATGTTGGTCATCATGGCGCGCATCTCGCTGTAAAACGACTGGCTGATCGACAACACAGCTGCTTTAGAAGCCGAGTAAGGGGCGTAGTCGCCATGGCCGCTGAATGAAGCAAGCGAGCCCGTGTTTACGACATAACCTTCCTCTCCATGAGCGAGCATGTGCGGAATAAAGGCCTTGATGCCGTAGATGACACCATTCACGTTGACCCCGAAAACCCAGCGCCAGTCGTCGACACTGAACTCCCAAGTTGGACCCATAATCAACACTCCGGCATTGTTGAAGAGGAGATGCACATGCCCAAACGTCCGCTCGGAAAAGTCTGCCAGCTGCTGCATCTGTGCGAAGTCTGAAACGTCGGTGCGTCTGCAAGCCACTGTGCCACCAAGGCTGCGCAGTTCCTGTACCGCATCTTCGAGCGCCGCCTCCTCGATATCTGCGAGCACGACTTTGACGCCGCGCCTTACCAGTCCTCGCGCCAGCGCCAAGCCGATCCCGCTCGCTCCGCCCGTCACGACCGCCACCTTTTCCGCCCAGGTTTTCACTGCTTTCCCTCAACAAACTGCTTTTCTGAAAATCGATAATTTGACATCTATGCACAGCCTACACTAGCGTACTCTCACGCTCAACTTAGCAAAGATGGCGCGATAGATCTGAGGAAATTAAGCATGGCGAGCGTGTCAAATCATAGCTCCAGAGTCACGCTGCCGATCGCGAAAAAGCCTGCAGGTCTTTTCGCCAGAAAAGTCTTCTACGGGATCGGCGCCGTTGCATTCGGGGTTAAGGACAACGGCTTTCAGGTTCTCCTTTTGCTCTACTACAACCGTGTGCTTGGCCTTCGTGTCGACCTCGTCGGTTCGGCTATCCTGATAGCGTTCATTTTCGACGCCTTCATCGATCCACGAATCGGTTATTGGTCGGACCGGGTCAGGTCGCGTTTCGGTCGCAGGCATCCATTTATGTATGCGGCCGCTGTTCCAGCTGGGCTATCGTACCTTCTACTTTTTCTGCCTCCTTCCGGCCTGAGCCAAGTGCACCTCTTCATTTATCTGCTGTGTGCTTCCGTCTTTACCCGCGTATGCATCTCCTTCTATGAGATTCCCAGCGCAGCTCTGGCTCCGGAACTGACTACGCAGTATGACGAGCGCACTAGCTTCGCGGGCTTTCGCTACTTCTTCGGATGGTCGGGCGGGCTTAGCATGTCGCTCTTGGCCTTTTCGCTCTTTCTCCACTACTCCCCAGGGAATAACACAGCGGTTCTTGATGCTAGCGGCTTTCGATACTACGGTATGACGGCCGCTGGCATCATGATTGTCTCTACGCTGCTGTCGGCATTCGGCACCCAAGCGGCCGTCAGGCCGGCCCCTGATCACGTCTATTACGAGACTCCGCGGATCAACATCCTTGCCGAAGTGTGGTTCATCCTCCGCAATCGATCTGCGTTCGCTACGATCACGGCGGGCGCATTGATGCTGCTTGCGACCGGGCTCGCTTTCGCGCTGGGCACCTACTTCAACATTTATGCCTGGGGCTTGAGCCCGCACGAGATCTCCATCATCACAGCGGGCCTCTTTGTCTCCGCCTTCTGCGCGCTGCTCGTCGCGCCTTGGGTTTCGCGTCGGTACGACAAGCGAGGTGCGACGATGCGCTTGGCGACGATCCTGTTTTTCGTCTTGCCGTTTCCCCTAGAAATCGGGCTCGCCGGCTATTTTCCCACCCGAGCCTCCGGGCTCATGATGCCGTTCCTGATCATGTACAACATGGTCGTTACGGCGCTGCTCGTGCTGGTGCCAATTCTGCTCAGCTCCATGCTCGCCGATGTGGTCGAAGAGATCGAAGTACAGACGGGTCAGCGCAAAGAAGGCGTTATCTACTCGATAAACACCTTCATTGCGAAGTGGGCAACGGGTCTTGCGGTCTTCCTTGCCACAGTGATTCTGAATCTTGCGCATTTTCCATCGGACTCCTCCAGGGGTGCGATCACCCCGCAAATCATCGTCCACATGTCTGAACTTTATGTTGCAACCGTCATGGCGCTTTATGCGGGTAGCATCTTCTGCGCCTACTTCTACACGATCAGCCGCGAGCGGCACAGCCTCAACCTGGAGACGCTTGCTGCTAGGCACGCTCCGTCTGTAAAGTCCTCCGCACCCTGATCACGATCAAACGTAGAGCATCGCAAAGCATGGAAGCCTTAGAAAGAAGAAAAGGAAATAGTCCATGTCCCTAGAGCCAGTTTCAGGAAGTGGAGCAGCGTATGTCGACCAGGCTAGGGGTATCGCCGCCACCATCATCGATCTGCCTAAGGACACGCCGCTTCGCACGATTCGCTCGGTAGGCGTGATTGGAGCGGGTACGATGGGCGGCGGCATTGCCATGAACTTCCTCTCTGCCGGTCTGCCGATCATATTGGTTGATACCGGGCGCGAGTCGCTTGATCGTGGCGTTGCGGGCGTAAAGAGTAACTATGACGGCAGCGTTGCACGAGGCAAGTTGACGGGTGACCAGGCAGCGCAGGCGATCGGTCTGCTGACTCCAACGTTGGACTTTGAGGCCATAAGAGAGTGCGATCTCATCATCGAGGCCGTCTATGAAGACCTGCCTGTAAAGCTGGACATCTTTGAGCGCCTTGGCAGGGTCGCTAAAGCCGGCGCAGTGCTGGCCTCAAACACTAGTTTCCTGGACATTGACCAGATGGCTAAAGCCTCCGGTCGCCCCAGCGATGTTCTCGGAATGCACTTCTTTTCACCTGCCCACATTATGAAGCTGGTCGAAGTGGTGCGCGCCCGTGAGACTGCTCCGGATGCACTTGCGACTGCCATGGATCTGGCACAGCGCCTCAACAAAGTTCCTGTCGTCTGCAAGGTCTGTCACGGCTTCATTGGCAACCGTATGCTGATGCAGCGGCAAAACGCAGCGACAGCCCTGCTGCTGGAAGGCGCATCTCCTGAACAGATTGACCGAATTCACACCAACTTCGGCATGCCGATGGGGCCATTCCAGATGGCCGATTTAGCCGGGCTCGACATCGGGTGGCACCGCGATCCGATGCGCGTCGAGAGCATCTTGGACGCTCTGTGCGCGAAGGGCCGCTGGGGACTGAAGACGAAGGCGGGCTACTATGACTATCCTGAGCCACGTAAAGCCGTTCCCTCGCAGATCACTGTAGACATCCTGGCTGAGTTCCGGGCACGGAAGGGTGAACCGACACGGAAGATCAGCGACGACGAGGTCGCTGCGCGCACGCTTTTCACCATGGTAAACGAGGGTGCCCGCATCTTGGAGGAAGGGATTGCGCAGTGTGCCTCCGATATCGACGTGGTCTGGATTTTTGGCTTTGGTTGGCCGGCCACGAAGGGCGGACCCATGTTCTGGGCCGACAGAGTTGGTCTCGACACAATCATTCATTCGCTGGAGCGCTATCGTTCGAGACTTCCGCCGGATTTCGAAATCTCCTCCCTCCTGCGCGACAGGGCGAGGTCGCAACTAGGTTTTACGAGTGAATCGCTGCAATTGAAGAATCAGTATTAGGAGGTCTGGGTCGCTCATTTGGCCATCTCCCGACAAAGTAACGAGCGCCGCATGCACCGTTAGTAAAGTACTCAAACAGCTCCACGAGGATCGAACTATGCGATCCCGGAAAACGGGAAAGAGGCACACATGCCAATCTCAGCTTCAGATCGCGTGCGCCAACTCAAGCGCATCGTCACCGGCAATGACGCCGGGGGACACTCCGTCGTTGCGCTTGAAGGTCAGCCTGCTCCAACGCTGGAACCTATCCCGGGTGCCGGCCTTTTTGAGATTTGGAGCGACGCTGGTGATCGGAGCTTCGAAAGTCTCCCGGGTCCAGCCGCTCTGCTACCGGCAGTAGGGGGCACAAAGTGCCGCTGGTTTACTGTGCTCCCAGTTTCACCCGGAGTGACGCCGCACCAGCTTGCGGCGTTTTACGATACATCGTTCAAGGCGATGGTGCCGCATGACGTTCGCCCTGATACGACGCGTCACCCAGGCATGCACCGCACTCAGACACTGGACTTCATCATCGTCATTGAGGGTAAGGTTCGGCTCATCCTCGACAATGAGGATCGCGTACTATGCCCCGGAGACGTCGTGGTTCAGCGCGCGACCAACCACGCTTGGAGCTGCGTAGGCGATGTGCCCGCGCTGCTTGTCGCCGTCCTGATCGATAAGTCCAATCTTGTTGAGAGCAATCGTGCCCATGAGGAGTAACACCGCTTGGCTTCATGACTTGGAGCGCCTGCTTCGAAGGCGAAGTATTACCGCGGGTATTGATCTCCTCAATGAGCGCGAGGAGCAGTGGCACAACCCTGTCAATGCGATCAATCGATCTCCCGATTTTCTGCTCATCCTTGCCCAATGGATCGATGTCGGATTTCGCGATGCGCCGCTGCTGCGGCAACTATTAGACCGGCTCACGCCCAACCAGCGGCTTCAATTAAAGGTGGGTGATTACGTCCGTCTGCTCATGGTTGAGGCATTCTACGCGCTGTCCTCGGATGACACGGATAGCTGCATCATAACGCTCGAAATCATACTGCGCCTAAACCGCGAGCTACTCAGTCCCGAACTCGCAACGCTTGCTCATCTTTGGAAGGCGAGAGCACACCGCAAAAAGGCAGATTATGTGAATGCTCTAGAGCATATCAACTCCGCACATGAACTTGCAGATCAACTTCCTGATGCGCAGGCTCTGACCGCGGTGATCCAGGTTCAGCAAGGATGGGTCCTTTTCCAGCGAGGCAATACCGCCCGGGCTCTCGAGGTGCTTGCCCATGCAGAAGGTGTGCTCAAGGGCACGGACCATTGGATTGCCTTAGGAAACATTGAATCGGCGCGCGGTCGTATCATACGTCGTAAGGGCGACTATGGTCGCGCGCTTCAGCACTTCAACCAGGCAGTCGTTCTTTACGAACGACGTAATCCGCATCACCCAAATTTAGCACGTGCGGTAATCAATCTGGCATTCGTTAAAAGGCTCTTAGCAAGACAACTCAGAAAGCATATCGACCTTGCTGTGCTCAATCGGTCTTCGGCGGCCGAGGGCAGACAGACGACCGCGATGCGTCTACAGCCTCTACAACGGCAATATCGCGAACTCTGCCAATCCGCAATTGCGGAGTTGGAGAGAGCAAAGCAGATCTATCTAATTCACGATCATCAAAGTGGAATAGCCGGTGCATTGCTCAACGCGGGCTATCTCCATCTAGATAGTGGTAATGTCGATCGTGCGACGCGTGAGGTATGCGATGCGCTAGCGATTGCAGATCGGACCAACAACGTGATCTTGAAGACGCGGGCGCACATCCTTAGCGGATGGATTGAAAATGCTTGTTTTGAGGGTTTGTTCGGAAGTCCAGAAGATGCGCCCAATTTCGCGCGCCGTGCCAAATTGCACTGCCTTGATGCTTTGGCGTTGGCTGAGGGCACGCAGAATAAACGCTTAATACTGAATGCCCATATCGCCCTAGGTGAAGTCGCTTCCAACGAGTTCTTCCACGACTACGATCTTGCGCGTCGATGCGTCGATGCAGCCTCCGCACTATTGGGAGTAGAAGACGCCGACTACACCCTTGATGAATTAAACTCGCTCAAAACTAAACTGATGCAGAAGGTGGGGATAGATGACACCATCCGCGCCTGGTCTCAGGGCATGGTCAACGGCAAGAGCTTGGAGGAGGTAATGGAAGGCTTTGCTGTAATAGTTGTCACTCAGCTTTGGTTAAGAGAAGACCGCAAGATCGCCCGTGTCGCGCGTCTGCTCTTATCGTCACCCAAGCGGATCAGAAGACTGATTGGGCATCAGCAAGAATAATTCAGCACCGGACACGCATAAGGTTTGCCGCAAAAGCAAAAGAAATCACATTTATTGACTTATCGCATGCACTTGATTGAACGATGCCATAAGCGTTCAGATCGTGGCTGTATACAGTAGAGCTGACCAATTTCCGTCACGGCACGAAGACATCCGATGTGACCGGTCCCATCCGCCCACGCAACGGGGGCTGGTGCCCAAACATGTAGGTCCTGAGTCTACTTTAGCAAGGCTGCACTCTGCCAGATGACGGAAAGCTGGCACGGCGAAAAGGCTTGCGATCTTAGAGATCACGAAACGGATGACCCTCCGGACCACCAGGAATTTGAGACATGACTGCTTGAAAGGGAGGTGATTGATCAATGCCCACCGTCCTGGGCGCCGAAGACGCGGCGTCTGAACGGGAGCACTGCTGTTACATCTTTTTTGTGGAAAGTGAGTTTCTCCGTTTTTCCCGGCAGCGGCCCCTCCTCATCAAAGAAGTCGGCACTTATACGCACATCTTTTTCGTCACCCAGGTTCCATCTGGTAGCTTATATGTGACCCACTGCGGTTCACTGCCATCCGGGCAGGTGCTGTCACCCAAATCATCATCTGCCCGCACGTCTAGGTTTGCGGGTGAGTTGGCTACTCCGATGGGTGCACCAGACCAATTGTGCTTTTGGAATACCGACGCCAAGTCTTTCGCCAATTCAGCCGTTGGGTGCTTCTTCTTCATCTACTTGTCTCCCTTGTCGCCCCATTCAGTTCGAGCAATCTGCAATTGCCGAGTTCCGATAAATTCGTTTGCAGCGCCCCGCAGCGCGATATCGATCGTACCGGGCTTCGAGGTCAGTTCTCGAGTGATTTCTACTCTGATCGAAGATACCTTGGTTGTCTTCGGTTGGGACGGATCTTGATCGACTGCGGTCTTATCTTCTCTCTTAACGAAAAGCAGCGGTTTTCCATTCGCTTCGACTGCAACAACCTTGCTTAGGTCTACCCCGTCGGATTTCTTATCTCCTTTTGAAGCGGTATCGGCCGTCAAGTCAGATGCTTTGATTTCGATCCATTGAGAATCAAATTGCTTCATCGCGAGCGGGTTAGGCTTGTCGTCCTTCGCTTTGAGCGCGGGTATTGCCAAGGTATAGACTGTGCCGCTCGGAGCGACGAGAACTGTTTTGTCAGGCAACGAATCGACAGTAGCAATGAGGACGTAGGAGGAGGGGGGCGGGAGGGGAGGAGTTGGTTCGGCAGCCTTTTTGTTCTTGGTCCCTTTCTTGTCCTCGGTAGGCTTCTTCGGCGGGCATTCCAGGGTGAGAGACTTTTCGATGTCGCCCGCGATGAGACTCCAGCAAGCGGGCTTTTCTTTGGGGATGTCCGGACCAGACAGGAAACTAAACCCATCGACGCGATTCACAAGGATAGTCTTTTGGCTGACTCGAGTGACCTGAAACGCGAGATCTGGATTGTTGAACCTATATGTCGCCGTCCATTTGTCTTGTGGATAGAAAGGCCATGAAACCTTGGCTATGCCGCCGCCGCTGTCGCTAATCAATGAGTCTTTGACACTTGCCTGCAGCGTAATGACCTGGACGCCATTGTCGGTGGTACTGACAATGTCGTACGGTAAATCGAGTGGGGTGCCATTCACGGAAATGATTGGCGTTTCCAAGCCAACAACGTTGGCTGTGACTTGGGTTTTGGGAAGTTCCGCCGGTTGCAGCGCGTAAACGGTGCGCGTTTGGGCCTGAAGAGTTGTGCTCGCTCTGTCTTCTTGCTCCTGGAGTGGCTGCATTTGCGGCGATGGGGGGGCGGATTTGGGCAACTGCTTCACCAGATTCTGGACGGCGGCTTTTGCAGAGCCGAATGCGTCCTCTAACGCTTTTAGGTCTACCAACTGCTTTTGACTTGGTCTCTTCTGAAGGTTAATTGTGATCTTCCGAAAGCCCGCCAATGCGGGTCCGAGAGCAGCATTACGAATCTCAACCCCATCCGAGGGAAGGTCGGCCGAAACCGTCTGGTTTGTGAGTGGCACTCCTATGTCGTAGCGTCCGAGGACCGTACCCGGCCCGTTGGCCAAAGCGTCCACGGTGGTGAGCAGATCGAAGGCCTGATTGGATTTTAGCGTCAGCCCTCCACCCTCCGAATACACTTTGTCTCCAAGGGCTACCTGGGTGTTCGTAAAGAAGTTATTTCCGCGGGCGGAGATTACGATGCTTTTTGTGCCCGTAGGACGCCATGTCACCTCGTCTACGCTAGGTTTGAGGTTGTCCTGGTAGTCGGCACTCGAGCGGACCTCAGGGCCGTTATAGTTTGCATCGTTCTCGTATTTGGAGCCATTGAAGATCTGGGGACGGTCAAGACCTAATGTCAATCCGTAGGAGAAAAGCTTTGCTCGGTTGGTATCACGATCCTCGAAAGAGGTGAGTGTTCCGCGATCATATTTCTTCCAAAATGTACGTACTTTCGAGGTCAACTTTGCAACGCACGAGGCTGCGGTCGGCGCCCCCTGATTACCCGGCGAGGCTAAATCAGCATTTGTGCAATCGACATTCGGCAGAGCGAGAATCGCGAAGAGTTGTCGGATGCCTGGTGAAACGGATCGCCGGCCAAGGACCGGTCGGAACATCCATCCGAAGACGACCTCGTTCGGATTTCCCGTCATCCTTTGATAGGCCAGGGTGTCAGTGTCCCTGTATAAATAAAAAATCTGGCTTCGTTTTCGCGCGCTAAAGCCAACCTGAAAAGCACTCACTGCTGCTGAACCTGAAAACGCATTTGACTTACTGGACAGAGCGGCTGCGTTGTATGTCTTTTCTTGTGGCATCAGAGAAACGAGTGACATAGCGGATGAGTTTGCGCTTGTGACGGTGATCTCGACTACGGCAACTGCATCATTGGCTGTTCGAGGGGGATCAAGCGTTACGTTATATCCCATGACCGCCTGCAATCGTGTCTTGTTGGTACCGGCCGCATTCGGTTGCAACCGATCTGAAAGTGATCGTTCCAAAATCATCCGCAAATTGAAGAGCTGGTATGACAAATTGACCTGATCGTTCAAGAGGTCGGAGGCGTTAGGGCCGTAGTTTGGATTAAAACCCTGAAACGCCGGTAGGGTGTCAAGGGCGGGTGCTTGTGGAGTGACACTCGCGCGACTGGTGTCCGTTTGGCGCTGGAACGTGTTCGGCAGGGGATTACCACTCGAATCTACATTCCCCGTATTCAGCGTTGTTTTGACGTCTGTCGCGGGAGTCGGCGACCCTGTCACGGACAAAGCCGTATTGGTCTCCGTCTGATTGAACCCTTGAATATTCGAAAGAGCGGATAGAACACTCTTCTGATCTAGATAGCTTTGTTGCTGTGCGTGGAGCGTTTGGCTCAACGATTCAAGCATAAGGGTCAGGGTGCGATTATCGAAGACCTTTGGGTCGCCTACGCTGATTCCGTTGCAACCCCGGGCTTCAAGCGTCGCCGTGTCGCCAACTTTGTACCCCTTGCAACTCTTCGGATTGGCTTGGGCGTGGAAGTATGCGGTCTGAAGGGCGTACAGGACGAACATCAGGCGCGGAATTGTCAGGGATCTCTTGGTTATCACTATTTGCCTCTCTGCTATACGTGATATCGAGACTGTTTTGGACAAAGAGGGGCTTAGCGGTGCTGGGCAGCGTTCAACCAACATCCCTAGGAGCGGGCCCGATATCGCTGTCAAACGTAGACCTAAAAACGACGTGAAAGAATGGCGCAAGCGTACATTGCTTCTGTTCTCGTGGCAAGTGTCTTGTAAACTTGTCACAGCTCATTGAAAACGTCCCCTTGTTGATTGATGGTTTAGAGGCTCACCTGTGGGGTGTGCATCTGCTTACATACCTGCTTCCAGGGTGGGTTGGTGCTGGTGTTCTGTGTCCGCCCCTAGGCGGCCGGACACAGAACACGGTGCGGCTGGCGGGCCGGCTGGCTGGCGATTTGGTGGAAGTCGAGCTTGCGCCCGCGATGCTCGATGGCGATCTTTCCAGCCTGCTTCTCGCGCACCAGTACGTGGCTCTTAGCCGGGGCGTAACGGCGGCTCTGGCGCGCCAGTCGCCGGAGCCTGCCGTTGTAGCTCACCACCCAGTCGAGGCTAACCACGCTCCTGCTCCAGTTGGGAGATACCGTCCAGTTCCCGTTTCGCAGGCCGCTTGCGGTGGAAGTCCGCGTCTGACGTTGCATCGTGGGTGAAGCGCCGGTTGAGGCCGGCGAGGTAGGACGTCTCGAGAAAGCGGTTCGCGAGCCTGCAAGACCGTCGTCCAGGCCCAGATGCTCTGCCAGCGTCGGCCCGAAGTCCCCCTTACCGGTCTTCCACGCGCTTCAGCACAGCCGCGCGAAACTCCGCCGTATCGCCCCGGTTCGACACCCGCACGCACAGACCGTGCTGCAACCCCGCAGCCCCGCCTGCGCGATATCGACCACACAACCGCTTGCCCTGACGATACCTCAATCCAACAGCTCACACGCCTGCTTCAAGCTCAAACTCCTCGCAACCACGCGCCCAAACACCTCTCCTCGCCGTAACTCCAAATCTCTCAAACTCGTCCGCCCCATACGGCCCGCCATTTCTAAAATGCGCTGTAACGAGGGGACCTTTCTGAGAGGCTTCAACATCTAAACGAAATCTTCTTGACAAGCTTAACCCAAATTGATACTACTGGTCGCCAATCATGGAAGCGCTTCCAGAGCCAAGAATGGAAGCGCTTCCAATCCTGTATCTGGTCCCGCTCTGGAGGCACTCATGCGTCACATTTTTACAATCCTCGCTTCGGCGATTCTCGTTCTGTCGTCCTCCGTGGTCTGGGGACAGAGCACTACCAGCTCGCTCACGGGCACAATCGCTGACAGCACCGGGGCACTAGTACCTGGTGCCAGCGTCACCGTCACAAGTAAAGCTACTAATATCGCCTACCACGCCAGCGTGGACGCGCAGGGCTCTTACCGTGTGTCTCAGTTGCCACCGGGGTCCTACAGTGTTCAGATAACAGCTTCTGGCTTTCAAACCTACAACATCCAGGAGATCACCCTCCAGGTCGACCAGCAGGCTCGGCAAGACATAGCGCTCTCCGTTGGCCAAGCCAGTCAGACCGTTGAGGTCTCGGGGAGCGCACCTCTCTTAGACACGGTCGCTTCGAACGTCGGACAGGTCGTTGACCCCCGCCAGATTCAGGACCTTCCGCTGAACGGTCGCGACTATCTCCAGTTGGCAACACTTGCGGCCGGTGTGTCGCCGATTGCGCCCGGCGTGAGTTCCCCAGCTTCCACCTGGACCGGGACTTCAGTCGTGAGTATCTCAATCGCAGGCCTACGTGAAGATGATGTCAGTTACCTCTACGATGGCATCGAGACGCGTAATGGGTGGTACGGGGCCGCTGGTCTCCTTCCGTCCATCGACAATATTCAGGAGTTTAAAGTCGAGCAGGCCGGATCTTCCGCAGCCTTTGGAGATGCGGGCGGTTTCATCAACGTAGTCACCAAGTCCGGTACCAACCAAACTCACGGTACGATTTACGAATTTCTTCGCAACAACGATCTTGACGCAAGGGCGTACTTTGATCCGCTTTCAGGCCCACCAGCGTTTCATCAAAACCAATTTGGGGCAAGTCTGGGCGGCCCGATTCTAAAGAACAAAATGTTCTATTTTCTCAACTATGAGGGTTTCCGCCAGACGCAACCGAACTCCACAATTACGACTGTCCCCACCGCAGCGGAATTGGGTGGAAACTTTAGCGCGCTTCCACAGCAGTTAGTCAACCCTTACACTGGAGCTCCTTTCGCCGGCAACATCATTCCAACAACCTCTTTTTCTCCAGTCGGGACTAAGCTGCTGAGCTACTTTCCCGCGCCGAACGGAGCATACGCTGGCGGGAGCAATTATCTGTCGGTGACCGATACGACAGATAATTGGGACCAAGGCAGCGGTCGCGTGGACTATGTGATTTCCAGCAAGGACACCGTCTTCGGCCGATACACGCAACAGGCGCAAACGACAGTCCTCGGCGGCATCAACATCTACAACTCGCAAACTTTCCCGACGCACCCGAAGAGCATTGCAATAGGATGGACGCATGTCTTCAATCCCACGCTCGTTAACAACCTTCGTTTCGGGTTCACTCACACCGAAACAGGTGAGACGCGCGCTTTCGGCTTCGATCCCACCTATGCTAACCCGGCTGGTCTAAAGAATGTTGGCCTGCAGCCCGGCTCTTACGGTGTTCCACGTCTTTCGATTGCCGGATACGCTAACCCCGGCGGAGCGAACGGCACGGAAGTTATCCGCGAAGGGCTCTTCATGGTGACCGACGGAGTCTCTCTCACAAAGGGGAGGCACAACATAACGGCAGGTGTCGACATCCGTTACGATCCAACCTATCTTTACGAGGACTGGCAGGGAACCAATCTATCGTTCAATGGCAACTATACGGGCAACTCGATCGCCGACCTCCTGGTAGGAGTCCCTTCCTCAGGCGGGAGTGCGGACGGGGACCCCACGCTTAACTTTCGCAGGTGGTATCAGGCCTATTACGTAGAGGACAGCTTTCAGGTAAACAAGCGCATTAACATCAACGGCGGGGTTCGCTACGAATACGCACAACCGCCGGTCGACACGCGCAATCACGTCGGCAGCTTTGACTTAGCAACCGGAACGTCTCTTACTTACCCTGACACTAATTCTCTTGGCCTGAACCGGCAGATGGTGCATCCGCGCTACCTGAATTTCTCTCCGCGAATTGGCTTCAACATTCTTCCTCTTGCGAGCGGCAACACCGTAGTGAAGGGCGGTTTCGGCTTATATTACCTGCAACCCAACCTCAATCAATTCGAAGTGGAGGTTGACACCCCCAAGTATTACTCGGTGAATTTCTACAACAACTCCCCAGCGGGTCAGCCCTTGGCCTTCACCGCGGATCAGCTCTTCAGTCCTGCGCTTGCTGGAACTTCACCTGGCTCAGGACAGTCAGTGTCCTTCATCAACCCCAACAACGTGACGCCGTACAGCTATGAGTGGTCTCTTGGCGTGCAGCAGACGTTCCTAAAAACGTGGCTGCTGGACGTGACCTACCTTGGCTCGGCAGCACACCACTTCGAACAGCGAATCATTTCCAACCCGCTTTTGCCGAACAACACGACGCGTTTCCCACTCTATCCTGGTGGCGCTCAGGAAAACCTCAACGAAGGAAGCTCGATCTATGACGGAATAACGGCGCGCGTAGAGAAGCGTTATGCGTCCGGGTTCTCGTTTTTGGGTACCTATACCTTCTCGAAGTGTCTCTCTGACCCGTGGCAGGATCAATTTAGCTGGCACCCGCTTAATACAAAGCTCGACCGCGGTCATTGCGCAGACGACCTCAATCATCGTCTCAGCCTTAACTCAATCTATGAGCTACCTTTCGGTCAAGGGAAAAAGTTTCTTAATCAAGGTGGCTTACTGAACGAGGCAGTGGGCGGCTGGCAGGTGAGCGCTATCGCCAGCTTCTATACCGGGCCATGGCTCACGCTCAGCAGCAACCAGAATCTTGGTAACTTCATCAACGCGCTACCTGATGTGACTGGTCCTGTGAACGATTCGTCCTCCAGCAAAGGCTTGGGGAAGAATGGAAAAGTCGGCCCCTACTTCAACGTGCAGAACGTGCACGCGGTGACTACGCTTGGTGTGCAGGGCAATGCGGGGGTTGCTGATATCCGTTCCCCGGGAGCGCAGAACTGGGATCTAGCGCTGTTCAAGAAGTTTAATGCTACGGAGCGTTACAATCTCACCTTCCGTACAGACTTCTTCAATGCCTTTAACCACGCAAACTTCACAGGATTGGTCACTAATGTAAATACCAGCAATTTCGGCAATGTCAGCAGTTCCTTGGCAGGGCGGGAAATTCAATTTAGTCTGCGGCTGAACTTCTGAGGTATGGGAGTGTGATCAATAGGCGTCATCCACAGCCTCGAGTTCTGAGGATCTTTCTCATGCTCGCCGCCGGCGTTCTCAGTCTGGGATCGCCGGCGGTCAGAGCTGTGGCCTCCCCAAGCTCTAGATCTGAGATCCAAACACCTCCGCCCACTGACCTCGCTTGCCCTTCGCCGTCCGAGATCAGCCGCTTACTCTCCGCTGCAAGCCTGGCGATGCAGCAGGATCAATTTGGTGCAGTAGTCACCCTGCTGCGCCCCGCACCTCTCGCAGCATGCGATGCTCGCATCGATCTTCTGCTTGGAGCTGCGCTTGAAGGGTCAGGGAACAGCGTCGAGGAGCAACTCATCCTAGAGCAAGCTCACCAGCGATGGCCTTTTGATCACAGCGTGGCGGCATCGTTGGCACGCAGGTACTGGCTCGACGGCTCGGCCTCTCCGGCAGCGGAGGTGCTCGCCTCGGTTAGCATCACGTCCGCCACGCCTTTGCAGGAGCTGGAATTGCGAGCGAATGTTTACCTGGCCGTCCATCAATTGGCTCCGGCGCTGGCCGCGGCGCAAGCAGCGTATCGAAAGAGTCCTTCCACGGAAACCCTCCTTTTACTGGCGAATATCCTGCAAACCCAGGGTCGCGCTAACGATGCTCTTACTCTGCTTGAGAGCAGGCGGAGAGAGAATGCGGCTTCGGCTTCTTTTCTCATAACGATCGCTGAAACCGAGTTTGATTCCGAGCTTTATGCAGCCGCTCACCGCGATCTAGCAGAGGCCCTTACCCTCAATCCGAAGTCTTACCAGGCCCACTATCTACTCGGAAACACACTGGTTCAGCAAACTAAGGCCGGAGATGCAGTTGCGGAGTACGAGATCGCTATCCAGATCGCGCCCGAGAAACCGCGAACGTATTACCAACTCGCCCTCGCCAAGGTAATTCTGGGGGACGTGAACGGCGCTCGCGAGTCACTTCAACAGTGCGTTACTGCGGATCCGAAGTATGCTCCCGCATACACTGAGATCGGACAGCTTCTGCTGCAACAGGGCCGTTACGCTGAAGCGGCAGAGCCGCTTCAAAAAGCCATCGAGTATGGTCCCACCCAGGAATTTCCCTATTATTTTCTCACCCGCGTCTATGCGAGGCTCGGCCTAAAGCAGCAAAGCGACGACATGCTTCAGCGTTACAAAGCTGTCAAAGCTGCTAACCGTAAGCGCCCGACACGATCCGAGTCAGACGATGCGCCGATGGCCTACCAAAATGCCTTCAGCGGCTCATCCCACACACTGGAGCCAAAACCGTGACGAGTTCGCTTCCAACTAATGAACATCGGACCAGCGTCAGGATCAAGAAATGCGTGATCCTCTCAACGCTTCTTGTGACGGTCGGTCTGCACGCGCAGACGACGATTTCTATTGCCACGGTTAATAACGGCGACATGATCGTCATGCAGAAACTTTCCAAGGTGTTCGAACTTGAGCACCCGGAGATCAAGCTGGACTGGATCGTTCTGGAAGAAAACATCCTGCGCGAGAAGACGACTACGGACGTCGCTGCACACGGCGGACAGTACGACGTGGTAACGATCGGTCCGCTTGAGACACCGATCTGGGGTCGACGCGGGTGGTTGCTTCCTCTAACCGACCGGCTCCCTGCGGCCTACGAAGCAGGTGATCTGCTTAAGTCGATTCGCGATGGAGCGTCGTACGACGGCAAATTGTATGCTTTGCCGTTCTATGCGGAAAGTTCGCTTACTTATTATCGTAAGGACCTCTTCCAAAAAGCTGGACTCACGATGCCGGCGCAGCCCACGTATTCGGATATTGCCCATTTCGCTAAGGTATTGCATGATCCTGCGCACGGCGTTTATGGCGTTTGTCTCCGCGGCAAGCCTGGCTGGGGAGAAAACATGGCTTACATCTCGACTCTCGCCGATACCTTTGGTGGCCGATGGTTCGATGAGAACTGGGTGCCCCAGCTGACCTCTCCGGAGTGGCACGACGCGGTGAGTTTCTACGTGAGCCTGCTTCAGTCCTACGGTCCTCCAGGAGAAAGCTCCAACGGCTTCAACGAGTCACTGACGCTCTTTGAAAATGGCCGTTGCGCCGTTTGGGTTGATGCTACAGTAGCCGCCGGAACCCTCTCCGACCCATCACAATCAAAGGTCTCGAGCACCGTGGGTTTCGCGCCTGCACCGGTCGCAAAAACTCCGATCGGCGCCCGCTGGCTCTGGTTCTGGGCGCTCGCGGTGCCTTCGTCTTCAAAGCACCCCGATGCCGCGCTCCAGTTTATAGAGTGGGCCACCTCCAAGAACTATATCCAACTCGTCGCAGGCCAGCGTGGTTGGGCCGCTATTCCGCCAGGCACTCGAACCTCCACCTATCACGAACCCGCTTACCTCGCCGCGGCTCCTTTTGCTTCCCTCACCTACCAATCCATACTCGCAGCCGATCCGCTTCACCCAACGGAAAAGCCGGTACCGTACACGGGTATTCAATGCCCCGTCATCGCGACCTTTCCCACTATAGGAAATCAGGTGGGACAGCTGATCGCATCAGCGCTGGTTGGGACCATCTCGGTCGATGACGCCCTCAAAAAAGCTCAGGCAGCGGTTGAACGCATCCAGGAGCGCCACCATGAAGCTGCGTTGGGTGAACAAAAATAATGACCGCCGACAAAAAGATTGTGTCAACAAATCCGCGGGAGGCCCGTCAAGGTCAACTTGATGGGTCGTACCTCAAGCTGCCCTCGATAGTCATCCTCTTTATATGGTCGGTCATCCCGCTACTGATGACCCTTTGGTTTTCCTTCCGACGCTATGACCTGATGGAACCAGATCAGAAGGGCTTCGATGGCTTCGGTAACTATCGCTATCTTTTCTCTGACCCCGGCCTGCTGCTATCGATCTGGCATACGGTCCTTCTGGTAGGTGCAGTGCTCGTCATCACGATCGGGCTGGGGACCTTGCTCGCCGTTCTCTTCAATCAAGAGTTCTTCGGTCGCGGCATCGCCCGCGTGCTTACGCTCGCTCCCTTTTTTGTCATGCCTACTGTAAGCGCGCTCGTTTGGAAAAACATGATGCTGCATCCCGACAACGGCATTGCAGCCTTTCTCATGCGCAGCGTTCACCTCAAGCCCATCGACTGGTTTGCTGTCGCGCCCATGACTTCCATCATCGCTATCGTCTCGTGGGAGTGGCTACCGTTCGCCTTTCTCACCCTGCTTACCGCAGTGCAATCTCTGGATGCTGAGCGCATGGAAGCTGCCCGCATGGATGGAGCCGGACCCATCGCACTATTCCGCTACATTATTTGGCCGCATCTGGATCGTGCCGTCATCGCCGTTACCATGATCGAGAGCATCTTCCTGCTTGGCATCTTCGCTGAGATCTACGTAACCACCTCCGGTGGTCCGGGTTACGCGTCTTCCAATCTTGCCTTTCTCATCTACCGCTACGCCTTATCGGAGTATGACATTGGCGCAGCTTCCGTTTGCGGGGTCATTGCGATCGTGATCGCGAATCTTTTGGCGCTTCTTCTGATGCGTTCTTTCGCTCGAAATGTGGAGGGCTAAGACAATGAGCGCGAGTACTCTCCGTCGTAAGTGGGCTATGACACTCCTGGGCTGGTCTGTGGCGCTCATCCTCTTTTTCCCGATCTTCTGGATGATGCTCACCAGCTTTAAAGCCGAAACGGAAGCTATCTCGAGGATCCCACATTTCTTCTTTTCGCCAACGCTTGAAAATTACAGGGCCGTCCAGGAGCGCGCAAACTGGTTCCACTTCGCCTGGAACAGCATTGTGGCCTCTGTGGGATCCACTCTTCTCGCTCTAGTGTTCGCCATTCCGTGCGCCTACTCCCTGGCCTTTCAATCGAGGAAGTATGTCAAGGACACGTTGCTGTGGATGCTCTCGACAAAGATGATGCCCTCCGCCGGTGTCCTTGTTCCCCTCTATCTAATCTGCCGCAACTTGAACCTGCTTGATACGCGCTTCTGCCTGGTCATCATCTACACCCTGATGAACCTGCCGATTATCGTCTGGATGATGTTCACCTACTTCAAAGAAGTCCCTCGTGAAATCCTCGAGGCTGCTCGCATGGACGGTGCGCGACCGCTGCGGGAATTCTTTGATCTGCTACTTCCGCTTTCGATGCCCGGCATCGTCTCCACGAGCCTGCTTGCGATCATTCTTTCCTGGAACGAAGCCTTCTGGAGCCTGAATCTCACGTCTTCAAACGCTGCTCCGCTCACCGCATTCATTGCATCCTTTTCGAGCCCGCAAGGCCTCTTCTACGCGAAGTTATCGGCGGCCTCCACCATGGCCATCGCGCCCATTCTTGTCTTGGGATGGCTGACGCAGAAACAACTTGTACGCGGCCTCACCTTTGGCGCGGTGAAGTAAAGACTCGGGAGAAAGACATGGCGACGGTAGAACTCAGGCAGGTCCGCAAGAGCTACGGTACAGCGGAAATTATTAAAGGTGTTGATCTTAAAATCGAAGATCGCGAACTGACCGTATTTGTCGGTCCCTCTGGATGCGGTAAATCAACCCTGCTGCGCATGATCGCCGGCCTTGAGGAGATTACTTCAGGCGACCTGCTAATTGATGGCCAAAGAGTCAATGATATGGCTCCGGATAAACGCGGTCTCGCACTGGTCTTTCAAAGTTACGCTCTCTATCCCCATATGAGTGTCGCGGACAACATGGCGTTCAGCTTGAAGTTAGCCGGAGTTCCGAAAGAAGAACGCACCCGAAAGATAGCCGAAGCTGCTCGCATCCTGCACCTCGAGGATTATCTTGAGCGTAAACCAAAGGATCTTTCGGGAGGGCAGCGGCAGCGCGTTGCAATCGGTCGGGCGATCGTTCGAAATCCACGTGTTTTCCTCTTTGACGAGCCGCTTTCGAATCTCGACGCCGCGCTTCGCGTCAAAATGCGCCTCGAACTCACCCGCCTTCATGCCGAGCTCAACGCCACGATGATCTATGTGACTCACGACCAGATTGAGGCCATGACCATGGCCGATCGAATCGTAGTCCTGCAGGGCGGGGCCATTGAACAGGTGGGCGAGCCTATGGAACTGTACCGCAATCCATGTAATCAATTCGTTGCCGGATTTATCGGATCGCCACGCATGAACTTTCTTCCCGTTCAGTCGCAGGTATCGAGTGCTCAGGCACGCATTCTCACATTTTCCGACGGGACATCACTGAGCCTTCCCGCAGCCATAGTGGCCCTCAACGCCAGCTGCGAGATCGCCACTCTCGGCATCCGTCCCGAGCACATCTCAATTGCGACCTCCAACGGTTTGCCCGCGCATGTCCAACTGGTCGAGCGCTTGGGTGGCGAAAGCTATGTCTATGTTGAGGTACCTGGAGGGGAGACTCTTATCGTTCGGTCAACCGGGGACTTTGACCTCAAACCGGGTCAGCAGGTCCACCTCAACTTTAACCTTGCATTTCTCCATCTCTTCGACGAATCAGGAAACACCTTGCCAAAGCACAGTTAAAGTCGCATGTAAACCGTCCCGTCGGTGGGACCCATAGCTCTCAGCAGGAAGGACCTTGCCCAATGTCACTTGCAATCGCTCTGAACCAGTCCAATCTCTCGAAGCTGCGCTCCGACGTTGCCGTACCGGAGTTTGACAGGTCGTTGCTTCCTCAACACACGGTGCATATGGGGGTTGGTGGTTTCCACCGCGCCCATCAGGCGGTCTATCTCGACGACCTGATGCACCTCCCTGACACGGAACGTTGGGGAGAGTGCGGCGTTGGCGTCCTCACAAGCGACTCACGCATGCGGGATGCCCTGAAGCCGCAGGATTGTCTTTACACGGTCGTGGAACGAAGCGACGACGCGCAGGTGGCCCGCATCATCGGGTCGCTCGTGGACTATGTCTATGCCCCGGCCGAACTGGAGACGGCTGTCGAGAAAATCGCTGATCCCGCGTGCCGAATCCTCTCGCTTACGATCACTGAAGGCGGTTATTTCATTGATGAAGCGAGCGGCGCGTTCAACGACACGCATCCCGATATACAGCACGATCTTGAGCACCCGCAAACTCCGGTCTCTTCCCTTGGGCTGATCGCTCTCGCCCTCGACCGTAGACATACGCGCGGTCTCCCGCCGCTTACCATCATGTCCTGTGACAATCTGCAAGGCAACGGCGACGTCGTTAGAAGAGTCCTTGAAGCCTTCACCGAAATGCGCGATCCCCACCTGCGCCGCTGGATAACCGCGAACGTGGCCTTCCCTAACAGTATGGTCGATCGCATCACCCCGGCCACCACCCCTGCCGATATCGCGCTCGTTTCCGACGCGTTCGGAATATCTGACGCATGGCCGGTGGTCACCGAACCGTTCCGCCAATGGGTAATCGAAGATCATTTCGCCGCTGGGAGGCCATCCTGGGAACGGGTCGGAGCTGAAATCGTGACCGATGTCGCTCCCTACGAAATTATGAAAATGCGTCTGCTAAACGGCAGCCACCTTGCCATGGCCTACCTCGGTGCCATCGCAGGCTTCACGTACGTCCATGAAATCATGCAGGATCGGCTTTATCTTGCCTTCATACGCGAGTTTATGGAGGAAGTAACTCCTGTCGTCCCCCTCATTCCGGGAACATCCATCCCGGAGTACAAAGCCACCCTCATCGCGCGCTTCGCCAATTCGACCATAAACGACCAGGTCACGCGCATCTGCTCCGAGGGCTCCGCGAAGATGCCTAAATGGGTGCTGCCCTCAATCGCGGAACTGCTGGATCGACGCGCGCCGACACCTTTACTTAGTCTCGTAATCGCCAGCTGGATATCCTACCTCGGAAGAGAACAGGATGAGCGTGGAAATCCCATGCAGATCGTCGATGCCCGTGCCAAGGAACTTACTGCAATCTGCAGAAACTCCAGTGCCGACCCGGAGCCCATGCTGGCAGTCAGGTCCATCTTTGGTAATGTGCTGCCGGCAAACGCTGCCTTCGTCGCCGAGGTGGAAAAGGCTTTGCACATTCTGTCGGAAAGGGGTGCGGCAGCCAGTATCCACTTCTATCTTCGCGGCAAAGATGTATAGAGCCGACTGGCACCGACTACCCACCGGAATCGGCGGCTCTCATCATCAGCAGTCTTTCTCTGATGGGACTAGTCATCCGAAGAAGAATTACGCATCGATGCCAAAGAGGCAGCCGTACCATTTCTTTGAAAATCGCACTCCTGCACTGCCTTCATCACCGCGCGACGCGTCTCCTCCGTGTGCATTCCTTTGTCGTGCAGCACGCGAGAGACAGTCGCCATAGACACGCCCGCTTTACGGGCAATGTCAGACATCGTCGGTCGGCGACCCATCGAATCGTCGCTGCGCTCCGCACCCGAATTGCTCATCAAGTCGATCGTTCCACTCAACTCCGCCCATACTTTTTCCAGACTGATTCCCATCTCGGCCGCTGTCTGGCGATCCGTCAATCCGCCTGCGATATGTTCCAAGACGTCACTCTGAGCAAAGCTTAGTTGGGCCCGAGGCAGACGCTCCGCGAGCCGTGCAGCAACTGATTGCGGCAGATAGCGACCGCCCGCATGCACGGCATCAATAGCTCCCAGCATTTCTTCCTCCGAGCACGCCTTAAGTAGATAGCCCCACGCGCCTGCGCGAAGCGCTTCAAAGATGTAGTCGTCGCTCTCGTAGCTGGTTAGCACGATGACACGTAGTGGAGAACCGCGTTCCTTGAGTTTTTTCAGGATCTCAACACCGCTCATCCCAGGCATACGCAAATCCAGCAAAATGACGTCAACTATCGATTTTTCGAGCAGCGCAAACATCTGGCTTCCATCAGAGACGCCCGCCACGACTTCAAGGTGAGGATATGTGCGTAACATGCTGATCAGCCCAGCCCGCACAACTGGATGATCGTCAACAATGAGTATTCTTATCATCTCGACCTCCTATCTAGCTTCATTTCTGGGATACGCGCTCTTCCTGAAATGATAAGGCAAAGGCCAGAATCGTCGCTTATTTGCCAGTAGCGGCACCTCTACCATCAGCTTGGTGCCATTACCCGGAGAGGTCTCAATTTCAAGCGTCCCATCGATTGTCTCGGCCCGCCTCCGTATACCGGTTAGACCAAAACCATCTGACTCCTGGCCAGGCGCAAACCCGTTGCCATTATCCTCAATTACTAGTTTGATCGCCGAAGCCGTGTAAATTGCCGATACCGTCAATCGGCTCGGATGACCATGCTGCATTGCATTCGCGATCGCTTCTTGCCCGATCCGAAAGAGGTTATCCAATACTTCAAGCGGGGTCGATCGCAGGTCCCCTTCTACAGACGTTTTGATCTCCACCTGCGCCATTCCGACCATCTGCGCGGCCGTCTGCCGTAAGGCCGCAATCAGCCAACCCGCTTCTGTTGCATCCGGACGCAATGTGGTGATCGTGCGGCGTGCCTCATCATGGCTTTGCCGAACGAGGTCGCACGCTCGATTTAGTTCCTCCACGAGAGCCGTGGAATTCAACGGCTTGCCCTTCGAAACACGATTCACGATGGACCGCAATTGGAACCCAATCCCTGCGAAGCTCTGCGCCAAGGTGTCATGAATCTCATGTGCCAGACGCTCTCTTTCTTCGATCACCGCCCGCAGTCGCCACTCCTCCGCTTGGCTGTATATCAGGTGTGCCACAAATCCCAGCACCAACATCAGAATCGCCATCTCGATCAGGTGCCCGGCGCTCCACCACGGCGGGCCCGCCATTACCTTGATGTCATCCTTACCGACCACCAGAAGCGCGAACGGCACCATGCTCTGCGTGTACTGAGCGTCGACTAGGCACAGTCCGCGCAGTTTCAGCAGGCTGTTCGTCTCAACTTGCCTGAAAGAGTCATCGATCAATTCGGAGTTTCCTTGAGCATAGAAGGTCTGTTGCCCATCATGGATCTCCAATCCTTCCCGCCCATCTGGCAGCCTGATCTTCGCGTGGAGCGTCCCCTGGACCTCGATAAACATAGCCTGATACGCACCCGTGGCTGCTTGGTCGGCCGTTACCGAGAACGGCGGTCTTGTTGCGATGCCGCCACCCATTGACCGTACTGTCGCGTCCCGAATCGTCGTGCTCAGCCCATTCAAGTAGACGTTCCCCTCCACCTCTACCTCTTCGCCCGACCGCAGCCGTGTATCGTTTTTCATTTCCACCAACACACCACCGCTTGCATCCTCGATATACAGCGGATCCGTCAAGATCACCGCTCCGCGAACAAACGCGCGCACAGGGCGTGTGGTCGTCAGCAGCCTCAAATTACGGATTGACTGCACCGAATTCGACATCATCCGCTCTTCAAACGGCGAGTCGGCTAGCTGCGGCACATCAGGCGCCGTCTTGTCGGAACCGGTGGTAATCTGGGCCTGTGGCGGGAGGCTCGCCGCCTGTCGCGCACTCTCGTCGTCCTTCAACCGCGCCGCATACACGTTCCTCCAAGCGCCACCCGAATACAGCGACCGTAAACCGAACTTCCCATTCGCGAAGCAGTGAGCGTCGTTCACCGAGACGATCTGCCGATTGTCCGTTCCCAGTTCGTTCGCTGCCACGCTGATTGTGCAGCCATAAGCACTGACCTTAAGGTGATACCACTTTCCCGCGACCACGCCCTTCGGCATCTTCTTCGACGGAAATTCCGTCCATTCGTGGTCCGCTCTTCCGAGAACTAGCTTTTCATCTCGCGTCCGCAGTCCCGCATAGTAGCCGCGGTAGGAGTCCGCCCCTGCCTCAATGTCGCTCGCGCGGATTACAAGACCTGCATCGCCTTCGCCCAGCAACTCCACATCGGCCTCCACGGAGTAGTTATCCCAGTGCGATGATCCCGCCATCAGCTTGGCACCTGGGTCGATCGAGTCGTTCTTAATACCGCCATCCCTCAATCGCCAATTGCCCGAATAGGCTACCCAACCGTCTATTCTGCCGGTTGAAAAGGAGTCTCTGTATGGCAGACCGCGCCTTGGGCTCAATAGGTACAGCCATAGCCATGTCACGGCGAGAAGCAGAAGCCCCAAGATGATCAGCGTCGCACGCGGCCAGTGTTTCGCATGGTTCAAGGGTTGACTCCCCATTCGAGCCGAACTAAATGCTGCATCTCCGGCAAGTCGATGTTGTTCGCCGTAAGCAGCGTCGGTTGCAGTCGTCGGATCAACGGCGGCATGGTGCCCTCACGGTTTTCCGCCAGCAGCTCCATCGCTTGCCGCCCCATCTCGTAGCTATCCTCCGCGAGCAGAGAGTCCATTAGGCCCGCGCGCACCTTATCGGCCAGCGTCGGACTCTGTTCAAAACCCACCAGCTTGATTGTTCGTCCGAGATTGCGAGACTGTAACGAGGTGATCGCGCCGTAACTCGCTACCGCTGACAGAGTGAAGAGGGCTCCTAGGTCGGGATGCGCTCTCAGCTCTTCGTCCGCAATCTCCTGCGCTTCGGACTGATTATGGCTACCGGCCCGGCAATCCGCTATCGTCACACTTGGAAACCTCTGCTCCAGCGTGGCCTCAAACGAATGGAGGATCGTCAACTCGCTCAGCGATTCCGTGTCCACCCCCAACACAGCCACGCTTCCCTTGCCGTGAAGTACCGCACTTATGCGTTCTGCCGCCATACGTCCCGTTGCTTCGTCATTATTCACAACGTAGGCAAGATTGGGCTGCGGAGGGATGGGGAGGGGAGACACGATGACAACCGTTTTTACGCCGCGCGCCACCGCCCGCTGGATGGTCGTTGTTAGCGGCAACGGCTCGTCGGGCGCCACAATAAGACCGCTATAACGCCGCGCGACGACTCGGTCGATTAAGGCGGCTTGCTCTTGTATGTCGTACTCGCTTTGGGGTGCATTCCAATACATGGTCATGCCGTGCTGTGTTGCCGCAGCAAGCGCTCCCGCATGCGATGCCTCCCAGATTGACGCCGCGGCGGTTCGCGCAATCATTGCCACTCCTGGATTGCGTTCTTGACAAGCCACTAGCGACCCCACACAAATTGCTAGAGCGCTGAATCGCAAGATGACGGAAGCCCAGGCAGTCGTAGATGTCTTGGGCGACGCAACCAGCGAATTTATTGGATCGCGAGGATTTATAGCTAGGTCTCCCGTTCTCACTCGAACCTCTTGGCCGGCAAGTTCTCCGTTACTGGTTTCTCCGCTTTATTGCGGCAAACTCCTACGGCTCAACCATCGGCTCAGCACAGGAAAACTGATTCCACCCGGATGCCGCAGCGCGGCCCCGACACTCCGTGGCCTAAACTCACCAGCCACTGCCGAAGAATTCATTGACAGTGCCCTGCCTTTCTGAAACAACTGTATAAGCCCGTAAGCGCTTCCATTCCATACAACCATACGCTGAGCAAATGTCAAAAGAACAGGTAATCTCGAACTCCCCACCAATGGAAGCGCTTCCAGTGGGCAACACTATTTTGGACGAGTACGCCGCCAATCGAGCAACAGGAGAGCAGAACAACATGAGTCGACATCGCTCAAACGTCAGCCTTTTCATTCTTGCCTTTCTCCTTCTCTGCGGTATGCATCTCGCCGCTCAAGAGCACCGCTGGACCGAAGACCAAGCTGCCAAATGGTACGCGCAACAACCTTGGCTCGTTGGCGCGAACTTCGTTCCCTCAAACTCGGTCAACGAGCTGGAAATGTGGCAGGCCTCTTCTTTTGACCCCAAGGAGATCGACCTGGAATTTGGCTGGGCAGAGGGCATCGGCATGAACACCATGCGTGTCTTTCTTCACAATCTGGTGTGGGAAGAAGACCCCGCTGGTTTCAATGCACGGCTCAATCAGTTTCTTGAGTTGGCTCAAAAACATCACATCCGCCCCATCCTCGTTCTTTTTGACTCTTGCTGGGACCCGTATCCGAAGCTAGGCCCACAGCATCCTCCGATTCCCGGTGTACATAATTCCGGGTGGGTTCAGGCGCCTGGGCGAGAGATGCTCGGCGACTCCACGAAGTACCCGCGCCTCAAAGCCTACGTTCAGGGCGTCCTACAAAATTTCGGCCGAGATCCTCGGGTACTGGCATGGGATATCTGGAACGAGCCCGATAACGACAATGCCTCGACTTACGGCGCGGTCGAACTTCGCAATAAGAAAGAACTCATTATTGCCATCCTTCCTCAGGTGTTTGAATGGGCCCGTGCGACTCATCCCACGCAACCGTTGACCAGTGCTGTTTGGGGAGAGTGGACGTCACTCAACGAAATCTCTCCGGTTGCTCATATCCAGCTAGAGCAATCTGACGTGATCAGTTTCCACATCTACAGCTGGCCGGAGCAATTTGAAGCCCGAATTCATCAGCTCGAACAGTTCCACCGTCCGTTACTTTGCACCGAATACATGGCGCGAGGTGCCGGCAGTACTTTCGATACAACTCTACCTATAGCCAAACGATTCAAGGTCGCCGCAATCAACTGGGGGTTAGTCGCGGGTAAGACACAAACTTACCTTCCGTGGGACTCATGGCAGCGGCCATACGTTCTTGAAAAGCCTCCTATCTGGTTCCACGATGTATTTCATGAAAACGGGAGTCTTTACAGGGATCGTGAGGGTGCGATCATTCGCGACCTCGCCAGAACACCCTAAGCTGTAGCTTCCTTTTCGGCATAGAAGACCAAGTTCCAGGGAACAGCTGACGTCGCCGCGGCAGCCATCGGGCAGAGAGCTACTGAGTTTAAAGGGCGCTGAGAAGTGGCTCGGAGCGGCGGGAACTCCAACGGAACGCATTGGCCGATACATATTGCGTATAAGAGAGGTGCTCAAGGATGTGAGATCGGAGAGCTCACGCAGCTCCGGAATGCAATGTGCGAAGACTGATAAAAGCCGCTCGCCGGGCGCTCGAATGGCTGCAGGCTAGACAAAGTTTGATTGAGGAGGCGGAAGCCAAGCAAGAGATCGCGAAACGGGTAGACCCAAGAGACGCTGCCGCGCCCTCGGTTGCCACGACTCAAAGCGGCTATGTACTCGCCAGTGCAACTGGCGCTCAGTAACCCCTCTAGTGGGCCATTTGGGTCGTATGAGTTGGCTGCGATGAAATGAAACAGCTGCGATCGAAGGCACCGCAGTCGCTGCTTATTTATAAACCTTGTAGTCCGGAGATGAGTCAAAATGAAGATGCGGAATCTTGCTATAGCTTTGTTTACACTGTTTCACCTGTCTTTTGCTTTAGCGCAAACGTCAGGCGGTAAAGGGAGGGCAGAACAAATGCCCCCCGCCAAGGCGATAGAAGACATGATCGTGACCTTCGAGAGCGAAATGACGAGTGCCGCGAGGGCCATGCCGGCCGATCGTTATAGCTTCAGTCCTGCCACCTTGAACATTCGGGGAGCGCAGTTTACGAAGGTTCGCACTTTTGCCGCTGAAGTGACGCACGTCGCACAAGCCAATTACGCCATCGCGAGTAACATCTCTGGCAAAGAACCGCAGGCTGATCTAGAGGCGATTGGTCAACTGAGAACGAAGGAGCAGATTCTCGCGGCGCTTGCAGCATCTTTTGCCGAAGTCCACAAAGCAATTGCCACGATCACCATACAGAATGAAAACGACTTCGTAGACGACATCGGTGTAGGTCCGAATCAGTCTAAAATTAGCGAAGCCGCGTGGGTAGCTGTTCACGGCTTCGATCACTATGGTCAGATTGTTGAATATCTGCGCATGAATGGCATCGTACCCCCAGGAGTTGTGGCGTTCTCGCCTCCGAAGGGGCAGTAGAAAGTGCTTACAAGTAACGCCAAGTCTCCAATTCTTCCGTTATTTTCCCCATTCGCAGGTTTTCGAGACGGGATAAGAAATCATAATCATTGCTTTGTCGCAGCCGATTTCTCTTGGTCGAATGGGCGTATCTGCCTGTGGAAATTGAGGAACGTTGAAATCGAAATGGATCGTTGCTAGCAGCTTCACGCTTATCGGCTTTTTCATTCCGCTTTTACATGCGCAGAATCCGCGCGTAGCTAAACCCATTGACATACTACTCACACCAGAGCACTGGCATGCTCTGCCGCCGAGCCCTGGTGGACCCAAGTCGGACCTTGGATTCGTTCGACATGAGGGGTTTCCAGAAGGTGTTCTCGTGCTCAAGTCAGGTTCGGCGGAATTCGATGGCTTGAGCTTCAAAGATGGAACGATCGAATTTGATATGAAAGCAATCGGTGAGAACATACCGGGCATTCAGTTTCGTGTAACGGGGTCGCGCTTTGCTGAAAACGGCGAGGAATTCTATGTGCGGACGGCTCCAGATTGTCGCGCCTCAAACGATTGCATCCAGTACACCCCAGTGATCAACGGATTCATGTTGTGGAATTCATATCCGCAGCATCAGACGCAAGCATTCATCCTTGATGGCTGGAACCACATTAAGCTCGTCGTTTCGGGGCATAGGATGAATGTGTACATCAATGGCTTTTCGCAACCCGCGATGATGGTGGGAAGCCTTGAGAGTAGTTCGGTGGAGGGTCATATTGAACTCAGAGGACCTGCGTATTTTGCGAATGTGACAGTTTTTCCGGGTGCCGTTGAGTCGCTCTCTCCGACAGCGACGGTCGATCCGACTTCAATCGACCGTTCGTTTGTAAGGCATTGGCAAATTGGACCATTGACGGACTTCCATTACCCAGATGGCCCCACTCGCGCCGACATGTTAAACACGGTCACGAGATGGAAGAGCATTACCGCAGAGCGATTCGGAATGGTGAATCTAAACCGCGAGTTCACCTTGGAGTTCCGGCCGCCGCCACTGACGTGGCTGCGGACGAGTGTCACTTCAGATCGAGACCAGAGCAAGCACGTCTCATTCGGGTGGCTGGGACGAGCGTGGGTGTTCGTGAACGGAAAGCTTGTGACGCAAGGCAAGAACCTTTACGACATAGAGGCAGACCGACGGGAGCCGGACGGAAGACTATCGTTGAAAAATGGATCCTTTGATATCCCGCTGCGACGGGGATCAAACGAGATAGTCGTTGCATTGGTATCCACAATTCACGCAGACCAAACTCCAAATCGCTATGGCTGGGGAATCGAGATGCGATTTGACAACATTAAAGGAATCCGGCTCAGACAGTGACTCATTGCGGACTAGCGCCTACTTCGTGCGCTCCTAGGACCCTGATGCCTGCACTGAAGCGTAGTGCGCTGACCGGCCTGCCTCGGAAAGTATGGAGAAATCGACGGCACTTCCAAATGACTTTGAAGCGCCCTCGGCATTCGTCGCGATGAGCGAGCCGCACCCCAAAAGTTTGATATCAAGAACTCATGCCCACTCCCAAATGTAGTTGCTGTCTTGGCGCAGCACACGGCCAGCCGAGCTGCCATCAAAGTGGGAGGGAAAGACTAGCGCGTTCTGGTCGGCTGCCAGTGCGAGAATGTTCGCGCGCGACTCCCGGGCCTGCGCCGGATCCGAGCAGAATACGCTGGACAAATCCGGCCGAGCTACTTGCAGGGGATTGTGCATTAGGTCGCCGATGAAGAGCGCAACTTCTGCGCAGTCGTCCAGCCGGATGACTGAGTGATCCACACTATGTCCAGGAGTGGATAGGAACGAGATTCCCGGAAGTACCTCGCGCCCATCCGCAACCACAGTGTCGATCAGACCTGCCTGGCGCACTGGCAGCACGCTGTCCGCGTAGGCGAGCGCATGATTGTTCTCGGGTCCAAGAATCGATGAGTCGGTATATGCATTGAGCTCACGGCTGGTACAGAGGTGCCGGGCATTGGGAAACGTCGGACGCCACACGCCGTCGTGCTGCTGCGTGTTCCAACCGACGTGGTCAACGTGCAGATGCGTAAAAAGTACAAAGTCGACCGTCTCCGGAGCGATACCTAATGTAGCCAGCCCGCTTATATAAGGCGTATTCAGGTTATTGAGGAAGGGGGTTTCGGGCCGGTGCTTGCCGTTGCCGGCGGCGGTGTCGATCAGGATAGTCTGCTGACCATCGCGGAGCACCATAGTGTGAATGCTCAAGACTAAGGGGTCGGGAGGAGACGCGTCACCCCATTCTGGAAAGAGGAACTGTGTAGTGACAGCTACCTCCGTTTCAAAGAGTTTGTCGATTTTCCAACGGCCGAGGGTAGTAGTGAAGTGATCCATAGAAGCATCGTGCGCCACGCTATCCAGGAATGCAATATGCACTTTTAAGTGCCATACTTGCTAAATGGAAACCATTGATCTCCGCACCATGACCCGATGTCCCGCAGAAAGAGCAATGAGGGCCGTTGAGGGACGCTGGAAAATCTTCATCGTTTATTACCTGCTCAATGGAACCTTGCGATTCTCTGCGTTGCAACGCATCATCAACGAGAGGAACACAAGCGGCTCCATCACCGCCAAGATGTTGACGCAGGAGCTGCGCGAGATGGAAGCTGACGGGCTGATTAACCGCAAAGTCTACCCTGAGGTGCCTCCCAAAGTGGAGTATTCGCTGACCTCGCTGGGCTTAGATCTAATGCCAATAGTCGAGGCGATGAGCGCATGGGGAAAACAAGTCCAATCAGTTAAGGAGAGCGTCTGAACTCATTCTGCGGGACAAGCGTGGTGGGAGACCTTGGCAAGAAAGAGTGCGTTGCCATTATGGGGATGCATTGAGGGAAAGGAAAGCTTACGTCTTGTTCACGACCTCGCTTCGTGACTGTGCTTATAAGCACGTGGTCGGCAGGATGATCCGTCTCATAGAGGCTTGGCGTCAGTGAAGAGGTCATTACTTTCCCAGATGAAAGCTAGCGTTATTAGCTGAAAGGAGAGCTATTGAATTTCCCCAATCCAGACCGAATATGGAGCAAGATTCACTGAGTCAAGATTCGCTGGTGTCTTCTGACCGGGACTCGAGAGCAAAGTGTGCGGCTTACCTTCGGCGACCTTTGCTGTTCGGAGATCAATCGATGTAGTCTGTGGTGTAGATGTCATGTTCAACATCACAAGGACAGGATTTGCACCGTCCGACGCGGTTCGCACGAAGCTGAGTACGTTGGGGTTCTTTTCATCGACTATGGTGATGCCGCCGTCATGCATGGCCGATGAGGAGGCGAAGGGCAATCAACGCCTTGTACCAGTTCAGCAGTGAGTCCTGTTCAGCCGCCTCGTTTTTAACATTCGTCGCTATATAGCTGAGCGGAATAGGCAGCCACGTGTTGGGGTTGGTAGAGAAACCTGCGTGCGGGCCGGGCGTCCAATGCATTGGAGTGCGCTCGCCATCGCGACCCTTGTTCTGTGGCCATTGCGTGCGGCCAACCGGATCCTTCACGTCTTCACGGTGTGTGGGAGTGGTCGTGACCATGCCTAGCTCTTGGCCGTAGTACATCTGCGCTGTAGCCGGCGCGGCAAGCAGAAGTGCTGCGGTGACTCTCGCGATCTGTGCGTTGTGTGTACCGTCACCGAAACGATCGATGGACCGCACTTGATCGTGGTTATCAAAGAAAATGAACGGTCGCGAGCCGTGCAGTTGCGTAGACATGTCGACAAGCTGGTTGCGGTAATAAGCGGCATCGAGCTTGTCATGGTCGCCGTTTATATCTTTGCTAAGGAAATGAGGGAAGCCAAAGAGATAGTCCATGGGAAGCTGCAATTCATTGCGTGCTTTTCCTCCGTACCAGAGATCAAGCCTCTCCATTGTGGGTTCAAGTACCTCGCCGATAAGTACGCGCTGTCCAGGGTAGCTATCGGTCATGGCCCGAAGACGTCTCAGCACACCATGTACTTCGGGCAGATTTGATTGGTAACCCTCAGAACTCGTGCTTCCTAGCGGCGTGTTCCGAAGTTGCGCGTCCTCGAACAGGGCTGGAATAGCATCCAGCCGGAAACCGGCGACACCACGGTCCAACCAGAAGCGCATAACGCCGAACATTGTCTTTTCTACTTCAGGATTGCGCCAGTTCAGGTCAGGCTGTGCAGCGTAGAACAGGTGGTAATAGAACTGCTGGCGCGCGGGTACCCAGGTCCAAGCTGAACCGCCAAAATAGGTCATCCAGTTATTTGGCGGAACGACCACCCCTTTCGGACCTTGGTGGACTTCTCTCTTCTGATCGGCAGTAAGGTTTGGACTGGTTGCCGGCAAACCGTCATTCCACACATACCAATCAGCTTTCGGGTTCGTCCGTGAGGAGGCGCTCTCTACGAACCATGCTGACTTGTCTGAAGTGTGGTTAAGCACCATATCGAGCACAATGCGCATGCCGCGCGTTCTTCCTTGATCAAGAAGGCGGTCGAAGTCGGCCAGCGTTCCGAATTGTGGATCGATAGCCGTGTAATCCGAGACGTCGTAGCCGAAGTCTACCTGAGGTGAGGGGTAGATTGGGGCCAGCCAAATGGCATCTACGCCAAGCTGCTGAAGGTAGTCCAAGTGTTTGGTGACGCCATTGAGATCGCCAATGCCGTCACCATTGGAATCAGCAAAACTGCGAGGGTAGACTTCGTATATGAGCGCGTGCTTCCACCATGCGTCGTCGTCGCGCGGCTCGGTGGCAACGGCTTTCGCCGTTGGTCGCGAAGTGTGCTGAGCGCTGAGCTTTGAAAAAGGAAGAGATCCCATGCACATGAATGTGGCGAGCGCTATCGCGGTTAGCTTTGCGATCAAGTCTGTTCTCCTCGGAAGTGAACTATGGACGCGGCTGAGCTCTAACTTTGTGATGGAATCACCAGGGGATCGGCCCTTCGGAGTTGGAAAAGGTTCCAGTCGGACCATCCGGCCCTAAGAGGGCAAGACGTACCGGCTCCTTAGCGCCGTCTTCGACACTCCCCGTACCCTCAAAACTGTTGAGGTTGGTCTTGGTGAACCCTGGACATGCGGCATTGACCTTGATACCGGTCGATTCAAGATCGAAGGCGAAGCCTACCGTAACTGCGTTGAGCGCGGTCTTGGACATTGCGTAGAGCCCGAACATTTTGCGATAAGGATTTCCCGCTTCGAAATTCCAGTTAAGCGATCCGGTGATGCTCGACACATTCACAATGCGGGCCGCCGGAGCTTCACGCAAGAGCGGAAGCATGGCCTGAGTGACGGCCAAGACGCCGAAGACGTTTGCGTCAAATACTGCGCGCACCTCGTCCATGTCTGCTTCACTTGCCTTTCCCGATTCTGCGACTTCTGCAAGGGGCCGGCCAGGTGCTTTGGCATGGGAGATACCGGCATTATTTATCAGCACGTCAAGCCGGCCGAACTTTTCGCGAATGCTTCGTGCGCAAGTTCGGATCGTCTCTCCCTGCGTCACATCGAGTTCGATCGCGAGGGCCTCTGGGCCAATCTCTTTTGCCGCTATCTGGCCACGCTCAAGGTTGCGTGACCCAACTAGAACGATAAATCCGTTGGCTGTGAGATCCTTTGCGATCTGAAGACCGATCCCCTGATTGGCGCCGGTCACGAGTGCTACGAGTTTTTCCTGCATGCTCTTCTCCTTTGCGATACAACTTGCTAAGCTAAGCGGTAGCCGGAACAGCGTTCCTACTTTCTTATACACGGAACAGCGTTCCTACTGCAAGACGATTTTTACTCCTAAGGAAACGGCGATGCACATGGATAGGCAAGCAGCAGCTGAAAAGCCTCGTCGAACACGCTCCGACTCAAAGATGAATCTAGTGTTGGAAGCTGCGATGGAAGTCTTTCGGACGTCGGGAGTAGGTGCTCCTGTGCGTGAGATTGCCGAACGGGCTGGAGTAGGCCTTGGCACGATCTACAGGAACTTTCCTGAGCGTTCCGATCTGATCATTGCCGTTTTTCAAAGCCAGGTAGATGCCTGCGCCAACACGGCCTCGCATATCGCTAAGAAGTATAAGGCCGGTGAGGCATTGGATCGCTGGATCGAACGTTACACCGACTTTATCGAAACGAAACGCGGCTTGGCAGAAGCGTTGCACTCGGGTGATCCGGCATATGCTGCCTTGTCGTCCTACTTCAGCGAGCGTCTCGAACCGGCCCTCAACCGGTTGTTGGAGACTGCGGTTGAGGCTGGTGAGATTCGGCCGGGAATCAACGCGAGAGAGCTGTTGCCAGCCGTCGCTACCCTATGCCGGGGCGTTCATGATGAGGAGCCGGCCTACGCAAGAAAAATGATCGCTCTATTGATGTCTGGTCTTCGACAGGGGGCGAGTAAGCCGGATCTGACGTGAACCCGTGCAGAAGCAATGACTGGGAGCGATTTGGTTTCTGCTCCGACAGTCTTGCTTCATCCCCAATAAACTGCCGTAAACGTAGCCAAACCCTGCTGTACGCGCAAAACTTAGGTCAGAATGTCCATCGATCTACTTGATCAATTTGTCCAAGGTCTCACTGTATCGAGAAGAAAGCCGAGGCTTTCGGTTAGACTGCAGGCCACGCCTAGAGGGCGGTAAAGGTCGAAGACGTTTCGAGCCTACCGCTCAATTAAGGCAGAGCTAGGATCGACTCCCACTATGAGCTCAGTCAAGAATTTGATCTTGTTGTCCATCGCTGTTTTCAGCGTAATAGGTATTAGCGGCTCCATCCTGCTTGCTCAAAGCAGGATGAGCGAGCATTCGCCTGCCACAATTTCAATGCGTGATGTGAAATCCGCTTTACCTGCCGATGATCAAGTAAATAGACTTGCCGATCGTTACGTCGCCGAACAGCTAGCCTTTGATCCCACGCTTTCTGCGTTCACAGGTTTGAGGCCCGCCGATCTAAATCGTTTTGCTGAGCGCAGCCCTAGTTCGATTGCCGCCCTCGCGGACCAAGAGAGAGCCGACCTCATCGCGCTCTCTGCTGTGAAACAAAAGGACCTTTCTTCATCTGCCGCGACAACCTATGCGAACTTGCTTGAACAGCTTCAATCTGACATCGGGATGCGGGTTTGCCGCACCGAGCTTTGGAACGTGAGTCATTATGGCTGGACATCTCAACTGGCGACCGTAGCTGAGGCGCAGCCCATCAACACAGATTTTGAGCGTAAGGCAGCAATCGAGCGCTGGAGTTCGCTCGGAAAGTTCGTGAACTTTGAGATATCCAACTTAAGTGCAGGTTTGGCGGAAGGTTATTCGGCACCAGCCTCTTTGGTGCGCCGAGTGATTCAACAGATCGACCAGCTTGTACCGGCTGATCCGTCACAATCGCCGTTCTACTCGCCCGCGGCACGATCTAATGATGCAACTTTCCGGCATCGATTCCGAGCCGTTATCGTGGAGCAAGTCAACCCCGCTCTTGTTAAGTATCGCGATTTCTTGCGCACGGATTACTTGCCAAAGGCACGAAACGGTACCGCAATCTTAGATTTACCTGACGGCTCTGCCTGCTATCGTGCCTTTCTGCGGACCAACACCACCCTCCGCCGCACGCCTCAAGAGGTGTTCGATCTCGGTCAGAAGACAGTAGACGCGAATCTGGCCTACGTTCAGTCTCTCGGAAGTAGGGTCTACGGTACCCGCGATGTTCCCACAATGCTCGCGGCGATTCAATCAAAGCCATCGGAACATTTCCGATCCCCCGACGATCTGATCTCCTTCTCGAACGCCTTCATTGCCCGTTCAGAGGCGAAAACCCGGGAATCGCTCATTGACCATATGCCAAAACAACGGGTCGTTGTGCGTCCTCTGCCTGCGTTTGAAGAAGCTTCAGGTGTAAACTCCCGCTTTCTTCAGGAGCCGGATCCTGCCAAACCGTCGTCATTTCTAATCCAACTCGGTGTCTGGAAAACCGAGACCCGTGCAGAAGCCGAAATCGTAGCCATACACGAAACGATTCCGGGTCACGGGCTTCAGAAGGCCATCGCCGCGGAGCTCGCACCACCCACAAGTCTCTCCCGTTTGATCGATAACGCAGCCTATGTTGAGGGATGGGCACGTTATGCGGAGGCAATGGGGGAACAGGCCGATATTTACGGATTTGAAGGCGGCGACGCACCAGATGCCATCATCCTGCGCCGACTCTGGCCGGCACGAGGTATGGTGGTTGACCCTGGGCTTAACGCTTTTGGATGGACCCGCGAACAAGCTATTACTTACATCATGTCTGCGGGACGGGACACGAGAGAGAGCGCTGACGACCTTGTGGACCGCATCGCCGCCATGCCCGGACAACTAACGTCATACGACACAGGCGGGCTCGAAATATTGTCTTTACGGCATGAGGCGGAAAGTGCCCTTGGCAGCCGCTTCGATCCCCGCGCGTTCAACCACGCTGTGCTCGGTCAAGGAGTTGTAACACTGAGTGAACTGCGCAGAAGAGTCGAATTGTGGGTTAATTTGAGATCGCTGAAGCCATAGAACCTGTCACCTAATCAAAGATGTAGAACGAAGCGTTCTCTGCCTTGCTTATTGCATCCCGACAGACTCGGTATGTCGGCTCAGAAGAGGAGAATCAGCATGACAAAGACTTGGCTGATCACGGGAAGCGGCAACGGAATGGGACGTGACATTGCGGAAGCGGCTCTCGCTGCTGGAGATTGCGTAGTTGCCGGGGCACGCCGACTGGAAGAACTCAGCGAACTGGTCGAGCAGTACACGAATCGGATCACTCCCGTAAAGCTTGATGTGCGCGACGAAAGCGCCGCTAACAGTGCAATCGGGATAGCGGTTAGACAATATGGTCGACTCGACGTTTTAGTGAACAACGCCGGTTTCGGACATTTCGCTCCATTCGAGCAACTTACATCTGGCGAATTTCGTGATGTTATAGAGACATGCCTTTTTGGCGTGGTGTACACGACACGCGCTGCCGTGCCGCTAATGCGCAAGCAGAAGTACGGCTACATCTTTCAAGTGTCCTCTGTCGGAGGGCGCGTAACGATCCCGGGCAATTCTGCGTACCATGCAGCAAAGTGGGCAGTGGGCGGCTTCAGCGATTCACTGGCAGCCGAGATGGCTCCTTTCGGGGTCAAGGTATGCACGTTGGAGCCTGGTGGAATTCGCACGAACTTCGGGATGAAGGCCTCTGAGAGAGTTACAGACCTAATGCCGGAATACGAGTCATCGGTTGGAGCGTTTCATAAGAATTTGAATGCAGCGCGTGATCGTGGCCCTGAGAATGACCCGAAAAACATAGCGAACCTAATCGTAGGGCTAACCAATACAGACGATATCCCCACGCGGCTGATCCTGGGCAAGGACGCAGCAGCTTATGTCAAACAAGTTGAGGCCGCGCGTGCTAGTGAAGCCGTGAAGTATCGTGAGCTTACTGCGTCGACAGGAAATGTTTAGGTTCGTCCACTCTTCTAGCTCCAGGGTTGAGACGGGCAGGGTCTTTAGCTTAAAGATTCAGCTGCACCCTTGTGCGTCTTTACGTTTCGCGGCACACAAATAAGGTAGGCCCCCACCCTAATGCTTGGCGAACGCCGAGGAGGGGGCTGAATCTGATTCGGTGTTCTTGAGGTCCATACGGCCTATCAGGCCATTCATGAGGGTGTGGACATGGAACACTTCGCTGTCGGAAAGAACGTCGCCGCTTAGACTTTTTACGAGTTGATGCACCCTCACCTCAGCCTTGCTTTCCTCAAGTTCGATTATTTCTATCGGCTCCACATGCGGATCGAACTCGCTCCACTGGCGGGTCCAATAAGCCCGAATCTCTTCCTTGCCGACCACACGCCCACCTTCCGAAGCTTTGGGCCAATTAACGTCTTCACTCATGAGAGCAAGAGCGTCATCAATGTTTCGCTGATTGAAAGCAGCATATGCCTGTTCGATTAGTTTCTGCGTGTTTGTCATCGTTCCTCCCGGACTATATGTGTACTATACACATATAGCTGAGCGTGTAAAGTGGACGCAGGTGAATTCTGAGGATGGCGCGAACCGACTCCTATAACGCACGTATCCGCGCATCGTTGCCTGCGCTTCATAGCTCAGTGCTCGACATCGTTGGAGTATTCAATAGTCCAGAGCGTGACGCAGCCAATTTGGAGAGCGCAGGTTTGACGCTAGAACGAGCTCTGTTTCCACTTCTTGTGCTCATCGGAAAGTACGGCCCTATCGGCGTGGTCGAATTAGCTACCCGCGTCGGACGTGATTACACAACTGCCAGCCGACAAGTTGCTCGGCTGGAAAAGCTCGGCTTGGTGACTCGTCGCTCCAAGCCTGGGGACCGCCGCACGCGAGAAGCGACGGTTACGCCGCAGGGTAAAGCCGCAACTGATGCCGTCGATGCCGCACGGGAAAGGCTGGCATTGAAAATGTTCCGTCGATGGTCTCGCGCTGACTATGACCAACTCCTCCGGTTGACACGAATGTTGGCGGACGATTTATACGAGACGCCAGCACCCGGGTCGAAACTCGCGAAAAGCATGACTGCGGAAGCTAGGCTGAAGTAAACGCTGCCTAGACCCCCAAGCGACGTAGGGCATCCAATAGAGCGAAGCGATAGATGCTTGATGTTTCGTTCTTCGGGGGCAACAACATGGATCTAGGATTGAAGGGTAAACGTGCCCTGGTTACGGGCAGCACTAAGGGCATCGGCGAAGCGATCGCACGAGTCCTGGCGCTTGAGGGAGCGACGGTGATTGTGCACGGTCGCAATCGGGAGAAGGCCGAGAGCGTTGCGTCCAGCATTACCGCTAAAGGAGGGCAAGCTCATGTCGCAATCGGCGACCTGACGCTGGACAATGCGGTGGAGGAACTGGTGACAGAGGCCGAAGCAAGCGCTGGTGCGATCGATATCCTGGTTAACAACGCCGGAGGCTCGGGTGAGGTAAAAGAAAGCTGGGACAACACCCAACCGGCCTCATGGTCTTCGTCCTATGATCGCAATGTTCTGGCGGCCCTTAGGGTGACTACACGAGTTCTGCCGAAGATGCGGCAGGCCAAATGGGGACGCGTCATTAATATTTCGAGCTTGGCAGCAACCATGCCACCTCCCACGGGACCGGATTATTCGGCATGTAAGGCGGCCATGAACGCTATGACTGCGTCCTTGGCAAAGGCGGTCGCTGCTGATGGAATCACGGTCAATGCTGTTTCTCCGGGCACGATCCGAAGTTCCACGTTGGAGGATCGATTCCGTGAAGTTGCCAAAGAGCGCGGACTGGGCGATGCAAGCACACCATGGGAAGATATAGAACGCGCTATCTTGCCGATGTTCGCACAGGTTCCTGTCGGGCGAGTAGGAGAACTAGACGAGATTGCCAACGCGATCGCTTTTCTCGCGAGTCCCGCAGCAGGATACATAACTGGAATCAATCTACGGATTGATGGAGGTTTGTCGCCCAGCCTCTAACCACTTGATCCCGCGACTCCGTAGTCAAGCTATCATGCAATCCGCAACGCATGTTTGTCTAATAGACCATGTCGATTCACTGCGCCCGGGAATCCAAGTCTTCAATCAAAAAGCTCGCATCCAGGGCACGTACCTCGGCCGAGGGTTACAAACCCTCAAGTGAACGGGCAAGTATTTCATTTGAAAGTTCGGGGTCGTCCACAACTCGCGCGAGGATTAGGGCGCCAACCATGGTGGCTAGAGCGTTGATGGCTTCTTTCCTTCGGTTACGCCGGTTCGACCAGGGAAACCTTTCCCCGAACTTTTCGATTAAGGTCCGCACGTGACGCGTTACGACGGTACGGGTCTTCGGTTGCGTCTGAAAGTCGGTCGCCAGTGCTGCCATGATGCATCCACTTCCTGGATCGTCGCGATGCTCTGAGCTTAAATAGTCGCGGAACATGGACTGCTTTCCTTCCGCGGAGGTGGCAAACTTTTCCAAAGCGGCCATGCTCTGATCGGAAGCGTGTGCAAAGGCCTCAGCAAGAAGATCTTCCTTGGAATCAAAATGGTTGTAAAACGAACCATGTGTCAGACCAGTCGCTGTCATGATCTCGCCAATACTCGCGCCGGCAAACCCACGTTCGCGAAAGAGCCGTGAAGCCGACTGCAACGCCTTTTCATGCTTCTCAGCCGTTTCCGCTGCCGGATAGCGCATCATTTCTCCTTTGTAACGTCTATTGACATTATGCCTGATAAGCATCATGCTTGAGAGACTACCAAACCTTATGAGCATAAGGCTTGGAGACAAAGGAGAATCAGATGAGTGAAACAGGCGCACTGGGATCGGCGGTCGTAACGGGAGCCTCGTCGGGTATAGGGAAGGTTTATGCAGAAAAGCTGGCTGAACGAGGATTCGACCTAATACTCGTTGCGAGGCGCGCCGCACGGCTTTCGGATTTAGCAGAACAGATCAAGCTAAAACATGGCGTCGCTGTGACGAACATCATTGCCGACCTGAGCAAGCCCGACGACCTCGAACGGGTAGCCCAAACTGTCGAAAGCAATCCTTCGATCACATTGTTGGTTAACAACGCAGGGACAAGCGTCATGGGTACCTTCGCAGAGGCGAAGCCGCCTGTAATTGCGGACATGCTTCACCTCAATGTGCTGGCGTTGACGCGTCTTGCCCTCGCTGTCGTGCCCGGCTTCAAGCAGCGCGATCACGGCACACTCATCAACATCGGGTCTGTACTGGGATACTACGGTTACCCTGGGACAACCGCGTATAGCGGTACAAAGGCGTATGTTCTTACCTTCACTCGAAACCTCCAGACCGAGCTTGCCGGCAGTAATGTCAGGGTTCAGCTCGTTGCTCCTGCTGGGACCGCGACAGAAGGATGGGACAGTACCATCGTAGACTCTTCAGTTGTCATGACGGCCGAGGCCTGTGTAAATGCTTCAATGAAAGGCTTGGATATGAAGGAACCAACGACTTTGCCCTCCGTAGAGAATCTTCACCTGCTAGCCAACTACGAGGCCGCAGCAGGCGACCTTCTGGCTGCGTCTCAGACCGGAAAGCCAGCGGACAGATACACCAAAAAGCAGTAAACACCAAGAGAAGCGGCCCGTATGGGTGTTGTCCAAAGCCATATGGGCCTGGGGACAAGCAATTTTGGAGGGTCGTGAGCCGAGAAACTGACTCTTCATCCTCCTCAAAGGCAACCTGCCAAACACTTACCGTGCGGTAAAGTGTAGAGAATTGCCGATCACCGGACTCAAATGTGGATGGTCTACCAGAACCTTGACGCACAGTTGGCACTCGGCGTTCCGCATTTCTTCAGATGGCGCGTCGCAAATGCGTCGTAAGTTCCGCCGCGGCGGAGTCTGCGATGCTCAGCCGCCCGACAGCTTCGAGAACATGCAGGCCTTCTATGTAAGCAAGGAACTGGGCTGCAGACGCTGAGAGATCACGTCGCGCTTCAACCTTTAGGCGGCTCGTCACCCAGACGAGAAAGCCATCAGCGATCTCTCCTGAAACATGAAGATGTGGTTGAAGGCCGCGCGCCGCGCCCGACGCCAGATCTAACCAGAGATGCATAAAGGGCCTGATGCTGTCTGAAGTCAACACTGACCGTACCTCTGCCAGCAAGATGCGGAAAGGTCGGGGCTTGCCCGCTGGAACAGCTTTGTCAAGCTGTGTGAGCATGCGCTCCGCAACTCGATGCAAGGTGGCAGATAGAAGGTCGTCTTTGTCATTGAAGTAATAGAGCAACATACGATCACTGGTCCCTGCAGATGCCGCCAGCCGACGCAGGGTGCCGGCACCGAGGCCGTTTAACAGTAGATGATCTGCCATGCGCTCAACGATATCGTCTCGACGATTGCTGTGAACATCCATGCAGTTAATGTAGCAGCTGCTACGCATCCAATGATATTATGTAGCAGTCATTACATCTGACATGGTCCGAGAAACACCGTCCTTTGTCATTAGGAGGCAATCATGCCTGCATTTCTGATCGCATCTGTATCAGCGAAAGACCTGAATTGGGTAGCCGAGTATGTCGTCAACGTTCCTCCAATCGTGCGTAGCCATGGCGGAAAGTATTTGGGAGTGACGAAGAATTCCCCCAACGCGGTCGAAGTGGTGGAAGGCACCTTGCCTCCCCCGGATGGGTTCGCCATCATCAGATTTCCCTCTGTGGACGCGATCAAGGCTTTCCTCGCCGACCCCATATACGCCCCTTACAAGGAAGCGCGGAGCGAAGGAACAGAGAGCACTTTCTGGGCCTTCGAGAATGACGATGATGCTCCGCAATTTCTCGGGCAGTGACTCTAAAATCTTCCTCAAGGCAGTACTAGATGGGGGTCGTAGGCTAGTGGCCGCTATCGCTAGGAAAGCCTAAGATCAAAGATGTGGAGAAGATGACGCGGATCGGAGAACTTGCCAAGCACTGCAAGGTGACTCCACGCACTGTCCGCTGCTACGAAAGCCTTGGCCTCATCCCTCCGGGTGAGCGCGAGGGCCACTGGACAACACCGACACCCGACGCCGCGCAAAGGGGTAGCCATAATAACAAGATTACGCCGGAGTGCTCCTGTAATCGAGTCGGTCAACCTTCAGACTCATCGCCACGCATTATTTGTGAGCTTTACAAAACGCAACAACGCGCCATCAGCATCGAAGCTATTGGCGGCCAACCGTCCGCTTCAGTACTTCATTGCTTCCAGAGCAATCAATAAAGATCCCGTGGGCGTCCACGTCGCCGTCATTCTTCTTCCGCAACCGCGTTATTGTCCACGGCTTTGCCTTAAAAGTTCCAACTCTGAAGCGGCTCTCTCCAGACCACATGATCGCGAATATGTTCCACCTGCAGATCAAGGCACTGATTGGCGACCCGGTAGATCAGGATTGAGGCTGATAGAAGAAGGATGGCGCTAGCTATATTCAAGAGAACCTCGCTTCCAGAGATAGCAGACACTCTTTTGTCGCGGCCGCAACGTGAGCAAAAATCATTCATGTCTTTCCTAACTTTCCTCGCCTTCCTCTTCGAGTGCAGACAAGTCTGCAAAGTAGTGTCCGAGAGAATCAGAGGGCTCCACTTCCTCCTCCCTCTCGTCGGGCTCCCCAGAGGTTGCAGCGGCGTATGCAGCACGCTCGCGTTTGTCTCGACGTACATCGAGCAGTTGTTCCCCAATTGTGTGTTTAGGCGAAAAGCAATATTGCAGGTAGGCCTCAAACAGAGACAGGTTCCTGATACCCCGCTTGAGCAAGTCGGCCTGATGATTCTTGTAAAGCTGCGACAGCGCTTCGGGGGTGATTTGAAAGAAACGGCGTTTTGCCCGTTCAACGATCGTTGCCTCAAGCCATCCTCGATCAATCCAGGAGAGTATCTCTGTCTTGCGAACGTGAAGTACTGTGGCAAGACTCTCAACGGAGAAGAGATCACAACGAATCTCCCGCAGGGAGAGATGATTCCGTCGCAGCATGTTGCGAATTGCTTTCGGGCTGCGCTTCAGCTTTTGCGCCACTTCGTCGACGGATCTCTTCACCAACTCCTCGCGGACTGTCTCAAATTCCGCTTCACTCCAACGACGGAACTCAGTCTTGCTTTTGAGGCCATGTTGGATGACAAAACGCCAACAGGCTTCTTTGGATCGGCCAGAGTGCCGCTGCAAGCGAACGACGAGTTGTTCGAGTTTGTTCCCTGATAGTACCTTGGCCTGATTCGCCATTGCGAACGCTTCAGGGCTCCAAAGCGGTGGCCCTAGTGTTAATTCGTTTGAGGTCATAAGGTCTTCACCCTCTTGTGTAAACCTATGGCCGACATGACCAACTGTCCAACGACTTCTCGTCGCAACCCTATGCCGGGTTGGAATACCTCTACCACGTTGCGATCAAGAACGTGCGGGTCGATTCTTCATGCTTGAACTCAGTTTTGATCCGCGCAAACGCAAACGGATCAATCCAGGTTGTAGGCCCGGATTATCTCAGGATGACCTACCCCGGGACGGATAAGTCCCACCTCTAGCGCAGGCTTAACAGCGAAACAACACGTAAAGCTTGTTCCGTCGGGAAAGTCAATCTGAAGTTCCGTTCCTTCGCCATCGTCTTTGTAGATGCGTAAGGCCTGAATGATCTTGCCGATCACTTCCTCACACTCGATATAGGCTTTGACCATACTTTTATTTCCTCCTTGTGAGCTAATCGTTGTGGCGTAATCAAACGAACAGCTTGCGATCTTCATGGCGTTGTCTTGGAGAGTTCGGGGCGGGTCTAGGAATCAATGCGCGGCTATCAGACTGACTTGGTAGCGCTCAGGCGATCCTCCTGGCTTCACAGATGCTCTGCATCGCAAGAAACGCTTGTAGCGATGTGCAAAGAAGATAACACTCATCGTGTGTAGACTCATAGTGGTCAGCCCGCAACGATGAGAGGTGTCCTCTCCGTCGATTAGAGCCCGATTTGGAAGCTTGGTGCGTTCGCTTCGCGTCGAACAAGGCCTGTCGCAAGAGGAGCTTGCAGAGCGAGCGGGACTTCACCGGAATTACATTGGCGGGGTCGAACGCGGAGAACGCAATATTGCGCTCGAGAACATCGTTAAGCTTGCTAAGGCCTTGTCCGTTTCGTCCCGAGAGCTGTTTCGCGATCTTCCGTGAAGGGGCGATAACAGGCGTCGAACTCCGTAAAGTGTGTTGCATGCTGCCTCAAGGGTTGATGATACTTCCATCATAGGCAAGGACGGTGACAGCTCTGGCACAGATGTCTGGATGACCCAGTTGGCTGGCCATGTATTCCAGATCGGAATACAACATTCACTTGCATTCCTGTGATGCTTGAATATCGGGAACGGCACTTGACACACCGCTGTTCAAGGGGAACACTGGGCAGCACCAGGGATTGCCCGCGCGCCCCTAGGAGATTTGCGGGGGTTGGGCCCATGTCTAAGGTTGATAGCAAGCATCTTGTGGCTGCCGTCACAGTGACGGACGAGGGCAGTCTTTCGAAAGCTGCCATAAAACTGAACATTACACAGTCAGCTGTGAGCAAACAGATTCTCGCTCTTGAAGAGTTTTTAGGCCATGATTTGTTTGTGCGGAACAGCCGACAGTTGCTACTGACTCCTGCGGGTAAAGTGTTCGTTCAACACGCGCGCATCGCGCTTATGATGCAGGACCGTGCGGTTCAATTGTCAAGAGAAGCATATACAGAGTCCAAAACCGTTTTACACCTGGGTAAGTCCCCCTATGTTGATCCTTATCTGATTTCGGCACTCAACGCGATCCAGCGGGAGGAGTTTCCGGCGATCCGATTGGACGTAGAAAGCAATTTCTCTGCGGAATTAAGCAAGCAAGTGCTCATAGGCGTGCTTGACATGGCTGTTCTCACCGAGGGAAATCCAGATTCTCAACTTTCTACCCTAGAACTGGCCACCAGTCCCTTCTACCTACTCCTTCGCGAGGAGAACGAAATAGCCCGTCGCAAGGTGGCGAGGCTAGGAGATCTTCAGGGAAAAACCTGGGTCAGATTTGCAAGGCACGTACATCCGAACCTGTATGACAAGCTGACGCAGAGTCTCGAAAAGCAGCGTGTGCAGCCTTCTGCGGTCCATCACGTGACGACCGCGGAAGAGGCTGTGCAGTTGGTGCTGGAAGCGGATGGTGTTGCAACGCTCACCAAGACAGGAGCATGGCGCGTACTCGACCGCGGAATGACCATTCGTCCGCTTATAGCAGAGGGGCTCTCAATGACTACAGTCCTTGCCATTCGGTCAGATTGTGATTCGATGCCGTTGACGCAATTCGTGAAAGCCGTCGGGAGAAGACTAGGCGGTAGACAGCGCACCACAACCTCGGCATAGCTTCGGAATGGTCGATCAGATTTTCTCTGAACGAACTAGCTCTGAATCTCAAGCTCTCTGATTTCGATGTTCAGTCTGCCTTCGCTCCCGCACGCTGGACACTTAAAGATGCCACTGGGATTTGGTAATGCATCGAGGTCTGAACGTTTGGAAACATGTCCGCAGTTCACGCAGACTTGAACTGGGAGGTATTTCTCGTTGTATTCAGTCGGGGCGCGCGCCATGATCCCTCCCAAAGGGCCAACCTACATCCGCTACGGCAATGTCATTATCTGAAATGAGCGTTTGAGCTGCAGCCGGGACGGCAAGGCGCCGGTAAGCATGAGCAAACGGTAAGGGCCACACTAAGAGGCTGCATCAATATGTTTCCCGCTGTGGAAGCGCTTCCACGGCTTCCTCCGTCAGGCTAGAGAAAAATCTAAAGCCTGTCAACTTTGTTACCGTTGCGATACAAGCGAGCGCAGAAACTGAAGTGCGCTTTCGGACTGAGTGGTCGCACGGTCGGTATCAAAACATGAAACGAACCGTTTGCGACCTGCTACGCAGACACTGACCAGGATCACTGTGGCAGCCCGCGACACCGCTATCCCAAAATCACGGGCTGACACTTCAGTCACGGCGCTCCGAGAAGAGACTTTGCTTGGCGGGAACAGAGGATTCTTAAGCGTCTGTTTCCTGGTCGGTCGCTGAGGCCGACCGATCAAGTGGGAAACACAGGGTCCTCTCGATACGTGGCGGGAAGCGACTCCAACAGGGTGCCGACCGGCGGCGCGCCAACAAACACCGTTGGCGGCGGGGTTACATCGTTGACCTACACACGGTCGGAACGGACTCGATTGTGGCTCTGCGTGAACCGAAGAGCGCCCACTGCAGGGCGAATGCACTCGAGGGGTTGTGAGCCTAACATGGAAGCGCGACTATTCGTCCTTGCCACGTTTATCTCTGCGAGCGACGTAGGAATTCTTCGGCGCGTTCTCAGAGTAGGCGACTATTCTTATGGTTAACAATGGCCTTTGTAGCTTCCCTCGGAAGCTCGAGGTAGATCCTTAGAACTTGATCCGCAGGCTCAACTGCATGCGCCGTGAGGGTTGCGCCGCGACTGCCGAATCAAAAAACGGTGACGTGATCACACCGATGTAGGTAGTGTCGTTCTGGTGGTTCGATACGTTAAAGGAACTCAACGAGGAAGTTAGCACCGGACCGTCCGTGCGTTTGTTGAGGCGGAACTCGCGAGACAGATCTAGATCGAGATCCACAAAGCCGGGGCCGTGCAGCGAGTTTCGTGGCGTACCGACTGGACGATCGTTGATGACACCGTCGTTGTTGTTGTCATCTCCGGTCGTAACGTCGAAGGGCAATTCGGAGTGGGTCGAAAATGCTATTCCTAGATCGAACCAACCGTTCGCGTGCACGGTGCCTAACAGATTGAACTTCTGACGGGCGTCGTTGTCCGAGCGTGACCACTCCGCATTGGGAGCATAGCTGTCGGCAGGGAAATATCGAACGCCGCTCGTGTTGTTGTAGGCCTTGGACAACAGGTATTGCGCCTGACCGGTAAAGAAGCGGCTCGGCTCTCCGCGAAACGTAATCTCCAGCGAGTTGGCTTTTAGATATCCCTCGGACTGTATCTGCCGCACCTGCCCGAGCCCGGCCTTTAGAGCGCCGATAAAGGTCGGCGGCAGGGGCGCGTTCGTGTCCACGGACCGGAAGAGGTCGATTCCTCGCGAGCCCTGGTAGTTGAACGCGACTGAACTCTTCGCAGTGATCTGCTGTTCCACTCCGACGCCGTACTGAAAGGTGTAAGGAATGCGAGTGCGGCAATCAAGCGTCACAATACTTGTTGGTGTGCCGGCCAGCTGACTGGATGTTGACGGATAACCTGGATTGGTGATGATGTAGCGCGCGATGTTGACACCGTTGTAATGCTTCAGATCCGCGATAGGGCTTGGACCGGTCCGGTCGAAGAAGACTCCGGCCCCTCCGCGAATGACGGTCGAACCCCTGGGCAACGGGGCGAACGCGAAGCTCACGCGTGGCGCGACGTCGTGCGCGACGTCATTGAAGTAATTCTGGAAGTAGTAGCGCGCGCCAGCCTCTATCGAGAGACGCGGCGAAAGACGAAGGTTGTCGGCAAAGAAACCGGCGATAACCTTTTCAACAAAACTCACGTGCCCAGAACCGGCTTGAACGCTGTACTGGAAGGGCGTGCTAGTTTGGAAGCTTTGTAGATCAATGAACGAATAGGTGCCCTGCCTATTGGTTAAATCATCGTTGCCGCGCCGGCTGATATCGGGAATGTCGATGCCGAAAGTCAACACCTGTTTGCCAGTGCTGTACGTGACCAGGTCGGTTCCGTCGAAATGCGATTCTGTGCGGAGCATGTCGGCCTGCGCACCGCCTCCTGTAAAGGATCCCGGTACGTTGATTTGAGCCGCCGCAGTAATACTCGTCATTCTGTCCAGATTGTGGCCCACGAGAAAATGGCCTACGTTCACGAGTCGCGGCGAGATGATAAGGCGATCCTGCACGTTGATCTCGTGTTCATAAGAGATTTCGTTTCTCCCCGCCTCAGGGAGCACTGTCCCGCCTACACCCAGATTGGTGTTTGTTTCGCGTTCGTAGGAGTATCCGATCCAGAACTGATTCGATTGACCATAGTCACGGAACCCTCGACCAGAGAGAAAAAGATGGTGTGTGGGGTTTGGAACGTTCTCGTTGATGGCACCGTTCGGTAAAGCGGCCAAGACAATCGCCTGCGTCTCATCGTCGTCATATTGACCCGAGCCTAAAAAGGTGGTCTTCCTGCTATGCGAGAGCGGTCCAGTGAGCGAGCCTTCTACATAGTCGCGGCGCTCTGAAGGCTTCACCGCGGCGAACGCCGGGCGCGCGTCAAAGATCGCGTCACGTTCCAGGTAATTGACTGTGCCATGGAACTTCGGCGTTCCGCCCTCAGTTTCGAGTTCCAGACGCGCACGTCCAGGCCTAGAAAAAACCACGGAATAGGGATTCTGGTTGATCTTGACGCTTTTGACTGCAGAAGCCGTCACACCTGGCCCGTTCGCTTCCACGCCATTGACGACCAAAGAAACACCACTCGTCGCGAGCGAGTCCTGGTCAAGGAAACGGGAAAGCGTACTGATGTAGTCCGCGTCGAGCACAGGCAATCGATCAAGCGCATTGCGGTTCAGCTCGGTAGCATTCTGGTTCTTAGCGATGTCCGTGCTGAGCGTGGAAGATAGTTCATTGCCTACGTTCACGGTCACCTCCTCAGCCTCGACCTGGAGGGTGATCACAATGGCATTGCGGCTTGCCGCGAATGTGATGGATTGTTGCGCTTTGCGGAATCCGGACTCTGTCACCTCTAACCTAAAGCCGTTTTCGAAAGCTTTACTGAGGCGAAAGTTCCCACGGGCGTCTGTGAGTTGCTCGTCCACCACCATGCCTTGACTGGATAGCAGCCGAATTTGAGCGTGCGGAATGACAGCCCCAGACGGATCTTGGACTAATCCGTAAAGAGAAAGGCCTACCTGCGCAGACACAAAGGATGGGAAACACAGCAATGTCAGGGCTATTATCGCCATGACGCCCGTCTTCTTAAGGTCTTGTTGTACGCTTACGTGAAATTGGTTCATCATGAAGCGAGACTAAGTAGGAAAACTGAGCGTCTCCTGAAGAGCTCTGGGACTCGTTCGCATCCGCCATTTGGCCTCAAAGCGACAGGCATGACTTCTGCGTTGTCGATTGCTGCGCCCACGCCACAGCAGCGTGCTCCCACGCGTCGCTCGACGGTGATCGTGACCGATGCTCCGGCCGCGGACATCAAGCCATCTCTTACAGCTTCTGGCGCAACCGGCCCTGTCGCAGAGCCAGGGCGTTGCCCATGTCGATGGCTAAGGTACTAACGTTTCTTGCTACTCAATGGGCGATCGAGTCAGTTGTAGAAGTGTTTGCAAGATCGGATCAGCCTTGCCATGCTCTCCGCCAACTGATGAAAGAGTCCCAGATCCAATCGAGGGTGTCGGCGACGCCGGACAACTGAGTTGAGCCTCCGTCTCTGCTAGATGACCGCGAAGCAGCTCAAGCACCTTGACCTTCGCTCGCTTGCCGCTTGGGTCTTCAAAATAGAGTGGAATGGCTCTGTCTATCTCTTCAAGACTCAGGCCCAGCGCATCAAGCTGATAATCTTGTTTCAAGCGGGCAACCGTCTGTTTGGGATACCGGTGCTGCCCTGAGCCTCCCGCTCGCCAGTCGGAATAAGGCCGAGGCTCTCATAATTGCGTACCGTTCGCGCGGTCGCCTTTGCCTGCTTTGTAAGCTCTCCAATTCGCATCATTCTTCCAGTCCCCGATCATAGTGTCGCTGCCAAGCCTTATTTGCTGGCCTTATCGCCTGGGTACCGTCGAGTGAACGAGAAAGAACTACGGCGACTAGCCAGCATTTGACAGACGGAGTCTGCTATCCGATGAGATCACGCTTTGTTTGAGTGGGTGCAGCACCGAGAGACACGAAATGATTGGTCTGATCAGGGGAAGTTTGCACAACGAACTCGTCCGGAGCACTTCATCTGATGATCGAGCGTGCACGAGCAAAGGTTTGTCCAACCCGCCTGGTGCATAGCATCAGTCACCGACAGGCTTGTAGAAAGCTGTCTACAACGTAGGTGACCCAATCGCGTTGCGCCTCTTTCGTGTCGATTACTGTTCCCAAACCCAAGGTGGTACGGAGCACTGTTTCACCGGCAAACATTCCCATCAACATCCGGGCGGCCCTGTCAGGATCGACGACACTCAGAACCCCCCTTGTCTTGAGTTCGTGCATGTAGTTCCGCAGTATATTGAAGCCGCGACCCGGCCCTAACTCCCACAGCATTGTCCCCAGCTTGGGCGATTCTATGCTGCCGGCGATCACAATGCGGTGAAGCTGCTGAGTGTCGGGCATGGCAACCATGGAGAGCAATTCCAGTCCATATCGCGCCAGCTCATCTCGCGGTTCGACGTTCGGATCCAGCGGCCCGATGACATCGAGCAGACCAGAAGCCTTACGGGCAAGCAGGGCAGTGAAAAGTTCATACTTGTTTGGGTAGCGAGCATAGAGCGTCTCCATTGAGGCGCCCGCCTTTCTCGCGATGGACGTCATCTTTGCTCCGGCGAAACCCGATTCCAGAAACACGATAGTAGCCGCGTCGAGGAGGGCCTCCCTCCTGCTCTCAGCTTGATTCGCCGGTGGACGTCCGCCTCGCGAGACTGGCTTGGCCGCCTTTCGTTTGGCTGTCTTCATGACACGGATCATAACGCAAGACACAAACCGAAATCTGTGTTACGGTTTGTCTATGCACGAAACGAGCCAACAGGTGGCGTCATCTAGTCGAGCACAACTAAGTTCGTTGCAGCTTTTCGCTTTACGCGGAACTCTCTTCCTCACAGCTGTTTGTACGCTCTTGCTGGCTGGCGTGGTGGTCATATTATCCGGTGGGCCGGCGAGCGGACGGACTATGAGATTCACTGTCAAGATCTTGATTCCAGCAACACATAGCCTCTTGTCTGGAACGGACTACGCAACAGTACATAATGGCGTCTTGTATGTCGCGTACGGCAGCGCAAATCAACTGCTTGCGATCGACACACGCATTGGAAAGGTCCAGACCTTTGCTACAGAAATGACCGGTGTTCATGGAGTGGCATTCTCCGACGCTTCGGGCATGGCGTTTGCTTCTCTCGGAGGTAAGAATGCGATTGCGGCGATAAAAGCCGAGAACCCGCTCTCTTGGACATTGATTCCTTCCGGTCGAGAACCAGACGGCATTGTCTTCGACAGCCATGCAGGTCTGGCTTACGCCGGGAACAACGCAGGAGATACTGCGACGCTGGTGCCTGATGCGGACCCCGCGCACCCGTTCTCCATATCTCTAGGCGGAGCTCCCGAGTTCCCGCAGGTAGACGAGAGCACAGGCCTCATTTATCAGCCTCTTGAAGACACGAGCGAAGTCGTCGTTGTTAGCCCCTACGCAAAGAGCGTCGTATCTCGTTTTGCGCTCGGACCCTGTAAGAATCCACATGGATCAGCGATCGACCCGGAACGCAGGGTGCTCTTTATCGGATGTTTCAATCAATTGCTCGTCGTAATGGATCTGAAGACCGGGTCCATAATCGCTACAGTTCCTGTAGGACGGTATGTGGACTCTATTGCTTGGGACGCGGGCCTTCGCCGAGTTTATACGGCGAACTCCGCCGGAAGCATGACGGTGGTGGAGGAGAGCTCTCCGCGGGTGTATCGCGCAATTGAGACCATTCGGACCGCGGCCGGCGGCCATACCCTAGCCATCGATCCGCAGACCCACAAAGTTTACGTCGTTTGCTCGCGAATACGAGGTGCCGAGGTGCTCGTATTCGAACCGATTGTCGGTCGCAGTACAGAACTTCGTTGAGGTCTGTAGTCATTTCGATCCTTCACCAACATTCGTCTTTTGGGACCGGGGAGGCCAGATGCATCATGTGACCCTTCTTTCTTACACCGCTCATGGCGGAATGATACGAATCATCCTCTGGGTGACACAGGTCCTCATCTCTGGTGCTCTCGTGGCAGGAGGCGTCATGAAGCTAATGGTACCGGTCGCGAAATTATCGAAGCTCTTCTCGTGGACCGGACAGGTATCAAAGCCTTTTCTGAGGTTCGTTGGCGCAGTTGATCTCGCTGGGGGCCTCGGCGTCCTCCTGCCAGCTCTTACCAACATTTTGCCTCAACTGACTGTCGCTGCAGCACTTTGCTGCACCGTGCTGCAGGTGCTGGCAATTGGCTTCCACGCTCGGCGGAGCGAGATCAATGAAACGCCCTTCAATTTCTTCATGCTGGCTCTGTCCGTCTTTGTTCTATGGGGCTGGCTATAGAAGAAGCTCACAGATCGACTGCTGAACAGCTTTGCCGATTCGATTGGAAAGCAACAACGCTCAAAAGCAAGACTTCACCAAACCGCAGTCATCAAGGAGAACGTAGATGTCAACCTCAAAGATCACTCGTGCAAATGGCGGGGAAATCCTGCAGTTTGGGCTCACGACCATTCAAATAGTGGAAGACGGATCAGGTACTGATAACCGCATCAGTGCCATTTCCTCAATCCTTCCGCCACATGTCCATGGCCCGACTCCTCATATCCATCTCATGCATGACGAAAGCTTCTACATCACAAACGGAGTTCTTCGCTTCACTGTGGGCAACGATCAATGGAACGCCGAGGCTGGAGACTACGTGGTGATTCCACCTGGGGCATCGCACGAATTCGAGAATGTAAGCGATCAACCAGTCCTGTTCATGACGACTTTTACCCCTGCCTTCTACATCAATTCATTTCGGGAGTTGGCGAAGGCGAACGCAGAGGGTCACTGGAATAAAGAGACTGAGGCCAACGTGCTGATGCGTTACGCAACGGTCTTGTGCAATTGATGGGTGCGGTTCATCTGAACCCCTAGTGCGGAGGGCAGACGATTCAAGAGGCCCCTTAGTACCTCTTTTGCACGCCCTGCAACTACTCGCCCTTCGCCGGCAATCGCCATCTGAGCAGCAGCGGCGGGGCCAACAGCGGAACCTTACTTGGAGAAAACGTCATGCCTGCAAGAATTGCTCTCTCGCTCATACTGGTCTTCTTGCCCGCAAGCCTTGCCGCCCAAAGCCAGGACCCTCTAATACAACCACCAGGCTGGTATGCTCAAGTCCAACAACTTCCAGCGATGTCTTTTCATAGTGTGCTGGTCCAACTGACGAGTGATGAAGTAGAGACTCAGTACTCCAAGCAAGAGTTGTCGGCGCTATCTGGCCATCAAGGGAAAACGACGCCCGCAAATCAAACTCCTTTAGGACAAACAAACATAAGCGCTTTCAAGAGCAACTACGATCTACCAGACGCTCCGCAGCCTCAGTCGATTGAACAACGCGCCATTCTCGAAATTCCGCCCTCGTCCGATCAAGCTCGTATCTTCGGTCTGGTGTTGGACCCGACAGGAGCGGCCATCTCGGGTGCGGAGATCACGGTGTCAAGGGTAGGCGAGTCTCAGCAGTCAGTCCTCAAGTCGGGCCAAGACGGTCGATTCAGCGTTGCAAAGCTACCATCTGGTTCATTTGTCGTCGCGGTACGTGCAACGGGCTTCACGACCTTTGTTTCCAAAGCGCTGATCCTTTCACCCCAGCAAACGCAAGAACTGCCGCAAATCGTGCTCGCCATTGCGGCTACGGACACTGAAGTCACCGTACGTCCCACAGAACAGATCGCCGCGGAGCAACTGAAGGCGGAGGAACGCCAACGCGTATTTGGGCTATTTCCTAACTATTTCACAAGCTATGTATATGACGCCTCCCCCCTCACCGCACGGCAAAAGCGGTCACTGACAGCGCATGACACTTTCGATCCGGTGTCGTTGTTCGGCGTTGCTGCCATCGCGGGAATACAACAAGCAGAAAGAACTTACCCAGGTTACGGGAATGACGCCCCGGGCTTCGGTAAACGCTTTGGTGCGGCTCTAGGCGATACCCTGACAAATGACTTCCTGAGCCATGCGGTATTCCCTGCGATTCTTCACGAGGATCCGCGATACTTCTACCAGGGCTCGGGCACTAAGAAGCAGCGCCTCTATCATGCAGTCAGCTACGCGTTTGTGACGCGCAGCGACTAAGGCCATGTGACGCCTAATTTGTCATACCTAGTTGGAGATATAGGATCTGGAGCGTTGTCAAATCTTTATTACCCACACGCGAACAGGGGAGTTGGATTGGTGTTTACGCAGGCGGCGATTGGCATCGGTGGTCAAGCGGCGGGCGCGGTCGTTCGCGAATTCTTTTCTAAGCGCTTGACAACGAACGTTACCGGCGGCGGCAAGCAGAATTAGCGCAGACGAATTGCATCGTCACTCTGCTTCATGCGTGAGCAAGATTGTAACCCATAGGTCCTATATCAGCTTACGACGGACTACGATACGGACCGCCTTTAGGCACATCAGTCATTGAGCTGGAATCGCCATCTTGCGTATGCACAAGATGGCGATGCGGCGCACACGCAAGAAAACGCCTCAAACAAACTGCTGACTCCAGCTATGAAGCTGACGGTTCCGCGGGTTTCGGGGCCGATCTGGAAGTTGAAATTCGCCCCTAGCCGAGGATATGCGGGCCGTAATGGTTGATAACAGCGGATACTACATTGCCGAGGAGCAGCCTAAGCGGCTGGTTTATGAGCTGCGAAGTCTATTCAAGAGAAGGTACGTAGGAACCTTCAGAAGCGAAGCTGAGGGTTAAGGACTAGGCCGGTGCAATCGTGATTACGGAATGACAACACGAACCTGTTTGCCAACCACTACACTGGCCAGCCTTCTGCCTTCTTGCATACCCCAGTCTGTGCGGAAGATGAAAGATCCTGAATAAGCTTGGACAAGTGCACCGCGTGCAGAAAATCGGGCACAGTCGAGGTTCCGGAGATGATGTCATTACGAAGAGCTGCATACGTCGCTGCCACATTAGCGACCTCCTCCGGTAGCGCAGTCACTTCACCCTCGTCGATCTGCTGAAGCTCGCCATTCAGGAACAAGGTGAGCTTACCAGACTGAAATCCTCGCATAGCTCCGCCTTCCAACACCAGAACACCACTCTCTCCTATCACCTCCATACGAAACGGTACTGCTTCAGCGGGCCTCCCACCGGCCACTTCCATCGATAGAGCGACATTGCCGCTGAGGCGCGCCTGGATAAGTAGGTGATCCGGCGTTGACCGAACTTTCTGTACCGGTGGATTGCCCACCTGGACATTCGGAAACTGGGTTGTGGTCAGGGCTGTCAGTTCCGTCAAAGGACCCAGCAGAGCAATTGCAAAATCGATTGTGTGGGCGCCTTGGATCGTCACCAGCGTTACGCCGTTCCCGGCATCTTCCGCAAACGCCATGGCCGCTTCAACCTGCGGTCCAAATGCGACCGTGGTGGAGAGAACGTGAGCGCTTAGCAGGCGGCCGATGGCTCCGGAGACGATCAGTTCGCGCGCCTGCAGAAGCGCCGGGTTGAGGCGTGTCTGCAGGCCGATGGCCACGTGTACCTTCGCTGCCTCAGCGGCCTTCGCCAGTTCTTCTGTTTCCGCGAGATTGCGTCCGAGCGGCCATTCGCAGTAAATGTGTTTGCCTGCGGTGAGCGCTGCCAGCACCAGTTCACGATGATCCGGTACTTTCACGGCCACTGTCACGATATCGACGCTGGGATCCTCAACCACGTCTGTGCCATCTGCATAGCCTCGTTTCGCACCAAACGCTTCAGCGGCAACGTCTGCTTTTTGCTGGGTACCTGAAGCAACAGCGACGAGTTCCACGCCAGCAAGATGCTGGATGGCCGGGACGTGCGCGAGCTTAGCCCATCCCCGCTCCGCGCTTGCACCAATGATTCCCACTCCGAGTGTTTTTGCCACGTTAATCACCTCTACGCCTGACATCTTAGATGCCGGCGACATTGCCGGACTTCTCTGACTGACGGCCCACTTGCGACATTATTATCGCGTTCGAACCCTATTCATATAGCCTCTATGCCACCATCGACGAAGAGTTCTACTCCGGCCACAAAGGTCGAATCATCAGAGGCGAGGAATACCGCTGCCTTTGCGATATCGCTGCCTCGGCCTATTCGACCGCGCGGCACCATGTTGGTCACGTATTCGCGCATCTCTTTGTTGTTAACAAGTGTTGAAGCGTTTCCTGGGGTGTCGATCGGCCCAGGGCTAATCACGTTGATGCGAGGACCCACACCTCTAAGCTCTGCCGTAAAGGTGCGCGCAAAACTTCTGACGGCAGCCTTTGTCGCACCATATACGGCCATGCCTGGAAAGCCTGAGCTACCGATGAAGGAACCGTTAAGGATGATGGAGCCGTTCTGATTCATGAGCGGAATCGCCTTTTGAATCGTAAAGAACACGCCCTTGGCATTGATGTCCGCACATTGGTCGTAAAAGTCTTGAGTGACTTTCTCGTAGGGCATCTGCTCGTAGATACCGGCGTTCGCGAACAATGTGTCGAGCTTGCCTTTCTTTTCCTTGATCTCGGCATACATGCGGCTCAAGTCCTCGACTTTGCCTGCGTCGGCCTGAATGGCCGCCGAGTTCTCTCCCAGACTGGCGATGGCACGGTCGAGGGCGGCTTTTCGACGACCTGTGATGAAGACAAATGCGCCTTCGCTAATGAACTCTTTTGCTGTATCTAAGCCCATCCCTTCGCTTCCGCCCGTAATCAGTGCAATCTTGCCGTCCAGTTTGCCCATATGTCACGCTCCGTTGATGATGTCGATCTGAATATCAGATGAGGCTCGTCGGGGCACCGGATTGAACAATCCGCTTGAAGTATTGCCTATTCCTACAGATCACTGGATCGTGCGCGTCGCAACGGCGTCCAATAGATGAAGCGTTAGAAGAGGATCTGAATGGCAAAGGCGGAACGGCTTGCAGGAATTATCCAGGAGCAATGCGGCAGAGAGGGTTCGCACGAAACAGCCATTACTGGCCTTTTTCTCACTCGGTACTCTACGACCGAGGTGCCGCGCACCTCGGTCAATCAAGCGGTTTTCTGTGTGGTCGCGCAGGGGTCCAAGTCGACGTTGCTGAACGACCAACGTTTTGTCTACAACCCTGATAAGTACCTGCTCGTCTCGCTGGATCTTCCACTGGTGGGACAGATCGAGCAAGCTACACGCGCCAAGCCCTTCCTTGGGCTCAGCTTGGTGCTGGATCTTGAAGAAATTACCTCCCTTATGCGTGAAACAGATCTTCCATGTGAGATTGCTCCGCCGTTGCGTCCAGGTCTCATGGTCGGCTCGATGGACGATGAACTTATGGATGCAGTAGTTCGGCTCACCAAACTGCTGAGAAAGCCCGCTCAAATCCCTGTGCTCGCACCGCTTATACGACGCGAGATCTTCTATAAACTGCTGCTCAGTGAGCAGGGTGGGCTCTTGCGGCGTATAGCCGCCGATAGCGGAAAAGTGCAGCGTGTTGCGGCGGGCCTTGCATGGCTCAAACGGAACTTGAGTCGACCCATCCGCATGGAAGAGCTCGCCCGCGAGATGCGGATGAGCCCCTCTGCAATGCACAGTTGGTTTCGCGCCGTTACGTCTATGAGCCCGCTTCAATATCAAAAGCAGTTGAGGCTCCAGGAGGCTCGTCGTATCCTCCTCTCTGAGTCGCTTGACGCAGGTACCGCGAGTCGGCGGGTCGGATATGAAAGTGCCTCCCAGTTCAGTAGGGAGTATCGGCGTTTCTTCGGCAGTCCCCCAATGCAGGATATCGAGCATCTTCGCGCACGTGTGGCCATATAGGACTTGTTCTAGAAATGAGGACCATAGACGAATACACGAAGCCTAGGTGTGCGTAAGCGAGCTCTCCAACTTTGTGGCCGCATTGCACAGGACGATCATGGCAGCCACGCGCCTTGCAGAGATTGCCCGCTGACGGACGCTCATTTAAGAATAGTACTAGCGCACCCATTTTGATCCAATGGTTTCGGCCAAAGTAGTAAGCACAGTCATCTCCCATGTTGCAGCCGGAAATTGTTGCGAGCGTCACCAGTATGAGTGGCGCAACCGACCTCTGGCGTATTGTCAGACCGCAAATGCCGGATTATTGATAGCGTGCTTAACAAACGCGCCTGTTTTCTATCTTCTCGGTTCGCGTACGCTTGCACTCACGTTGCAGAGCTAAGTTCCTCCGATCCTGCAGTTCAGTAACAGGCGCCGAGCCGCTTAAACATTTCGACGCCGATTCCATACCGAATCCAACTGGGAGTGTTGCTATCAGTGAAATACCAGCGTGTTGTCGCTGAGTTCTGCACCAGCGATTGTGAGTACGGTTCCTGCGGGACGCCCTGGAGTGTCATCAACCACAACTAGTTTGTCGCCGATTGCGCATTTCACCGCAACCGTAATGCCAGGATCTAAAGTCACCTCGTTGTTACCGACCTTGACCTTCATCTTCACCAGTGTCTCGTTACGCAGGCGGAAACTGACGTGCTTAGTTTTCGCGACCAACGCGTACTTCTCCGCGGCTAGTTGTTTCGGATATACGGTTCTCGTCAAGAGCGCCGCCATCGCGATGATCATACTTGCTGAGAAAACATTCCGTTCATAAGTCCTGATCCCTTCCGTCATTTTGATTGTGTTCACAACGAAGGCAACTCTAGAGATGCATCCTGAGGATTTGCTGCAATCGGTTACGGCTTTGCGCTCTACAGCAAATCTTCAGTTATCACTCATAGGCTCAGTGTCCAGAAGGCAAGAAAAGCCATCAACGGAGTCACGACGCCATGGAACTCACTCATCCTGCTAACGACCACACCCAAACACTCGATCCTGCGACGGCATCGCCCTCGAGGCGCCACTTCCTTTCTTCTCTTTTCGCCGCAAGCATTGTTGCGCCCTACGCTTTTAGTCAAGCCAGCACAATCGACCGGGGTGACCTCGCGGAAAGCTATCGACGGACCTCTGAAGCCAGGGAGCGAGCTGGACTTGCTGATCCATTCAAAGGCGTCACAACCAACGGCAACGTCATCCCTGACCTTTACAAGGTTGCACCTTGCTATTGCTCCACCGATGCTGTTCGCAACGCAGCGGTCCGCTACATGGCTACGCTAGCCGATCAGCAGTTGGTGCGCACAATGTTCCCGGTTGACGACCCGCAGTGGCGAAAGTGGATGAATCAGGGATACTACGTGCGCGAAGGCGTCAGCATGCGTGAGATGACAGCCGCGCAGCGCAATGCCGCGCTGGGCCTCATGCGCGCTTCGCTGAGCGCAAAAGGCTTTGAACTGACGCGCAACATCATGCGCCTCAATGAAACTCTCGCCGAGATGATCCAAGATCACCTCGTTGACGGAGAATGGGGCTATTACTTCACGATAATGGGCAAGCCTTCAGCCCTGGAGCCCTGGGGGTGGCAGTTCCAAGGCCCGCACGCGATCATTAACTACTTTGTCCTTGGCGATCAGGTTGTCGCGACCCCACTCTTCCTCGGGTCCGAGCCTACTCACGCCACATCGGGAAAATACAAGGGTCTAGCCGTCTTGCAAAAGGAACAAAACGACGGTCTCGCCCTTGTGCGATCGCTGCCGCAAATGCAGCAGCGGCAAGCCGTTCTCAAGTTCTCCAAGACCGGCAACAACAACCTTACCGAGGCCTTCAAGGACAATGTCATTCTGGACTATGCTGGCCTCCAAGTGAATGAGTTGCCAGCCGATGCTCGCCAGAAGCTCCGCGACCTAGTCCATCTTTACGTCAGCAACATGGACGACGACCATGCGCGGGTAAAGATGAACGAAGTTGACAGACACTTCGACAATACCTGGTTTTCCTGGATAGGCGGCACCGAATCCGACAGCGTTTATTACTACCGCATCCAGAGTCCCGTCATAGTCATCGAATTCGATCATCAGGCACCTGCAAATCTCGAGCGTTTTGCCACCGACCCGAGCAAAGCAACACGCCAGCACATCCACACTGTATTGCGTACGCCGAACGGAAACGACTACGGTAAGGATCTTCTTAGGCAACACTACTTGATGCATCCGCACACTGTTTGAGGCGCAGCTGCAAGCCTTGTTTGGCATTGTGTTTTCGAACCCAGACTACGCTGGTACATAGCCGATAATGAAGAGAAAAGAGGCGCGATGCCATGCACATCCTCATCGTGGAGGATAAACGTAGTCTTGCCAAGATGCTGAAGACCAGCCTTGAAGAAAAAGGCCACACGGTCGTCTTGGCCTTCGATGGGGAAGATGGTCTGGTCCATGTTGAGATGGGTTTATTCGACGTGATGGTGCTCGATATCATGCTGCCAGGAATCGATGGTCTCGGGGTGATACGGCGTTTGCGCAACGGCGGCCATCAACTGCCTGTGCTGGCGCTAACCGCTCGTGACACCGTCGCTGACATTGTGGTGGCACTCGACCTTGGCATTGACGATTACCTCACGAAACCATTTGCCATGGCGGAGTTTCTGGCGCGGCTTCGTGCCGTCGCCCGCAAAGGACCAGCGGTCAAGAACGTTCGCGTTCAAGTTGGGGATCTGGTTCTCGATCCCGCTTACGCCCAGGTCAGCCGCGCCGGCTTGCCCGTAGCCCTTACCCGCAGGGAGTTCGCGCTCCTCGAATACCTGATGCGGCGTGCCGGTCACGTGCTCACCAGAGAGGCAATTCTAGAGCGCATCTGGAGCGACAACCCAGACATATCGCCTAACACGCTCGAGGTGTTCGTTCGGGCATTGCGCCTGAAGATCGATGTCAACCGAGAGCAGAGCCTCATCCAGACGGTTCGTGGCGTCGGCTACCGCATGGATTCTGCGGTTCGATCATGAGGCCCCTGCCGATTCGTTTACGGCTCACCGCGTGGTATCTACTTGTGATTTTTGCCTCGCTCTCCGTGTCTTGCCTCGCGATGTACTTTGGCATACAGCAGGCGATTGAAGACACCGTGGATACACAGCTTGAAGTGCGCCGCGACACCATTAAGCGCTTCCTGGAATCCAATGCTTCTTCGCATGCCGCCGCCAACGCGAATCTCCTTCCAGCATCGGTCGGACTGGCGCCAGGCGATGAGCTTTACCAGGTCACCAACTCCTCCGGACTTATGCTCTTCCAGTCACCGGCCATGCGTGAGCTCGAAGTGCCGCTGAACGTGACCCAGCTTCAGCACCACTACCGTCATCATCGCGATCAGGGAGATTTCACCACCTACTATCGCCGTCACGGCGACGTCCGTGTCCTCGCATCCGTTATGCAATTCGGAAACAAGGATTACAGAATTCAGGTCGCAACGGACATTAACTCGCTCTACGCGGTCCTCGAAACCTTCAGGAAAGGTGCGTGGACGTTCCTACCGCTCATCATCTGTCTTGCCGGCCTCGGCGGCTACTGGCTCAGTGGACGTGCGATGAAACCCGTACATGACCTGGTCCGCTCGACCCGCGACATCTCTGAACGCAGTCTGTCTACGCGCATCGTCTTGCCTCCAGCGCAGGACGAGCTGCGGGAGCTCGCCGAGACAATCAACGCAATGCTGACTCGCCTTGAAGCCGCTTTTACCAGGATCACGCGCTTTACTGCCGATGCCTCGCACGAGTTGCGGACCCCGATTACAGTGATCCGGACCACAGCCGAGGTCATCCTTGAACGAGAACGCCCCAACGCGGAGGCCAGGGAAATGGTTGGCCTTATTTTGCGGGAGTCGGAGTCAACCTCAGCATTGATCGAACAGTTGTTGACCCTGGCCCGGACAGATGCCGACACCGAGCAACTGAGCTTAGAAGAATTGGACCTGCGCTCTGTAGTGGAAGAAATAGACCTTGGGAGTAGAGCGCTTGCCGAGAAGCGCGGCCTGCGGTGGACAACGGCGATTCCGGAAGAACCCGTCCTCCTGCTTGGAGATCGGCCTCATCTGCGTCGCCTGCTACTCATTCTCATTGAGAACGCCTGCCGCTACACTGAAGCGGGCGGATCGGTACGCCTTAGATTGAGCTTCCACGAAGCTGAAGCCGTGATAGACGTGATCGACACCGGCATCGGCATTCCTCCCGGAGAACTCTCACAAGTCTTCGATCGCTTCTACCGGGCCTCCAATGCGCGCTTCTTCGACTCGGATGGCACGGGCCTAGGCCTCCCAATAGCGCGATGGATCGCAAATGCGCACGGTGGCACGTTGACCGCAGAAAGCACACTGGGATCCGGAACTAGCATGTCAGTGCGGCTTCGGAAGACCACAGTAAAATAGCGACCGCGATCGCGCCGAGACATATACATCCTAAAGGCAGCAATCGTTTCCTAACCAATTGTCGGGCACTTAGCCAGGCGATAGTACAGAAGTCAGGAACAGAGCAAACGCAAGAAGTGCGGCCCAGACGCCGACGATGTGGAAGCGCTGCGCAGTCGCGATGCGAGCACGCCAGTTCGCAGGTGGTGAATCAGGAGACCAATCCAGCATTGCGCTATTGATCCGAATCGTCACGAATGCTCTGGTTACGTTCCATACCGCGAGGCAAAGCAACGCGGCAATGCGAAACCTCCCATTTCCCCTGTGTCCGATCAGGAGAGGGGCAACACCGGTAACGAGAGTGAGCAAGAAAAGTCCCGGCATCAAAATACGCAATCGTCGTGCCGCTGCCTGCCTCACTTGAATCTGGGCGATGTCTTGGACAACGGAAGGGGGCGCACCGACTCCGTAGTGAACTCCGACCTCGCAGCCAGCCAGAAGACCGCTCAGTAGTAAATTGCTGAAGTGCAATGCGAAAGCCACAGGCATAGTGAACCACGAGAGGAGGGCGTCAAGGCTACTTTATTACTCGTTTCGCCACGCTTAACAATAGCACTAAGACTCACCTAGAACATGAAGGCTCAGGCGCCGGGAAGCGTCCATCGAGAGAAGACCTCTGCCTTACGTCAACTAGCGGACCGCAACCATATATCGCGGCGATATGCTATACAAGGCGCTGAAGATTGGCTTCTGGATCAAAAAATCACGCAGAAGCTACTGCATGGGTAGACAAGTAGTCGATTCACTGCAGTCGTGTTCGTAGAGTTGACGTTCCATATAGAACCTCTCATCGGTGATACAGAAGGGTTTCACAATAGGCCTTTGTGAAAGTGTTTGAATGCTAAGATTGCCGCTAGCAGTCAGATACAGGTAGTCTTGCTGGCTTCAGCGAAAATCGCCATCAAGTTGGTAGGTGGCCCAATAAAACGGATGAGCAAAAAAGCCTAGATGCGGGTCCGGAGATGCAGCCAGTCCCACTTGCGGCTTTAACTTCCTGCCGATCTCTCCGTTTAACATCTTCAACTGGGTTTGCCGCAACGCTTCCAGCTTTCCTATGGTCGGGTGAGAAGACCATAGGGTGTAGAACGAAGCCATAAAGAGACGCGATGCTTCGTCATCGGTCTTCCACTGAGGAGCCAATACAGCAGACGCGCCTCGCCTACGCAGAACTGTCGCCAGGGAATCCACGTCTTGCAAGCTCGATATCTCATTCGCTTCTCCAGTACTGCATGCTGACAACGTCACAAGCGAAACGCTTGAGAGATCAAAGCTTACGCTATCCTGAAAGTCCGCAATACTTAGCTTCCGGATTTTGCTAGTGTCATTTCCATCAGTCAAGAGGAGAACGCCATCCTCTGAATCGCTATCGTCATTGCCCGTCGAGTGAATGAAGTGGGTCGCCAAATGGATGATGTCTGGCTTCTTCGCGAGTCCCTCCACAAGCCCCTGAACGGTGAATGCCTTGTCCAAGAGAATCTGACCGCGGATTGGGCCGTTCGAGTCGGAGACCGCCGGGTCGCGGGTGATCGATTTGAGTTCCAATCCAACCTCGTCGAGATCTTGCAAATTATCAAAGCCACCAAACTCCGACTTTCCAGCTGCAAGCATTCGAAAAGAACGAACCTTAGGTGCGCCGAGCGAGTAGCCATTCACGTCGGGGCTAAAGAACACATTTCTGGCTTGTTCCACGAAAAACTGCCTGCCGTCAAAAAGAGCATTGATGGAGAGGAATCGAAGCACCCCATCCACCGACCAAATTAGAGTAGGTATTCGATCAGGCGACTGCATAGCAACCTGCTTGATATCGGGCTGTAGCGAGCCGATGAATATCTTGTAGAGCAGCTGAAGATCATCCCAAGGATCCCGTCCGGAGTCGCGTACCTTGCCTATCGATGGGGTCGCCGCCTTTATCATGTCTACCATTCCGACCTCTTTGCCGTCTCTCTTGAGCTTTACGTACTTCACGCCATCTCGTGTTGTAAGCGCGACGCCAATGTGATCCCAGAGAGTGAGCGTATAAAGGGACATGACTCCCGGTCCTGCCGACTTGACGACCGACGAGATAGAACTCCGGGGGAGGGCTCGTTGCTCCTTACGGGAATTCTCTGTAGGTGCTAGGGCAGAGAGCAGCGTATCAACATTGTTTAGCCCGAGAAAACTATTCTCCAAGCGACTTTGAAAAAACCGCTTGTCCGGATCTGTAAGCAAAAGGCGTTGCCAGTCGAGAGGATCATTCGCGACAATCGCCTCAAGCTGCTTTGCGGCTGCCGTTGAAGTATCGAGTACTATCTGAATTCTTTGTTGGTCGGTCTTTGAGACCGGCAAAAGTTTCTGCTCTGCCTTGGAAGTGGGATCACTGCTTCCAACAGCGACGCTCTTCAAAAGATCCAGTACATACTCCCCCTCGTCGATCTGGTTCATCTGAAACAATTCATCGGCTAGTTCTTCATAGGTCGACGCAGTGCTCCGAGCAAAGGACGACCGAACATCAGCTATGTGGTCCGCTACAAGCGCTCGACGTTGCTGATCAATATTCACTGCTGCGATTCCAACAGAAATGCTCGCATCGAGGTGGCCCGTGGATGACAGACACCACATCACCAATTCTTCTTCATAACTGATTGGACTTAATTGCGCCGCCCTTCTGGCCATGCCCAACGACGCAAGCGCGGTCGCACAGGATCGGTTGTAATCATGGCGCGCGGCGTAGATAGAGGTAAGATTTCCGAAAGCATCTCGATAACAGTTTGCCGCCCCGTCCGTCTTTGAGCAGAGGGACAGGCCCGCTGCGGCGTAACCAATTGCATCATCGTATTTTTGGTACCAGACCAGCGATTTTGATGCCCCATTGGCTGCTTCAGCGACGATTACCGGATTGTGAATCTTTTGAGCGATCTCGAGAGCCTTCAGATTTGCCGCTAGAGCCGTCTTAAAGTCATTCAGCCGATTGGCATATTGGCCTTTTCGCACCATTGCCTCGGCGAGTAGATCCGGAGATTGTTCCTCGCTGAGCAATGGCATGGTGGCGTCGACGGCTTTAGCCGCCCAGACGTAATTGCCAAACATCGCGGCAATGTTCGCAATCTTCAGTTGCGAGCGAGCTTGGAGTTCGACTCGATGGGCCTTCTGCGCCAACTGAAGCGCGTCGTAATAGGATCCTTCAGATTCGCGCAGCTTTCCCGAGCTCTTGAGGGTATCGCCTTGCTGGATTAGAGAGTTGATCTGTTTGTCGGTTTCCTGCAATGAGCCGCTGGACGCGGTCGCGCCTTGTTGTTGCCCGAACACTTTTCGGGCGCAGCCAACTGTCAGCGTTGCGATCATGATCCAGCAAGAGAAGGTTTTCCGAGCCATGGGTACTCGTGTACGCTAGTCGACACCCTTATGGCAAACACATTCATTGCAAGGAGCCTCACACCATGGTTGACAGACGAAGCTTCATATTAGGTGGCCTCGGCCCGTGTGCGCTACAAGTGGCTCTCCCTCGACAGAGCCTCGGCTCGTCCCTATCGCTCCGGCAGGATCAGACGCCGACGAAGCAGCCTGCCGCAAACGAATGGATGTCGCAATGGATGCTGACTCCTCAGCATGGTGAGAAGAAGTTGCGCGGCGCGGGGCAAGGGATGCTCGTAGTCGCTCGTTTTGCCGACCCGATGTACATCGTCGAGGGTCCAGTTTCATGGACGCCTGACGCTGATGAAAAAGGATTCCCTTCATTGAACGTTCCAAAAGGCTTCGTCACAGACCTTGCAAGCATACCGCCTGAGTTTTGGTCGATTCTACGGCCTGATGGAGAGTATGCATACGCCGCAATCTTGCACGACTACATGTACTGGACTCAAAAGTGGCTGAAGGAGCAGGCAGACAGCGTACTGAAGAGATGCATGGAAGAATTCAAGGTACCCACGCTAAAGATCGACGCGATCTACACAGCCGTCAACAAGTTCGGCAAGGGCGCATGGGAGCAGAATGCGAAACTGAAAGCCGGCGGCGAAAGCCGCTTCCTCAGTGTCTATCCCACGGCTCCTACGACCCGCTGGGTTGACTGGAAGCAGGATAGGACTCACTTCGCACCTAACCCATAGTTAGGCTTATGACAAATCGCCAATCTAGAAGAAACTGGCCGCTTAGAAGAAATACAGGCTAATGCAATGTGGTTTATGACAAAGCGCAAGAATGTCGAGGCGCAGAGACGCCCCCCTAGTGCGCGCCGACGATAATGACTCTCCTCCGGTCCGGAAGTTAACAAGGTCTCCGTGACCGTCCTCGACAACTACGGCAATGGTGGTCGAAACTTCACACGCACGATTCCGTTCGATAAGCTGCACTGCGTGACCGCCGCACAGGTTCAGCAGAAATAGGAGGCTGGTTTGCTCCTTGAGTCGCAGGACAAGACCGGTGTTTTCCTGACTGCGGCGCAGCCCATCCCTATGGCAGAGCCATCGGCAGAATCCAAAACAGAGGCCGACCCGGAACAGCGACTCCGGGAATTCTGGGGCGCGCAAGGAGTCCCAGGGAACGGCAAGAAGTAATCCTCTCGGGCCTTAGTGCGAAAGCGCAGCCGAGGGCCGGATCGGCCCGTTCTCTCTCCGCCGATAGACCGCCCCTATTGAAGCGCGAAGAAGGGTTGGGCCGATCCGCCCTTTCTTTGCTACAGTTTTTTAGGAAGAACCCCTTTCGGTTTCTCCCGGAAGCCTCATTCCGCTTGTTCTCCGGCCCCCCGTTCGCCGGGCGCGCGGCAGGAGTTGCAACCTCCCCTTGGCAGAGACATACGGTTGGAATCCTTCGCCGTTACGTGAAATTCTGGTCTTACGTGCATTTCGACAGGTACTCAACGATGGCCATGTTCTCCCGCCGGGCGCTACAGCGCGCTATAAACGAAAGCCTGCTCTACGCCGACCGATCTAAGCGATCAGAATGGGCGAAGGTTCTCAACAGTCCGACTTCGCCGAGATACATCCCCACCGAATGGGAGCTTTTGATTCTTGAGTCTCTGGCGACGCTTGGAACCCTGACACACGAGCCCAAACTCGGCGGCGAGACCAAGCCAGACATCCGATTCGAGTCAGCCGCCCTCAACTTCGTCGCAGATGTCGCGACCATCTCTGACCGTGGCCTACATGACCGGAATCCAATTCGACCTTTAGAGGACGAGCTTCGGAAGCGATGGGAACAAAGCGGCATTACTGGAGGAGGCTTCGCATTTCATGCAAGCACTAGCCATTATTCAGCAAAAGGCAGCAAACCGCCTGTCGTTGTTCCGCCTGTGAGTGAATTTGGATCGCTGATTTTCAACGACCGTTTCGCCCAGTTCGTTGTTGGGGTAAAGGCATCTCCAACCGAGCAGCGGCAACTCGCGATTGCTTGGTCGACGAATTCTGTTATCACAATCACCTACGTTCCTGGAAGGAAGTTGGTTTGGTGTTCTGGACATACTAGCTACACGGCTCCGACGGTGCGTGATCGGAATCCGCTCTACTTGGCCATCAAGGAAAAGGGCGACCAACTGAAACGCAGCGGATATACAGGGCTCAAAGGTGTAATCATCTGCGATGGAGGCGCGCATGTGTTGCGCAACATGAGTAACAGCTTTTCATACTCTGTGCGCGATGTGGTGTTTCATGCCTTGAAACGGCATACGTCTGTTGATTTCGTAATCATCGTTTCTTTGAGGGATCGGAGCTCTCAAACCATCAAGCAAGAGGCGCGTTCGGAACTTTTCGTTCGAGACGAGGTCGATTGGATGAAACCGTTGAACCTGATTGCCAGCTTGATGGTAGAAAGACTTCCAACCGTCATTCAGAGTCCTGACAACGCGCGAGCGGAATTGGCACATTGGATTGGGAAAGAAAAGCAGCGAACGCATATAAGAGGCCTGTCATTGACGGCCGGGAGGAACGGAGTGGGCGAGATCAGGATGTCAACACAGACCCTATTGGAAGTACTTGGTGGGCGTCTGTCGCCAAAGAAGCTCAATGAAGCGTACTCGCACAACAAGCGCGAGGGACTCTTCGAACATCAGCTCCGTCGCGGTACAGTGATCGAATCCGCAAGAGTAGAGAAAAAGCCCGAAGACGATTCAGACGAGATCATCTTCACGTTTGGGCTGCCAGACCCGTCCGTTGCGCCGTTCACGATCCCGGACGAAGAGTGAAACGCTACAAGATTCTGCTGGTAGCAGTGCCGTTGTCATGTCGAATTGTGGCAATGTATTGATATCCCGACAAGACAGTCTTCCTTGTCGGTGCCGGATTTTCCGCCAATGCTCATCTATCGTTGTGAACGGAGTTCTTCTTGTCTTTTGGAAGCAGGAAGAAGTTTCTAACGAAAGCATTGCATCTTTCTTGAACGTGTACTTGTGTCAAGATGCGCTGAGGGGAGTTTGCATCTCTCCCTTTGCCCGCCAGTAGGCGCCGCAAAGAAGAGGGCACGTCGGCTTCCCGTCGACCTCGATCCAAGCTATCGCTAAGCACTTTCCGCTATCGAAGGTGAGTTTGGGTTCAGGCCTGATCTCACGAATCAACGCCTTTCCCTGGTGAAGCCCGCAGAGCTGGACGGTTGGCGCATACTGGAGAAGTGCGTTCAGGTGGACGAAGAGCTTTCCAAGAAATTCATTCACCGCTTGGATGTCCGCATTCATCCGCTCGAAGATATCTTCAATGATGAATGCCCGTTCGCCGGTACCCAACCCCGGATGCATGTAGGAAAAGACTCCGCTCGTCTGGTCTTGATGTACTGAACCCAGGTCTGCATGCGTGAGTTCATCTCGCAAAACTCTCAGCGGCTCATACCAATCCGTCTCCTTCATTGCGGCAAGAAGGCCGTCTGGAAGGAGTCCATCGAACAACATTGACTTAGCACGTGCAAACGTCTTTCGGGTAGAGTCCGGCATTCCTCGTACCGGAAATCGCGCGCTCAAGATCTTCCTAGCGCAATCGACAGAGGAATAGATCTCTGTGAAGACACTCTCAACGACCGCTGCTAACTCCGTGGCGCGCTCCGCCGATGTGTATCCTCTTTCGCTCAGTTGCTGATGATCGAGGGCAAGCGTCGGCGCGATCCGCAGCGCGAGCGCCCGCAAGACGATCGCCTTTCTGAAGTGGTTTCCCACGCCTGAAACTGCGCGGCGTTCCACTGGTTTAGCATCCGGGAAGGAGCTTGTGAAAAATGTTGTAAACATATCGATCTGGCCCCATTGTTCCGGGGCGAAGGTCCTTACCGTATACGCGACCGTACGAGGAGGGTTTGATGGCTGTTCGCTATCGACGGCAGAGGTCGGGCTGGCATGGGAGGAAACGTCATCGCCTGAATCGGACAAGATAAAAGCCTCGCGCTAAAGTCAGAATCAAGTCTAGTGAAGGCCCCGACCCAAGCTTTTCGCCAGGCTTGCAAAGCTGGCCGCCGCAGATGAGGTCCACAGAACGAAGCGTAATTGCTGGCACAATATGTATAAGGCGAAAGCCCTAGGGGCGGAGATGTCCGCGAATCGTCACGGAGTTGACCCATGGAACCAAAAAGTCAATTGAGATGGACATTGATGGCCTAATCACCCGGAGAAAGTCTCTATCTGAGACATTTCCTAACCCCGCCAAACTCTCACCCAGTCTAGCTCAGACTTCGGTTTCACCTGCCCCCATTCTGCTTTACTCTGCTCTCCGCTCGCCGGCCGCGCGGCAGGAGTCGAGTTCCTCCTCCTCCTGCACCTTCCTCTGCGGTGACCCAAGGACCGTTTACAGTAGTAATCTCGATCGTGTAGCCGATGCGAATCGAGCACTGTTCGAAGACAAATCGAGCTGGAAGCTTGGCTCTATGGAGGGCTTACTTGATAGTCGGCACTAAAGACCTGCCCGCAGCGGTTTTTATCTACAAAGGCGATCAAAGTGTCACTGACGCTTGGAATTCCGTAATTGAGATCGCCGGCCAAGAAGGCTCGATACGCGGCGAGCTTCACAATTCCAAGGCTTCGTTTCTCCGAGGATTGACAGCTTGGAATTCGTCGGTGGATCCCGCGGCTGATTCATTCCTCTGCATCTACAGTCATGCAGGTAAGGCGGGAATCGCTCCGTCAGGGGGTTCACCCCTCGGTGACTTGGTCAAGTGGGACGAGTTGGCGGATGCTCTTCCGCGCGGAGTCCGCTATTTATGGCTCTTAGGCTGCGGCACCGATTACGCGCAGGATGTTTGGGAGACCCGGGCAGAGCCGGTCGCTCATCGCGTCCTGTCGACATCGGAATCAGCGTACTGGCAGCCTTTCCTTAAGTTTTTTGCGCGCGAAATCTCGACGGACGATATCGCTTTTACGAACGAATTGATGGAGCGGCTCAGAACGGATGCCCCGTTACTCGCAAGCAAGACTACGTACTCAACGAATCCGAACTGGAAGCCTCGGTGAGACCGAAGCCAGCCCTTTG
>CAXTNM010000002.1:163841-178601 GCA_964245715.1 uncultured Acidobacteriaceae bacterium | reverse complement strand
GGTTCAAGCGAGAGCAGGTCGGCCGGGTTGCGAGTCTCAGAAGGTAGCGATTGCACAAGTTCGTTGTTCTTGGCGTCGCCGAGCGAGGCATCGGTCGTGTTGATTGTGGCAGCCTCGACCGAGACATCGACTTCGACTGAAGTCGTTTGGACACTCAGGGCAAAGTCGACGGTCGACGGCTGGTTGACAAGCAACTGGGCTACCTTGCTCTGATTGCCAAAACCGGAGGCGATGGCAGTGATCGTATAAGTCGCGGGAGGTATCTGTGTGAATGAATACTCGCCGTTCGCGTTGGCCTTGGTGGTCAGCTTCTGTCCTGAGGCCTTGTCGTTCAGATCGACCATCGCACCGGGGACGACGGCGCCGGCGGGATCCTTGATGGTTCCGCGTAGGGAGGTTGTAGCATTTTGGGCGAGTACGGATGGGGAAAGAATCGTTGCGGCGGCGAGCGTCGGGAGCGACAGACAGAGTTGCAAGGTGGTACGGCGAAGCGTCATTCATCCTCCAAAAAAAGGTGAAGCAGGGCCGGGCGCCAGGATTGGGCGCCGAGGAATCTTGAGTCCTGTAGCGCCACGTCGTGGGGGAGCCGTTAGGACTGTTTTTCTTCTGGTATTAACGTTGTTACAGCAAGACGACTCCGATTACAAGCCTGAAATATCAGTTGCCCTGAGGTTTGGGCATCCGAAATCAGGCAGTCTTTTTATCGGTAGAAATTTGCTCAGCAATCGATTGCTGCTGGATTGACGCAGGTTTCGCAGACAACATCAGCCCATAGTAAATGGCGGCGGAGAGGAAGAAGCCGACAAACCAGGCGTAGTCGTAGAGCGACCGCAGTGCCGGAACGGCAAGACCGATCAGCGCGGCAAGAACACCTGCTGCAAGGGCAATCAGAGCGCTAGGGTTAATGCCGGCACGGTACTCATATGGCCCGCCGCGGTGGTAAAGCGAGTACACGTCGAGGCGCGTGCGGCGAATGAGGAAGTAATCCGCAACCATGATGCCGGCGACCGGGCCCAGCAGGCCCGAGTAGCCGACCAGCCAGCCGAAGACGTAGCTTCCAAATGAAGACATCAGCTTCCACGGCATCATCGCAAGCCCCAGGAATCCGGTGATGAGACCTCCCGTGCGAAAAGTAATGAGACTTTGCGCCAGGTTGGAAAAGTCGTTTGAGGGCGAGACGACGTTCGCGCCGATGTTGACGTTCAGGGTCGCGACCAGCAGGGCGATCAGCGCGATAAATGCAATCACCGGCTGATGGAAACGCCCGATGAGCTCGATCGGCGACCAGATGGCGGTGCCGAAGATAGCAAGCGATGCCGACGTGCACGCGATGCCAATGAAGCTATAGAGCGTCATCGCGACCGGAAGACCGAACGCCTGACCTACGATCTGCGACTCCTGTGATTTCGAGTAGCGGGTGAAGTCGGGGATGTTGAGCGAGAGCGTCGCCCAGTAGCCAACCATCGCCGTCAGCGACGGAAAAAAGAAGTGCAGGAAGCTCGAAGTCGTTTTGAAGTGCGATGGCGCGGCGAGCATTGGGCCGAAGCCGCCGGCCTTGTGATGCATGTATGCGAGCAGGGCCAGAGACATGACCAGCATGAACGGTGCAGAAACACTCTGTAAGAAGCGGATCGATTCGACACCATTCCAGACCACGGCCATGTTCAACAGCCAGAAGCCGAGGAAGCTCGCCCAGGTGACGACCGGAGAGTGCAGCGTGGCCGGCCGGAGCACGACGATCATCGCGGCGATCGCCTGGCCTCCGAGCCATGATTGAACGCCAAACCAGCCGCAGGCCACGATGGCGCGTAGCATCGCGGGCACGTTGGCTCCTCGAAGGCCGAAGCTCGCGCGCACGAAGACCGGGAATGGGATGCCGTACTTCGCGCCGGCATGAGCGTTCAGCAGCATCGGCACAAGCACGATGAGGTTGCCAAGGAGGATCGTCGCGACCGCCTACAACCAGTTCATACCGCCAGCGATCAGCGATGAAGCAAGCATGTAGGTTGTGATCTCCATCGACATGGAAAACCACAGGGCGACGTAGTTGTACGTGCTCCAGGTACGCCGAGCCGCGGTCGTCGGGGCCAGGTCTTCGTTGGTGAGGCTTGTCGCTTTGAACGTCATACGGGAACAAAGCCCCCGGCGTTGGCCTGACGTTTCACGAAGCGGCCATGGCCAGCGCTGCCGATAAAGTTGCCGGCTTCAACTACCTGTAGGCCCCGTGAGAAGACGTGCTTCGCATTGCCAAGCACGCGCCAGCCTTCAAACATGTTGTAGTCGGTGTTCATGGCCTGCGAGGCAGCGGTGATGGTGTAGTCCGCGGTTGGGTCCCATAGAAGAATGTCAGCGTGCTTACCTTCTTTGATCACGCCCTTGGTAGGCATGCCAAAGATGCGCGCTGGCTCAGCGCAGGCAAGCGCGACGAACTGCTGCGGCGTGAGAATGCCGGAGTTCACTCCATAGTGCCAGAGGATTTGCAAACGGTTTTCGATGCCGGGGCCGCCATTCGGAATCTTTGTAAAGTCAGCGTTGCCGAGCGATTTCTGATCCGAAAAACGAAACGGACAGTGATCGGTGGAGACGACGGAGAGCTCGCCTGAGGCAAGCGCTTGCCAAAGCGGCGCTTGATTTTTCTTCTCGCGCAGCGGTGGCGTGAAGACATATTTGGCCTCGTCCCAAGAGCGGCCCGGCATCTGATCTTCAAGCGACAGCACTAGATACTGCGGGCAGGTCTCAGCGAGGGCTCGAAGGCCTTTCTCCTTGGCGCGATGCAACACAAGCAGTGCGTCGGCATTAGAGAGATGCACGATGTAGATGCTCGCGCCGGCCATCTCGGCAATGGCAATCGCACGGTGTGTGGCTTCAGCCTCGGCGAGGGGTGAACGGCTACGCGCATGGTAGTGCGGCGCCGTCTCACCGCGGGCGATGAAGTCCGAAACGACGATGTCTATGACGCTGCCGTTCTCGGCATGGATGAGGCAAAGCGCGTTCAGCGCGGCCGCTCGCTCCATCACCTTGAACATGAGACCGTCGTCGATCATGAGCACATTGGGGTAAGCCATGAAGAGCTTGAACGAGCTAATTCCCTCTTCAACCATCATGTCGAGTTCATCAAGATTGCGGTTCTCGAGCCCGAGATCGGTGACCGCCATGTGCAGCGAGTAATCGATGCAGGCTTTACCTGCAGCCTTTCCTCGCCAGATCTCAAGCGCCTCGCGCATGGTGTGGCCGCGTGCTTGCAATGCGAAATCGATTACTGTTGTCGTGCCGCCAACGGCTGCGGCGCGCGTACCGGTAAAGTAGTCATCCGCGGAGGTAGTACCGCCGAAGGGCATATCAAGATGCGTATGCACATCAATTCCGCCGGGCATCACGAGCAGTCCGGTCGCGTCAATGATCCGGTGGTTCGCTGAGGGGATCTTTGGTGCGACAGCAACGATGGTCTCGTGCTCAATAAGGACATCAGCGCTGGCAGTGGAGTCGGCGTTGATGACGATACCGTTTTGGATGAGGGTGGTCATGGATCACCTTCCGCGAGATGTAGTTAGCCTAGATACCGGCTTTGGCCTGCTCGTTGGGATTTAGAAGCTCGTGACTTAAACAAAACTGCTGGCCCGTGACAAAGAGCGAAGATACTGGACCCGCTTTAGAGATGATTGTCAGCCAGTCGGACCGGGAGAAGGAAAGCCTGGAGCAAGCAAAAACCGACGCGGGTCACCTCTTCAAAGCTGTTATCGTTTCATCCTGGTGACGCCTTGCTTTACTCCGTCAGCGCTCTCATAAACAGATAGGTAAACTCCACGCCTTCGTAAAAACTTTCAACGCCTAGCCGTTCATTCATGCCATGGGCCCGAACGTCATCCTGATCGATCGCGAATCCGTTGAGCCCGTAGCTCGGCATCCCCGCCGCCACTGTATAGATCGAGTCAGAAGCACCCGGCTCCAAGGTGGGAACGACCGGCAAGCCTGGCCAAAGCTGTTTCACCACCTTGTCGAGCGCGTACGATAAGGTCGTATTCACCGGCGGGGGCGGTGCCGACATCCGCTCGTCGCCCTTGCCTATCACAATGCCGGCATCCGTCACGAAGTCAACCTGCAGTGAAGGATCTTTGAAGATCTTGATTAGATCCTGCCTGGTCTGCTCACCCGAGTGCCCGGGCAGAATCCTGCAGTTCACATTCGCCATCGCGCGCTGAGGAAGCGCATTGGGCGCATGGCCCGCGGTCATCATCGTTGCCACGCACGTCGTGCGCATGGTCGAGTTCCAATCCGGAATTGCGGAAAGGGTCGCAATGGCCGCCTCGTCATGCGCATTCTTGACCAGTGCCTTCATCGCCTCCGCGGTGGCTCCTTTCTCGATCTTAGCCATCGCGGCAAACTCTGCCGCCGTCACCGCGTTTAACTCCACCGGGAACGGTGTCTTTTCCAGCCTGCCGAGCGCATCCGCGACTGCATAGATCGCATTGTCAGGTCGCGGCAAGGAGCTATGTCCTCCGCGATCCACTGCCGTCACGTGAAAGTCCGCATAAGTCTTCTCCGTCGCTTCCACATCGAAGACGGACGGCACACCCTTCTCCGCAAAAACCCCGCCGGCATCCGGGTTGATCACGAACTCCGCCTGCATCAGTTCCGGATGATTTTTGATCAGCCAATCGACTCCATTCGACTTGCCACCCTCCTCATCCGCCGTGAGCGCCACCCGGATGTCCCGGTCCGGCACATACCCCTCGCGCTTCATGCGCAGCAATGTGTAGACCAGTGCCGTATCACCTTCCTTGATGTCCTGCGTGCCGCGGCCGTAGTAGAAGCCATCCTTCTCGGTAAATGTAAACGGCGGCGTCCCCGGCGACCAATCGGCCTTATTTGCCTCGACCACATCCAGATGGCAGATCGCCAGGATTGGCTTCAGCGTCGAGCCCGCTTTACCGTGATAGGTGATCACAACGTTCATCTTGCGATCGTTCGGTCCGAGCAGCACAACGTCCGCAGGTGCAAATCCTGCGGCCAGCAGGCGATCCCGTACCTCCGCCGCAGCAGCCGTCACGGAGCCGAGTGAGTCTGTCGTATTCGTTTCGATCAGTTGCTTGAAGATGTCATGTGCCAGAGTTCGGTCGCTCGGCGAAAGCTGCTGAGCGAAAACCTGGCTTCCACTTAATTCAGTACCTACTAAGGCCACGATCGCACCGAGACAAAATGCTGCAACCTTCATCGAAAACCCTCCAGCCTCATATACTCGCATAAGCACCGTTGTCCTCCAGCGTCCTTTGCTCCTTACTGTTGCCCTCGTCTTCTTTCTATGACCGAAACCGTTCAACCCGAGCTAGCCCGCCTCACCTCCGCCGCCAAGCTCTTCGGCACTTTTGCCGCTCTGCGGCCGCTGAACCTGACTCTCGCTCCCGGCAAGATCTATCTCATCCTGGGCGACAACGGCGCCGGAAAATCCACCCTCCTGCGCCTGCTCGCGGGACTTGCGGAACCCTCCCAGGGAACGGTCGAGGTCTTCGGCGCACCACCCTCTGCTGCCCGCGGCCGTATCGCCTACATGGCCCACGCTTCAACCTTGTATGACGAGCTTACGGCGCTCGAAAACCTCAACTACTTTGCCACCCTGCACAAGATGGAGGGTGGATGCAACTGTAACGGCTCACCTGAGATGGCGATCCGCGCAGTCGGGCTCGACCCCGCGCTCAAACGCCCCGTCTCGCAGTACTCGCAAGGCATGCGCCAGCGTGCCTCACTTGCGCGCGCCCTGCAATCGGATCCCGAACTCCTGCTGCTCGACGAACCGTTCTCGAACCTGGACGTCGCATCCGCGAAATCTATCGTCGAGTTGCTGGTCGATTTTCGGACATGGCCACACCCGCTGAGCCCTGGTGGTCGCACCATCGTCCTCACCACCCATCAAGCTCAACTGGTCAAGCCCATTGCGGACGAGATCCTAACCCTCAGCGCCGGCACCCTCACGCGGCGCCTAACCCCATGAAGTGGTCGTCGTCCGCGACCAGGGCGCAATTGCCGTTGCCTCTACGATGAAAACGAACGCCGTCCGCCAACTCGACGCTCTCGCGATTTCCTACGAGCTCCGCTCCTACGAGGTTGATCCCGATGACCTCTCTGCCCTCTCGGTTGCGAGAAAGATCGGGTTGCCGGCTGAGCAGGTTTTCAAAACCCTGCTGACCGAATCCTCCGCAGGCGACCACCTCTTTGCCATTATTCCCGGCAACTCCGAGCTTGATCTGAAAAAGCTTGCCGCTATCTCCGGCCAGAAGAATCTCGACCTCGCCTCGCTCAAACAAGTCGAACCTCTTACCGGCTACATCCGCGGCGGAGTAACCGTACTGGCTGCGCGCAAGCCCTTCCCTGCGTTTGCCGATGAAACCATCGAGCTACATGACATCATCAGCATCAGCGCCGGGCAAAGAGGTCTTCAAATCCTGCTGAATCCGCAAGACTATCTCCGCGCCACGAATGCCAAGCTGGCCGACCTCACCAAGGCAGTGGCTAGACCATGATTTTCCTCCGTCATACCCTCGCTCACCTCAGCAAAGACCTGCGCCTGGAGTGGCGATCGCGTGACGCTGTCACCGGTATGCTCTTCTTTTCTCTCCTCGTGGTCGTCGTCTTCTCGCTGTCTTTTGACCCCACCGCCGCGGTTTCACGCCAGATCGCGGGTGGCATCCTTTGGATGGTTCTCCTCTTCGCTGCCACCACTGCGCTCAACCAGTCATGGAACCGGGAACAGCGCAACGGCGTGCTCGATGCGCAGCGCCTGGCGCCCGCGTCCCCAGCCGCGCTCTTCCTGGGCAAAGCCCTTGCCAACCTGATCTTCGTCTCCGCGGTCGAGGTGATCCTTGCCCCGCTCTTCGTAATCTTTTACAACCTGCACCCTCTCGGAAATCCGTGGCTCCTGCTGCTGGTGATGCCCCTTGGCACCTGGGCGCTGGTGTCCAACGGAACCTTTTTTGCCGCGCTCGGCCTCCGCACGCGGAATCGTGAGCTCATGCTTCCGTTGATTCTCTTTCCCATCAGCATCCCAGCGCTTTTGGCGATGGTTCAGGCGACTACCAACATCCTCACTGGCGAGTTCGAGCCCAATCTCTGGATCAAGCTCCTCCTCGGGTATGACATCGTCTTCACGACTGCCTGCCTGCTCCTCTTCGAGACGACTCTCAACGCCGAATAGCTGCCGTTGCCTTTGCACATGCGGCGTGTCCAAATTTCCAAAGTTTTGCCCCCCGCCGTAAGGACGCACCTGACTACCTTTGAAACCTCATCCAAATGGCTGAGCAATGGCCCGCCACAGAAGAGATAAACTAAACGCATGGCGCACGTCGTAAAATCCGGCCCCTCGCGTTCTCTAATTGCGCTCGGTTCCATCTGGCTGATTGCCACGCTCGCCGTCCTCGCCGAGGGCTTTCGCTGGGCTATTTTCATCTCGCCTAAAGACTCAGAACAAGGCAACGTCGGCCGCATCTTTTACTACCACGTCCCGCACTCTATCCTTGCGCTCGTCTTCCCTTACATCAATCTCATTGCGTCTGTTGTCTACCTTTACCTGCGAAAATCCCGTCCCACGCAGGCCCTCATCGCAGACGCATGGGCCCTTGCCTCCGCAGAGATCACGGTTGTTTACGCCACGATCTGCCTTGTCACCGGCTCGCTTTGGGGCCGCGCTGCCTGGGGAATATGGTGGGCGTGGGACGAACGTCTCACCTCCATGCTGCTGCTTTGGCTGCTCTACGTAGCCTATCTCATGGTCCGGCGCCTCTCGTCCACCGGTCAGACCAACTCCGTGGCAGCAGTCATCTCGGTCTTCGCCGCCATCGACGTGCCGATCGTCTGGATGTCGATCCGCTGGTGGCGCACACAGCACCCGCAACCTGTCTTTTTCGGAGCGCCTGGATCCGGGATGGATAAATCCATGCTCCCTGCTTTCTATTGGAACCTCTTAGGATTTTTTATGTGGGGCATCTTCATTCTCACGCTCCGCTTCTCTCTGGAGCGTCGCCGCCAGCTCGCAGAAGCCGATGCTGTCCAATCCGCGCTCGACATTGCGCTGGGTACAAACGACGATGATCTCCATCTCACGCCGCGACGTTCCTTAGACAAGGAGACCTCTCATGCAGCATTTTGATGGCTTCAACACTCTTGAGGGTCGGCACCTCGTCTTTGTCTATGCCTTTGTGATTATGGTACAAAGCGGATATTTTGCTTATGTTGCGGCCTGCTGGCTGAAACTCCGCCGCTCAGCTCTAATAGAAGCCACTTCAGACACAAAAAAAACAACGAGATCGTTTTAGCCCACGATCCCGTTGTCCGAGGAGTCCTGCAACAACGCGAGCTCACCAGTGTGGGGGAGGACACGTGTAGGAGTTGACGTATGGGTGATCTTGAAAGTTGCTCGTGAGCTCAAAAATTGTCAATGGACGACATTCCCTGCAATGGACCTCATGAACTTTCCCTCGACTTCCCCAATCCTGAATCTTCCCCTACCCTCAAAGAGTGACAAAGCTTCGCCTACAACTTCCTCTACTCGCCCTCACTGCCTTGGCTGGATGTCACCGCTCCGACTTCCCCGCCCTGCCATCCGACTTTCGCGAGTTCGCGTATATTGTCAACTCGGCCTCTAACACGGTCACCGTGGTAGACCTGGTTTACCTCCGCATCGATCGCACCCTCCGGGTTGGCGACAATCCCACCGCAATCGCCCTTAGCCCAACCCGCCGGGAAGCCTACGTCCTGAACAGCCAATCCGCAGCCCAAAACGGCTCCATCTCCGTAATCGACAGCAACAAGAACGAGGTCGTTGCTACCATCCCGGTTCATCGTGCGCCCACGGCGCTCTCTGTGGACCACACCGGACACCGTGCATTCGTCGCCAACTCTGCCTCGAATACAATCTCTGTTCTTGACCTTGACGCGCGGCGCTCCCTGGCGACCATCCCCACGTCGCTGAATCCCACCTCTGCCCTTATTTCGCCTGACGGCCGCACTCTCCTCGTCACCTTTCCAAGCTCCGGCACCATTGGTCTTTTCGCCGCCTCCAGCGCAGACCCGAAGACAGCCTCAGCCGACCCTGCTCTCCAGATCCGTTCCACGTTCCCTCATTGCCCGGGTGCCACCAGCCCCGTCATTCTGCCGGACTCGTCCAAAGCCTTCATCGCGTGCGCTGGTTCCAACCAGGTCCTCGCGCTCTCACTCGCGGCCGATCCCAGATCAGCAGCCCCCAGAAGCAATTCCTCTCTCCTTCAGGACCACGCTCTTGCTTTGTTGAACGTCGGCACGAATCCGACCTACCTCACCATAAAGCCTGACGGCGGAGAGATCTTCGTCTCCAATACAACATCGGGCTCTATCTCTGAGATCTCCACGCAGACCAATGAAGTCGGATCAACCTTCGGCATCGGCGACAAGCCCACGCACGGTATCGTTTCATGGGATAACTCCATCTTGTGGGTCGCGAACTCCGGCGCGGACTCCATCTCCCTCTACTCCATTGACGATGGCAAACGACTCCCCAGCATCCACATCGGTGCCACGCCGGATACACTCGCCTTCACTACCGACCATACGTCGAAGGAAGCTCAGCGCTTCCTGCTCGTCGCAAGCCGCCAGTCCGGAAATGTCACTCTCATCCGCACCAACGCCCGCCAGGGGCCCGACCTCTTCACCATCTTTCCTGCAGGCCAATCTCCATCGGCCGTGGCGGTCCAGTCCAATTCTCCCCAGACCCCTTGATTTTCTACTCGGAAGCTTTGGCCTCGAGTGCCTCGCGAAGTGCATAGCGGTTGGCTGAAAAGTGCGCTCCGCCCAGCAGCAGGAGCCCGGAGAGGAAAGCCCACATCATCAACCCCACCGTCGTCTTGAACGGTCCATAGACCGAAGCGAAGTCTAGCTTTGGGAGCGCAAGCACGTATAGATACTTGGCAAGTTCCCAAAGTACGCCTACCATCACAGCGGTCGGAAGCACCGCCGAGGCTGGAATCTTGCGGTTTGGCAAAATCCAATAGATCAGGAAGAAGAGAAGACAACTCGCTGGTACCGCGCAGATGCGCAGCAATCCTCCACCCAGAACGTTCAAAAAGAAGCGGAAGAACCAGTTATCGGTATGCCCAAAGAAGACCCACGTCACCAGGGTGTGCTGCATGGTCGTGAGCCCGACCGACGCCATCACCAGCACTCCGACCATCGCAGCGAGCCCTAGCGAAATCAGCTGATTCATTAGGTAATTGCGATTCGTCTTTACCCCCCACACCTCATTCAAAGCCACCTCAAGCGGCAGGAAGACTCCGGTCGTAGTCACCAGCAGCATGAAAAGCGAGAACGCCTGCGATCCCTTATGAGGCCGCGCAAAGAGCAGCACATTCCGCCACACCATATCCTGCCCCGTCGGCAGAAGCGTCGCCATCAGGTTCTTCAGCACCTCGATCATCGGCTCGGAATGAAAGACCTGCTGCGCCAGCGTCAGCATTAGCACGATAAACGGGAATAACGCGAGGATTACGTTTGCCGCTACGCTGAACGCATAGGTGTGGACCTCCGTTCGCGTCATGTAGTGGAGTAGCGCTATAGCCTGCGCCCACCAGCCATCCTGCCGCACTACAGGATTGACCTGCTCGATCGGAAGCGGCGCGGCGGGGTTCCTGCCTTCTTTACCGCTCGTTTCTCCTGTCACTTTCTCAGGCGCAGGGTTCTCGATCGGAACAGCCCTCGTGTCGACCTTTTGCAACGGCTCCGCTGCCGGTGTTGACCCAGAATCGTCCCAGTCGGGCTCAATCCGTCGCTCGCCGGGCCTGACAATCGACATTTGTTCCTTCACCCCATAATTCATGATGCTAGCAGACCAGTATCAACGTCCCAGCCTCTTTAAAGCCCACGCTGAGGCTTCAGCGAGCAGGCCGTCATCGCCCTCTACCCACTCGCGAAGCTTGCCCGCAAAGCCTGTCTGCCCACTATTCCCCATGGCGATCGCCACATTTCGCTGAACTCTCCTGCGCTTGGTTCGCTCCAGAGGAGACCCCTTGAACTCCCGTTTGAACTCAGCATCGTCCATGTCGGCCAGCCACTCCAACGCTGGATTGACCAACTCTCCCCTTGTGCGCAGCCCGGCCTTCTCCGCGATAGGGGCACGGCGATTCCAAGGACAGACATCCTGGCAGATATCGCACCCGAACACCTGCCGTCCCATTCCCTCGCGCAACTGAACAGGGATCTCGCCTTTGAGCTCTATCGTCAGGTACGAGATGCAGCGGGAAGCATCCATCTGTCTCGGCGCAATCAACGCGTCCGTGGGACAAGCCTCGATACACCGGGTACAGCTACCACAACGATCCGGATGCAGCGGCACCACTGCATCGGCTGCCACATCGAGAGACGTCACAATGACTCCAAGCAGCAGCCAGGATCCAAGCTCCTGGTGGATTACGCATGTGTTCTTCCCGACCCAGCCCACTCCGGCCCGCGCAGCAAAATCCCGCTCCAGCAGTGGTCCGGTGTCGACATAGCATCTGGTCTGGCAAGCCACCTGCGCCTGCAAACCCTGCTCTACGATCTTTAATCGACGCATTAGATCGTCATGATAATCGGCGGCCCCATCCCCCTCACCGCCATTCCACGCATAGCGCGCGATCCATCCTCGATCGGCTTCGGCGGGCTCGATAGAATGCGGTCCTGCTCCGTTATAGCCCATGGCACAAACCACCACGGAACGGGCCCAGGGCAGCGCCACGCGCGCCGATTTCCGCAGCAACTCTCCCGCCTCATCACGCCGCTTGAGATACTCCATCTCCCCAGCGCGTTCGGCATCGATCCATTCCGCAAATCGCGTCGCGGTCAGTCTACCTTCGTCTTCATCCGCTGCGGGTGCTGGAGCCACACCGGCCAGATCAAACCCCTCGCGCAGGGCGAGCCCACGCACCCACCCGCTAAGTTCCGCGTTCCACATTCCTTCCATCTGCTTAGCCTATACGTCCAGCCATTGAAGAAATCGCGTAACCCCGCTAAACTTGAACTTGCTCCAGATGCTAGGGAGCAGTGCGGACAGATGGCAGAGCCCGGTTGAATGCACCTGACTCGAAATCAGACGTACCTTTACGGGTACCGGGGGTTCGAATCCCTCTCTGTCCGCCACAATCTTGTTTTGGACATTCCACTACATCCGAGAAGACATGTAGACCCCGTGCGAATGCTGGGGTTTCGTGATTGCTACGTCCTAGGGCGCACCATAATAGCCTGATGGGGTGCTTTGGGGAGCATCTCACTCTTGAGCTGGATGTAGATCCAACCTTTTCCACGCAGAAACTTCCATGCCGCTCAAAGACACCGAGATCAAATCAGCGCAACCGACCGGTAAAAGCTACAGCCTGAACGATCCCGGTGCTCTCGATCTCGACATAGTTTCGACTTGCGACAAACTCGGGCGCTGGTAGTACCGTTTTGTAGTAGAGAAGCTGATGGAACTTGGAAAGTACCCGGGTGTCCTTGGCTACGGTACCGACCGAATGGCAGTGAAGAGGTTGGGTAAGAGTGGTTCATGGCCTCCCTTCCTTACTGTTCTAAAATGCTTGGCGGTACCGGCGCGCCTGTACTTTATCCGGTGGGACGACGGGTATGCTGACATGCTTGAAGAGCAACTTGAGGAAGGCGTTCAACACGATTCAGAAGCCGAAGATCTGGCGTTCCAGAACAAAGCGTGCACCGGTGAAGATGGAGGCTCGTCTGCGGAATCAATCGATTGTGTCCGATGGCGCCTCGAGGCTCAGCTCCTCTAGAGACCCTCCTGGCGGAGCTCGGACTCGTCTTTCGAATAATCGTTCATAAAGCTTCCTTGTATTTGTTCCTGAACAGCTCGCGTGCGCGAAGCAGTCTCATCTTTACGGCACCAGTTCCCAGACCAAGGATCTTCACGATCTTCTGAACCTCAAGCTCCTTGATGTACTTCATGACCAGCATCATACGGTGCTAAAGAGAAAACGCAATGAAGAAGACCATGTTGGCATGCGTCGGGATCAGCTTGCCCGCGTGGCTGCTGCTTCGTCAATGTTCGGCAAACACTGGCAATGAAGCGCTGGAGAGTGAAGGCAAGCCGGATCAAGCGAAAGGGTCTGCTCAAACCACCTTTGTCATGGAAAGGATGCAGGCAAGCAGATCGGCGACAGTATCAACAAAGCGTCCGAATAAAAAGTGGAGCCCCGGGTTGAAGGCCTGACCCGGGGGTCCATGAGGTGTCTCACCGCTCAACAGGCCCGTTACCTACTCTGTCTCGGCCGACGCGTCGGACTGTATACGTGGTGAACGTTCCCGGATCCGTCCCCTTTGTGACGAGCTAGTGGTAAGAGATGCCAGTTCGCCCAACGAACTTATCCAACGGCTTCCGGTTTAAGACGTGTACTGGCCTGCGGGTAATAAGTAGAAGTTCAATTCGATTAAGTCGCCCAAGTAAACCGCCTGACTTATTTGAACGTCGGAACCTGGGTCAGTCGTGTGACGGGAAGAATTCTTTGACACTGATCTGCTTCTATCGGAGCGGTTTGAGCTCGACAAAGGTTTCCATCAAAACGATTGAGTATTTAGCACATCGAAGCGCCCAAGTCATCGGCGACAAACGTGTTTATCAGGGGGCACCTATCTGGAAATAAAAAGAGTGGACAGGTCGGCTTTGCGTTCAACACTCTCTCAGACCTTCTACCGAAGGATCGCCTCATGGATTAGACTCCTGTGACCGATAGTGACCTTGTTACGGGAAAACAGTGGTCGTACGAGATCGATTACAGGCCCTTGTCGTCGGCTGATTGATTCTTCGCGAGCTCCGTACAGGATCGGGTGCCTGGGTATGCCCGAAGGAGCTAATTTGAAGCGTCTCTCAAGTTTTTTCGCCCTTTATCTGGTCGCCTTTTTGTTTGTTACTATCCTTTTCTCTATCCAAGCGCGTGCAGCTGAGGTACCACTCGCCGCGGATGCGCACGTAAACGTCGCGCGCCCCACCATAAATTTTGGAACGGTCTCCAATCTCTACATCGGCAATGGAAATACGGCATTGCTGCAGTTTGATCTAACAACGCTTCCAGTGGGCCTGACTTCGCCGCAGGTGGCACGCGCCATACTGACCATTTACGTGAATCGTGTCAACGCGGCTGGAACGGTCACGCTGGCGCCGATCCTAGGATCGTGGACCGAAGGTGGCGTGACCTATTCCACCGCTCCAACCTTGGGTCCTTCAATGGGTAGCTTTGTGGTAGCCACCGCCGGATCGTATGTCACGATTGACGTCACAACCCTGGTTCAGGGTTGGTTGACGGTTCCCTCCAGCAACTTTGGCGTGGCGCTCAGCGCGCTCACCGCGAATGTCCTGCTGGACAGCAAGGAAAATGACGAAACGGGGCATGCCGCTCAGCTCGACATCAATGTAACCTCGACCGGTGCGCAGGGTATTCAAGGCATGCAAGGACTCCAAGGTGTCGCTGGACCTATCGGCGGAGCCGGATCGATTGGGCTTACTGGTGCTGCAGGCTTGCAGGGCCTGACGGGTGCTGTAGGGGCCATCGGTCCCCAGGGTCTTCAAGGGCTCACTGGGCTTACCGGTGCAAGTGGATCGATTGGGCTTACTGGTGCTGTAGGTTTGCAGGGTCTGACGGGTGCCGTAGGAACCATTGGTCCTCAAGGTCTCACTGGTACGACTGGCGCAACCGGCTCGATCGGACTGGCTGGTACCCAGGGTCTTCAAGGTCTTACAGGGCTTACAGGTGCAACTGGATCGAT
>CAXTNM010000002.1:70777-163741 GCA_964245715.1 uncultured Acidobacteriaceae bacterium | reverse complement strand
AACGGAACAAACGGGCTTGACGGAGCTGCAGGCGCGCAGGGCATTCAGGGCATCGCTGGTGTTGCGGGCATCAACGGCGTGGCAGGGCCATCTGTCGGCGGCAGCTACTCCGCATCGGTAGATTATCCGGCTGGCGCAGTGGTCGTAAATAGCGCAAGCACTTATGTCTCGCTTCAGACCAACGGTCCTTCAACAACCGTCAAGGCCCCCGGCACCGACAACACGTTCTGGGTGGCGACCACGGGCGCGGCGCCGAGCGGTTCGGCAGGCGGTCAGGTCGTGATCACCGACGGAAGCACTTTCGCGCCGCAGGCACCCATGACGATCACGGGAGACGTTAGCCTCAGCGCTAATGGCGTGACCTCCATCGGGGCCGCCGTCGTGACCGGAAGTGAGATCGCTCCACATACCATTGCCAACGGTAACATTGGCCTCGCCGCCATCACTTCCAGCAACATCGCCACCGGTACCATCATCGGCCCCAACATCGCGTACCGTACCATCACCGGTGCCAACATCGCGTCCGGTACCATCACCGGCGTCAACCTTGCGCCCTATGCCATCTCGGGCATAAACATCGCCAACAGAAGCATTTCTATCTATTCGCTAGCAACGACTGGCACGGCCGTCGCCGGAACCTATCTGGATGGCACCGGTGCCTGGTCCACTCCCGCCTCGTCCAACCCTCTCACAAACGTGACCAACTGGAGCTCTTCCGCGAACTATACGGTGGGCCAGATTGTCTTTTGCCAGTTCTCTTGTGCCACGAACGGATCTACCTACGTCGCGACGAGTTCTTCCATCGGCTCCGATCCCTCCCTGGACTGGCAGGCAACGTACTGGCAGACAATTGCCCAGGGGGGCGCTCAAGGAGATCCCGGTCCGAGTCATGTCTACTACCGTGTTGACGGTCACAGCACCGCCTTGTACCTGCAGTCCGTTGACAATAACGGCGGTATCTCCGATGCAGCTGTCGGGACCAGCCAGACGATCGTCGGCGTCTCGGAGACCAGCTCCGGTGGCGGCTACCAGGTCTTCGTCGATGTATACGGTGGAGTCGAGTGTCAGTTCGATGCGCCCATTGTGGATAGTGGCACCTACGTCGTACTGAGCCCCACCGTTGCCGGCCAATGCCACGATGCGGGGTACACAATGCCTACATCCGGCAGATCGTAGGTTTGCTCATGAATCAATACGGCACCACGCTGGGCGAGGTCCAAATGTTCGGAGTCGGCGTCCAAGCCGGCAGCGGAGCTCCAGGCGCTACCGGACCCACTGGCCCCCAGGGTCCGGCCGGAGTAGACGGATCGAACGGCAGCGGTGGAGTAGCCTCCCTCGCGGCGGGCTTTATAACGACTGGCGGCAGTACGGGTTCGGTTACCGTCAATAACGGAGCCAGCACCGCTACGGTCGACGTGAACTTCCCCATTTCCTCAATCTACGGCGATGGCTCCGACGGGACGGCGTTTGGCGTCTGCTACATCTCGGGCGACACAGACTGGGTAGCCAACCCGCCGAACGACATCCAGTGCAGCAGCTTCACGATAAACACTGGTGCAACCCTCACTGTGCCGTCAGGCACGATCATCCGCTCGACTGGCAATGTAGAGATCGATGGAACCATCCGAGTCCAGCCAGGTGCCGCACAAGGACTTTTCGCCAGCGCACCCGATCTCTTCCAGCGGTTAGGTGGGTCCCTTTATGGCGGCGGCGTTGCATTGTCAACTTCCGCACTGCGCAGGATTGTCCAGCCGGGCATCTTCGGCGGAGGCAATGGCGGCTACGGTACAGCTTCTGCTGGTCTCTTCGGACTTGGTGGCGGCAGCCTGGAGATTGTGGCTCACGGACCACTTGATGTAGGTTCCAACGGGTTGGTTCAGGCCCAGGGCGGAGCAGGACAGGTTGAAACCGTCAGCAACAATTCGTTGAACGATGGCGGCGGCGGTGGGGGCATCCTCATCCTCGCCTCATCCGCAGCGATGACCAATAACGGAATCTTGGATGTCACAGGTGGCCAGGGTGCTAACTTCGACCCCACCTACCAAGGTGGCGGAGGAGGAGGTGGTGGTGGTGGGATCATCCACATGTTTGCTCCCTACGGTCAGGTGACACAGGGAACCACCAGCTTGTCGGGCGGCGCTAAGGGCACATCCTATGGCCAACAGAACACTCGGAGTGGTGGCGGTGGTGCCAGCGGAGGCAACGGCGGAAGCCAGGCAGCGGGATCGACGGGAGTGATCTTCACGACCTATGTCGCCGATCCAACTACGCTGTTCCTCCACTAAGCAATAGCCCGTTCCGGCTTCAACCTGGCGGAACGGGCTGGCGCTCCATCTTCAAGAGCTTGCTCAGCAGCGACGAATCAAACAAAAGGTGTCGAACCATGATCCAGCAAAATCTCCAATCACCCCGCGCCGTCCTCCAGCCCACCCGGGTGCATTCTCCTAGAGTACCGGCTGGCCTTCCAGCAGCAGTGACTATGCTTCTTTGCGTCGCCTCCGCGCTCAACGCGCAAGGCATTCTGACCGTGACACCGAGTGCCGCCGTCATTACGTCCGCAGGAACCGGAACGATCGGTAGCTCAGGCGATCACGGGGCAGCGACCGCCGCTGTGCTCGCCAATCCTAACGCCTGTGTCTTTGACGTGCAGGGAAACCTTTACATTGCGGACGCGGCCAATCACGTCATCCGCGAGATCTCTGTGTCAGGTTCGATCTCAGCGTTCGCCGGGACGGAAGGTGCTCAGGGTTTCAGCGGCGACAACGGTCCTGCAACGGCTGCCACCCTCGATACTCCGACCGGCGTAGCCATCGATTTGCTCGGAAATGTTTACATCGCGGACTCGCATAACCACCGCATACGCGAAGTAAGCAACGGCGTGATCACGACGATTGCCGGAATCGGCGTCGCAGGATTCGGCGGCGACAACGCAGCGGCCACAAACGCACTGCTCTCTCTACCTTCCGCGGTCGCAGTGGATGCCAACGGAGATGTCTTCATCGCAGACACCAACAATCAGCGCATACGCGAAATCAGCGCAGGCACCATCATAACCATCGCAGGTAATGGCGAGCAGCTCTTCAGCGGCGATGGATCAAGTGCTATCTCCGCAGTTCTCGATTCGCCAACCGGAGTTGCCGTGGATGCAAATGGCAACGTGTATGTCGCTGATCGTCACAATCACCGCGTCCGGGTCATTGTGGGCGGAACCATCTCCACCATCGCTGGGAGTGGGGCTGCCAGCCTGAGCGGCGGATTCTCCGGCGAAGGAGGCGCGGCAACATCTGCGTCTCTCTCCAGGCCGGCGAGCGTCAGCGTGGACTCGGCCGGCAATGTGTACATCGCCGATACCGGCAATCAGCGAATCAGACAGCTTGGCGGCGGCATCCTCGGCAGCCCAACAAATGTGATTGCAACGATCGCCGGCTCCGGTCAACAGGGTTTCGGAGACGACGGTGTTTCCTCTACCGACGTCAATCTCGATTCGCCAAAGGCGGTCGCCTTGAACTCTCAGGGAGACCTGGCGATAGCGGATACGCGTAACCAGCGCGTCCGTGCTGAGACCCTCCCGATGCTCACGTATGCAAGTGATCGTGTCGGTATCGCCAGCTCCTCTCAGAACGTTACGCTTGCCAATACAGGCACTGCTGCGATCACCATTGCCTCTGTCAGCTTGACTGGGCCCTTCTCCGTGGCCAATGGAGGCTCGTGCGTGGCTCCGCCCATCAGTCTTGCGCCATCTACATCCTGCATTCAGGCTATTGCTTTTCTGCCCGTCACCGCCGGCGCAGCTACCGGCAAGGTCATCGTCGCTGGGACCGGCACTCTCTCAAAAAGCATTCTGCTGCGCGGCGCTGGCGTACAAGCTGGCACTAGCACCTCGCTCACCTCGAACATTGCATTGACCCTCGCGCTACAGCCTGTCACCTTCACTGCACTCGTTACACCCGCGGGCCTGGGTAACCCTAGCCGGAGCGTCATCTTCTACGACGGCGCCACTGCCATGAGCCCAGCACAAACGCTCGTAGGCAACACTGCATCCTTCAGCACCTCCGGCCTCACCTCCGGAACCCACAACATCACTGCCGCGTACAGCGGCGATGCAAACTATACCGCTAGTAACTCGCTTCCGCTTAATGCAGTTGTCATCGACTTCAGTTTGAACTTTCAGACAAGCGGGTCGTCCGGTACGACTCAGACAGTCGCACCAGGCGCAACAGCGACATACGTTTTCGCCCTCCCCTCTATGGCTGGACCTTCACCGTTTCCCATGCGGTTCTCAGCAAACGGCCTCCCCCCGGGTGCAAGCGTAACCTTCACGCCTCAGAGCCTGTATCCAGGCAGCATGGCACAAACCGTGACGATGACGGTACAAACCGCGAACCATGTTGGACTCATTCGGTCTGGGACAGTGCTTGGAGGCACAGCCATAGCATTCGGTCTGTTGTTTCTTCCTCTTACCCGCCGTTCACGTGGCATCTCGACCCGTTGTAGCTTCAAACTTATGTGCGCGTGCATCTTACTGAGTACGGGACTTCTTGGGAGTCTTACGGGCTGCGGCTCAACGAATCACACCTCTGACCGGCAGACATCTACGATCAATGTGTTTGCGACAATGACCGGCATCGCTGGCGCAACACTTCAACGCTCAATCGCCGTAACCCTAATCATCGAGTAGCTTTCCGGCCGGTGGCTCACCCCATGAGAACAGCCCAAAACTCGCGAATTTCTTCGTGATCGCACGGGCCAAAGAGCGTGTTTTATACATGACCCGACTAACCAATGCGATGGATTGCTTCTTGCGGCCATGGGCCTGTCACTCTCGAACATGCTCGACAATGAACTTGCCGAATAGCGATTTTCTAAGAGTCGATGACTAGCGGTGAACACAAGTTCTAGGGAGCCTTGATGCCGATGTTTATTCGTAAGATGCTGATCTGACGCATTTCGAGGAAGCTTCGAGGATGTTGAGCCTTGGCATCTGCGTGATGTTCCTCACTGTCTCTGATCCCGTGCATGCCAGCAGGCTCCGCCTCAACTTCACCAGGTCGCTTTGTGCAATGTAGTTCGGGGCCTAAGCTAGTTCTCCAGAATGCGGATCGAAGCAGAGGCATCCGTTGTGAATAACAGAAGCAGCTCACCGACCTTGCGTCGCATTGCCAACTCGGCATCCGCTCATTATTGATTCATGAGGGCATACCTCACAGCGGTATACCTGAATCTGATTCATTGCTCAAACAAGATTGGATCAGCATTGGTTCCATCGACGTATCGCAGACTTTTCAAAGCTCTTGAAGAATGGGGTCCGAGCTCTAGGAAAAGCTTCACCTTTATCAGTTTGAAAGGGCGCAGATCGATCTGTACTAGATCGTTCCAAAGATCTATAAAAACCACGCCTGGACGAGAAGCCAGTTCCTTAACAAGAGGTTGACCAACTTCGAACTGCTTGAGGGCGCAAGGGGCTCACTTGCAACAGCAAAGACGTTCCAGGTGTGTAGCAAGTCCCCTATTTTTCCACGAAAGGCGTCCGGCGTTCACCAGGAAAACATCCCGATGGCCTTCTTCGAGAGGAACTTAGATAAATTGGTGAGTAACTTATCCCTTATGCTTGTGTTTGAGGGATTATGCCAATCCAAGACATTCTGACATCGATTGATCAAGAGATCTCAAAATTGCAACGTGCACGAACGTTGCTAGCTGGGCTCAACGACGTAGAAGCGCTCGTGAAGCAGCGGGGACGTCCGAAAGGGATCTCCGTAAAGCTGAAAGCTCCAAGCGCTCCGGTCAAGAATAGAGCAGCGAAGCGCACCATGAGTTCGGAAGGAAAGGCACGCATTGCCGCGGCTCAGAAGGCACGCTGGACAAAGCCGAAGACCAAAGCGGCCGTCACCCATAAGATTGCTTCCGCGCCAAGTTCCACACCGGCCGACCAGAGCACCAGCAGAGCGAACAAAGCGTCAGCCAACAAAATTCCGACTGCAAAGAAAACTTCAAATGCAAAGAAGCAATCAATTCTGGCAAAATCAACCTCCGACGTTCAGGTTACAGGTTCGTCAGATCCGCGCATTTCACCCGACGAGTCTTTGTAAGCTGCGGTTCCGTGAAGGAACCTGCAACTGCAGGACGGAAGTGGCTGATCTCTTCTTGCGTTCGTACTGAGCGAGTTGAAATGTGGTTTATCGATGCCAGCGGGTGCTGGCATCGAGCCGCAGCGGCTCGAACTGAGGCACTTTGATTGACCCCTTAGAGCAGGACTCAATCGCGCGTACTTTGCACTCTGGCTTCAGTTTATTTCTACTTCGTGCCTCTTCCATGTGCCGTTGGCATCTTCCTATGATATTGCGGCTTGGGCCCCACAAGTTGATTTATTTCAAATCTGGTAATGAAGCAGGCGGATCACCAACATCGCGCAAGTCGTCCCCGGCAGATCAGTCACTACCGATGAAGTTCCGCTCACTCTAGACCTTCGGGGACTTCGGAGTTCCACTGACTCCAGGGGAATTGAACTTGTGACAAAAGCCCGTCACGAGCACTTCGGACCAAGCCCGCCCAGCTATACCGCCGATGGGAATGCTCAGTATGCGCTTTGTGGCACTTGCCGTTGGGCCTGCCAAAGAAGAAGCGAATGATGAGATGCCGTGTCGCACTAGTCGATTGTTCCGCGGCTAAACTGGTGTCGCGGAAACCGTTTCAAATACAAGATTAAGCCGGTAATGGACAGGAAAGAAAGTGGCGCGCCGAGTTCGGACCACAACACTTTGAATCCGAACTCCCATAAGGGTCCAAAGTCAAGTGGATGCATAGCCGAGGAACCAATCTCCCGTGCTGTGGTTGTGGCCATAGTGCCGATCGCTCAGGTTCCTTGGTTACCAGAGACAGCCTACCGAGGCAACCTGCGAAATTCGCGATGCGACGCCAGTCTGCATCAAACGGTTCCATGAAACACCTTCTCCTTTCCTTGCTGACCGTCAGTCTCTCCGTTGCCGCTTGGGCTTCCGCGCATGCACAAAAGGGCGGCGCCGCTACGGACCGCGTTGTCGGAGACCTAGAAACGATGGCCACCTTTTCGGGCGCAATGCCTACGGGCGTGACCGTCTCGCATACCGGACGAATCTTTGTGAATTTCCCGCGCTGGGGGGATGACGTTCCGTTCACCGTTGCTGAGATGGTAGGTGGGAAAGCAGTCCCGTACCCGGACGCAGCGGTAAATGACTGGCCAGGCCGCAAGAAGGCGAATCCAAATGCGTTCGATGACCGGGCAGCCAATCAGACGCACTTTGTCAGTGTGCAGTCCGTGGTCGTCGATCCGGCAGACCGGCTCTGGGTGCTGGATACGGGTGCGCCGCTGCTCAAGGATGTCGTTCCGGACGGGCCCAAGTTGGTCTGCATTGATCTTGTCAGCAACAGGATTGTGAAAACCATCCTGTTGCCGCCCGAGTCCGCGGGGACCAACAGCTACATGAATGATGTTCGCTTTGATCTAAGCGTCGGAGAGCAAGGCGCGCAGGATCCGCAAACCGCAGTCGGGAGCAGACCTGCAGCAAACGCCGATGATGTGCCAAAGGATGCGTTGCATCCTACCGCCGAGCGCAGCCCGGGCCACACATCCGCCGACACCATCCGCGGCACAGCCTACATCACGGACTCCTCGGCGCTCGGACCCAACGCCATCGTGGTGGTCGATCTGGCGACAGGTAAGAGCTTCCGCCGTCTCAGTCAACACTCGAGCGTGGTCTCCGAAGATGGCTTCCTGATGTTCGCGGAAGGCCAGCCGGTCTACCAGACACTTCCCGGCTATCCGCCGCAGCCGGTGAACTTCGCGGCGGACAGCATCGCCATCTCTGCTGACGGAAGAACCTTATATTACTGCCCGATCAATTCGACAAAGCTGTATGCTGTATCGACTGACGCGCTTCGCGATCGTAGCAAGTCCGATGCGCAGGTGGAAGCGACGGTGCGTATTGCCACGGGCAAGATGCCCTCCGACGGTCTGGAGTCCGACAGCGCAGGACGGATCTACATGACGGATCCGGTAACGGACAGCATTCATCGCTGGGACCCAAAAACTGGCTTGACGGAAACACTCGCGCACGACCCGCGTCTGCTCTGGCCTGACACCATGTCGATGGCTGAGGATGGATACCTCTATGTCACTGCCAATCAATTAAACCGGCAACCAACTATGCACAATGGTAGGGATCTTCGTGTCAAGCCTTACCAATTATTCCGGCTGAAGGTCAATGCTTATCCAGTCGAGTTGAAGTAAGCTGACCGATCGTATAAGTTACGTCAGACGCCTCGGCTGCTAACTAGGGACGGGCCGAAGACGGGGCTCGGCATGCTGACGCCAATCGAAGTAAGGAGATCAGTTGGCCTGATACGCAAGAGCCGATTAGGTTTCTATTTAGCCCGCGCGTTCATGTTGCGAGCTGGGTTCTCTGCCCGGATTTGCAGCAGAAGGTAAACCAGAACTCCAACATTGATCAAGAGCATCATCGCCTTTCCAACTGTAGCCTGACGGTGCAACTCGTAGATCTCGAGTGGAATCAACGATCCTGTGATTGCCACGGTGAACCATTCCGCCCAACCATTCTGGAGCCAAAGACCGACACCTTCAGTCAGGAACAGAGCAGAGTAGACAAAGCTTCCAACCCCAAGTTCCTTGAACTTGGAGGGCTGCAAGCCGGCAACTTTTGCGAGTGCTTTGTCGACATAGCGGCCATCCGGATTAAGCCCTATCGTCGAGATCCAACTCGCACAGGTTGTTACGGCATCGCCGTGAACCAGCTTCAGAGCGCTTATGCCGACAAAGATCAGTGCCACAGCCTTGAAGAGCTTAAATACCGCTATCAGGCGGAGAGTTCCATTTCCAGTGTTTTCCATAATGAGGTTGCACTAAGCAAATTAGCGCTTATCCAGCATAGCTGTTCGTTAGCGGTGTCAACGTACATGGCGCTCGCTTAGTTCAACCTTTTTATGCGCGGAAGCCTGCTTGTTAGCCCGTGTCCTCATCACCTCCCGAGAAGATCCTGGTTTCGCGTGCTTTATCACCTCGGCCAGTCGGGTGGTGTCCGAGGGTGAGACTACCACGCAGTTGCGGTGAACTTCTTGGCTTTAGCAGTCGCGTTGTTGCGTTTATTTTGAGATCATGGGTAAACGCTTACTCGGCAGAATTCTATCCGCGAGTGTCCGCAGTCCTGTCGCAATTCCGGCATCACATTCACCCGAGTTATCGAGATAGCCCTATGAATCACTCTTGCCTCCGCTTTCGTCAAACCCTCATACTGGCCACCATCTGGTACTGCGCAGCCGCACGCGCCCACGCACAGAATCCAATCATTCAGACGAATTTTACCGCTGATCCGGCGCCGCTCGTCTATGAGGGCACCGTCTACCTCTACACCAGCCATGACGAGGATGACGCGACCGGATTCAAGATGTTGAACTGGAGACTTTACACCTCCACTGATATGGCTAACTGGACAGACCACGGTGCGGTAGCGTCTCTCGCCACATTTCCTTGGGCGGTTCAGAGTAACGATGCCTGGGCTCCGCAGGTCATTGCCCGGGACGGCAAGTTTTATCTTTATGTTCCGATCAGCGTTCCTGGCTGGCCGAAGAATGTCATCGCTGTCGGGGTTGCAGATACCCCTACCGGACCGTTCAAAGATTCGCTTGGGCATCCTTTGATAGAGAAGGCCATCGACAACATTGATCCGACAGTCTTTATCGATGACGATGGTCAAGCGTATCTTTACTGGGGCAATCCCAACCTTTGGTACGTCAAGCTGAATCGCGACATGACCTCGTACTCCGGAAAGCCGGTCAAGGTTGAATCGAAGCCACAAAACTACCAGGAAGGGCCCTGGTTCTACAAACATAATAGGTACTACATGGCTTACGCCTCGCACTGCTGTCCCGAAGGCATCGGCTACGCAATGAGCGACAACGCCACAGGTCCCTGGATCTACAAGGGGATGATTATGGAACCGGATAAACGTTCCTCAGGCAATCATCCCGGAATCATCGACTATAAAGGGGCCTCGTATGTCTTTGGGTTCAATTACCTGCTGAACTACGCACAGACAGAGAATCATCGTGAACGTCGTTCCATCACAGTAGCAAAGCTGACTTACAACGTCGACGGTACAATCCCAACGCTTCCGTGGTGGGAGCCGGGAGGGGTTCAAGAGGTAGGCACGGTTGATCCTTACAAGCGCGTTGAAGCGGAGACAATTGCCTGGGAGCGCGGGATCCGCACTGCGCAGAGTCATCAAATCGGCGTTTACGTTACCAACGTAGCGAAGGGAAGCTACATTGAGATTCGCGGCGTCGACTTCGGGCCGGATCAGGCCTCAAGCTTCAGCGCCCGGGTAGCGAGTGGGTCCCAGAGCGGCACCATCGAGCTGCATATGGACAGCGCCGAAGGACCTGTGATCGGTTCTCTGGCGGTTACGAATACGGGGGGATGGTATGTCTGGAAGACCGAGAGCACACCCGTCTCAGGTGCGTCCGGAAGACACGATCTTTATCTTGTCTTCGAAGGAGCAGCGACCGGCGACTTATTGAACTTCGATTATTGGAAGTTCAATCGTCAACAACCGAAGCGATAGGTTTGCCTCTAATCGGAGGGCATGATGAAGACGATACAAAGTGGTCAACGTGTAAGCAACAGTAAAAAACCTTCCCCGCCGTGACTTGATCAAGGGTCTCGGGTATGTCGGTCTCAGCGCCGCCGGTCTGTCTGCCGGTGCGGGGAAGGACGCGCTTGCCCAGGTGCCCGGCTCGCCATCCGCCTCAACTGCACCCGTTCAGCCAACAGTGTCTGGGTTCGCTTTGAGCGAGGTCGATCTTCTGGAGAGTCCATTTCTACACGCGCGTGAGCGCAGCAAGAAGTATCTGCTCAGCCTCGACCCGGACAGATTCCTTCATACCTTCCGGGTCAACGCCGGACTTCAGCCAAAGGCCGAGGTGTATGGGGGTTGGGAATCGGCGCCGACCTGGACGGACATTCACTGCCAGGGCCACTCACTCGGCCATTACCTCTCCGGTTGTGCGCTGATGTACGCTTCGACGGCAGATGATCGCTTCAAGCAGAGGTCCGACTACATCGTAGCTGAACTTCGTGACTGCCAAGTGGCGGGGAAGACGAGGTTGATCTCAGCTTTCCCTGAGGGTAACTCCCTGTTAGATAGCGTTGTGAGCGGAGGCAAATACACCGGCGTTCCTTGGTACACGCTGCATAAGGTATATGCTGGCCTTCGAGATGCAAGCCTACACACAAAGAATCCGATGGCGCTTGAAGTGCTGGTAAGGTTCTCAAACTGGGCGGTTACAGCAACCAATTCACTTAGCGAAGTGCAGTTCCAAACAATGCTTGAGGTAGAGCATGGCGGGATGAACGAGGTTCTTACCGACGTTTACCAGATGACCGGCGATGGACGGTATCTCGTGCTTGCACAGCGCTTCTGCCACAAGGCTATCCTCGATCCCCTGGCAAGATCACGGGACAATCTCGATGGACTTCATGCAAATACGCAAATTCCCAAGATTGTCGGATTCAGTCGACTCTATCTCGAGACCGGAGACAAGCAGTACCTCGCCTCATCGGTTTTTTTCTGGAGGACGGTGGCCTGCACTCGCTCGTTTGTTAACGGGAATCATGGCGACTATGAGCACTTTTTCCGGTCGCTGACTTCGACAAGCACGTCTTCTCGGCAAAAGCCTCCGAAACCTGCTGCGACTACAACATGCTTAAGTTGACTCGCACACTCTTCGAACTTGATCCTTCCGCGCAATACGCCGATTTCTACGAGCGTGTGCTCTACAACGACATCCTGGCGTCGCAAGATCCAGATACGGGGATGGTGACGTATTTCCAGGGAAATCGGCCGGGATATATGAAGCTGTACTGTACTCCGGTTGATTCCTTCTGGTGCTGCACCGGTACGGGTATGGAGAATCACGCCAAATATAACGACTTTATCTACTTCAAGAGTAATGATTCCATCTATGTCAATCTTTTCGTCCCATCTGTTCTTAGGTTGCAACAAGGAGCAACGCTCACTCAGACGAACCACTTTCCCAAGGTGGCAAGTACAAAGCTGCAGTGGAGGACAGCGCAACCGGTGCACAAGGTACTGAAACTGCGACACCCTGGCTGGTGCAGCACCGCGACAGTGAAGGTCAATGGAAAGCAGTTTCTGCAATCACGGCGTGCAGGATCATTCATCGACGTAGCGCGAGAGTGGCAGGACGGCGATACCATAGAACTCGAATTGGCAATGGAGTTGCGTGCCATTCCACTACCGGGAAATCCGGGCATCGTTGCGTTCGTCTACGGACCGATAGTTCTCGCCGGCGACCTAGGCACCGAAGGCATCCCGCCGGGCGCAGACCTGAACGTAAATGAGCGACTGTATGGGGAAGTTCTCAAGGAGACCATCACGCTGCCTGTGCTTACCGGTGATGCGACATCGCTGCTTCGACTCGCCCAAGCTGCGGACACTGCCCTTTCCTTCACCTTGCCAGCAAGCGGGTCCACAACGGAGGTAAAGTTGATCCCGTATTACAAGATCGCGCACCGGCGGTACATCACTTACTGGGCACTTGCTTCAGAGCCTGATCGCCTCAGCACCGTCTGATCGGTCGGTGCACTCAACGGATGAGTGGCGACAGCTAGATGTTCTCCGAGTTCCCGTCCGTTTGTGACACATCCCAACGAGGCGGGGATACGTCGGTGTTCATGCCTGTCAGTAACACGCCAAACTGAAGCGCATGCAAGTCTGCTTCCACGGGCGCAGGTTTCCCGCAAGATCTGTTCGCCAGGCCTCTGGTACTTCCCAATCACTGCATCAAGAGAAAAGCTCGCCGGCAGGTCGCCATTTATAGAGCTCAGTGTCCGACTCTCCCCAGGCGCAAGTGCAAGGTCAACCCCGCTCTGCAGACGGGGCTAGCGGTCCTCAAAGCAGCAGTGACTTTGGTTCGGTAGCTGCTTCTAAGCAGCCTCGAAGCGTATCCTGTTGCTTGACTGAGACTGACTGACAGCCTGTATTTTGCAGTGCACCGTAAGTCCGCGCCCAGCATCTTGGCTTCGCTCTCACCTGGTTTGAGATACTCGTACTCGCTGGGCCTGTCTATCTGCTCGCGTGGCTACTTGCCAAAGAATCATGGCGGTTCCATGAGCCTCAGGTAAGGTACTCACCCGACGGAGAATATCAATCAACTTGTTCGATGGTGCTAAGGGCGATGTTCGCTGATGAGTCACCGATCATGAGGTTGACCGGGCCTGGTTCGACATGGAAGGCGTGAGTCTTGACGTCCCAGTAGGACAGGCGCCCGGCCGGCATTGGAATCGAAACGGTCTTTGTCTCACCAGGTGCAACGGTTACGCGCTCGAATCCCTCCAGTTCCTGATTTGGACGCTGGACGGCAGAGTGCGGGTACTTCACGTAGAGCTGAACGACCTGATCTCCCACGCGACTGCCGGTGTTGGTCACATCGACACTGACGATGACGGTTCCTTCTTTTGCGAGGCGGGGTGTACTGGTATGGAGATTGGAAAACTTAAACGTCGTGTAACTCAGACCGTAACCAAACGGATAAAGTGGCTGACCTTTAAAGTACATGTAGGTGTAGCCGTCGCGAATGTTGTAGTCCAGACTTGCTGGCAACTGGTCGGCGGATGCCGGCCAGGTACGTACGAGATGGCCCCCAGGGTTGTAATCACCAAAGAGCACCTTCGCCAGAGCGGTCCCTTCATCCTGCGATGCCTGCGCCATGGTCATGATCGCCGGAACATTCGCCTGGCTCCAATTGATGGTGTACGGGAAGCTGCTGATGAGCATGACGATGGTCTTTGGGTTCTTTATGAAGACCTGCTTAATCAGTTGCTCCTGTTCGAGGCTGATGCTCTCGCGGTCGCGGCCCTCCCTCCCGTCGCTTGGGACGGTGCACGGAAGCGTGATGCCACCGCCTGAGCCCGGGCTGTTGTACCAGGAGTGTGCCTGGTCGCCGCAGGTGGGATTGTTGCCAACCACGACCACGGCCACGTCGGACTCGCTTGCGGCTTTCAGAGCGGCATCTTCGTCAGCCATTGAGTCATCAGCCGCGTAGTTGATCTTCACGTCAGGGCCGAGTTCGTTCTTGATGCCCTGGAGCGGGGTGATGGCGTAAGGCGGTGTGCCTCCGTACCAGTCCCAGTGAACGATGTCTGCGAGCGGGCCGATCACTGCGATGGACCTGATCTTCGTCTTGTCGAGTGGAAGGAGATTATGCTCATTCTTGAGCAGCACGACTGATTCGAGCGCTATCTTCTGCGACACGGAGCGATCGCGATCGCTGTCCCAAGGAACCGGTGAGTCTTTGATCTTCGTGTAAGGCACCATGTCAGGCGGATCGAGAAGACCGAGCTTGATTTCGACGCGGTACTTGCTTCGCAGGGCATTGTCGATATCAGCTACGGTAACGGAGCCGTCCGTCAATGCCTGTTGGATCTGGTCCTTATATTTGTCGAGGTATTGGTTAATGCCAGCTTTGAGGCAGGCTACGGCTGCGGCTTCCTGATTGGGATAGAGATGGCGCGGGTCGACGAGGAGCGTAACGGCGCCGCCGTCGGTGGAGACAACGTCTGCGCCCCAGTTGTCGATGACGATGCTGCGGAGGACTGGATTGACGGCCATCGGGGTGCCGTTCCAGGCGTTGTAGGACGCCATGACGGCCTTGGCGCCGCCCTCCAGAAAGGCCATTCGAAATGGGACGGAATAGTACTCCCAGAACAGGCGTTCATCGAAGTCAGACGAAGAGCCGTTGCGGTTGTTCTCGTTCTCGTTGGCGAGGAAGTGCTTGAGGAGCGCGGCGGATTGCCAGTATTTTGGGTCGTCACCCTGCAGGCCGTGAACGAACGAGACGGCCATGGTCCCGTTGAAAAATGGATCCTCGCCATAAACTTCTTCGCTGCGTCCCCATCGCGGGTCGCGACCGAGATCGGACTGTGGTCCCCAGAGCATAAGAACTTGGCGGTTGTATTGTGAAGTCTGCGTGATGAACCGGGCCTCGTAACCTTCGACATCTGCGGCTTCACGCACGAGAGCCGGATCCCAGGTGGCGCCCATACCTGGGGGCTGCGGGAACTGCGTAGTAGTGATAGGAGGGCGGCCCGGATGGGTCTCACGCTGGACAACTCCGTGAATGCCCTCAGAGCTGCCAATGTTGGGCACACCGAGCCGCGGAACTCCGGTGCTGGTGCCGAGACAATCGATCTTCTCCTCGATGGTCATCAGCGAGAGGAGATTGTCGATGCGCTTTTCGGAAGGAAGGCTGGGATCGTCGAACGGATAGTTCTTGAGGCCACTGGTCTACTTGTGGGATCGGCTGTTGCTGCTGCGCCAGCGCCGAAGAAGCCGTAAAGAAGAGAGAACCGAAGAGGATTGCGATCGTCTTGTTCACCAGAAGCCCGCTTTCTTACCGATCGCCGAATTATATTGCACAGCGATATCGCAAGAACAGGCACCAGAACGTCCTCGTAGGTGCACTCTCGCTTATCGGGGTCGGTCGACCAGAGAGAAGTCCCGTTCACGCGCTTCAAGACTGCTAGCAGACCTGATGGCTCCTTCCCAGAGAAAGCGCGTGCGAGCTCTAAGGAAAACATTCCGTGATATGGATCGAAGCCCTTCGATCGGAGACTTTTGTTTTGTCTCAGAGTGCCATTTGGTCTTTTGGTGCTACTTGCCTCGTCTGGCTTTCTAGGTGTTCACTTGGGCGGGGCTCTTTCGCTCCTTGGACGTCCGTGTCCCGGAAGGCCCCTGATTGTGTATTCTTTTCTCCGGAGAAACTAAAGACCATGCGTTGGTTCTTACCGCAGATCTGCCTCGTCCCCCTGCTCACGGCTGCACCCGTTCTTCTCTCGCAGCAGCCGGCAACCGTGCCTCAGCGTGCTGTATTTCCTCAGCGTGCGCCAATACCGCAGCAGCTTACCTTTGCTCCTTTTCATGCGAGCGGTATCTATAAGATTGGCGAGATCGTGGGGTGGACCGTCACTCCTGGTCCGGTGACGCCTACCTACGCGTACAAGTACTCGGTGCGGCGTAACAATGGCGTCATCCTCAAGGAAGGCAAGCTTGACCTCGGCAGCGGCAAGGATAGCATTGAGATTCCAGGCGACCAGCCGGAGATGATCTATGTGGCCGTCGAACCTTACGCTGTCTTGTCGTCCGCGTCGCTACCGGCCGAAGCGCCTATGTCGTCGAACTCCGCCGAAGTGCCGGCTGGCTCGACCAGCGCTCCTGATGCCGCTGCTCGTTCCGTTACGGATGCGGCTGCCGGTGGACAGCCGCAACGTTCGGCCTATATCGGCGGCAACACTGGCCGAAGTAACGGTCTCTACGCCGTTGGTGCTGCGGTTGCTCCGCTGCAGATCGGCATGGATACGCCGCGGCCTGCAGACTTTGACAAGTTCTGGAATGGCAAGCTGGCCGAGCAGGCCAAGGTGCACATCAACCCGGTCCTTACCCCTGTGACGAGCGACGTACCTGGCGTGGAGCTTAGTATCTTCAAGCTGGACGCGCTTGGTTCTCATGTTCACGGCTATGTAGCGAAGCCAACGAGAGACGGCAAGTTTCCGGCGGTAATCCAGCTTCAGTATGCCGGCGTCTACGCACTCAACGCCCGCATGGATGAGCAGCGCGCCGCCGCCGGGTGGCTGGTGATCAACGTTGATTCCCATGATAAACAGCCTGACGATCCATCCGGCGACATTCCCAAGTCTTACCAGGCGGTGGGCAACACTGACCGTGAAAAGTCTTACTTTCTTGATATGTACCTGCGCGACTCCCGCGCCCTGGACTACCTCCTCACGCGGGCCGATTGGGATGGTAAGACGATTGTCCTTACGGGAGGGAGCATGGGTGGCCAGCAGAGCCTGGTCTTAGCAGGACTGCGCCCGGAGAAGATCACGGATGTTCTGGTTTGCGTACCCGCGGGTGCCGATACCAACGGCGACCTGCACGGGCGCAAAGCAGGTTACCCCAACTGGCCCTCCGACAACCCCGCCATCATGCGTACCGCTCTCTACTTCGATCCCGTAAACTTCGCATCGCACATCAAGGCTCCGGTCATGGCTGGAATGGGCTTTATCGATACCACCGCTCCGCCGGCAGGCATCTGGACGGCGCTCAACCAGATTCCTGGGCCGAAAGAGCCGGTTGCTATGATCTGGTCCGATCATGACAACATGACACCTCGCGAGGGTCATGCGTGCCCCGCCCGCGTTAACGAGCTTCTCGACCAGATCGTAAAAGGGGGAACCTATACGCCCGTCCCCCTCCAGCCCTAGGCGGATGCTGAATGTGTGCGGGAACCTGCGCTGCATGCTACTTCCGTCCCTTCAGGCTCAGAGCATCTAGTTTTTGGAGTTGTCCTTGATTGGGAATGGACAGGCGGCCATGGCGTTGATGGGATTACAGCGCGCAACCGCGTGGCCGGGCAACGCAACGGTGAAGTGACCCTCCCACCGAGCGGGTTCGTTCGAAGGATAGTCGGTGCTGAGGATCTGGGCGCCGCTTGCGATCATTGCGTCACGCTTGGCTGTATCGTCGATGCGGGCTTCCTTGGTGTCGCCATCGGTGCGCGTGCGGATGAGATAGCCCTTCTTGACGAGCGCGGTGATGTCGGCGGCAGGGCCATCATTGCGCTCGATGAAGGCGGCGTCGGGCTCGCCGGGTTCCGCGTTAGTGAAGATGACGCGGCCGCGCAGGCTGGGGTGCCCGGCAAGATAGACGGGACCCACGGGTCGTTGATCCATGAGAAAGATGACCTTCCCGCGTGCACTCGCGAGGCTAGGCCAGTTTCCGGCGAGGACGGCTTGGTTGAGGGTTGCGTAGGAGTCTCGCACATCGTCCGGGAGAATCATGTCTGAGGCCGGGAAGACAGAGCGGATCTCGGCATCGAGCGCGTCGAAGGTGGCGGCGGTGAAAGGCTCGGGCTCGGTAAGCTTGAGCCCCTTGGGGGAGCCTTGCTTAGTCTCGATAAGGATGAAGATGGGGATGTGTTGCGGATGAGCATGCGACCAGTCGCGCACCTGCTGGAGGCAGGCGATGAAGGGTTGGCAGTTGCTGCGGTAGTCGATGTCCTGCACGTGCATGACCTTGAAGCCAGGCTTGGACATGATACCGTCGGGATCGAAGAGCGGGTCGGGCGGCAGGCCGGCGGCTGCCGCCATCGAGGGGCCGGAGGGATGCGCGTAGAGTCCACCCCTGGTATCGGCGTATACGTCCAGTTCGACCTGGCGAACGCCGGCGTCGAACTGCTGAGGGAGCGGAGGGTGCTGATAGTCGAGGCCCTTGTAGGCATCGGCGTATTTAGCTTGCCAAACCTTTGCTTCACTAGGCGAAATGCCCGCGTGATAGCTGTTGTGGGTCCCGATAACCTGAATCTGGTTGAGCTTGAGGCCCGGATCGGAGGACTGGCCAAAGGCCGCAAAGGCTAACGTGAGGGGAAGCGCAAAGGTTGCGAGAGGGCAAAGGATGCGAGAACTCAAAGACATCTCCGGGCGAGCAGCTAGGCGCTGCGGTAGGGCTTGCTGTAGTGGGTGGACCATTCGACTTGGCTTTCGTTCATGAAGCGCCAGGTGGTCCTCTTGGTATCGACTTCGATCAGCATGTAGGCATTGGGGTCGTAACGCGTCGCGGCCATCACGTAGTGCTGCGGTCCATAGGTGTGGGCGAAGTCGATCCATTTGTGCATGTGTCCGGAGACGACGAGCTGGATGGTCTCCTTGTGCTTCCGCAGCAAAGGCAGCAGACCATAATCGGCGAACTCCGTGGCCTGATCCTGAATGAGCGGGTAGTGAATAAAGACAAAGGTGGGCTTACGTTGCTCCAGCTGAGCTTCGAACCAGTGGAGCTGCTCTTCGCCGAGGGAGCCGATGTTGGGGTTGAAGTCAGAGGCAGTACGGTCCTGCGTGCTGCCAAGAAAGTTATTGAGGTGTATAAAGCGGAAGCCCTTATAGTCGAGGCTGGAGTAAGGCATGGCGTTGAACTTGGCGGCGAAGAGGCGATGGCTCATCTCGCGCGGAACGTTACGGACGTCGTAATCATGGTTGCCAAAGCCGAGGTGGACGGGCATGTGAAAGCCGTCAGTGATGGCCTTAGCGTTGTCGAGTCGCGTCGTGTTCTTGAAGTAGAAATCAAAGTCGGTCGAGGGATAGTTGTGGAAGTAATCGCCGATGAGGAAGACTTGTTCGATGGCGGGATTGAGCGAGTTGATGAGGTCGCGTGCGGAGGTGAGACGCGGGGTGGTGACGAGGATGCTTTCGTTGTCCTCGATGCCATTCTCGCTGCCGGGTTTGTAGAAATCGTCGATGATGTGACTGTCGGCGACGAGCGCGATGTAGAACTTGTCGGGCGACGCAGACGGGCGAGCCTGCTCAGCCCAGAGTTTCTGGATGAGCAGGCTACCGAAGGATGCGCCGGCGAGTGTGGTGAACTGCCTACGGTCAAGCATGGTGAGCTCCAACTAGAAAATGATTTTGCCAGCGAATTGCAGAACACGCGCCGGGAAGGTGGATGCCGATGTACCGACGCCGAAGCTTGTGGAACCGAAGGTCTCAGCCGCAGGCCCTTCGTAGTTGACGTGGTTGACGATGTTAAAGGCCTCGGCGCGGAAGTCGAATTTCACATTCTCGCGATAGATGGGGAACTGCTTGTGAAGACCGATGTCGAGGTTGTAGAAGGGATCCATGCGCACGGTGTTGCGGCCCTCGTTCCCGTAGGGTTGGTTGGGGGTAGGTAAGGAGAAGGACGCAGAATTGAGGAGCGTGATAGTGGAGGACGTTTTCACGCGCTTTGACTTCGGCAGAACACCGGGACCAGCCTGATTCGGGCGCTGATTGAGAATGGTGCTGACCGATTGGACACCGGTTGGCGAATAAATAACGTTGACTGGCTCACCGCTGTTGAGATCATTGATCGCCGTAATCTGCCATCCGCCCAGCATGTACTGCAGAGGGAGCGGCGCGTTGCCACCGAAGGTGCGGCCCCTTCCGTAAGGAAGGTCATACACGATCGAGAGGGTGTCATTCAGCGGCTGGTTGTAGCCGGAGGTGCCGCGTTCGCCGAGGGGATTTGCAAGGTTGATGCGTCCGCTATCGCCGTTCGCTTCCTCCAGATGCCCCTCGCCGTTATCGATCGCACGCGACCAGGTGAACGAGTTCAGTATGTAGAGCCCATGCTGCGTCTTATGTTCGTACTTCGTCTGCAGGGCGTTGTAGCTCAGGAAGCCATCAGGCAATGTTTCTTCAATCGTATAGAACGTTGGAATGGGACGCCGCTGCGCCAGCGAGAGGCAGCCTGCTTGTACTGCGGTGTTGCAGGTTGCGGTAACCGAGTTTGCTTTCGCTTGGTTCAGATCGGCGAGGACTTGAATCTTCACGCCGTGTTCGCCAATGTAGCTAGCCTCAAAGCTATTTGCAGTTCCGAACTCACGCTGCACGGTCAGGTGCCAGCTTTCCACGTAGCCAGTGGGAAGGTTCTTTGGAATGTAGCGAGCCTCAGTGTTGACGTTGCTGGCCGCGGTGACGTTTGCTGGGCTCGCCATACCTGTCGGGTAGCCCTGCTCGTTGGTGCGGAAGCATGGAGTCGGGTTGGTGGAGCTGTAAGGCAACGCCGCCTGAGCGCCCGTACAGGGCGCGAGCTGGGGCGAACTCCCCTGCGTTGCGTGGTTTCCGAGCAGCGGGGCCTGTGTCAGGTTGGTGTTGACGATGTACGGCAGGTTGTAGACAAGAAGGTTTTCGCCGCCTTCGCGATTGAACTGCGCATAAGAGAGTCCGTATCCGGCCCGGACAACGGTCTTGGAATCCATCGCATAGGCCAGTCCGAAACGCGGAGCGAAGTCCAGTTTCGGCATGTTGACCAGCGCGCGGTTATAGAGCGAGCCAGAACTCGCGGTGATCAGCGACTGGGTGTCCGGATCGTAGTTGGAGAGACGGTTTCCGGACTCCCACTGAGGCGTCACCAACTCATAACGAAGACCAGCATTGACGGTCAACTTTGAGGTGAAGCGAATGTCGTCCTGGAAGTAAAAGAAGTGCATCCGCTGGTTGATGTGCGCGAGGGTCTCGTTGTTGAGCTGGTAGGTGTCGCGCGCGCCGAAGATGAAGTCCGCCAGCGCAGCTCCCTCCTTGTCGCCGGTATCGAGGCTGCTCGGCGACTTGGTTTTCCCAAGCGCCGCAGGTTGTCCGTTATAGCTGAAGTACCCGTTGTAGGTGTCTTGGCCATATGCTGGGTTGAAGTCGTCATCGGTAGTGTAGATGGCCTGGTACTCGTAACCGACCTTGTACGAACTCCGCCCTTTGAGGTACGTGTAGTTGATCTTTGGGTTGAAGACGTAGGGGTCCTGAAACTGAGGATTGCTCGAAAGATTTCCGAACTGCGAAAAGTTCGCAACTGATTGCGCGTTGAGGCTGGTCACGGCAGGCCCACTGGTCGGCAGACCAGCAATCCCACCTTCGAGGCTTGGAAGCCCTGCGCCGTAGGGCCCCTTCCCGCCGTCCGTGCGGGTGAACCCGAAGCGCGCATCCAGAATAGAATGGTCGTTGAAGATATGGGTAAGGCCGCCGGCAATCTGCTGGTTGAAGATGTACACGTGGCCGTTGCTGTCACCACCGGCCGAGCCTTGGATCACAGGGGGCGAGAGGATGTCTCCCTGGTGCTCGCTGTAGCGGACAAACATCGTATTTTTTGGACTGATCGTATAGTCCACACGAATATCGCCCTTGTCGTCGGTGATGGTGTCGGCGGGCAGCGAGACATAGTTGTTCGAGACAATGCCGGGCAGATTGGCGGCGGGTAAAGCGGCCAGAACACTCTTTGCCAGAGGAGAGACGCTGGGGTCGTTGAACGGAATAACGCCACTATACGTCTGCCCGTTGAGGGGATTGACGATCTGTACTGGCTGGTTTGCGGCAATGCCGGCACTGCTCAGGGCGGTCGTGAAGAAGGTGTAGCCTCCGTTGGCTTGGGCGAGCGCGCTGGTCCCATTCTGGTCCGAATCAGGAACGGTGGCATCCAGAATGTTGTGCTCAACCTGACGTGTGCCTTCATAGTCGGCGAAGAAAAACAGCTTGTTCTTCAGAATGGGCCCACCAAAGGTGCCGCCAAACTGATTGCGTTGCAGACTTGGCTTCTGCGATTTGCCAGTGACCGCGTTAGTAGGCGCGGCAAATGGTCCAATCGCGTTTAGAACCGTATTGCGGAGGTAGTCATAGCCGATGCCGTGAAAGTGGTTGGTGCCGCTTTTGATGGAGACGTTGATGACGGCGCCCGGCATGCGGCCGTACTCCGCACTGTAGTTGTCGGTCTCGACCTTGAACTCGTCGATCGCATCCGGCGAAGGCGGAATCGCCTGGTTCGAGAAACCCTGGTTGGAGGTGCCGTAGGCATTGTTGTCCAAACCGTCCAGAAGGAAGTTGTTGAACTCGCTGCGCTGGCCGTTGACGTCGAAGCTGGCATCACGACTGGAGTCGGTGGAATTTTCCAGAAGACTCCGTCGCACTCCCGGAACGAGGGCTGCGAGATCGGCGTATTCTCGCCCATTCAGCGGCAGATTCTGCACCTCGCGTGCGCCAATCACCTGGCCGTCTTCGCTGGAGTCCGTCTGGAGCAGCGTGGCTGCCCCGGTGACGTTGACGGTTTCTGAGGTCGAGCCCACCTTCATTGCGATATCGACGCGCTGGCGTGCGTTGACGGTGACAGTGAAGCTCTCGGTGGCGCTGGTGTCGAATCCGACCGCCTTCGCTATGACCTGGTACTGGCCGATCTTGACGTCGGGAAACTCGTACGAACCCTGAGCGTTGGTCTGGGCGGTTACTGAAGTCTTGGTCTGCTCGTCAGTGAGGGTGACCGAAGCACTCGGAACTACGGCGCCGGAGCTGTCGCGAACATAGCCGAGAACTGTTGCAGTTTCAAATTGTGCCATCAGGGCGGCGGGAGCGGCCATCAGGAAAGTTAATACGAGCATGAGTCGACGCAGCGTTGACATCTTTTCTCCAAAGGGAAGGTGAGGAAGAACAGGCAAGCTTGATTGAGGCAGATTCTCAGGTGACTCTAAAGCTGGGTTGTTACGGGAAGGTGACGCCACAATTACTGCCCGAAGATTTAGCGGCATACCCTTGCTCGCATGCGGAGCGCAATAGAGTAAGGCCGGTCAGGTTACCGGGACGAGAGGCAAGTTCCGCGAGGGTGACTTGACGTGTGCTCCGCGCGACGGCGAGTCCGCCTGTTCAGCGCTTTTCTTGTGATTGCGGGAGTTTGTATGAGCAGGAAGGTGAGGATGTGATCGAGCGGCTTGTTTAACTTCGAGTGCGCAATCGCGAGATCGTTTGCAGGCTCAGTCGCCTCGAACTGTCAGAAGTATCGACACACTATGGAACTGCGGACCTCTACCAAGATGAAGGTGTGGAGAGCACAGCGGGCGTCGCGGCGCCCTCTCTGCGAGAGTATTCCGATCCTCAACGGCTCTACACGCTGACGAAAACAGTGTGGTCGCGACAAAATCCGGGGAGGAACCGTGCCTTAATCCCAAGCAAGGGTTAGAACGTCTTGAAGGCTGCGGGCAGGGATAGTCGCGCGACAACTCAGCGGGTCACCATTCAGAAGGAGCGGCCAAAGGCTGACCCATGCGAACCTCACTCAAGGGGCCAGAGCCTTCGGCGGCTGATCTCAGGCCAAGGCAATATTGAGATTATTTATAGCTTCATCAATCTCTTGCGTGTTCTTAAATCCCACTGTTGCTGCATCCACGCCGGCGTTCCGGAAGGCGAAGCGCATTGCGGCCTGGCGGTCTTCATGGCGCGTGAAATCTCCAGCGCCTACCAGCTTCATGCTGACGACTCCAATGCCTTGTTTCTGCACCGTCTTGACGTGATCGACGACCTCTGTCACATCAGATGGGTTGTTGCCATCTGCCCAGGTAGGACCATCCATGCGCGTTCCATTGTGATTCATGCGGATCATGGCAATCTCGAGCCACTCATTGCCCGGCATCTGACGCAACGCCGGCAGACCGTGAACGGAGGCTCCGCGAGCCGTGATGATCTTCTTCGACTGGGCATGGAGGATGCCATCCTGCCAGCGGGTGGTCTCACTGACCCAATCCGCCGTGTGCTGCCAATGCAACAACATGATGTCGAAGTACTCTGTTTGCGAGGTTCGGCGCATGTCATCGAAGCGCTTCTGCGGATCGACACCAGGATCGGTTGTCACCTTCGTCATGAGCTGATAACTCTCACGCGGGAATGGCTTTAACGCTTCGCCAAGCATGGCCGGAGTGGAGTACGCCTCTGCCGTCTCGAAGAAGCGGATCCCGCGATCGTAGGCGTAGTGAACAAGTCGGTTGAACTCCTGCTGACCTAGCGCGGATTGAACGTGGCCGTTATTGGAACCGGTACCGAAGGCGAGACGCGTCACCTTCATGCCGCATCTTCCAAGCGTCACCGTGTCGGTGGCAGAGGACGCGGCCGCGTGAAGCGGACGGGTAGCGACTCCGGCAAAAGCTCCGGCAGCGATTGAGGTTTTCAGGAATTCGCGACGGGAAAAGGGGCTCATGGCACGTCTCCGATTCGGGCGATTGCGCCCGCAATTGTGTAGATAGTAGCACTCTCAATCCGGGGTCATCCCTGACTTCTCACACCATTTCACAAAATCAACTCGGCCGTCGTCGGGCGGAGGGCTGACGGTGGACCATCCATACTTCTTGTCACGGTCGGTTATGCTGGATTTCGCTGTCTTGCTGTACGCCGCAACTCGAGGAATCCTTTGACGAAAGCTCTTCTGTCCGCTTTTATGTTCTGCCTGTGCTCTGTTGCGTTCGGTGCATCCGTGATCAACACTCGTCCGGATGACCCCAGGGCTGTCTATCTCGAAGTGCCTGGTACCGACGCGGACAGTTCTGCCGCACTTCAAGCGGCAATCGACCGGGCCGCAGGATCAGGGAGCGAAGGGATCGTGGTTATTCCGGCAGCCCGTTACGCGTTGACGCGTACCGTCTTCCTCTGGCCTGGAGTTCGTCTTATAGGCTACGGCGCAACACGTCCCGTCTTCGTCCTGCCGCCCCGTACGCCGGGATTCCAAAAGGGTATGGGCGTCATGGTGATGTTTACCGGTCTCTCCCCGAAAGAGTTGAATCGCGCCGGCGGCCCCATCGCGTTCCCTCCTCCCGGTTCGGTTCCGCCGAACGACCACATCGCCGACGCAAACTCGAGCACCTTTTACTCGGCTATGACAAATATCGATTTTGAGATCGGAGAGGGCAATCCTGCAGCCGTGGCGATCCGGTTTCATGTGGCTCAGCATGCCTTTCTCACGCATATGGACTTCCACATTGGCTCGGGACTGGCTGCGCTGTACCAGGTTGGCAATGAAGCCGAGGACCTGCACTTCTACGGGGGTCGCTACGCTATCCTGGCCGAGAAGACTTCGCCCGCATGGCAGTTCACGCTCCTTGATTCCATCTTCGAGGGTCAACGCGAATCAGCCATCCGCGAACATGAAGCTGGCCTCACCCTGATCCGTGACAGCTTCCGCAATGTTCCGATGGCGATTGATCTCGACGCCGGTTACCCCGACCAACTCTGGGTGAAGGACTCGCGGTTCGAGAATGTTCCGGGGCCGGTCGTCACGATCAGTCTGGAGCAAAGTCCGCTCACCGAGGTAGGATTCGAGAACGCCATTCTCATCAACGCTCCTTTGTTTGCGAAGATGCGCGAGAGCGGCAAGACTGTTGCCGGCAATGGAACGTCGTACAAGGTAAACGCCTTCAACTACGGCCTTATCATTCCCCTCGAAGGTCAGATGGGCAAAGTCGGGCTGCAGTATGATGCTGTTCCGCTTGCTTCGATGGTCGCGCCACTTTCGCCGGCGATCCGTGCTCTTCCGCCCAGCAGCGAATGGGTCAACGTACACAGTCTGGGGGTCAAGGGCGATGGCTCCACGGACGATACGGCCGCCATCCAGCGGGCTATCGATGCCCAGCGAGTGCTGTACTTCCCGAGTGGCCACTACGTTGTCCGTAATACCTTGACGCTTCGACCTGAGACGATGCTGATTGGTCTTCACCCCACTCTTACCCAAATCGATCTGCTGGACAACACGCCGGCCTATGAAGGGATCGGCTCACCGAAGCCTGTAATTCTAGCTCCGTCCGGAGGAGCAAATATCCTCAGTGGAATCGGCGTATTTACGGGCGGGATCAACCCGCGTGCCGTTGGAGTACTTTGGAAGGCAGGCGAGCAATCCTTGGTGGACGACGTTCGATTTCTGGGAGGTCACGGCAGCGGGACCAATCCCTACAATAACAATCACACCGCCGATCCTGATCTTCGGAAACGCTGGGACAGCCAATATCCAAGTCTCTGGATTGCGGATGGTGGCGGTGGCACCTTTGCTAACATCTGGACACCCGATACCTTTGGCCAGGCTGGCTTTTTAGTCTCGCACACGAAGACGCCGGGTCACGTCTACGAGCTATCCAACGAACATCACGTACGAAACGAGATCAAGTTCGATCATGTAGAAAACTGGGATGTAAACGCGCCACAGACTGAGGAAGAAGCAGGTGAAAGCCCGGAGTCGCTGTCACTTGAAATCGATTTCTCTCACAACATTACTTTTGCAAACTATCATGCCTATCGTGTTACCCGTTCCCGGGCACCGTTTCCTACTGCGGTTCGTGTGTCTAGTTCATCCGACATCCACTTCAGGAACGTTCATATCAACGCCGAAAGCGGTTACGCCGTCTGCGACAAAAATGGTTGTGCCACCTTTCTGCGTTTGAGTAAGTTTCCCTATGAAAACGCCATTGAAGACGTCACGCATCATCTCGAGGTCCGCGAGCGTGAGTTCGCAATGCTCGATATTACAGCTGATCCGCAACAATCACCGCGGACAGACGCGTCAGCCGTTCTCGCATCGGGCGCGACAGTGAACGAATTGGAAGACGGCTTTTTTTCCATTTCCGGTGCGGCCGTGGACGCGGCGGGCAAACTGTACTTTGTCGATCACCATAATCAGCGCATCTACTCCTGGTCGGAGAGCGAAGGTCTTGCTGTCGAGCGCGATAACCCTTTAGATCCAGTCAATCTAGGCTTCGACAAGGCGGGTAAATTGCTGGTGCTCTCATCCGCGGGATCGGATAGCACGGTCTATACCTTTCGCCCGGGTAGTTCAGCCGAGGAAGTAACTGTATTGAAGCCTCAGCCGCGAAAAACCAACTCTGCTGCATCCTTCCTACTGCCCGTCAACTTGTGGAACAACGGGGAATTTAGAGATCAACTCAACCTGGATACTATGCGATTTACCACGTTAGCCGAGATGTTCGCCGCGGATGTGACGATGCCGAAGGCTCGCGAGTACGTCTCGACCGACGGCAACGTCATCTTGCCCGCGGGTCATGTCTTTGAGCAAGGCCCAGCGACGGATAGCTCGGGATGGCGCTTCAGCGACAATCTCGACACCTACGGTCTTCTCACGGCGGTCCCAGGTCAACGCATCTATGTCAGCAGCGAATCAGAGGACATTACCTACAACGCCAGGGTGAATCCGGATGGCTCGCTCTCTGATCTCAAGGCCTTCGCACAGCGAGGAGGTGAGAGTGTGGCCGTGGATGGCAAAGGAAACGTCTATGTGGCCAACGGGCAAATCTTCGTCTACTCGCCAAGCGGTCAGCAGATCGCGCAGATCGATGTACCCAAACGTCCGTTGCAGCTCATCTTCGGCGGTGCAGACCGTAAAACGCTCTTTATCCTTGCGCATCACGCGCTCTTCGCAATCAAGGTGCGCTGAGACCTAAACAATTGTCATCTCTCTGCCGGCTTCGCCATGCCGGCCATCTTGTAGTCTGCAGGCACGCCGAACAGTATGGCGTCTGGCTCACTACGGTCGATCTTCACGACGGTCCGTTCTACACTCCTGGGCGCGAGTCGTTGTGTTTTGTGGCGACATTCAGGCGAACCGGATCGGAATACCACTACTCGTTTGTCACCTTGACTTCCTGCACGGTCCCACTCTCCGAAGCGGCTATATTTGCGTCACGCGCACTCCATGTGCCTGAACCCCGGCGATGGTCCGGTAGCCAAGATCTTCCTGCCGAGTCAGTTCACTCAGCGAAGCTCCAATCGCTGTCGGAGAGGCATAATTGTCTCGAGTGTCGGTTGGCAGGGGATGGTTCAGAAGGATCATCCGGTAGATCTTTCGTTCGGGATACAGGTAAGCCGTCATGCGGTTCTGAGGGTCGTACAGATGGATTATCGTAGGCTCAGAAACGACTGTGACTGAAGCTGGCACAAGCGGTCTAATTTCGTTGTAGATGCGGTCCTCGTTGTCCCGCGCAATCTTCCGCTCAGACCAGAACTGCACGGTACCTTCGTTCGGCTGGATCACGCTTTCCTCGACTCGTACTTTGGCGGAGAAGGTCGCTCTTTGTATTGGAGTCACAAACATGTTGCCGCCATCGTGCGCGCGAGTCGCGGGCACGAGCGCTGCCTGGATCGAGACGAAGCAACACATCTTGGATTTCAGCCGTGAGTGCATGATACCCCCGGTGCAAGTGCCGCAAGCGAGTGTAGCTACAAGCGCTTTGCCATCGCAAACAGGAGCCGCAATCCTCCGCATGTCTACCTCCGGTCTTGAAGATGGTGAACCGTTATGATGTGAAGACGGAACGCTCATCGGATTAGAAGGAGCAGTCGAAGCCGGTTAGCACAAACGAGTCGCGTCGCGTAAGCACCTGTTGCTGAGAGCAATATTTGTTAGCACCAGGCTGGAGGTTACGGGTATTCATGCAGATTTTCTGGTTTATTCCAACGACGGGCGACGGTCGCTACTTAGGCAATAGCCGCCACGCTCGAGAGACCAACCTTCCTTACTTGCGACAGATTGCAACCGCTATCGATGAGCTTGGGTTTGAAGGCGTTCTGCTTCCAACCGGAAATCTATGTGAAGACGCTTGGGTCGTCGCCAGCAGCATCATGCCGGCGACACGGCGATTGAAGTTCCTGGTAGCAGTACGGCCCACCATCACCTCGGCCACGCTGGCTGCGCGCATGGCCGCCACGTTTGACCGGCTCTCCGAAGGCCGGCTCCTCGTCAACGTGGTCGCGGGCGGGGATCCTGCGGAGGCCGCAGCGGATGGCGTGTTTGTCAGCCATGACGAACGCTATGACATCACCGACGAGTTCCTAGAGGTTTGGAAGAAGCTCTTGGCGGGCGGCAAGACCACCTACTCCGGCAAGCATATCCGCGTTGAGAGTGCACAGGTTTACTTCCCTGCCGTGCAAAAGCCGCATCCGCCTCTTTTTCTCGGAGGCTCTTCAGACGCAGCCATTCGGGTGGCGGCGAAGCATATCGATTTCTATCTGACTTGGGGGGAACCTCCGGCGCAGGTTGCGGAAAAGATCGAGCGAGTGCGCGCAGCGGCAGCGCTCGAAGGCCGAACTATCCGGTTCGGAATCAGGCTGCACGTGATCGTGCGTGAAACATCCGATGACGCCTGGAAGGCCGCGCATGAGTTGGTTAAGAACGTGGATCCCAAAGCCATCGCAAAGGCACGGCAGCGCTTCCACAGCATGGATTCCGAGGGACAGCGGCGCCAGAGCGCACTGGTTGAACAGTCCGGTGACAACCTGGAGGTGAGCCCCAATCTCTGGGCAGGCGTAGGGCTTCTCCGGCGAGGCGCGGCTACGTCCCTGGTCGGTGATCCGGCAACCATCGCCGAGCGCATGATGGAGTACGCCTCGCTTGGCATTGAAACCTTCGTGTTCTCAGGTTACCCGCACCTTGAAGAGGCATACAGGGTTGCGGAGCTGCTCTTTCCGCTGCTTCCGCTCTCTCATGCCGGTGCCACCAGGAAGTATCGCCTGCCTCTGCCGGAGGATCAGGCAGGAAACGAGTTTCGACCCAACCCTGCGCCTGGCGAAAAGGCCTAAGCAGCAGGCGACACTTGTCTGGGAGGGAGTCCGCTCATGCCGCATCGAGCAGAATTTCGAAGTGAGATGCTAAGAGGAGACAAAGCTTGCGACGTTACCTGCTCGTAGCCCTGGGCGGTGCGCTGGGCGCCATGCTTCGTTACTTCATCGGAATGGTGGCGTCTGAGCGCTTTGGTCCTCGATTCCCGGTTGGCACGCTCACCATCAACATCAGCGCGTGCTTTCTCATTGGCTTCATCATTGAATACTTGGATCATCATGCCGGAGCAAACGATTCTTGGCGCTACGTGTTCGCCGTTGGCTTCATCGGCGCCTACTCCACGTTTTCGACCTTCGAACTGGAAGTGTGGTCGGATATTACGCATGGAGCTTTCTGGATTGGAATTCTCTACGTCGTTGTGAGCCTCGTGGGCGGACTAATAGGCGTGGGTTTGGGTTCCCTGGCAGCTCGTTCGGTCGCTTGACCCTTCGTGCGCATTGACGCTCACACGGGTAGCTTGTATGGTTTGAACAACAACCTTGGCGATGGGGTTCGCCGATGATGCCCGCCTAGACGGTCGGCGCTGATGACTCCTACATCTTGAAGGAGGCCCATTGCCTGTATCGTCCTTACGCCGGTCGCTCGAGGAACAGCGACTCCTCTTGTTTGACCTGATCCGCTGGATCCCTATCTCTGCTCTTGTTGGCGTCATGGCCGGGACAGCATCTGCCCTGCTGCTGGTGTCGCTTGCCTATGCGACCAGGCTGCGCGAGAGTCATGTCTGGCTGATTCTTCTGCTTGCCCCTGCAGGCTGGCTGGTCGGGCTGCTCTATCAGCACTTCGGCGCATCGGTTGTCGGCGGCAACAACCTGATTCTCGAACAGACACACGATCCAACTGCGACAATCCCCCTTCGCATGACCCCGCTGATCCTACTCGGAACATTTATGACGCATGTCTTCGGGGGATCGGCCGGGCGTGAGGGGACGGCCATTCAGACGGGGGCTTCGCTTGCGGATCAGCTTACCCGTCCGTTTCGGCTGGCTCCGCATGAACGTCGAATCCTGCTAATGGCAGGAATCAGTGCGGGCTTTGCTTCGGTCTTCGGCACACCGCTTGCGGGTGCGGTCTTCGGAATTGAAGTGCTGGCTATTGGCAAGCTCAGCTATGACGCTATTGCCCCCTGCTTCATGGCGGCGTTTGTCGGAGACCTGGTGACCAAGGCCTGGCATGTTCACCACACCATCTATCGTGTCACGGACGTGCCGCCGATGCGAATCTCTGGCGTGGCCTATGCGATGATCGCAGGCATCATCTTCGGATTAATGGCCTTATGTTTCGCCACACTCACTCATAAGATCGCTCACCTCTGCCGCACTTACATTCAGAGTTCGCCCTTGCGTCCGGTAGCCGGCGGCCTGATCATCACGATGGCGGTCTTCGGCTTCGGCACGGCGCACACCCTGAAGTACTTGGGGCTGGGCATCCCGACGATCGTTACGGCGTTCGATGCAAAGCTTCCTCTTTATGACTTCGCTGCGAAGACCGTGTTCACTGCGGTGACGCTTGGCAGTGGCTTCAAAGGCGGCGAAGTAACGCCGCTCTTCTATGTGGGTGCCACTCTGGGCAACGCGCTTTCACAATTCCTGCCACTGCCGCCATCGCTGCTCGCCGGAATGGGTTTTGTCGCGGTCTTTGCCGGTGCGGCAAATACGCCGCTCGCCTCCACACTGATGGCGGTTGAGCTCTTCGGCGCGGAGGCTGGTGCGTACGCGGGCATCGCATGTGTCCTCAGCTATCTCTTCTCAGGTCACGCCGGCATCTACCATGCGCAACGTGTCGGCCGAAGCAAGCACCCCAGCCACGTTGCGGAAGAGGGCCTCTCGCTTGCGCTCGTCGCCAAGATGCGCGAAGCGCCACAGCAGGATTACACAGCCGGCGTCAACGACTTTGGCTCCCTTCAAGGGGTGGGTATGGAAAACGTGACAGCTCTTCGGCTTTACTTCTCTGCATCGGCGATTCGGCCGGCCGAATCATGGTGGAAGCGGCTTGCGCCTCAGAGTCTGGGGGCCTTCCTTTCGAAGCAGGCGAAGGAACACGGCATTGAGCAGGCGCTGCTGCATAAGGTTACAGGAGGTTACCTGAAGGGGCAGGTTCTGACGCTCGAAACCGGGGATGTACCTTCAGCAAACCTACCTCAATGTCTCGAACTTGTTGGGGATTACGAAGATCTTAGATCGTTTCTGGAGCTCAACCGGGAATACCTGGAGATGGTGCGGATCGTCTTCCTGCGCGGTGAAGAAGTGAGATGGAAGAGGCGATCGAACGGGGAGAAGTAAAGCAGATCCTCGAAATGGAGCAGGTGGAGGGCGCTCGTGCTCCGTTCGTAAATGAGTAGTACGATCCTTCTACCATTCAGGGACCGGCAGCAAAGCGCGGGTGCACGGGCAGCTAAATGTTCTTGGACGCTCCGAGGTGACCATACCAAAGATCTTGCCGCGCGATGTATTAAATACGCAGACGCGAAGCTACTGTTTGTCTGACCACTAACTGGTGCACATTCCTCGCCTCAAAGAATGGCTGTTAAGTTCCTAAGCGACGAGCAGTAACGAGCAGGTGGTATCTCCACATACCACTTACGAGTTAGCTGAAAGCCTAGAGTGCACTCTTCTGTCAGGGCTTCAGCTCTAAACGATTGGTCCACTTTACTGACAGATTTTTGCGTTTTCTGCTTAGTTTGGACTGCCTATGAGGATCGCTGATGCCGGTTCGACTCTCCAGCGCAGCTTAGAAGGGCAAGCGGAGTGGATACTTCTCTTCGTCTTTCTTGTAAATTTTGAAAGTTATGAACCGATTTCAATCTGTCTTCTTGGCAAATGCTTTATAAGGATGGCGCAGCTTCAGCGGAGGGGTGATTCAGATTGCGCGGAAGTGTCCGCCACCTAAACTGCTGAACTCGTAGGCCGATACACGAAGTAACAGGTAAAAACGGTCATGTGAGCTTGCAGGGTCTTCTTTTCTGCGCTGCTGTCAGCAGGAGAGATCGTTCGACAAACTGCTACGGATTGTTACTGAAACAAAAATATGCTCGTTTTTTGCGGGGCGACAAACTCATGACCATCTTTTTGGGCATCAACTTGCGAGCTGGCAGAAGGGGTTGATTCAGCGGCAGAAGTTATGACACCGGGGCTTCACCCGCTACAACCTAAGTGCAAGTGCACAATCATTCGGGCTTATCTAACTTCAGTTCATCACCCCGGGCCAATGGTCCAAGCTCAGCATTACGCAACAACTTCAAAAGGAGAAACACCATGCAGAACTTCAAGCAGCTCGTGAACAACTTAATCTCGGATGAGTCCGGTCAGGACCTAATCGAGTATGCTCTAGTCGCTTCCCTCGTCGCACTGGGAGCGGTCGCGTCGATGGGAAACATTGCAAAGTCCATCAACAGCGCTTTCAACAGCATCTCAAGCCAGCTGACCTCGTCCATCTAACTTCCGTTCGGCGTCCGATTCCGGGCGCCTCTATAGTCGGATGTACGCCGGATCTTGGCAAGTCAGTGAATGGGGACAGGCTGAGCATCTCTTTCGAACGTTGGAACCAGATGCTCAGCTTTCTCACGCAATCCCTAATGAGTGGTTCTGTACTTTGCTCTCACGAGTGCGGCAACGCTTCATTTACGAAAGTTAGGTCGTGTATTCCGGGATCCAGCCGTACTTGCAAAGCCCTCAAGCACCTCCAGGTCTTCGGCAGCCTTTTCGCCTTCAGACGCAATGGTGAATACTGCCTCCGCATTCGTCCAAGCCAAGATAACTAGGAAGTCGTGATGATGCTTCTCCATAAAGAACTCGTCGATCCGGCCGCTGCCTCGCTCTGCGCGCTTGTTGCTGCAGGCTTTGATCTTAAGAGCCGCCGAATCCCGAACTTCATAACTGGTCCGGCAATGCTCGCAGGTCTCCTGCTGCACACCTTCTACGATGGCTGGCTAGGGCTTGTGTCGTCACTTGCAGCAGGAATCCTTTGCGGATTCATCTTTCTGATCTTTTATCTGGCCGGCGGGATGGGAGCCGGAGACGTGAAGCTTATCACCGCCGTCGGATGCCTTGCCGGGCTATCGAACTCAGCCTCCGTTCTGATCATTACCGCACTTGCTGGCGGTGTCATGGGCGTGTGCTTCGCGATTCTTCGTGGGCAACTCAAGTCCACACTCTTCAACGTCGCGAAGCTTGCGACACACCATAAGAGTCAGGGTCTTACACCACACCCTGAGATCAACGTCCGCAACACAAGTGCGCTTCGCCTCCCTTACGGCTTGGCGATCGCCGCGGGCAGTTGCATCACGTTCTACTTACAAGGAATTCAACGGTGAATTCATGATTGCGCGCCGGCTCATCATCGCCCTGGTGTTATCGCTCGCGGGATCGGCGATCTTCACCTTCTGGCTTAGCAGGAAGTTTGCGAAACCCGCGGCCCAGAACGGCGGCGAGCTCCACTATGTAGCCGCGGCACAGAACCTGCAGGCTGGTGACGTCCTCAATGCGGCCTCCGTGAAGCTGGTCGCATGGCCAAGCAATGTGCCGCTCGAGGGCTCTTATCCGAAGCCTGAAGATCTCAACGGCCGCATCGTCCTGTATCCACTCGCAGCCGGTGAACCTATCCTTGAGCGTCAACTTGCAGCTCCAGGTTCAAGCGCCGGCTTGGCCATGAAGATTCCCGATGGCATGCGCGCCATCTCACTGCGTTCCGACCCGGTGGTCGGTGTCTCTGGATTCCTTCTACCCGGAACCCATGTGGATGTCGTCGTGAACTATCGGCTGATCAACTCGGCGGACACAATCACTGTGACAATCCTGCAAGATGCCCAGATCATTGCGGTTGGTCAGAAGATGGAGCCGGATCCAACGGGTAAGGCGAACACCACGGATGTGGTGACGCTGTTGGTATCGCCAGAAGACGCTGAGAAAGCGGTGCAGGCAAGCGCACAGGCGAGTTCGGTTCACTTTGTACTACGCAATGGGTCCGATCATGAGCAGCTCGCGCCTTCGCCTCTGCAGGCTTCTTCGCTCAGCACCTACCTTCACGGACCGAAGAACGTGGTTCCGGCGGAAAACTTAAGGCCAAAGCCGGCAGTCGTCGCCGTGGCCCCATCTGCTCCAAAACCTTACACGGTTGAAATGATCTATGGCGACAAGTCGGAAGGTAGTAAGTGAACAATAAGCTCGATCTATCCAACAACAAAATCTGGATTCGCATCAGCTGGGCCTCAATCATCCTGGTCTTCCTGTTCAAGCTGCCGGCGCTCACGGCACAAGTAGCCAATCCAGGCACGCAGACTTCCAAGCACAACGATCTTTTCAGCAAACCCGCCATCACCGATCATGCGCCCGTTAGCAGTGCAGGTGACTTTATTAGCGCTCCACCGACGGAACAGCAGATGCACCTGGTTGTCGGAAGGTCGCTCTTCGTAAATACCCGGCATCGTCTCACCCGGGTGTACGTCACGAGCCCGTCGGTTCTCGACTCCTACACAGCATCTCCCAACCAGATCGTCGTCACGGCAAAGAAGCCGGGGACGAGCAATCTTATAGTGTGGGATGAAGCGGGCGAGTCGCAGGCGTTCATGATCACCTCCGATGTCAACGTTGCCGAACTCCGCGACGCGCTGAAGGAGGCCCTCCCCAACGATAACGTGCAGGTCGCCGGACAGGAGGGACGGGTCGTCCTCACTGGAACAATTGGTACGGACAAGGTCTCTGAGCAGGCCATGAAGATGGCCACTCTCTACTCCAAGGACGTGACCAATGCGCTCGTGGTGAACCCGTCCACCGTCAAGCAAGTTACCCTCAAGGTACGTATCGTCGAGGTGGATCGCGCCAAGCTGAACGCTTTCGCGTTCAACTTCTTCTCGGCTGGCGGTAACAGTCTAGTCAGCACAACGACCGGGCAGGCCTCCTCGACGCTGCAGGTGACACCTGGCGGTGTCACTGGAGGCAAGCAGGTTACGGTAAGCAACCCGCTTAATTTCCTACTCTACAGCTCTAGACTGAATATCGGCGCAACCCTGCAGGATCTGCAAACTCTCAATGTTCTTCAGATACTCTCTGAACCCACCATAACCGCGATGAGCGGTGAGAAGGGCAGCTTTCTCGCGGGCGGTGAGTTTCCCTTCCCAGTTGTCCAGGCCGGCGCCAGCGGCGGTACTGCAATCACCATCCAATTCCGCCCCTATGGCGTGAAGCTCGACTTTACACCAACCGTCAACAACGACGGCACGGTCGAGTTGAAGGTCGCGCCCGAGGTAAGTTCGCTGGACTATAGTAACGAGGTTCAGATCGCCGGTTACTCCATTCCCGCGCTCTCGACGCGGAGAGCCGAGACTCAGGTCGTTTTGCGCAGCGGTCAGACGTTCGTCATATCGGGCATCCTGGACAAGCGTGTCACGGACCAGTTTGCCTCTACGCCGGGAATCGCCAACGTGCCCATCCTCGGCCAGCTTTTCAAATCGAAGAACGTAAGCCATACCGATCAGGAGCTCGTCGTCATCGTCACTCCGACCATCGTCGACCCGCTCACCGACACTGCATTCCCCGACGAACCCCACCTTCCCGTTCCGAACCTCGACATCAGTAAGTTCGACAAGTCGGTTCCAAGTGCAACCAAGACGAAGAAATAACGCAACAGGACGTCATAACAATCCAGGTGCTGCATCATGAATAGCGAATCCGGAGTCTTCACCGCAGCCGTCGTAACCGTTTGCGTCGACCCCGATACTGCTGAACGTGTCGTTCAAGCCGTCGAAAAGATGCCTTGGCTGGTCACTGCTTCAAACTTCGAAGCGTACATCTCTGCCGCGCGTCGTCCCTATATCGGTCCGCAATTGAAGGCCGCCAACGCCTGCATTGCCATCGTCGACTTCGATCAGCGTCCGGAAGAAGCGGTCGAGACCACCAAGTATCTGCAACAGGTCTTCCCGGGGAAGATTACTGTGATCGCTCTCGCGCAAAGCCGCGAGCCAGAGCTCTTGCTGCTTGCCATGCGCGGCGGGTGCACCGAATTTCTGCACAAGCCCTTGAAGATGGATGCTTTCCATGAGGTGCTGCGTCGACTCGAACGGCAGTGGACAGCGACGACCGCGCGCACGGCTCCAGTTGGCTCCATCCTGTCTTTCTTCGGCGCGAAAGGCGGTGTCGGCACCACTACCCTGGCGGTCCATCTCGCAATGTACCTGGTGCAATGCCATGGCAAGCGCACCCTGCTCATCGACAATCACCCCGAACTCGGACACGTTTCGGTCTATCTAGGTCTTGACGGAAGTCGATATCACTTCAACGAGGTTGTTCGCAACGTGAATCGGCTCGACAGCGAGCTGCTGCAGGGCTTCGTCGCAAAGCACTCCAGCGGGCTCGAGGTTCTATCTTCACCTGACGTTTGCGGCAACATGAACAACCTGGACCCCGATGCGATCTCAAAGACGCTTGAGTTTCTGAAGACTGAGTACGACTTCGTCATCCTGGACTGCGCGACTGCGCTCGATGAAAACGCGCTGGCCGTCATCGATGTATCCACCCGTGTCTACCTGGTCGCGACGCCGGAGATTGGTGCTATTCGCGATCTCTCGCGCTACGTCGACAACCTGATGCAGATTGATTACACGACCGAGAAGATGCATGTTGTCATCAACCGCTTCTCTTCTCGTTACGCGGTATCTGTCGAACAGATCGAGAAGGCGATTCGTCTTCCAATTGCGATTCGCCTGCCCAACAGCTACACCGAGCTTGTCCGCTCAGTCAATCTCGGCGAGCCCGTATCAGCTAAGACCAAGTCGGATTTCGCTGCGCAATGCGTCAAGTGGTCGAACACGCTTGTGGGCTCGCATACCGCGGCGGCGCAGGCACCACCGCAACAAAAAAAGAGTAGCTTCGTCGCAATGTGGATGTAGCCTGAACCGCCCCAAAGTACTACGCACCAGCACCATAAGGGAAGGACCGCAATGAACGATTCATCGATGGCTGATCTCACTTCGAGTAGAACGCCGCCACCGCCGCTTCGCACCACACGCGGCGTGCCGGAGGCTCTGCAGCAGCAGATCAAGTCTTCGGTGCATAAAGAGCTCATCAAACGACTGGATCTGGACCGTCTCGCCGACTTTCAGGCCACGCGTGCCGGCCAGCAGCAGCTCTTCACCGTCATCCAGCAGCTACTCGGCGAACAGGGTATACCGCTCAGCGCCGGCGAGCGCGATCGCCTCGCCCAGGAGGTCGTCGATGAGGTCTTCGGCCTGGGTCCGCTCGAACCTTTGCTTGAAGACGAGACCATCTCCGATATCCTCGTCAATACCTACAAGAACGTTTATATAGAACGTCGTGGGATCCTCGAGAAGACCGGGATCAGCTTCAACGATGAGCGTCACCTGATGCACACCATAGACAAGATCGTCTCAGCCGTTGGCCGGCGCGTGGATGAGTCATCTCCAATGTGCGATGCACGGTTGCTTGACGGGTCCCGCGTCAACGTTATCATTCCGCCCCTTGCTGTCGACGGTGCGATCCTGTCGATTCGTCGGTTCGGCTCGAAGCCGCTTCAGCCGGAAGATCTGATTCGGAACCAGATGTTGACCGAGCCGATGATGGAGGTGCTTCGCGGCGCCGTCAAAGCTCGTCTCAACATCGTCGTCTCGGGCGGTACAGGTGCTGGAAAGACAACCTTGCTAAACTGCCTTTCGAGCTTCATCAATGAGAAAGAGCGCATCGTCACGATCGAAGACTCCGCCGAACTTCAACTCCGTCAGGAGCATGTTGTGCGCCTTGAGACCCGTCCTCCCAACGTTGAAGGAAACGGTGCCATTAAGCAGCGCGAACTGGTGATTAACGCCTTGCGTATGCGTCCCGACCGCATCGTGCTGGGCGAGGTTCGCGGCGAAGAGACGCTGGACATGTTGCAGGCGATGAACACAGGTCACGATGGTTCCATCACGACCATCCACTCGAACACCCCGCGCGACGCGCTGGCTCGCCTAGAGACTATGGCCATGATGGGTGATGTTCGCCTGCCGGAGAAGGCCATCCGGGCCCAGATCGCGGCAGCTGTCCACGTGATTGTGCAGGTCTCCCGGCAGGCCGACGGCACCCGTCGCGTCACGCACATTACCGAACTTACCGGAGCCTTCGAAGAGGTCATCAGCATGAACGACATCTTCCTCTTCGAAAAGAAGGGCATTAATGCTCAGGGCAAAGTACGTGGGCGGTTCCACGCCACCGGCATCATGCCTCGCTTTTCCGAGAAGCTGCTTGCCGCAGGCATCGCTCTCCCGCTCTCGCTCACCGGACATTCGCTCGAGATCGGGTAAAGGACTGCCATGGCGCTCACCCTCGTTGCCTTCGTCGTGATGATGCTCTTGCAGTTCGTGGCAATCCTGATCGCCACAAAGCCCTCATTGGAACAGAAGGCGCTTGAGAAGCGGATCACGCATATAAAGGCTGCGCCCGAATTGATAGCAGGCGATGCCGGCGGCCTGTTGCTTGCAACGCCTGATGCCGGTAAATACGCCTGGATCGAAAAGCTGGTCGCTGATTTCTCCATCTCCGAAAAGCTACAGACTCTCATTCTTCAATCTGACACCAAGATCACCCTAGGCAAGTTTGTCTTTACCAGCTTTGCGGTCGGGCTTGCTGTTGGTTTTGGCGTTTATCTCTTTATGGGAGCACTCATGCCCGCTCTCTCCTCAGCCGGTAGCGCGTTCATGATTCCCTTCCTCGTGCTGAGGATCAAGCGCAATCGCCGCGTGACTTCCTTCAACGATGCTCTCGCTGATTCGATCGATATGATGGCTCGTTCGATGCGTGCGGGTCACTCCGTGGTGGCCGCTATCGGCATCGTCGCCGAGCAGGCAGTTGAGCCAGTGAAGTCTGAGTTCAACGAGGTCTTCAAAAAGCAAAACTATGGCTTGCCGTTGCGTGAGGCGTTGATGCAATTGCTTGATCGCGTTCCGTCGCAAGACTTGCGCGTGCTCGTCACCGGCATGATGGTGCAGAAGGAGACCGGCGGCAACCTGGCCGAGATCCTCGACCGCATCGCCTTCGTCATTCGCGAGCGTATCCGCATCCACGGTGAGATTCGCACGCACACTGCGCAGGGGCGACTCACCGGATACATTCTCTGCGGGCTGCCCATAGTCATGCTTGTGCTGCTGAACGTAATCAATCCCGGTTATTCAAGCGTCCTCTTCGACACCCCAACTGGTCATAAGCTTCTTTACACCGGGATTGGTTTGCTCGTCAGCGGCGCAGTCACCATCCAAAAGATTATCAATTCGATCGAGGTCTAAACGATGCAGATGATCCTGTACATCTCGATCGCGGTCACGGCCTTCCTCGCCATCGGCCTGCTCGCGGCTCCCGTCATTCTCAAGCCCACCCCTGAAGCTTCTCGAATGCTAGAGGTCATCCAGAGCAATCGGCCGGATCAGCGACGCGTCAGCGGGAAGGAGCACATGCAGGAGGGCATCCTGAAGGCCGCGCGAGATCTGCGCGGGCGACTCGGGATGGGCGAGAATATCAAGCTCAAAGATCGCCTCTTTACTGCTGGTCTGCGCGATGCTCATTTCTATGACATCTTCTTTGCACTTCAATGCGTCCTTCCTCTGGTTGGAGCATTCGGGGGCAGCTTTGTGCATGACAACACATTCTTCTGGATCTTCGCAGGCCTCGTCGTCGGCTACATGTTGCCGGACTTCTGGCTTACATGGAAGACGAAGAAACGCAAGAAGAGCATTCGCCGCAGTATGCCGGATGCCATCGACTTACTTGTGATCTGCGTCGACGCCGGTTTGGGTCTCGATCAAGCTTTGCTGCGCGTGGGCCAGGAGCTTGTCCTCAGCCACCCCGAGATCAATGAAGAGTTCACGCAGGTCCACTTGGAGCAGCGTGCCGGGAAGATGCGACTGGACGCCTGGCGCAGCCTCGCGGAACGGACTCAGATCGAAGAGTTCAATGCGTTTGTCAGCATGCTCGTGCAGTCCGATCGTTTTGGCACGCCGATCGTCAAGGCACTTGGACGCTTCTCGGAAGAGCTTCGTATGAAGCGCAGACAGCATGCTGAAGAGGCTGCGGCAAAGACGAAGATCAAAATCATCTTCCCGCTTGTCCTTTTTATTTTTCCTTGCATCTTCATTGTTTTACTTGCGCCGGCCTTTCTCTCTATCTCAAAGGGCCTCGGTACCGGTGCCAACTGATCACGGCGCTCTTGAATACATAAAAAGTAGGATTGGTGTCACCCGATCTGCCTGCTACTCTCGGTTTCAGGAAGTCGGCAAGCGACTTCTTCGTCAAAAGGTAAGCAGCACAACGCGAAGTTCAAGGGCGTACAAGTTTAGTAACTCAGTTTCATTCTTCGGGAAAGGAGGCTCATCATGGATTCCAGCATCCTCGTTCGCGTCGTAGCAGGCGCTCTTGCAATCGTCATCGCTTCGGTCATCATCTACCGGAGAAAGCAGACCAACTCGTAGTTAGAGTGGGAGGTAGGGACGGGCTTCTATGCGGTTAGTCAAGGTAACCAATACTGATCGGAACGCGGTTATCGGAGATCAGGTCGAATTAGCTGATACGTCTCTAACCCGCCTGTTCGGGCTCCTTGGTAAAAAACACCTGGACATCGGAAGAGGGCTTTGGATCAAGCCTTCTTCCGGTGTCCATACCTTTTTCATGTCGATCCCGATCGACGTAATTGGGATCGATAGAAGTGGCAACGTGGTCAAGCTTTGGCAGAATCTTGTTCCCTGGCGCATGACCAGCGTCAGCACCAGGCTACATAGCGTCATTGAACTCCCCGCCGGACGCATCGCAGCCTGCAATACTCAGCAGGGCGACAAGCTCATGATCGAATAAATTCTTCTTTCCATCTACTATGCAGAGAATGCCAGTGGCAGCAAGCGGTAAAGCACTCCCTCTTCCCAGCTTTTCCATGATGCTGGTCGCGCTTGTCCTTGGCCTTGTCTACTTCAACTGCATTCATCAGTCCCTGCTCGCAGACCCGGATATTGGATGGCATCTTCGCGACGCGCAAATCCTCGTTCAGAATCATGTCTTCATCCGAGCCGATCCATACACTTTCTCGCTGCTAGGCCATGCCTGGATGAATCCCGAGTGGCTCGCTGAAGTGTATTACTACGGAGCATGGCACGCCTTCGGACTTCGTGGGCTGGAGACACTTTCCATCCTCTTCATCGAGAGTATGGCTGCAGGTGTGTGCTTCCTCACGTGGCAGCGCACACGCTCAATGCGGGCTGGCGCACTTGCGGCCATGACCTGGCTCCTCTTTTCAAGCGTGTCGATTGGACCACGAACACAACTCTGCGGCTGGATCTGCCTGATCCTTGAGCTCGCTATTCTTGAACATTTCCGCACCCTCGCTCCCGGCAGGCGTCACTATCTATGGGTGCTTCCGATCCTGTTCGCCCTCTGGATCAATCTGCACGGATCGTGGCCTATCGGCTTCGCAGTGCTGCTCGCCTGCATCCTCTGCGGTTTTAAAACAATTCCTTTTGGTACGGTTGACAGCTTCTCGTGGACCCTGGTCCAACGTAGAGCACTCCTTATCTTCACCCTACTCTCTGTGCCCGCACTGCTGCTCAATCCTTACGGTTTGCACCTGATCGCATACCCCTTCATCATCGCAGGCAAACATCCCATTACGCTGAACGCTGTCCAGGAATGGCAGTCTCTCGACCTGCACTCCATCCGTGGGCGCCTTGTATTTCTAGCGGTTGCGATGCTCCTGGTCGCACGAGCCTGCAGACCTCGTCCCTGGCGTCTTTACGACGCTGTCTCTCTCTTCCTAGCAGTCTTCGCCGGCTTTACCTACTCACGATTCCTGCTCTTCACCGGGATCATCCTTTGCCCGCTACTTGCTGAGGAGGCCACCTTCCTTGGTCAGGACGATCCTGCGATCGACAAGCGCTGGCTTAACGCGGGCGTCGTCGCATTAGTGCTGGGCTTCGCCCTAACCCACTTACCGACGACTCAGGAACTTACGATTCAGTCCGAGCGAGGTTACCCCGCTCAAGCTGTTGCCTACCTCCGCCAACATCCACCGAACGGCCCTATCTTCAACGACTTCAACTGGGGCGGATTTATCATCTGGAACGATCCTGCTCAATCCATCTTCATCGATACACGAGCTGACATCTTCGAGCAGACTGGCCTGCTAAAGAGCTACCTCGAGCTGATTAATCTGCAACTGCCCGTCGAAGCTTTCAATCAGGGCCACTTCCGTTATGTCTTCTTCCCGAAGAATGCGATGATCATAGCCGCTCTCGCCCGCAGTTCGAACTGGACTGTTGAGTACCAGGACGACACTGCGGTCCTGCTGCGACGGATTCACTAACTCAGGCGCTCCATACTCGCAATCGTCGCCCGTGCCCTCAGGCGGTTATACCTTCTTCTCTCTTCCAATCGCGTAGCCCGCTAGCAAAGTCAGCACAGCGTCAATCACAATGCGATACCGAAACTCCGCATGCGTCATGTAGTACGGTATGGGAAAGAAGATCAGAGGCGTCGCAAGAAGAAGACCGAGTGACCGGCGCCTGTTGCGACACAAACGCCACAAGCCACACAGTCCAAGTACAGTCGTCAGGACAGCATGTGCGATAAAGAATGGCGACCCACCTTGCGTCCCCAAGCCGAACCAAAAGCGAATGAATCGGCGTGCGCTCAAGCGTGCAAAAGTAGCTGGATTCGCCGCAATATAGTTCTTCGAAAGGACACTCTTCCCGTGGGTGTATGCGACCTCTCCTTGTGACTTGTATGCTTCCAGTTCGCCCTTGTTATAGGCCGGGAACAAGGACTCGTCTAGAAAGCCCGTCGACCCGGGCCGGTTACCCATCCAAAGCTCAAAACCAACTGTCGTTCTCAGCGGAATGAACGCATGAAAGACGCGTGCATTGCGAATTGGCCACGCGGAGAATACAAGAACAAACATCAGGAGCGCTGATAATACATGGCGTAAGCGGAAATTTTCCTGCTGCCAGCAGACAACTGCCGTGCCGCATGCAACTGCAATCAGCGTAAGCAGCAACGCTGGATTCAAGAGTGAGATGAACCCACCGTAAATCCCAAAGACAATCCATCGCTGAAGGCTCGAGCGTTCTCGTACCCAAAGCGCCATTGCCATCAGCCCCAAGAGCACGCAGATAGAAAACGAAGTCTCCCAGAAGATGGTCGGCAGGTAGAGCAGAGGCGGCGAGACGGCCCAGAAGAGCCCTGCTACGAGCGCAACGCGTTCACCCGAGATCTTGCGCCCGAGATGCATCAGCAGCCAGATCGTCACCAGGTTCGCCAGAATCTGCAAACCGAGAACGACATAAGCCGAAGCCACTGAGTCAACGCTGAAGACCTTGAAGATGCCCGCCACCAGGATCGGGTAAACAGGAGCGATGAATGCGGTTGGCCCAGTGGGCACCCCGAAGGGCGAGCTCAATCCTTTGCCCTCCAGCAAGGACTTAGCCAGCCATCCCATCTCTAATCCACGTGTAAAAAGATAGGGCGCCCCGAACCGCTTCACCCATGCCATCACGACAAGAAGACGCAGCATCAACGCAAGCGTAAGAACGCTTGCCACACGTAGTTCAGACGCTCCGCCACGAGCGTTCGCCTCACGCCAATCGATGACTGCTGTCTGCTGTTCCAATGCAAGCCTCAGAAAGGAGATGACTATCCGAAGCTTACTCCAGATCGCTCACGCTTCCATCCCTTCGAAAGGCCACGACTCCTAACCAGCAAGCCCGCTCAACACCTAACATCCTACTTTTCGCCTTGGTCCTAGCAGCTTCACCTTACGCCCCACCGGCGCCTCAGAGGCCTGGCCCGATGCCGGCACCCAGGGCTGGCATCCCGGACACCAGTAGGTTGATCGCGCCTGCTCACCCTGCTTCCTCATCTCGACGTGCGCCCCGCACCGCCTGCACTCCTGTCCCTGACGTCCGTAGACCCAAAGCCTGTCTTCACGGTTGGTGGCGCCTGTCGTCCTTCGATTGCCGCTGTAGGTTACGATGCCATCACCGGCACCATCCAGCACATTCACCTTCATCCACTTACCTGCAACATCCGCCATTATCTCCAGCTCCTTTGTAGAGAGCGTAGACATGGCTCGAAAGGGGTTTACTCCTGCCGCAAAGGCAACTTCGCTCTTATAGACATTTCCAAGTCCAGCCAGCACGCGCTGGTTCAACAACACCACCGCAATCTCCGCGTCGGGATGTTCGACCCCATAATCCCGCAACCGCGCCACACCGCTTTCAACCGTGTACTCGTCCCCGAGTATATCCATACCGAGTTTTGGCACCTGCGTGTAGCGCTCGAGCGAACGCCCCGTATGGAACTCCGCCACCGGCACGTTGAAGGCGACGGCCTGCCAATCCGAAGTGCGGATTGTGGCGCGCATCCGGTCCTTGCCCATCCACCACTTCTCACCGGTCTTGTATAGGTGCCAGCTCCCACTCATCAGCATGTGCGTCAGCAAAATCAGGTCACCGCTGAAGTAGACAAGAAGCCACTTCCCTCTGGCCTCTACGCGCTCGATCGTGCGTCCCGCAACCGGCGCATCATCATTCACGCGCGCCAGCGTAGCAAGCCCTGTCTCAAACCCTGTACAAAGCTTCCCTCCTATCGCCCGCTGCATGGCACGCGCGCTGCGATAGATGGTATCCCCCTCCGGCATGCAGTCCTCCAGTCAAACCAGATGAAAAAGCGGATGAGTTGTCTGCTCATCCACTTTCTATTGATTTTCGTTGTCTCTTGGCTGTGTGCGTCCTTGTACTTAGACGGTCACTACGATCTTCCCGATCTGCGCGTTCGATTCCATATACTCATGCGCCTTAACAATCTCGCTCAGAGGGAAGGTCTTGTCTACCTTCGGATTGAAATCGCCCTTGTCCAAGTGGTCAAAGACATACTGCTTCGCCCTTCTGAACTCCGCTGGATCTGCCAGCACCTCGAACAAGGTATACCCCTTGATCGTCAGGTGTTTCCCTAACGCTGCAAACAGCGGATACGGAGTCGGCTCGGTTGCCAGTGCACCATACTCAAAGATGATGCCGCTCGCCGCAGTGGCCGCTGCCAGCGTCTCCAGACCTTTGCCGCCCACCGGATCGAAGACCACGCGCGCGCCCTTGCCGCCGGTGATCTCCATCACCTTCGCCACCAGGTCTTCTTCCGCCGTTGCGATAACGTAGTCCGCACCGAGATCAAGCAATTGCTGCTTCTTCTTTGAACTTCTTGTCGTCGCTATCGATTTCGCGCCTTCAGCCTTCGCGATCTCGATCGCCGCAAGTCCCACGCTGCTGCTTGCCGCGGTAATTAGGATGAAGTCACCTTGAGTGACCTTCCCCTGCAGAACGAGCGCGCCATATGCCGTCAGATACTGCATCCAGATGCTTGTACCTTCTTCATACGAAAGCTTCTTCGGGTACTCCGCCAGCGCATTCACGGGCACGATTGCCACCTCACCATAGACACCGTACGCATCCGCCGGAAACGCCGGGACTGAACTGACGATCTTCCCAATCCAGCTCTCATCGACACCGGGGCCCACCGCCTCTACTTCTCCCGATGCCTCATACCCGAGCTTTGAAGGCAGCTTCGGCTGCACAAGATACTGTCCCATGCGGAACATCACCTCCGCGCGATTGAGACCAATGGCTTTCACCCGCAGTCGCACCTCGCCTTCGCCCGGTTCGGGCAGCGGCAACTCATCCAGCTTTAACACGTTGGCCGCGCCCGTCTCGTGAAAGCGCACAATCTTCACTGTCTCATTCGCCATATTGCGTTCTCCTTGCTTGCCCTCATTCGATGCATAGGCCCGAGCAAACGGCGCAGACGTCAAATACCCGACGGAGTGATCGCCGTCCGCGACAAGGGCGCACTTGTCGATGCCTTCTTATTCAACATGATTTAGATCGTCAGCATCACCCCGAACTCGCCGCTCGTCGCCCCTCCGCGTCAGATCTTCGCTTCTTGCGGAGCTTTCCTCAGGACCATCGCCAGCGTCCACCACTTCAACTTCCAGAGCTACGTCGACGGGACCTCCACCCTACCCGCTCCCTATTCCGGCGCCCACGGAGAGGTCCTACTCGCACTCGTCGATCCAAACCTGCAGGCTGCATTGCCTTCCGCCAAGCCGCCTTCGAGCCTGACACAACATGCGAGATCAAGCGCCTCTTCGTCACGCCCACTTACCGCAACAAGGTCTCGCCCATCGTCTCATCACCGAAGGCATCCACAGTGCACACACCCGCGGCTATACCCGTGCCATCATCGACACTGACATCGTCTCCGTGCCCGCCGCTCACGCCGCCTACGTCCGCCCTGGGCTTCACCGAGTAGACGCCTCCTACGCGCCTTCGCTCCGCTTCCTTGCACGTGAGCTCGATTCGCCTCTCGCCTAGCGCCTCGATCCATCCATCTCCACCTGGAACGGCGTTACGCTCTTGCCTCCACAAGCTGCCCCGGCAGCGCAGGCAAGGCCCTCCGCACATTGAATCCCATTGGCGCGGCCACAAACCCAGCATCGAGCCACACCCGTGCCGTCCAATGCTCATGCACGGGCGACCCATTTACCCCGGTCAGCAGCATTCCGCCCTCCATCTGCGCGCGATCTACAAGGAAGTCAGCGAGGGCTTTCGCAGCCTGCCCACGCGCCGGCTCCTCCTCGGGTAGAAACACCTGAATGTTTGGATTTCCACGGCGCAGGTACCCGATCAAAGAACCATCACACAGCACTACGCGAGCCCCCACACTGCGCGCTAAAGAAGACGAGGTGTCTCCACCGATTGGCCACTTCAGCAGCGTCCCGTAAGGATTTGCCGGGTCGGTCGCCGCAAGCATCAGCATCTCGCTTTTGTCGCCATCGCGCCTAAGCCGCAGGCTCCGCAGCAGGTCGACGGCAGCCGGCATAGCAAACTGCGTTGCTCCCAGGTCCGCCGCGAAATAGCCGCGACGCACCTTACCCGATTCTTCCATCGCCTTGAGTACGTCATACACAGCCGAAAACCCACCCGGTAAACCCTCCGCGTGCGCCGTCTCGCGGAAGACGACTCCATACCGCGCCAGCAACTGCAGCGCGATTGCATGACTCCACTCTGTACCTGAACGGGCATCGTCAAAGGCAATTGTATTCAGTGCCCAACGCCCTTGCACGGTCGGCGGAGTTGTCCGCCGTGAGCGGAAGCCGGTCTGTTGATGCACCCTCCGTACAGGCTTCGCATTGCGCCCTGAACTAGACGAACTGGAACGGTCACAATAGGCACGCAGCGCCTGGAGCGCATCGTTCCGGAGCAAACCGCGCCAGACCAGATTCCAGATCGAATCGATCGTCTCCCCCGGATACCCACCGCCGGTTCCATCATGCAGTTCCTGGAAAAACGAAGCCCCGTGCGCTCGCAAATACTCGATGACGGCTTTCTCCCGTTCCGCAGTCGGAGTCTCGCCCGAGCCCTGCTCCGGGCGCACCGGCCATAAGATGGGCAGCTTCTCGGCAAGATAAAGCGCCACCCGGCCGTCCTTCTCGCCTATCGGTTCCAACCCACACCAAACTACCTCACCCGCCGCAATCAAAGTGTCCAGATCCGCCTGTTTGTAACCCAATATCCGTGCAGGCAAAACTTCACTTTCGAGCATCGAAGCTGGTATTGGCGCTCCCTGCAGATTCTCGACCACATCCAGTAGCGCATCGAGTCCGCGCCGCGGCTGCGTAACTCCCTGCCAACGCGTGAACAAACGTGCCAGCGTAGCTTGTTCGACTGGCTCAACTTCCTTGCGCAGCCGCGCAAGCGACTTCCGCCGAATCGTCCGGAGCACCTCGTGATCGCACCACTCGCGATGAGTTCCACCCGGCCGAAAGCCTCCCTCAACAACGCGCCCTAATCCCACCAGTCGATTCAAAACGGCTTCGGCACTCTCATTTGCAATGCCAAAGCGCTTCGCAACTTCCGTTGTGGTGAACGGTCCATGCGTCCGCGCATAGCGGCGCACAACGTCGAGCAAAGCATCCGCGACAACAGCCTGAAAAGCAGACGGCAAGCCCGGTGGCAACGGAACGCCTACGGCATCGCGATACCGCCCCGCATCCTCAACAGCAATCAACCGCTTTTCACCAGCAACAGAAACCTCGATCACGCGCATAGACTTGCGCAGCCGTTCAAACGTAATCGCCACTTCGGGTGACGTACACCGCGCAAGTAACTCCGCCCGATTCATATCTCCAAGCCGCAGCAGCAGGTCGTGAACCCCATCCATCGTCCGCGCTTTGTAGGTTTCAGCCAGACACTGCAGCTGCTCTTCCGTCTCTTCGATTGCGGCGAGGTCCAGCAGTTCGCGGAGGTCGGCATCGCCCATCAGCTCCCGCAGTTGATCCTGGTCGATCGAGAGCGCCTGAGCGCGCCTCTCCGCAAGCGGCGCGTCGCCATCGTAGATGTAGTTGGCCACATAGCTGAACAACAATGCCGCTGCAAAAGGTGAAGGCGTTCGCGAATCGACCGTATGCACCCGCAGCGAGCGGCTTCCCACGCCGCGCAAGATTTCCATCAGCGCCGGCATGTCGAAGACATCGCGCAGGCACTCGCGGTAGGCCTCGAGCAAGATCGGAAACTCAGCATACCGGCTCGCCACGCTGAGTAGGTCATAGGCGCGCTTCCTTTGCTGCCACAAGGGTGTTCTTCCATCGGCGCGTCTTCGCGGCAGGAGTAATGCCCGCGAGGCACTCTCCCGGAATTTGGCTGCAAACAGCGCCGTCGCTCCAAGCTGCCGTAACACCAGCTCCGCAGCCTCTTCAGGCTCCATCAACAGGTGATCGACCGTAGGCGGAGCATCGCTCTCCGGAAAACGTAGAACAAACCCGTCCTCCGACCACATCGTCTCTACTTCCGGACCGCCATTCGCTCGAATGCGAGCCGTCGCTGCCATCGCCCACGGCGCATGAACCTTGCTGCCAAACGGCGTCAGGCAGCACATCCTCCAATCACCCAGCTCATCCCGCACCCGCTCGATCACGATGTTCTGATCGTCCGGCACCTGCCCGCTCGCTAGCTCCTGATCGGCGAGATAGCGCATGACGTTCTCGGCCGCCTGCGGATCGAGATCATGCTCGCTTACCAGAGAACTCACGGCCACACTTCTAGGCATCTCGCGTAAAGCCCGCACCAGCCCGCCAATCCTCCGTCCAAACTCGAGCGGGCGTCCGGCCTGATCGCCATGCCAGAAAGGCATCTTTCCCGGCTCACCCGGCGCGGGCGAAACCAGGACGCGATCATGGGTAATCTCCTCCACCCGCCACGTGCTTGCGCCCAGGATGAACGTATCTCCGGTCCTCTGCTCAAAGACCATCTCTTCATCGAGCTCACCCACGCGTAACGGTTTCCCCTGAGCCGTCCCTGCGAGGAACACGCCGTAGAGCCCGCGATCCGGAATCGTACCCCCGTTCAGAATCGCAATCTTCTTGACGCCCTGCCGAGGGGTAATCCAGTTCCGCGTTCGATCCCACGTGACCCTCGGCCGCAGCTCCGCAAACTCATCGCTAGGATAGCGACCCGCAAGCATATCCAGCACGCCATCAAAAACTCCCGTGCTCATCCCCGCGAAGCCGGCGGCGCCACGCACAATCCCCAGCAGGTCCGTGTACGAGATACCCCCACTCTCCTGCTCAAGTTCTTCTGCAATGTAGACCTTCGGAGTTGCCTTTGTCGCGGGCTTCCCGCGACGACCGGGCTTCGCCTGAACGATAGCCGGCAACACCGGAGGCTGTGCCACAATCGCCACCATCTGTTGCGCCAGCACATCCAGTGGATTCCGCAAAAAGCGCGTCGACTCTACATGCCCCTCGTGCATCGCCCGGGTCACCGCCGCGCAAGCCACCAGGTCCGCCCGATACTTCGGGAAGATCACTCCATTGGAAGGCATTCCTACCTGGTGCCCCGCACGACCAATACGCTGCATACCACTCGCGACCGAAGGCGGCGCTTCGATCTGAATGACAAGATCGATCGCTCCCATATCGATCCCGAGCTCAAGCGAGGAAGTACAAACAAGCGCTTTCACCTTGCCGGCCTTCAGCAGCTCCTCAATCTCCGATCTCTGTGCTGCGGCGAGCGAGCCATGATGTGCCCGCGCGATCGGCTCGCCGGCAAGGTCGTTCAAAGCCCCGGCGAGCCGCTCCGCTACCCGCCGCGCATTCACAAAGATGAGCGTCGACGTCCGTTCGCGAATAATCTCAAGCAATCTAGGGTGAATACTCTGCCAGATTGAAGTCCGCTTCGGCCCCTGGCTGGCGGGGCCGCTCGGGATGTCCTGGATCTCGCCCAGCTTTGCCATATCCTCGACCGGCACCTCAACCCGCAAATCGAGCACCTTGCGTGCACCAGCATTTACGATCGTCACTGGCCGAAAGCGAACACCGCCGGAGCCAGCCTCATCTCCGCCCGCAACCTCCATTAATGAAGCGGGCACCTCTCCGGCGACATTTTCTGCAAGCAGCGCGTTGGTCTCCGGCCTCTTCTTCCCTCGTCCCTCGTCCCCGGCCAATTCCGCTCCGCCAAGGAATCTGGCTACTTCTTCAAGTGGCCTCTGCGTCGCTGATAATCCAATCCTCTGTAGTCTGCGCCCGGGATTCGTTGTCGCAACCAGCGCCTCCAGCCGTTCGAGCGAAAGCGCCATGTGCGCCCCTCGCTTGGTCGGCACTAGCGCATGAATTTCATCGACGATCACGGTTTCCACCGACCGCAGCTGCTCACTCGCCGCGCTCGTCAGCATCAGGTAAAGCGACTCGGGCGTCGTGATCAGGATCTCTCCCGGATGCCGGTTGAACCGTGCCCGCTCCTTGGCCGGCGTATCTCCTGTCCTGACACTAATCTCCGGGATGCGGACGGCAACGCCCTCTCGCTTGGCAAAATTTGCAATGCCCGCCAGCGGCGAGCGCAAATTCCTTTCCACATCCACCGCAAGCGCCTTCAACGGCGAGAGGTAAATCACGCGACAACCCCTCGAAGGGTCGTCCGAGGGCGTCTCTAGCATCAGCTTGTTCAACGTCCAAAGAAAGGCCGTCAGCGTCTTGCCTGTACCCGTGGGAGCGAGAATGAGCGTGGATTCGCCTCGCGCGATCGCAGGCCAGCCCTCAATCTGCGGTGCAGTCGGCCCATCGAACACCGCACGAAACCACGATGCCGTCACCGGGTGAAACAATTTAAGCGCCTTATCCGCCGGAGTCACCTCAGCGGCTGCAGCGGCTGCTCCGTTCTTCTTGCCCTTCGCCATGCGCACCGGTCCGCTCTTCAGCATACCGATTCGATGCACCTCCCGCGCAACGCCCCGCCCACGTTGTTCATCCTCATCAAATCGACACCGACCAGCGCAAGTCCGAAGCGAAGCCCGATACCTGTCCAAAGGTGCCCGCGCCGTGCGACAAGCACGCCCGTCTGGCCAAGAGCTTTTAGTACCCCGCAGCCTTGGGTCGGTAGAAATAGGTGTCCGATGCAAACTCCATCTCGAACTGGTCGGTCGAATCTTCCGCCTGCTCCGAGTTGCCCAGCAACAGAAATCCTTTAGGATTCATCTGTCGATGCACATCCGAAAACACGCAACTACGGTCCTGCTCTGGAAAATAAAGCAGCACATTGCGCAGGAGCACCAAGTCAAACAGCGGCAAGGGGGGAAGCGGCGCACACAAATTCGCATGGCTGAACTCGCACAAGCCACGCACCCGCTCTGATACCTCCCACTCCTCGCCATAGCGTTCGAAGTACTTCACCAGCATCTTCGCCGGCAGGCCGCGGTTTACCTCAACCCGGCGGTAGCGCCCACGCGCGGCGTACTCAAGCACCGGCCGAGAAATATCGGTGCCGATGATCTTCACGTCCCAATCAGCGAGCACGGAGAAATGCTCCAGCAGCAGCATCGCAATCGAATACGCCTCCTGCCCGGTCGAACAGGCCGCGCACCATATGTGCAGTCTGCGTTCCGCCTGCTTCTGCCGGATCAATTCGGCGATTGCTTTGCTCCGGAGCATGTCGAACGGCCGCACGTCGCGGAAGAAGCTTGTCTCGTTGATCGTCATAGCCTCGGCCACCACTCGATGCAGATGATCGGTTCGATTTACGCGAAGCAGCTCGACCAAACCTTGCACATTCTCCCGGCCCGCACTCTGTGCGATCGGTGTCAACCTTGCTTCGAAGAGCACATTGCGGGTCGGGTCGATCAGGTTGGCCGACTCCTCCAGCACCACCTTGCGAAGATAAGCATAGTCCGTCTCCGAGCACGACATTCTTACCTCCTCATCCACAATCCTCGCCATCGTCAGCTCGTCTAGGCCGCGACCGCAAACCCCAGAAGCAGCAATTTCTCGCGCAGCCCCTGCGCGGTGAACGGCTTCATCAGGAACTCGTCCGCCCCATATTCCAGTGCAACCTCGACCACATGGTGGTCTGCCTCGGTCGTCACCATCATGACCTTCATGTCAGCATCGATGTTTTCCTCGCGCAGCTGCCGCACGCATTCGAGGCCGTTCATCCCCGGCATGTTCACGTCCACCAGCATCAGGTCGAAACTCTCTCCGGCACGCAGTAGACTCAGCGCAACGCAACCGTCTTCCGCCTCGACGCACTCGTTGCCAAATCGCTGCAGTTGCTGTTTTAGAAAATCCCGCATGAATCTGGAATCATCCACGATAAGCGTCTTCATCCTGATCTTCCCCCGTTGTCGAGCTCACAGCGACTCGACTGGCATTGACGTGCTTGATCGACGTTCCACTTGTTTGTACCCTCTGTCTGTTTTTGATCACTTCCTCGTTATCGCCCGAATCGTAGAATCCATCAGTCTTCGGCCTGCATGCATTTCGCACCCGTAACGTTAAGACGGGCGGCGATTCACTCCAGGCTTAAAGCTCCCGCCTTGCTTCTAAATCGGGATCCTTGCTATCGGTCGCTCACCCTCGTAACCTCAACCTCATGCCCGTGGATATTCCTCATACCGGAGTTGAGCTCTTCGTGCTTGCTCAGCAGGCTGAAAAGGTCGCTTCCAACGCTTATGCACCCTACAGCAAATTTCTCGTGGGTGCGGCCATCCTGCTCGAGTCGGGTGAAATCATCACCGGCTGCAACGTCGAAAACGCCTCCTATCGCCTGACCACCTGCGCCGAGCAAAGTGCAATCGCCTCTGCGGTAGCCCAGCACGGCGCGAGGATCCGGATCCGTGCCATAGCTGTTTACAACCTCAACCAAACCGCCTGCCAGCCTTGCGGAGCCTGCCGCCAAACCATCGCAGAATTTGCCGCCCCGGACTGCCGCATCCTCTTTCCCGGCCCAGGCGGCCCCGAAACATGCACCCTGGCCGACCTGCTCCCTCAATCCTTCTCGCTCCTCACTTAGCGCCCCAACAAGTTCCTTTGTCTTCTTCCGGAGCATTACAGAATGTCCTTCCACCCTCAAGACTTCATCCGCCGGAAACGTGACAACCTCCCGCTGTCGGAAGCCGACATCAAGTCCTTCATACGCACTGTCGTCGGCCAGCAAGGTATCTCCGAAGCACAGATTGCTGCCTTTCTCATGGCCACCTTCCACAACGGCCTCTCACGGGACGAACTCGCGGCCCTCACCCAGGCCATGCGCTTCTCGGGCGAAACCTTCGATGCTTCGCCCCTCAGCACGTTTACGGTCGATAAACACTCCACCGGCGGCGTCGGGGATAAGACCTCCCTGCTCATCGCTCCCATACTCGCCGCCATCGGCCTTGCCCACCCCACGACGGCAGGCGTCCCGGGCATCTGCGTCCCCATGATCTCCGGCCGTTCCCTTGGCCACACCGGCGGAACACTCGACAAGCTCGAAACCATACCCGGTTTCAACACGCAACTGTCCATGCTGCAATTCGAGCAAGTCCTCCGGGGGTGCGGCGCCGCCCTCATCGGTCAGACGCCCACGCTCGTTCCCGCCGACCGCATCCTCTACGCGCTCCGCGATCACACCTCGACCGTCGAGAGTCCCTACCTCATCACCGCCAGCATCATGAGTAAGAAGCTCGCCGAGAGCCTCGACGCACTGGTCCTCGATGTAAAAACCGGCTCCGGAGCCTTTCTGCGTGATCCTGAAGAAGCACGTCTGCTCGCCCGTCTAATGGTCGAAACCGGAGAGGCCGCCGGCACCCGGACTGTCGCCCTCCTTACGAATCATGCTCAACCCATAGGCCGGTTCGCCGGAAACTGGCTCGAAGTACGCGAATGCGTCGACATCCTCCAGAACCATCGGCATCCACTCTCGACCGACCTGATCGAACTCACCAACCTCCTCACCGGCTGGATGCTCTACCTCGCCGGGCAGGTGCAAACACCTGAAGCGGGCGCTTTGCTCTCCGATGAGACAATGCGCAGCGGCGCGGCCTACCAGGCGTGGCTCAGGATCGTCTCTGCCCAAGCCGGCGATCTCCGCCCCTTCGAAGACCCATCAGCCTTCCATCAACCCACAGCCTCGACCACTCTTTATGCCGCGAGCAACGGCTACCTGGCCGAGATCGACACCGTCCAGGTCGGATGGGCTGTCCAGCGACTGGGCGCAGGCCGCACCAAACCGGGCGGACCGGTAAGCGCCCACGCGGGCATTGAAGTCCACGGCAAGCTTTGCGACCGCATCACCAAAGGCCAACGTCTCGTCACGCTCTACTCCGAAGACGAAGCGCTTCTAAATGAGCCACTCGAACTCCTCCGCGCCGCTTACAAGATCACCGACACCGAGCCTCGACCACAAGCTCAAATGATGGAAGTGATTAAGAAGTGAAGCGTGTTCTGCGGGACAGGCGATCGGGCGCTGGGCCGGCGGTGCTGCGTACGCCTGAAGCTTCGCGATGCTGCCGCTGGTCGCAAGCTATATTCCCTTCCTACCGGCGGGAGGAGCAGCGAAAGCTGAGGACAGGAAGAAGTGCCGCGGCAGGCATGACAATGCGGCATAATAACCGGGTATCCCCCGGAGGCCACCCTGAACGTCCGCTTGCGCCTCACCCTGCTCCTCAGCCTCGCCGCCACTAACCTCCCCGCGCAAACCATCCCTCCGCGCCACGTCGAGGGACGCATGCGCGGCTTCGTTACCGTCCGCTCACTTGACGGAAAGCAGATCGGCTTCGGCATCCTAAACCAGTCGGTCCACGGCATGCGCATCACCGACCACATGACCTACCGCTTCCACGATGGCTCGCTCGACGATGAAACCGCTGTCTTCTCCGAATCAAAAGAGTTCACCCTCATCTCCGACCACCATCTCCAGCGCGGCCCCCTCTTCCCACACCCGATCGATCTCACCACCAACGCAGCAGGCGAGACAACCAACCGTACCATCGACTCGGACGGCAAAGTCAGGCTCGAAACGTCGCACGTCGATCTCCAATCCGGCATGGCCGTCGAAGGCATGATGTGTACGCTCATGGCGAATCTCCACCCTGAAACGCAATCGCTCAAGCTGCTCACCCTCAGCCCCACGTCAAAACCACGTCTCTTTCAATTTGTCATAACGCCAGAAGGCCACGGCACCTTCCACATCGCAGGTGCCAGCCAGACCGCCAGCATCTTCCGCCTGAAGACAGACCTGGGCGGCATAGCTGGCGTCGTCGCTCCCATTCTCGACAAGCAACCTGAGGACATCTTTATATGGGTGCTTGAAGGCGAGTCTCCCCTCTCCGTCCGCGCGATCGCTCAACTCTCGGACGGCGGCCCGCTACTGGATATTCAACTTGCCGGCGCGACCTTCCCCAACGTCACAAGGAAGTAAGCCTGGGTCGAGCTTCTCGAACAAAAAGAATCCGGTGTCGGAGGCGGAGGACCGCGTGCCCCACCCAATGCGGCCTTACTTGCTGCCCTCTTCTCCCAGGCGCATCTTCAACGCACCCCGTCCGTCTGCTGCCAACTGCTTACACCCACCCGGATCGCTCAGCGCCTCACGATGTCCATCGTCTACACGCTCCCAGAAATCCGAAGCATCCGGGTGCGGCGTCATCAGCACATCGCATGGGACCGTCTCGAGAAAATTGAAGCTCTTCTCGAACCCTGCAAGCAGCGCCGGGTTGTCGGCAAACTTATATCCATCCCTTGCCACTGCGGAGAGGCTGTCGGCGTACACCATCGCATAGCACCGGTCCCCTTCGCACGACTTCCATGTCCAGCTCACCCCACCCGGTGTGTGGCCCGGCGTGAAGTGCGCCGTAATCGCAATAGGTCCTATCTTCACGGTCTCGCCATCCTTCACCGTCCCAACCTTCGCCACCGGCAGTATCCCGCGTACAGTCCCGAATTGCGGGTCATCCTTTGCCACTCCGCCCGCTTTCAGGACCTCCGCGCTCCAGGAGCTTCCCAGCACCCGGGCACCACTCATCTTCTGCAACTCGGCGATGCCGCCTGCATGGTCTTGATGCGCATGCGTGGTCAGGATTACCTTCACATCGCGAATCTCGTACCCAAGCATCTTGATGCCCTCTGCAATGGCGGACGCGGACTCTGCCAGCGCACCATCGATCAGCACTAGCCCATGGTTCGAAGCAATCAGGATGACGCTTAATCCATGCGGCCCAACGTAGTAGGTATTGCCGTAAATTTGAAAGGCAGTCTGCGGCTCGTTCCACTTAGCACACTGCGAGCATGCCGGCTCACTCTGCGCGGCTGAAGCCTGCGCCTGAAGAACTCCACATCCCAAAGCCGACATCGCAAACAACCCGAACGATCGTTGCCAAAGTTTCATAACGAAATCCTAAAGCTTTTTGGTTCAGGAAGCTGCCAGGTGATGTTGATCGATCGGCGCGCACCAGCACACCCTCGTCAGTGATTGCAGCTAAGCCTTCAGAAAACGCCGCCCGCTGATGAGATAAATGGCCGCGCGCAACTCCAACAGCAAATCATCCGAGGGTCTAATCCACTATATCCGTGGGATCGGATCGAAGATTATCTGCTTCTGCTCGCCCACCTGGGCCGCGACGGCCGCATCGAGAGTTATCTACCCAAGTGTCACCACTTCGCGGTCGGCTGGCCAGTGGATGGTGGCATCATCGATCACATCGCCTGCATCCGCTTTCTGAGCCTTGACGGTGAAGTTCACTCCGTCTTTCGCAACGCGTTTGACGTTCTCCTTGACTAGGTAATCACCATCTTTGCTCTCTGCCTCGTCGTCCGACAGATGCGACAAAGCCGTAACCGGCTCGATCCGGTACCGCCCGAATCGCGTCTCCTCAGCGGCATTCGAAAAGAACATCGCCGTTACGCCGAAGTAAGCTTCGGTCGCAAAGCTCAACGGGAATGACTTTGGCGCCTGCACAAACCTGAGGACAGCCGGATGCGATCCCAGGAACACCTCGATCGGCTTGGGCGATGGCACCTTCGGCCCACTGCCGGCGAGCGCCTTGAATAGCTACACGAACTCCGCTCCTGTGCGCGTCGGAACCGTTTCGTCTGAACGCATCGTCACCTGCGTCGACTCATTTACGAAATGCGGGGCCTTCGAGAGCTCCGCCGCTTCAGCTGTTGGCATAAACGTCCCGGTGAGCAATACACCCTTGGCATGCGCCAGCCGGAAGCCTGGGTGCAGCCCGAATCATCTGATCAAAGGTGGCAAGCAGCTCGTCACGCAGCGCAATCAGCTTCTCGTCGGCTAGCAGGGGCATCGGTCGTTCTCCTCGCCCTTACTTTAACGCATGCTCGCGTTACACTCAGGTAAAACCACCGTGCAGGCTGCGCAAGCGAATCCACAGGAGCGTACTCTTTGGCCCGATTCACCGGACTTCTCGGTCTCATCGTCTTTCTTGGTCTCGCTTACGCTTTCTCGACCGATCGCCATGCCATCCGGTGGCGTACCGTCGCCTGGGGCCTGACACTTCAGGTGATCTTCGCCTTCCTCGTCATCAAGTGGAACACGGGCCAGACCATCCTCCACAGCATCTCGAGCGTGATTACCGGGCTCCTCGGCCACTCTGCCGACGGCTCTTCGCTCGTCTTCGGCCGCCTGGGCACACCCGGCGATTCACTCGCTGTCCTTGCCTTCGCCGTACTGCCCACTATCATCTTCGTCAGTGCTTTCTTCGCCATCATGTATCACATCGGCCTCATGCAATACATCATCCGCGTTGTCGCCTGGATCATGCAGCGCACGATGGGCACAAGCGGCGCCGAGTCCACGAACGTGGCCGCCAGCATCTTCATGGGCCAAACAGAAGCCCCGCTGACCATCCGCCCGTTTCTCGCCGGTGCCACCCGCTCCGAACTCATGACCATCATGACCTCCGGCATGGCTCACGTCTCGGGCGGCATCATGGCCGCCTACATCAGCTTCGGCATCAACGCGCAGGACCTGCTCTCGGCTGTCATCATGACCGCCCCCGGCACCATCCTGATTGCAAAAATGCTGGTGCCCGAAACCGGAGTTCCCGCCACCCAGGGCACCGTTCATATGCCTCCCAACGAAGAGCACAAGAACGAAAATCTCATCGCCGCCATCGCCCGCGGCACCATCGACGGAGGCCAACTCGCCTTCAACGTCGCCATTATGCTGATCTCGTTCGTCGCGCTCGTCGGCCTCTTTAACGCCATCATGCTCGGCATCTCGAACTTCGCCTGGGGCCACGGCCACATCCCGTTCCCGCACTCGCTCAACGCGATCCTCGGCGTCGTCGGAGCTCCCGTAGCCTGGCTCATCGGCATCCCCTGGCACGACTGCAAGCAAATCGGCAATCTACTTGGCACCCGAACCATGATCAACGAGTTCGTCGCCTTCACCCAGCTCGGCCTGCTCAAATCCTCTCTGCCAGCTCGCACATTCTCAATCGCCACCTTCGCCCTTTGCGGGTTTGCTAACGTCGGCTCCATCGGCATGCAGATCGGCGGCATTGGCGCGCTGGTGCCAAATCGCCGCAACGATCTAGCCGCGCTCGGCGTCCGCGCCATGCTTGCCGGCACCATGGCTAATCTCATGTCCGCCGCTATCGTCTCCATGCTCATCAGCTAGCGCTTTCGTGACAGAAGTCACTTTCGCACGTATGCGTGGGCGACTTCGACCGCGGCTCGAGCGTTGGCACGCGGCATGGGCTTGATGTCGTTGTGCTCGACATAGGAGCCGGTAAAGAGCTTAGGACGTCGGCGACGCGGACGATGTTGGCTTCCTCATTGGAAGCGGCTTGGGCGGGCGTGTTGGATTGCGGCATGAGGATTTGCAGCGATCTGAGGAGCGAGTCCCGCAGATAGAAGGGAATGCCATGTGGCGGGTATTGAGTTGTTGTCTAAGATTTGGTCAGCCGCGAGCGCGCTGTAGATGTAGGGTCCGAAGAGGTCGCCGTGCTCGACGCGGCGGCGCAGCGAGACGATGTCGTATGGTTTCCTGCAATCGCTCATCGACCACTACATGTCCTTGGTTCCCACCCTGAAGGTGTTCCGGACTACCGTCACGAACAACCTTGCCTATATCAACCCCACCTACGCCGAAGTCCGCGAGTTCCACACCATCAGCGGGGACCTGATTTTCGGCACTGAAGTGGGTTATATGACCGAATGCAGCACCTTGGACCAGTTCACCGCGCTCGCCCTCTCCGGTCTGATCCCTTTGGACATCCTCCGCATGCTCACTACCTCCGCGGCCGCGCGTTTTCACCTCGAGGACGATAAGGGCCGCGTGATTCCAGCCAACTCGCCTTCCCATTCCGGGCGGCTGGGGGCGCATGGGCATGACCCACATTCGCCTCGCCGAAGCCTATGAAAACACCCTCGTAGGAGCTATCTACACTGCCTACAAACACCGCATCCAATGCAGCGAGGCAGCAGTCGGTAAGAAAGCCAGGCCTCGCCGAAGGTAAGCCCGCATGCGCACACTCACTCTTCTACTGCTGTTCCTCGCACCCGCCCTCGCGCACATCCAAGACGCCCCCTCCCTTGTCGCACTTCGCGAAAAGAGTCGTGTACTCCTCATCTTCGCTCCGTCAGACCGCACGCCCGAGTTTCAGCGCCAGCTCGCTCTCCTCTCGAAGCATGTCTACGACCTCCGGCAGCGCGACCTCGTGCTGCTGCCTGTGGTGACCATCACCGGCCCTCTCAAAGATGCCAGCAAGCTCCGCGTCGCCTACCCACCTGTAGCCACCCAGACCGAGCAACTCAACCTGCGGCATCGCTTCCACGTTGCGCCACACCAGTTCACCGTGATCCTTATCGGCAAAGACGGCGGTGAAAAGCTGCGCCAGAAAACCCCTGTCGCCATTGACGAGCTCAATGCCACCATCGACGCCATGCCCATGCGCCAGGACGAGATGCGCCAGAAAGATAGGTAGGATTTACGTCATGCGCGACGATTTTCAACCATCCCTGCCGAGCGCGATCGATAAAGCTTGTATCGATTCGAAAGATAAGCACGACAAGGAGCTTCGAGATAGTTCGCCACCAGCCAACTGACCAACACTACGAACAAACAATATCCGAGGAGAGTCCACTTGGTGAGAGCCCCCTCAGCCATCAACTTCTCCTGCACAGCGGGAATTGCAAGCGGCCAGTACAGCGCACCATGCAGGGTATACAACGGATAGGAAATGACCCCTGATTCCACGCAAATCGCATTCAGCCGTGGCGGAAGCTGAATATATGCTCCGCAGAACACAATCAATGGAAACGCAAGAACACCCGCTGCGAGGGGGAAAAACCGGGTTTGCGCGACCAAGGACGATGTACAAAGCACCCAAACCAGCACTGAAAAGCACAGAGCACCTAGAATTAGCGACCAACCACGCCCAAGTACATCCCGGTTCCGTCTACGATAGAAGCGACAAACCAGCACCCCAATGGAAAAGGTAAATGCCACCCGCACCAGGCCAAACAGCAGAGACTTCGCCGTCGTGCCGTAACCATCATCCATCGAGCGACCCTTCGAGAGTTGGAGCGCAAGCAGGGAAAACGAGATCACCGTAAGCACCATGACGTTCCTCGTTCGAGCTAGTCCCTTCCGCAAAGCTAGCGCATACGTCAGGTTCGCCACCAGCTCATCCATCAAACTCCAAAGCACACCATCCAGTGGAAATAAGGCAGGCGAAGTGCTTGCGACAGATTGGGCAGCAACAGAAGCCCAGCCGCAACCAGATAAAGAAGCTGGATTGGTCCGTAGGGGTGGCCGAGATGCATGCTACCTGTCAACAGGATCCCTAATAGCCCCAGCAGCATCCCGATCCATGCCATGGGGTAAAGACGAATCGCTCGGGCAAGCGCGAAATCCTGGAAGCGGAGACCCTCACTTAGGCGGCCTTCGTAAGCGTAGGCGACCACAAACCCGCTCAGGCAGAAGAAGAAATCAACCGCGAGGTAGGTCCCGCGCGTAAACCAGAATTGACCGAGAGATCCTGGAATGTGACGGAAAATGACAAGAAAAGCAGCAACCCCGCGAAGCCCGTCCAGGAAGTGGAATCGATGCCGCGTGTAAACTGCCTGGCCCGTCGTCTGCAGACGCGTTCTCCTTCATTCCCTGCTTTCCACAACCGAGCTAAGGTCGCCGCAAGGCTCAACCCTTTAAGTTTAGCAAGAAACGCTCCCACTCCTGCCCCCGCCAAGCCACACGTTACCTGGTCACGAGTCTCCCCCGCAAACAAGCGGCCTTTATTCTTGACGATTGACCTACCGGCCCAACTCTCGCTCAAAGAACCCAGCCATTACTCCATAAGCCTCCCGCGACTCCGGCAGCGCCACATCATTCCAGAACGCGTGCGGCAGCCCCTCAAACACCACCAGCCGCGCATCCACCCCCGCCCGCAGATAGGCCCGGTGCAAAATTGTCGTCCCGCTCAGCAGCATGTCGCGCGTACTGGTCACAAACAGCGCCGGCGGCATGCCGTGCAGATCCGCATACATCGGCGATATCACCGGATCCTTCCGATCCAACTCTCCGAGGTACTCGGGCGACATCGGCTTGCCATCCGGCAGCGGCAGCTCTCCAATCAGGCCGCGCCCGGTAAAGATTGCATCCGTATCCGTCCTCTGACTGAAGTCTCCCAATCCTGAGAACACACCGATGGCCCCCGGCTCCGGCAGCCCAAGCTGCTTTAGCTTCACCACTGTCTCCGCGGTCAAAATCGCACCGGCTGACGTTCCGTAGATTGCAATATGCTCCGGTTTGTAGGTCTTCAACAGCTCTTTGTAGACGGCAACAGCGTCATCGAGCGCGGCAGGGTACGGATGCTCAGGGGCAAGCCGATAAAGCACCGACACGACTCGCGCCTTCGTCAGGTTCGCAATCGGAACACTCTCCGTATAGGACCCCGAATCCGAGTTGAACCCGCCTCCATGCAGACAGATCAGAACCCAGTCCTTGTGCATCATCTCGAGCGGCGTCACCTCATGGACTGGCACACCGGCGACACTCCCATCCGCAATACTTACCGGGTACACCGCTCGCGACTTGACCCCCGCACCGTTCTGCCAGGTATCGGTCGTGCTCCGCCGCTCCGCCAGCGTCTGGTGCTTATCCAGGTAGTTATTCTTGAGCGAGGCCTGCGCCTGCGGGCTGATCGTAGACGGCACCGGAACAACACGCGTGATATGCGCGACTCCATCTGCATCCACCACGCTCGAGTTCGTCTGAGGTCCCCCGCCACTCTGTCCCGCAACGTTCTGCCCCATCGCCGCCACGGCCATCAGCCCCACTCCTAACGCACTCGCCGCCCGCATCATCATGTGCACCACCCTATCAAGATTCCATCGGTTGCGTCACTTCCCTTACCATCAATCCATGCCGTCTACACCTGACCTCTACACCCGCGCCATCGTCGCCGCCGACCATATCCGTTCGCTCACGCCGCACACCCCACGCGTCGGCATCATTCTCGGCTCAGGCCTCGGCGGCTTCGGCTCTCAGGTGCAGGATGCGACGGTCATCCCGTATGCCACCATCCCCCACTTTCCGCAATCCACTGTCGAAGGTCACCACGGCAATCTCATCCTGGGCACCGTCAACCGTGTCCCGGTCGCGGTAATGCAGGGTCGCGTCCACGCTTACGAAGGATACGCCCTTGAAGAGGTTACCTTCCCCACCCGCGTCCTCGGCCTGCTCGGCTGCCGTTCGCTCCTTGTCACAAATGCCGCCGGCGGCATCAACACCGCCTACAAACCCGGCTCCCTCGTCCTCATCACCGACCACATCAATCTCACCGGCTCCAACGCGGCTCTCGGCCCCAACGAACCCCGCTTCGCCTTGGCACCGGAAGCCGGTCTGCGCTTCTTCGACATGTCCACGGCCTACTCGCCCGCGCTGCGCGCCATCGCCAACATTGAAGCCGCGCGGCTCGAAATCCCGCTTCAAACCGGAGTCTACCTGGCCGTCCTCGGCCCCTCGTTTGAAACTCCCGCCGAGATTCGCGCCTTTCGCACCCTGGGCGCCGATCTCGTCGGCATGTCCACCGTGCATGAGGTTATTGTCGCGCGTCACATGGGCATCGACGTCCTCGGCATCTCGCTCGTCACCAACTTCGCCGCCGGCGTCTCCAGCCAGCCTATCCACCACGAGGAGGTCATGGAGATCGGGCGGCTCGCCGAGGCACGCTTCACCGCCCTCATCCAGGCCGTCCTGCCCGAACTCTGATTGTCACTTAGAGCACGCGAAGCAGTCACAAGTCACGAAGTGATCGCGCCGCGGGCAGCGGGCCCGTTCGGCAGGCCTACGCTTAAAACTCGTTCCTGCTGCATAGAAGGACAAGCAATCCCACGCTCCAGCCCTCGCGCACCCGAGATATCCTCATACAGATCGCAAACCTGATCCCGCGCATGGCACGCAAGCGCAAACCGATCCTCACCCTGCACCTCATCCGTCCCAAAACTCACGCGAACCTTCAAACCCTTCAGCCCCAGAGCCTTGAACAGATGCGGCCCGAACTGCGCATCACCGACAAAACAAACATCCTCCGCAATCGTGCAGCCGGCATTCGACGCCTCCATCTCGTAAGTCAGCGCAGCCGTCTTCACCGGCACCCTGTCCTTCACTACGGAGTTGAACAACCCGCGCCGAAACGGCAGCACGCCATCCCCTGAAGTAGTCGTCCCCTCGGGATAAAACAGCACCGGCAGCCCGCTCCGAAACGCAGCGGCCATCATCGCGTTTACCTCGGCATGCGTCTGCCTCTGCCCACCCCTCACGTCCGCGCGCTCAACATAGATCGTCCCTGCCTGCGCCGTAATCCAACCCAGCAGCGGCCAGGAGCGCACCTCGCACTTCGACACCATGACAAACGGCCGCGTCGCAGACATCACCAGGATATCCAGGTAGCTGAGGTGATTTGCGACTAGCGCCAGCCCACGCAACCCCGCCGACGGCACCGGCCCATCGATCTCACACTGCAAGCCAAGCGCCATCATGATACGCCGGCACCACGCACTGACCCAAACTGCGCCCTCGGCCCCCACGTTCATGCCGCAGAAAGCCTTCCGCCAATGGCCATCGATCACGGCCGCCAGCAGCAGCGAACAAAACACGATACTACGGTAAACCGACCTGACAAGTCTCATGGCACTTCAATGCAAAGCCGTCCAAGACCCCAACGAAGTTGCGACCGGGCGGCACCAGGCCGCTTTTGCCGCTAGCAACTTTCAAGGAATCGAGCAGCAACTCGCGGATGCAGCGTCTGCAAATCCAACAACGTCAGAAAATCAATAGTCTTAAACTCCCAATCGATTGCCGGCTCGGAGCAAATTCTTGCGCCGATGGTCAAGTAAGCCCTCAACAACTTCGGCGGACGAACCTCTTCTTCGCTCGCACTCATCGCATGCGGCAGCACGTACTTCGCTGTCGGCACGGTCATCAGCTGCGGCTCAATTAGGTAGTTCTTGAGCGAACGATATACCGCATGCCCTAGTGCATTATCAAGCGATGGTAGCGAGCAGCACCCCATCATGTATCGACCACCATTTCCGATGACGTATCTCGCAATTCCGCGCCACAACAGGTGTAGTACCTCGCTTGAACGATGATCCCGGTGGATGCAGGCACGTCCCAGTTCCACTATCTGCGAACGCAATTCTTCATAGGGTGCAAAGTCAAACTCCTGCTCGCTGTAGTATCCGAAGTTGCGTCCCGCCACATCGCCCATCTGCAGACGGTAGGTGCCAATCACGGCACCCGTATCTTTATGCTCGACAATCAGGTGATCGCACACAGCATCGTAGCGGTCCGTGTCATACCCATCCACGTAGGCCGACTCCAGCCCCTCGTTCATCTCCAGATTGAAGACAAGGAAGCGCAGACGATAAGCGGCGGCTCGTTCCGCCTCGGTGATCGCAAGCCGAACCACGTACGGTCCAGCCTCCAGCCACATGGTTCGACGTAGTGGCAACTGACGTACGTCCGATCGCACCTCAAGCAAAACATCCAGCGGGGCAAGCGGCAGAGTGCACGGGGCAACCACCACATCGCGCCGGGCGAGCACGGAACCGTTCGGAAGACTGGTTGCGGGCATCGTTTGCACCTCAAGTTGAATTGGCTTCAACCCGAGTCTGGCCTTCGACCTGATACACACTGTGGCTACAACATGAATCTTCGTTGAATCATTTCTGGTGCACCCAACGAAGTTCCCTCCGAGGGAAAAACGGAGAACCTGCTTGCTGTCTCAAGAGAACGGAGGACCTTAAGCAAACAATCTGCAGTCTCTCCGCTGAAGTCCACGCTGCGTGAACCAACTCACTCTCGACGGCTTCGCTCTAGCGGAGCACGCACTCCTGGTCATCAACCTCAACAACGCTCAACTCAGCCACCGCCTTCCGGGCCTCCACCGCTGCCACCTTCCGATGCAGTTCGTCTGCTGAGAATATGATCGGCCCCTCACCGATCCGTACCAACGCGTGAGCTCCCTGCAATCCCAGGAACTTGAAAGCATGCGGCCACATCGACCGATCACCCCAGAAGCAAACATCATCTTCAACCGTAACTTCTGGCCCATTGTCCTCGTCGAGTTGATAGTGCAGGTATGCCGCCGTGACTGGCTCATCAATCACCATCGCCTGGGCCAGAAGGCCCGAGTGAAACGGCAGCAGCGCCCGCCCATTCGTCGTCGTCCCTTCGGGGAAGAACACTACGGGAAGTCCAGCCTCTGCCGCTGCTTTCATTCCACCCCTAGCTTTCACCGCCGACCCACCCTTACCACGATCGACGAAGACCGTCCCCGCCATCGTGGCGAACCAACCCACCACGGGCCAGTGTTCGATCTCCGCCTTCGAACAGAAGACGCATGGGCTCATTGCCGCAAAGACCACGATGTCTACATAACTCAAGTGGTTCGAGATCAGCGCTCCACGCGCCGGGAACTGCCCCTCCACCGTCAACTTAACACCCAAACCGTTCAATGCCGTCGCACAGAAACGATGGAGCCATTCTGCCCGAGCTTCACGCGAAGCCGGCCGTGTGATCAACAACTCTCCGCCGAATCGAACAAAGTACCCCACCAACTTGATACCGCGCAACAACGAAAGACCTAACCCCACGCCTGAATCCCACCTTTCGTCGCTGTTTCCAGTCTATCCTTACATCGGCGCCGTTGTTTCAGGCGTCCTAAAAGCTGAGTGACTCGCCTCTCCAATCCGACGCGGCAAACCTCCAGCCCCAGTTCCATCCAGACTGCTGGACAGAGCACCGACCGTATCTCTTGCCAGCCTTCGGCGTCGAGGCCCAAAGCCTCCTTCTTCCAGAGCCGAGTCATCACCCCCGTCATCGACCTCCTCCGCGTCGGCTGCTCCCCACGTAAACTCGCCTGGTCGCTCGCCGCCGGCCTCGTCATCGGGATTAATCCGCTGCTCGGCTCGACCTCGCTCGCCGCACTCCTCATCCCTTACGCTTTCCGCCTCAACCTGGTCGCGTCCCAGATCGCCAATCACATTGTCTATCCGCTCCAGCTTCTGCTTTTCCTCTTCTTCATCAAACTTGGCGACAAGCTCTTTCATACCGGTCGCCTCCCACTCGAAGGCCACGCCCTGTTCCATGCCGCGCGCGTCCATCCATGGGCCACCACCCGCACACTCTGGACATGGGAATGGCATGCGCTGATCGTATGGGCGGTCGTCGCCGCCATCACCGCACCCATCCTTGCCACAATTCTGACACCCGTGCTCACCCGACTTCACACCAGGCTGCACCACGAATCGGTCACAGCCTAGCCACTGCCCCCTGAAACACGCTCAGCCGAAAGAAGCCCTCACGATCCTACTGATGGAAGAGGCGGCATCGCCGACCTCATCACGCGTCCGTCTCATTGTAGGGCTGCGCTTCAAAGCTACTTAGCGGCGGGTGAGGGCGTTCCGTTGTGGTACTGCGGTATCGGATCGCCCGACTTGATCCAAGCCGTGTAGATGACGTCCCGCAGCTCCGTCGCACCTGCAGCCAGTCGCTGATCGACAAAAGCCCGGCTCTCCGCCGACCCGGCGCCATTGAATCCCCCAGCCTTCTCGATCTGGTACGTCTTCTCGACCAGCGCATTCGACTGCCGGATGTACGCGACATAATCATCAAAGAAATCTCCAAGCACATGCGCCTGATCCGGAATGAGCGGAACGATATCCTTTGCAGTCACGTTCGCGGCTACAAAGTCCAACTCCATTTGCGCATGGATATGATGTTCCGTCGTATATGCATTTGGATTCGGCCCCGTCCACCCGTTGTATTGGATCGTGTTATGCAGAGGGTTTGAGACATCCCCGACAAAGTGTCCCAGGATCCCCGCGCAGAACAGAATCTCCGCTTCTACCGGTCGCGTATCTTTGCCGGCCGCCTTCAATCCGCGGTACTCCCGCATCGCGGCCTTAACGCGCTGGTACCATTCGTCAGCCGCCCACGGTTGCAGCCCAACCTTTTCCGGCGTCAGTGCCAGATCGGGATGCGCTTTCTGCGCCACCGCCAGAGCCCTCACGAAGTCATACCGGTTCCTTGGCAGCTGCACCCCAATCAGGTCAGCCCACTCCAGATCGATAAAGTGTTCCGGCGACCCCGCATTCCGCAACTCCGCCTCGGCCGCCGACTTCCAACGATCGGGCTCAGGCCCGTAGTACTCCATCGCATCCTGTGCGTAGCTGTTCCGCAAAAATTCCGGCACATCGCTCGGCAGCTTCGCGACCGCTAGCCGATCAATCATCCGATGTCCATCACTTCCCCACCCCAGACCCGACTGCACCAGAACCATTGGTACCAGCGCCCCTGCCAACACGACCCGAAAGATCCCGTTCATCCTCATTGCCGCAGTATATCGAGCAAAGATTTCTAGAACGTAACCAGCTCGTTCATCGCCAGTGCAAAAAGCTCCAAAACCAACCGCCAGTCTGGTTACATCCTCCCTCAAAGCCTAGGAAAGCAGCTAAATTCTAACCTCCAGCTAAAATACAGCCATGCAAGTCCTGCGCCTCCTCGACATCGGAACGTTGATGGTGTGTATCTCCTTCGCAACATCACTTTTCTCCTATGCCTTCTTTCGGCTTTGGGGAACGCATCGTAGCCTGCGCGGCGCGGGTCCGTTCGCTCTCGCCTTTCTGATCGGGACCATTACCGGCATCCTCATCCCTTTCGTCACGGCGACCACGCCGACCGCTCGTTTTTTCTACATCGTCCTCGGCGACACGTTGGCCCTGGTCCTTTATGCCTTCCTTCTCACCGGCATTGACCAGTTCTTCGGCGTGCGCCGACGCCTGGCGCCCGCATGGCTTCTCGCCTTGCTCGCACTCATTCTGAACATCTACTTTACGGCCGTTCATGATTCCATCGTTGCGCGCCTGCTGGTGAACGGATTCTTCACCTTTCTTTATCGCCTGATCATCGGCATCGAGCTGGTACGTCAGACCCCGCGCAAATACCTCCGCACCCTTGCGGCGGTCATGTTCGTGTTTGCCGCCATCAGCCTGATCGGCGTTTTCATGGTCGCCAGTCATCCTAACCCTCGGAACTCCGACGAGTGGCTGCAAAGTCACGGCACTGAATCTATCGCCATCTTCCTGCAGTTCGTCTTCGTCATCAGTACTGGCCAGCTCCTATTCCTGCTCCTCAACGGCGAACTCCTCAACCAGGTGGAAGCTGAAGCCGCGCGCGACTACGTGACCGGCACCCTCAATCGCCGCGGCATCGAACGCGTTCTAATCGGCGAGATGGTCAGATCCACCCGTTTCGGAATGCCGCTCTCTATTGGACTCGTCGATATCGACGGCTTCAAACAGATCAACGACAACTTTGGCCACGCTGAAGGAGACCGTGCGCTCGTCGCCGTCTCCCGCTCAATTCAGCGTTCGCTGCGCGCCTACGATACGGTTGGGCGCTTCGGCGGCGATGAGTTCCTCATCATCCTTCCGAATTCCACCGCACCCGAAGCCCTCAAGGTGATGGAACGCCTTCGCACCGATGCAGCCCAGATCTCCATCGAAGCTGTCACCCTGAGCATCGGGATCACCTCCATGCTCGCCAGAGAAGCGCACGCTGATCTGCTCGCCCGCGCTGATCGCGCTCTCTATCTTGCTAAACAGGACGGCCGTAACTGCACGCGCGTCTCGCTTCCACAACACTCCCATCGGATCACGGCAGAAACCGCTGCCGACGTAGCCTGAAGCAAACCGGACCGAGCGCGTTTGTCACCTAAACCACGACAGCCGCACCAACCTCCGCGGAACTCCCGAAGACACGCCGATAGCGTGCAACCAGGTCCTCGGGTCCCACTGCTTTTCTGGCGTTATCGGATAATTTGACCGTCGGCACCCCATCAGCGCTGGTCAGCTTGCAGACCAGACTAAGCGGCGCCAAAGTGTCCTCGCCGCGAGGGTGGCACCCGCGGAAGTCATTGGTCAGCAAAGTTCCCCAGCCCGCGCTGAAACGTATCCTGCCAGAGAAATACTCGTGCAGCCGAACAATATCATCGACGTCCAGTCCATCGCTCGCAATCAGGCGTTTCTTCTCCGGGTCGCGCTTACGCGAGGTCAGCCACTCGATATACTCATCGCCCGCTATGACCGGGTCCTTCGAGTCGATCCTTTGACCAGTCCAATCCGCCACCCACTCTGGCGCGCCCTCGAGGAACTGCGTCGTGCCAAAGGTATCCGGCAGCATGATCAACAGTGAGCCGCCGTAGCTTCTCTGCCAGAGTTCGAGCACTTTGTACTGCGACTCGCGCAGCTCATCGTCGCTGCCCCGCGAAGCCATCGCCGCCATGGCCATCGGCAACTCATGGGCGTTGGTTCCAATCGCCTCGAGGTCATGCTTATACGCAAGCGCGGTGTTTGAGGTACCCGTAAATCGCTCTTCACGCGGCCTGTTTAACGACACCCGCATCGCCTGAACGCAGTACTCCTGCCACAGAAAACTGTGGCGACGCCGTGTTCCAAAGTCCGAGACGCGCAATCCCTTCAGCCACCGCAGCTTCTCGATCTTGTCCCACAGCCGCGTCTTCGCCCTCGCATACAGAACATCGAGTTCGAGTTCCGTCAATTCGGCCAAGGCCGACCTCGTCTTCAACTCGCTCACGATTGCCAGGGAGTAAACCTCCCACATCGTAACCTCGGTCCACAGCCCGCTGAATCGCAGCACTAACTGTCCCTCCGCCTCCGACACCTCGTAATCACTGAGGCGAAAGTCATACTCCAGCCACTCCAGGAAGGCCGGCTCGAAGATCGACCTCGTGCCGTAGAACGTGTTGCCCGCAAGCCACACTAGTTCGCTCTTGCGAAAACGCAGCTGCCGTACATGCTCCATCTGCTCAACCAGCGCCGCTGCACCTACCCTGTCGGCCAGACGCATCTTGACGGTCCGGTTCAGCACCTCACTGGTAACCGGAACCTTGGGAAAGTTCTTCCAGATGAACTGAAGCATCAGCAGCTTATAGAAATCGGTATCGAGCAGCGACCGAACGATGGGATCGAGCTTCCAGTTGTGGTTATGCGCGCGCTCCGCAAAGTTCACATTCATGCAACCAGCCTATCAAGGCGACTTGACTCACCCCTTCCAAGCGAGGCTGGAAGTCCATTACCTGATTCACGAGGGAAGCTGTCTAGGCAGATGCGATCTCTTTTGACAAGAACACTTGACATCAGCAGGTCTATTAAGTAAATTATGCTTGTCTTTATGGAAAGGATACTTTACATGTCACAATCCCCTGCAGTGCGTCGTTATGTTTGGAGGATGGGCGGCACTTCGCTGCTTTACGTTGTGGCGGTCTTCTTCAGCTTGCACGTTCTTTACCATGGGCGAGTACCTCTTCCCGCCGCCCTGGGACTCGCTTCCATTCCGTCCGTTCCGGTGATTCTGATGATCGTGGTTGTGTCCCTTTACCTGAAGGAAGAGAAAGATGATTTCCAGCGCGAACTCTTCATCCGTGCCATGCTCTGGGGTACAGGCGTCACGCTCGCGGTCACGTCGTTCTGGAGCTTTGTGCATCTCTTCGCACACTTTCCATCTGTTGATGGCTTCCACGTCTTCGTTCTGTTCTGGCTCGTAGATGGCCTCGCGGCGTTGGTCCTTCGCCTCAGGCACGGAGTCTCCGATGAATAACCGGCTCAAGGTGCTCCGTGCCGAGCGTAATTGGTCCCAGGCCGATCTCGCTGCAAAACTGGAGGTCTCGCGCCAATCGGTCAACGCGATAGAAACTGGCAAATACGACCCATCCTTGCCCCTGGCCTTTCGGATTGCAAGCCTCTTCGAACTGCCAATCGAGCACATCTTCCTGGAATCCTAGTTCGCTACGCGCGCGATCGCTGACGGAGTGGTCGCTGCGCGCCCGGACGCACTTACTTTATCTTTCACTGTAGAATCCGGACGTGAACCTTCCCGTCAACCCACCCGTCTTGCCCATGCTCGCTAAACGTGTTCCCGCCGTGCCGCAGGGCGACCAGTGGCTCTTCGAACCAAAGTGGGACGGCTTTCGCGCTCTGGTCTTCAGGGACGGCACTGAAATTTTTTTACAAAGCCGCGATGCAAAGCCGCTCAATCGCTACTTCCCCGAGGTTGAGGCTTATCTCCTCAAGCAACTACCGCAACGCTGCGTGCTGGACGGTGAGATCGTCATCGCGTCGCACGGTCGGCTTGACTTCGACGCGCTTCAGCTGCGGGTCCATCCTGCGGCCTCGCGCGTGAAACTGCTTGCGCAACAGACCCCGGCCTCAATCGTCTTCTTCGATCTCCTGGCACTCGAAGACGAAGATTTCACCCGCCATCCGCTTGGTGAGCGCCATGCCAGACTGACTGAAGTTCTGAAGGATACTCATCCGCCCATCCATCAGACTCCAGCGACGCGCGACCGCCAGGTTGCCGAAGGTTGGTTTCGCCGCTTCGAAGGCGCCGGTCTTGACGGGGTTATGGCCAAGCCGCTGACCGGCCAATACGAACCGAACAAACGCTCCATGCTGAAGATCAAGCACGAGCGTGACTGCGATTGCGTGGTAGCCGGCTTCCGCTGGCACAAGGACGCGGAAAACACCGCCATCGGTTCGCTCCTGCTCGGACTCTACGATGACCACGGTGCGCTGCAGCATGTGGGCGTATGTGCCAGCTTTACCGCCTCCGTGCGAAGCGAACTGGTCGACTTTCTCGCGCCCTACCGCGAAAATGCCACCAAGAATCATCCCTGGGCTCATGAGGCGGGTCAACCTGCCGACCCTGGTGCCGAACCAGGCGCCGAGCCGCAACGCCAACCCGGAGCCCCGAGCCGCTGGAACTCCGGCAAAGACCTCTCCTGGATCGCACTGCGTCCGGAACTCGTGGTCGAGGTAGCGTACGAGCACATGCAGGGCAATCGCTTCCGCCACATGGCGCAGTTCCGGCGCTGGCGCACCGATAAGCTTCCCGCCGACTGCACCTACGCCCAGCTTGAGGTCGTTGCGCCCGAAGAGCTGTCCGCTGTCTTTTCGGAACGTTGACCATCGACTTGGGAGCTTCCGGCCCCCAAGCCCTAGTTGGATCCGACTGACTCTATGCTCCGGGCTCATCCGGGTCGGGAACACCCTGCGGCGGCCGCAAACGCTCCGGTACGTTCCTCAGGTTCACCCGCACCCGGTACCAGATGTAAGCCCGTCCCCGCATCCGATCGATCAGCACGTCATCTTCAGCAAGCAAAGCCGCGGCCTCAGAATGAGCAGCCTTCCAGCGCTCCATCCCCGCGAGCGCAGCCTGCTTGTCCGCCGAATTGGCAATCGTCACCAGCGGGAACTTCGGCACCCGCTTCGCCGCCGCCTTCTTCGCCGGCACGTCTGAACCTTCGCCAACCCTCTTCACAGCCTGCTTACGAAAACGCTTCGCCCCAAAGCCCTCGCCCAACTGATCTCCGAACGCCTTCGCCTTCGAGGGCTGCACCCGCTTCGGCTCACCATCTGCCTTGGCAAAGTGAGGCGGCCAGGGCGCATCGCCGATACCCTCCGACTCATCCCTCGCCGCCAACTCCAGCAAATCGTCCAGCGAGCCCGGTGTATCGCCGAACGAAGCATGTGGGTCACCGATCGCTGCGAATCGCGACGGCATCGTCAGCACGGTGAACGCCGCGGGATCGCACTCCGCGACCTCTTCCCAGCGTAGTGGCGCTGAGACCCTTGCGTCCGGCAATGGCCGTACCGAGTAAGCTGACGCAGTCGTCCTATCCTTCGCATTCTGGTTGTAATCAAGAAAGACCCCATGCCGTTCTTCCTTCCACCATTTGCTTGTCGCCAAATGCGGCACCTGGCGTTCGACTGCGCGGCTCAGCGCCAGGGCGGCTCGGCGAACTTCGGTAAAGCTCCATCGCGCCTCAATTGGCACATTGATGTGGATCCCGCGTGATCCGCTCGTCTTCACAAACCCGACGAGCCCGTACTGTCTGAGCAGCGCACGTGTCTCGAGCGCAACCTTCCGAACATCCTCAAATCCGATTCCCGGCTGCGGATCAAGATCCACTCGCAGCTGATCCGGGTGCTCCAGATCCCCCGTGCGCACAGGATGCGGATGCAGCTCCATGCACCCTAGATTCATCACCCACGCCAGCGCGGCAGCGTTGTCGACTACAACCTCATCCGCCGTTCGTCCCGAAGGAAACGTCAGAGTAGCCGTCCGCAGGTAAGACGGAATATCGGCAGGCGCGCGCTTCTGGTAAAACGGCTCCGCTTCGGCTCCATTCACGAAGCGCTTGAGCACAATCGGCCGGTCGCGTACGCCACCCAGAGCCCCAGGCGCGACCGCGAGGAAGTATCGCACAAGGTCCAGCTTCGTCAGCTTCAGATCCCTCGAAAAATAGAGCTTCTCCGGGTGCGAAACCCGCACCTCGACGCCATCGACCGCAATCAGTTCTGAATCATCTACCTTTGCCACGCCATCAGCCTACACCAACTGCTACACTCTTCAGTAGCAGCGTCAACATTCCCGATCTCCGCTCCCGGGACATGCACCAGAAGACCGAGCACAAGCGCGGAACCCAGGCATTTCCAACGGCAATATCCAGCCAGTATTCAGCGACCGAGAATTCTTGCGGCCGCTTCACGGAAATTCACAAACTCCGCGCGACCTGGCCCAACCCAGCGCGCTACCTTAGAAGGTGCCATGAAAACCAAAGCCGATCTCCTCAAATCCCCCATTCAGCACATTGATATCACGCAGCACAACGTCGTCCCGCTCGTCGACGCGATGGCTCATATGGCCTACTCCGCGCGCGATCTTAACCGCGCCGCTACCATCTACGACATGATGCTCGCCGACATCGAGTGTGGCGTGATCCTCTGCCTCGCGGGCTCGCTCATCTCCGCCGGCCTGAAGAAGATCTTCGTAGACCTCATCCGCAACAACATGATTGATGCCATCGTCTCGACCGGCGCCAACATCGTCGACCAGGACTTCTTCGAGGCGCTCGGCTACAAGCACTACATCGCGGGAGAAGAGTACAAGTACGGAGCCGGTGACGCCGAACTCCGCGAGTTGATGATCGACCGCATTTACGACACCTTCATCGACGAGGAAGAACTCCGCATCTGCGACGAGGTAACGCACCAGATCACCAATTCGCTTCAGCCGCGCCCGCACTCGAGCCGCGAGTTCACCCAGGCAATGGGCAAGTACCTGGCCGATCAGGGCCGCACCACGGCCAACGGCTTCGATGATTCCATCGTCCTCGCCGCCTACGAGAAGCAGGTCCCGATCTTTGTACCCGCGCTCTCCGATTGCTCGGCTGGCTTCGGCTTCGTTGCACACCAGCACGCGCGCCAGGGCAAACCCATGGTCTCGATTGACTCCGCCAAGGACTTCTACGAGCTCACCAAGCTGAAGCTTGAAAATCCAACCACCGGCCTTCTGATGATCGGCGGAGGCGTCCCCAAAAACTTCGCGCAGGATATCGTCGTCGCGGCCGACATCCTCGGCGTCGAAGCCTCGATGCATAAATACGCAATTCAAATTACAGTCGCCGATGCCCGCGATGGCGCACTGTCCGGCTCAACCTTGAAGGAAGCATCAAGCTGGGGGAAAGTCGACCTCACCTATGAGCAGATGGTCTACTCCGAAGCTACGCTCGCGCTTCCACTAATCGCCGGGTATGCATATCACAAGAAGAACTATGCGACTCGCACCGGCAAAAGATTTGCCGAAGTGCTCGATCGCGTACCAGTCACTGTGTAGAAACCATGTGAAATTTGCGGAATCGCCACGCGTCAAGCGTGGCGATTTCCTTTTCTATCTGCAATAGACGACAATCACTACACCATTTGGTCAACAGGTACCCATTTCTGGTCACAAAAAATGGGTTACTGTGAATTACCATCGAGCTCACACGCTATGAGCCTGGTTCTTCTCAACCTCGTTTGCATCGGGCTCGCGATCGCTCTGTCGGTCGTGTGGCTACGCGCGAACACGGCGATCCGCCGTCTGCGCGCACAACTCGACGCAGCGACAGAGGCCCAACGCAATAAGGATTCCCTTCTTGTCCAGCGTTCCGAGCTCGACAAAATAAAGGATGAGTTCATCTCGACCGTCTCGCACGAGCTCCGCACTCCATTGACGAGCATTCGAGGCGCTCTCGGTCTGCTTTCGGCAGGATTGATGGGTAACGTGGACGCGAAAGCGCAAAATCTCCTGCGCATTGCGGTCACGAACACCGATCGGCTGATCCGACTCATTAACGACATCCTCGACATCGAGCGCATGGAGTCTGGCCGCGCCACCCTACACGTCCGCCGGATCAATCTCCTCGAACTCGTACAGCAGGGGATCGATACGATGACTGCAATGGCCGATGCAGCCGGAGTCGCGATCGTCCTCAACGTGACCGCTCCCACCGAGGCCGTTGCCCTCGATGGTGACTCCGATCGCGTTCTTCAGGTCATCACCAACCTGCTCTCGAATGCAATTAAGTTCTCGCCCTCCAAGACCACGGTCGACATTCACATCGAAGCCGATCCGGATTTCTTGACCCTGCGCGTCTCCGATGAAGGCCGCGGTATCCCGGTTGACAAACTGGAGACGATCTTCGATCGTTTCCAGCAGGTCGAAGCCTCGGACGCCCGTCAGAAAGGCGGCACTGGCCTGGGCTTAGCCATCTGTAAGACGATCGTGCAGCAACACAATGGCAGCATCTGGGCCGAATCCAACGTGCAGCAGAAGCGAGGCCCGGGAGCATCACTGATCGTCGCCTTCCCCCGCATCGCACGACCACACACCGCCTCTTCGCCACCGCTCCAGAAGTTTTTGCGTCCCGTGCCCAGTCGCGGCACCATCATCGTTTGCGACGATGACGCCAGCATTCGGTCCGTCGTCAACGAACACCTCGAGCGCCACGGATACCGCATCCTGGAAGCTGAATCCGGCGAAAAGGCGATTGCGCTTGCCTCCGCCAACTCCATCCAGGCCATTCTCCTCGACCTCTACATGCCGGGCCTTTCAGGTTGGGAGACCCTGCAACGCCTGAAGGACTCAAAAGACACCGCAAACATCCCGGTTGTCGTCTTATCGGTTCTCGCGCCCACGGCAGGCAAGAGCAAGGAATCGACCAAGCAGCTTATTCCACAGGGCTGGGTACAAAAACCCTTTGAAGAGGAGCGTCTGATCGGCGAAATTTCGCGCGTTCTCCAGGCCGGCAACGGCTCGTCGCACGTGCTTCTGGTTGAGGACGACGCGGACTTGGCGGCAGTCATCATCGCCGGATTCGAAGAGGCACGTGTCCGCATCGATCACGCCAACACGCGTCAGTCGGCGATGGATCAATGCCGTCTCGACCGTCCTGCGCTCATCATTCTTGATCTCACCCTCCCTGATGGTGATGGCTTCTCCCTGGTCGAGTGGCTGCGTCAGCAGCCTGACATGCTCTCGTTGCCGCTGGTCGTCTACTCCGGCCGCGATCTGGCGGATGCTGAAATGACCAAGCTTCGGCTTGGACCGACTGACTTCCTCACCAAGGGAAAGGTGCCGCCGTCAGAGGTTGAAGAGTTAGTCCTGAACATCGTGCAGCATCTGCGTCCCAGCAATCCCCGGGTTTCCAAGCTGTCGCACAGATCCTGAAGGAACGACCTGCCAGACCGGCGTGATAACCAAGCCGCCGGGCAATGTACAAGTCGGCTTACCCATCGTGTGACTATCTTCAAGGGCAGGCTCTGCATGAGAGAATGAACCCTTATATGCGCAGAGTCCTGATCATTGACGACGAAGATGATATCCGCGAGGTAGCTACGCTTTCCCTTGAGGCCACGCGAGACTGGCAGATCCTGACCGCAAGCTCGGGAAAAGAAGGCATTAAGGTCGCTGCAGCTGAAAGACCCGATGCCATCCTCATGGACGTGATGATGCCCGAGATGGATGGTCCGACGACCTTTAAGCAGCTCCAGCTCAACCCTGACACGCAGGGCATTCCTGTCGTTCTGCTTACCGCCAAAGTGCAAGGGGTCGATCAGCGACGCTTCGCCGGGCTGGGCGTTGCTGCGATCTTGTTTAAGCCCTTCGACCCGCTCGAACTTGCGCAGCAGCTCGCCGACGCCCTCGGGTGGCGCGACTAAATGTCGCGAGGGTTGTCCTGAGCGTCTACCGCTTCCGTTGCACAGGTTCTATCGGGCCCCGGCGCATCCAAACTCAAAGCTATGCAGGAAACCGCCCAAGCCCGCACACTCAGCCTGATTGCCGAACTCTGGCGCAAGAACCAGCCTCAGATCCTTGAACGAATCGCCCTGCTCGAAGCCGCAGCGGCATCGGCTCAATCCGGCACGCTGACAGACGCCCAGCGCACCGAGGCTGAAAGCATGTCACACAAGCTCGCCGGCTCGCTCGGCATGTTCGGGTACCCGACCGGCACTACCATCGCTCGCGCGCTCGAAGACCAGTTCCACCTCAATCGACCCGATCCCATGGTCCTCGACAGCCTGATCAAAGACCTGCGGGCCGCACTCTTCCCACCTACTGACAGCTAACCGCCGTCCAGACTCCCTGCGCCACTGAATCCGCATGTGCGACGCTCAAATCGACGAACCCGCCGACAGGCACACTCACTGTGCCAATTACCGTGCAGCTTCCATCCGCTACTACCTGACAACTCAGGCCCGAGTCGGCCATTGCCCCCAGCATGCCGACCCGCAATGTAACCGTGATCGTCGCAGCCTGCCGCGAAAACACCTGCAACTGCGTTGCCGTGCAGCCGTTCGGGACCCACGTCAACACCGAAGCGACCTCGGTAGCACTTTGGTTCGGATTGTTGACTGCGTAATAGACCGCCGCATATGAGACCTCGTGCACCATCGACCCTAATCCTGTGACGGGGCTCGACCCAGCCCCTGAACCGCCGGATCCTGCCGCGCCCGCAGCACCCTGCGGAATCGTAAAGTTGAGAATCGCTGCCGAAAGTGTGCCGACATTCACCACACTTGCGCCTGATCCCGCTAGACCGGTCGTGACTGCCCCCACTTGTAAACTCGCTGCGACCCCTGCAACACCGCTCGGTCCATTGGACCCGGCAGCCGCCAGCAAACTCCAGACACTTGCATTTAGATCCGGCTCAACCAGGACGTTGGCTGCAGTCGCCAGATAGGTTGATCCGTCAAAGGTTACGGCATCCTCCGGAGCGTAGCTCGCAGAACTTCTCCACGTCCCCCTGAAGTTGATCCCCGCTGGCCCCGTACTGCCAGGCGCACCCGCCAGCCCTGCCAACCCCTGTGGCCCAACTAAACCCTGCGGCCCCGATGGCCCGGTCGTCCCATCGCCTCCAGCGGCTGCAAGTAAACCCCATGCGGATGGTGACGCATCCGGCTCATGGCCCGTGTTCCCGGGCGTTAGAGAAAGATAACTCGCTCCTGCAAAAGAGACGGCGTCTCCCAAGCCGTAGGAAGCATTTCCGCTGTAACCTGCGCGCCAGTTCACTCCTGCCGGGCCCACCGGTCCAGACGGCCCGCTCGCACCCGCAACTCCCGCCGGCCCTGGGTAGCCCGACGGTCCCTGCATACCAGCCAGCCCTTGTTGTCCCTTCGCCCCCGCCACCCCCACCGCGGCCAGTAGCCCCCAGTATGTGGGCGAGACGTCCGGTTCTCGCCCAGCACTTGCTGTGAGCGCAATGTAACTCGCGCCACCGTAGCTTACAGCCTGTCCCGCGACGTAAATCGTCGGGTCAAGCCACTCTCCCAGGAACGTCATCGGAGGGCCTGTCATGCCGGTCGCGCCAGCGGGTCCGGCAACTCCGGCCGGGCCCTGCAGACCGTTGGCGCCATTTGCGCCTATGGCACCCTGCAGCCCCTGAGCTGCAAGCACCGCCCAGTCCGCCGCGCTCTCATCCGGCGCATTGCCCACATTGAACGATGCCAGCGAGACGTACGTCGACCCGCCGTAACTCACTGCATCCGAAAGCCCGTAGTTCGTCGACGCGACATAGCTTCCGCGGTAGTTCACGACCGCTGGCCCTTGTGCTCCGGGAGGTCCAACGGAGCCGGCGGCCCCCATCGCTCCGCTTGTACCAGTCGAACCTATCATGCCCTGCGGCCCGTTGGGACCCGTCTGCCCGGTCGCTCCCGCGATGCCTGCCGCCGCAAATAAGGCCCACGCTCCCGGAACCTGACCTGGTTCGTTGCCATGGTTGCCGCTTAGTAGCGAGACATAACCCGCGCCCTGATAACTCACACCATCTGCCAGGGCGTAGTTCTCCGTCGAATTGTACAGGCCGCGAAAAGCAAGCCCCACCGGTCCTGCGATTCCCTGAGGTCCCTGCGCTCCACTTGGTCCGATAAGTCCTGTTGCGCCGGTCAGGCCCGGCGGCCCACCAGAACCAGGCAGACCCGTCGGACCCTGTACACCCTGGTAACCTGTCGCGCCTGTTGATCCTGATGCACCCATGGCGCCCGGTGAGCCAGTCGCTCCGGGCGCGCCTTGCGCCGCCATCGCTCCCCAATACAGCGGGCTTTGATCGGGCTGATTTCCCAGGTTGCTGCCTTGAAGTGACGTCCAGCTTCCTCCCTGCCAGAAAACCACTTCGCCCACGCCATAGATTTCAGCCCACCGGTATGTCCCTTGGTAGGAGAAGCCTCCACTACCACTCACCCCGCTTTCCCCAGCAGGCCCGGCGGGTCCAGTCGCGCCAGCCGGGCTAGTCGCGCCAGCCGGGCCAATGGCGCCGGTCGCTCCGTTTGCTCCTGCAAGACCTGGTAGACCTTGCAACCCGATCGGCCCCATGGGGCCGTTGGCGCCAGGTGAACCAGCAGCACCAGCAGCACCAGCAACCCCGGGCGCACCTTGCGGACCGGCCGGTCCAGCAGGTCCCACGGGTCCTGCCGGACCGATTCCCGAAAGGGGAAGTAGGTCGATCTCCAAGGCAGCTGGATGCCCGGTGAGATCGTTCTCTTTGCTATCGACTGCGAATACCGCCGCAGGTGCCGTCAGTCCGAAACCCAGATTCGTCGACGGTGCACCCACCCATCCCTGCACCAGGCCCGTCACATCCACCGCCACGTACGCTGCCGCCTTCGAGATCTGCGCCGTCTGTACAGCCGCCCCAAGCGTCGGCATCGTTCCAAAGGTGATTGCCGTCTCGGTCCATGCACTTGTGACCGGCTGAACGCTCATCGGGCCCGGCAAATCCAGGCGGTTGACATAGATCACCAGCACCGCACGCGAGACCTGCGCCGCAGTCGTACCCGGCGGTAATAAACTCAGATCAAACTGCAAGAATCCGGTAAAGCCTCCGCCGACATTGACGTTTGAGATGCCGCCGCTGTTTACCGTCGGCAACGCTGCATTTACATGGGCATCCGCAACCAGCGTCGCCTGTGCGCTACCGTACATCCCCGCGCCCAGCACGATCCCAAGCAGCCCCACGCGAGCTATCAAGCTCTTTCGGTGCATCCATGTCCCCGCATCGCGGCGCTGATCCCGCGCCTCGCCCAACGTTCCCTGCTCTGGTATTCCCGTGGCCGCCCAGTGTGCACCTACCCGGCGGATGCTGCCTCAACGTTGGCTTCACATAAAACAATCGTCAATGGGATGCAAGTCCAATCTACGCTAGCAATCGAATTCATGCGCCATCGACTATCATCAAGAGCAATGAACCAGGATGTAAAGCACCTCCTCCAGTCAGGCGCAGCCCTCACCGACCAGGCCCTTGAGCGCCTCCTGCCCACACCCGACACACAGCCGCATTCCATTCACAGGGCCATGCGTCATTCCACCTTCGCAGGAGGAAAGCGTCTTCGTCCTATCCTTTGCCTCGAAGCTGCGCGCATGGTCGCCGGCTCACACCACCTCGACACACCCGCGGCTGAACTCGGCGCTGCCCTCGAGATGATTCACACTTACTCCCTGATTCATGACGACCTGCCGGCGCTCGATAATGATGATCTGCGTCGCGGCCAGCCCACCTGCCACATCGCATTCGGTGAGGCAACAGCCATCCTCGCAGGCGACGCCCTGCAGACGCTCGCCTTTCAGACCATTTCGCGCCTGAACGCGCCACCTGCTGCAGTCGTGGCAATCCTTCAGGCGGTCTCGGACGCTATCTCGACCGGAGTCGGTGCGGACCTTCCCGGTGGCCTGCCTTACGGCATGATCGGCGGGCAGGTCATGGACATCGAATCTGAAGGTGTCGCACCCTCAGCCGAACTTGTCGAACGCATCCATCGTTCCAAAACGGGAGCCCTCATCACAGTCTCTGTCGTGGCCGGCGGATACCTCGCTGAGGCAAACCCCGACACGATCGCACGCCTGCGCATCTTCGGCGAAAAAGCCGGCCTTGCCTTTCAGATCGTGGACGATGTTCTGGACGTCACGCAGGACTCCGCCCAACTCGGCAAAACTGCCGGCAAGGACGCCGCAAGCGACAAAGCCACTTGGCCATCCATCTTCGGCATCGACCAGAGCCTCCACGACGCCGACGAATTGATCGACGATGCGTTCGCCGCGCTTGCGCCCTTTGGCCTGGCCGCCGACTCGCTCAAGTCTCTGGCCGTCTATCTCACCCAACGGAAGAACTAGACTCCGCAACCGTACAAGGTGGCGGGAGACTATCCCCGCTACACTACCGATAGCAATGCATACCGAAGAAGACATCCGAGAAGCGCTCCGTGCCTGCTTCCACGCGCTGCCCTTCAATACCCCCGTAGACATCGTCTCCCTCGGCCTGGTCGAGCGCATCGATCTCACCGCCGATCCGGATGCTCCTGGGGCCGGGATACCGGGTGTGCCGCCTCGGCAAATGCTCACGGTTACTCTTATCGCTCCCACCTCCGATGAAGACGCAAATTCCATGCTAGTGGCGCAGACGCGAAACCGATTGGCCGGAGTTCCAGACCTGTCTCACGTTGCTGTCATCCTTGAAGAGGAACCCCTGTGGACGACGTCGCGCCTCGCACATGATGCGCGTCTGCAGCTCAAGCTTGATCCGCCAGCGTTTCCTATTCTCAATAACCGCGTCCGTTAGCCGCGCCCATCCGTCTCAATGCGAAAGGACGCCGATGCCCACCGCGAAATCTCCCGCCAGGACGCCTCGTAAACGCGCGAAGATCATCCCCATTCACGCACCCGGGCCGACGCCCGTTCACCCCTTCGATCGCCTCTACCGCACCGACACAGGAGGCTTGATTCCTGGGACACAGCTCGCGACCGGGCACGCCAACGACGCGCACATAACGGCATACTACGCGATTGCGCCCTCCATCCTCGACACCATCATCGACCTGTGGCTGCAAAGATCCCCCGCCTTCGCGATCGACCGTTACACCCTGCTCGATATCGGCGCGGGTAAAGGTCGCGCCATCCTTACCGCCGCGCAGCATCCCTTCCATCAGGTCATCGGAATCGAGATCAATCCAACCCTTGCAGCCACGGCCCGTGCCAACATCAGTGCATTCACGCGATCACCGGCTGCATCGCTTCTCTCCCCCGTAACGGTCCTCGAAGGCGACGTCCTTGAGGTTCCACTTCCCGACACGCCCACCGTCGTCACCCTCTTTCATCCCTTCGAGGCGCCCGTTCTCCGTCACTTCCTCGCTCGCCTTGAACACCACTTCTCCGAGCATGCAGGACAACTGGACATTCTCTACATCAACGCCGAACACGCTTCCGTTCTCGACCGAAATCCCGCTTTCATCCGCCTCTTCAACGGCATGGTGCCGATGAGCGCCGAGGATCATCTCGCCGACCTTGCCGAGATTGCGGAGCAAAAGGAATACGGCTCGACAGGCGATGAATTATGCACGATCCACCGCTTTGTCGGCCGCACCTGAAGACGCATCCAGGGACGCATTACAACTCTGAAATGTCGTCTAACGGCCAACCGTCATCTACAATCCCGCGTCCTAACACCAAGACTGCATACGATAACTTTTCCACCTCACAAGGACGCTTTCGCCCATGGATCTGATTCACATCATCATCTATCTCATCATCATCGGAGTCGTCCTCGGCCTGATCAACCGCATTCCGATGGAGAGCTCGATCCGCTCCATCATTAATGGACTCGTGGTTCTGTTCGTGGTCATCTGGCTGCTGCAGGTCTTCGGCATCATCGGCCCCATCGGCGGCGTTCGCGTAGGCTCAGCCTTCCGCACCCACTAGTAATCTTCGACAACAAACCCGCAGTCTGACCGACTCTCAACTTCGTTGTCGGTGAAGCTGCGGGTTCTTCACTGAACCCACCCACCCTCAATCACTCCAGGCCATTCTCTGCTTTCCAGCCCACGTTCTGTCAGCAGTTCGTAGATTGCTGATACGAGGGCTCCCGGCCCGTGCTCGTCTTCGACGCTCGCATCCGCGCCCGCGAGAGGTCCTGGCTCAAAATCGTCCACCCGCACAATCAAAACAAGCGGCTTCTCCACTCTCGCCCATTCCACCCACTGCTGGCGCTCAAGCGTCGGGAGCGACGCGCACACCACCACCAGTTCTCCCACTGTCTTGGGCATCTCGCCCATATCAAGCGCGACCGTCTCCACCAGCCAGAAGTGCTGCAACACTGCCGCACGCACGTTCAAGTAAGCCTGCGTATTTCCAATCAAAGTTACCTGGGCTGGGGTCGCCATATTCGAAGCCTAGCCTATTCTCGGGTCAAGCGATATCCGCACAGCGGGTCATCGGCTCGAAAGATTGTCCGCACCAACAACCCTCCCTGTCATCCTTGCAGCCACACGCAAATGTGCTCGCATTTCAGCTTTCACTCTCGCCACCTCACCCAGAAACTTCGCTCGTCTCCTTCCAGATGTGCAATCGCCACCTCGGCATCGGCTCGCTCCATCACGCTCGGAAACTTTTCTCCCCACTCTACCAGCATCACTGCTCCGGGTTGCGCGGCCATCTCCTCCAGCCCCAACGCCGCGAGCTCCCGCTCTGACTCCAACCTGTACAAGTCCAGGTGATAGATGGGGCCTACTCTGCCTTCAAATTGATGCACCAATGTGAACGTGGGACTTGTCACGTCTTCCGGTTGCGCCGCTTCTAACGACTCGAGCCATCCTTTGACGAGAGTCGTCTTTCCCGCTCCAAGTTCGCCCCGAAGCACCACGACTCTGGGTCCCGAAAGGATCTCGCCGATCGTTGCCGCGATTGCCAACGTCCCAGCCACCGACCTCGTCTTAAACCGTTTCTCTCGCGTAAACTCCCGCAATACTCCCCCTGTGCTCTTTCTATGCGACGACCCTTGATGCTCAGTGTAGTCCTTGCTTATTCTTCCATAGTCCTGATCCCACAGATCCACTCCAGCCCGCCCTCGTCCTGCGTCCTGCACCCGAAGGCTGCGCTCAGCGTCTCGATAACATCCGTTGCGAGAACACTCTTCTCGTCCATTCGCTGCACGATAAGGTCCGCAGCCAGGCCGTGCAGATAGACTGCAGCTTCGACAGCCTCGGCCACACTCTCCGGGTGCTGCGCCAGCATGGCGGCGACGATTCCGGTCAGGATATCTCCGCTGCCACCCTTGGCCAGCGCAGGGTTACCTGTCGTATTCACTGCGACCCGACCATCCGGATGCGCCACCAGCGTTCGCCAGCCCTTCAGCACCAGCGTGAGATGATGCTCCGTAGCAAACTGCCGCGCGAGCCCCACACGATCCGCCTCAACCTGTGGTACCGTGATGCCCATAAGCCTGGCCATCTCCCCGGGGTGCGGCGTCAGCACCATCGTGCGCCCGCTCCCATCCAGATCCTTTGCCTTCTCGCTATCAAACGCATTCAGCCCATCCGCATCAATCACGATCGGCAGAGCTTTCCCGTCTACGTCAGCAGTCCTTGCCACCAACTCCCGCACAAACTCCGACGCTTCGCCTCTGGTCGAAAGCCCCGGGCCCAGAGCCACCACCTTAACCCCCTTTAGCAGATCCCTGAGCGCCTCGCCGTCGAGGTTCGCGAGCGCGGCACTTCCCTTTGCATCCTGCTGGAGCCCCCGCATCATCAGCTCCGGCGCCGTCCTAGCCACTGTGTCCATGACACAGATTGGAACCGCGGCCGTTACAAGTCCCGCACCCGCTCGCAGACACGCCAACGCAGCCATACCTGGTGCACCCGCCGTACCGTAGCTCCCTCCGACAATCAGCACGTGCCCGAACTTTCCTTTGTTCGAGTTGATTGGCCGCTTCTTCTCCGTCAGCCGCTTTGAAACGCCAGCCCATGTAAGTCTTAATTCACTCTCAATGAACTCCTCCGGCGAGCCAATATCCCCTACTGCTACCGGCCCAAATACATCCGCCGTCAAATGCCCAAAGCAATGCGCGACCTTCGGCGCCGTGAACGTGACCACTGCATTCGCACGGTAGCAGCCTTCGACTGTCTCGTCATACGAATTCGCATGCCACCCACTCGGAAGATCGACCGCAATCACCGGCACCTGCAACCGCGCGATTGCGTCTCGCAAGTTGACCGCAACGCCTGCACGCATCGGCCCGTTGAAGCCGGTCCCAAACACCGCATCCACCAGCAGGTCGGCCTCCCCCAACAGGTCTGCCAACTCATCGACAGTGACCTCGTCGCTAATCTGTTCCACCACGCCTTCATCCGTTGCCTCAATCAGCCGCTTGAGGGCTTCAGCAGCCTCCCCCTTGACGCCATCGCGCAAGCCTGCGATCAGAACACGCACGCCGACGCCCTCACCCGCTAGCGCCCGCGCCGCAACAAACCCATCCCCACCGTTATTGCCTCTCCCGCATAAAACCATCACGCGCGCCGCGTTTGGATACTGGCGCAGACAGAAACCAGCCACGGCTTCGCCGGCATGCTCCATCAGTTCTTGCAGCGAAGTTCCGGCCGCTGCTGTCGCCTTATCCACCGCCCCCATCTCCGCCGCCGTGAGAATCTTCATCAAGCCTCCGCATAAAAATGCCTACCCACTCAGATGCCAAGCAGGTAGGCCCAAACATTGATCGTCACCAAAGCCAGCAGGGATGCCAGATCACTCTTGCTGTTGCTCGTTCTAATCCATCTTGATCCGTTTTGTCCGTGTACTCACTCGCTTCTGTCTTTAGCCCTTCGCTCCGAACGCCATATCGATCAGTGCCCGCTCCTCGAGATCATGCGCCTTGGCCGAACCCGTAGCCGGACTTGCACTCGCACTGCGGTTCACGCTTACGACGACCCGATCTCGCGCCATCTTGCGCAGATGCGGCATCACGTAGAAGCGAGCGCCCATGTTCGCCGGCTCTTCCTGCACCCAGACCACCTCGGCCTGAGGATGCATGTCGAGCGCCGCCTGCATCTCCTCCGCAGGCCATGGGTACAGCTGATCCACAAAGACGACGGCGATCCCCTCGTCCTTGCGCTTCTCGCGCTCTACTCGTAGATTGTGCCCGATCTTGCCCGAGCAGACCAGCACCCGCCGAGGATCCTTCACACTGCTGTCCGCAATGACATTCTGGAAGCGATCGGCTGCAAAGTCCTCAAGCGATGAGCTCGCATCCGGATGCCGCAGCATGCTCTTCGGCGTAAACACGATCAGCGGCTTACGCCAGCTGCGAAGCGCCTGGCGCCGCAGCAGGTGGAAGTGCTGCGCCGCCGTCGAGGGCTGCGCGATGATGATGTTGTCCATCGCAGCCAACTGCAGGAATCGCTCCAGCCTTGCACTCGAGTGCTCCGGCCCTTGCCCCTCATAACCATGCGGCAGCAGCATCACAAGACCCGAGAGCAGATGCCACTTGGCCTCGCTCGCCGCGATGAACTGATCGATAATGATCTGCGCGCCGTTCGCAAAGTCGCCAAACTGCGCCTCCCACAGCACCAGCGTCTCCGGATAATCACGCGAGTACCCGTACTCATAGCCAAGCACCGCGGCCTCGCTCAGCAGCGTGTTATAGACCTCGAAGAGTGCTTGCGGCTTACTCAGCGCAGCTCCGATATGCTGCAACGGAATATACTTTGCCTCGGTCTCAACATCCGTCAGCACCGAATGCCGCTGATTGAACGTTCCGCGTTGAGAATCCTGGCCAGTCAGCCGCACCGGCGTGCCGGCCGTGACGAGCGAGCCGAACGCCAGCAACTCCGCAGCGCCATAGTCAAATGGACGTTTACCCTCAGCCATCTCCACGCGCTCAGCATAGAGCTTCTTCACCTTCGGGTGAATCGCAAATCCAGCGGGATAGCTCGTGATTCCCTTCGTCAGTTCGAGTACCTGCGCGGCTTCCATTCCGGTCTTCAGCGCGACATCCCGTGGCGTAATCGGGCCGCCATGATACTTATCCCAGTACCCGGGCAGCGCCGCAAGCTTCGGCGAGCTCTCCGCCTGCTTTGCCTCTTTCTGCTCGTCCAGGAAAGCCTGCTGAATGTCTCCAACTTCTGCCGTCGGATCGACCCCAATCCGCTGCGCGTAGCTCTTGTAGAGCTCGGGTGTCTGCTTGATGATCGCGTAGCGCCGCGGCGACGTCACGGTCGGATCATCAACCTCGCTGTGCCCATGCCTCCTGTAACCAATCAGGTCCACCACCACGTCGGACCCGAACTTGTACCTGTACTCCGCCGCAATCGTCGCGACCCGCATCACTGCATCCGGGTCCTCAGCATTCACGTGGAAGATCGGGATAGGCAGACGCTTCGCTACGTCAGTCGCAAACCTGGAGGAGTTCGCCTCTTCTGGGACCGCCGTAAACCCGAGCAGATTGTTCACCACCACGTGGATCGTCCCGCCGACGTTATATCCGTGCAGCGTCGCCATGTTCAGCGTCTCAGCCAGGATTCCCTGCCCGGCGAAGGCAGCATCCCCATGCATCTCGAGCGACAGCACCTGCTTCTGCCCCGTATAACCCAGCGACTGCTCCGCAGCCAGCGCATCCGCCTCAATTCTCGTCTGCTTGGCGCGCACCCGACCTAGGGCAACCGGGTCAATCGCCTCCAGGTGACTTGGATTCGAAGCCAGGTGTAGCTGGACCTTCTCACCCTTCTTCGAGATGAACTCGCCTGTCGCCCCCTGGTGATACTTCACATCGCCTCCACCCATGGTGCTTCGCGGGTCCACATCCTCAAACTTCGTAAAGATGTCTACCGCGTGGCGACCGATCGTGTTGGTCATCACGTTCAGCCGTCCGCGATGGCTCATCGCCAGTACCGCCGTGGTCACCCCACGCTCCGAACTCACCTCCAGAATCCGATCCAAAAACGGAATCAGAACCGTTAGGCCTTCAAGCGAGAACCGCTTCGTGCCCAGATAACGCGACTGAATCACCTGCTCGAAGATATCCGCCTTGATCAAGTGCGTCAGCACCCGCTCCTGGTCGATCCCCTGTGCGGCTGCCCCGCCGTCCCGCTCCATCTGCTCCTGCAGCCACTCGCGTTTCTCCGCATTCGCGATATGCATGAACTCAGCGCCAATCGTGCCGCAATAGTAACTACGCGCCTCTGCCGCCGCATCCTCTTCGCCCTCCGGCAATGCCACCGGGAATGGCTCTTTCGGCAGGTACTGCCCTAGAGGATCGAGCGTCGTCTGGAGATATCCCCAGCGTCGAAAGACCTCGAAGGTTGCCTCACGCCGCTCCGGATTCGAGACCCGTTCCTCCGTTGCAATTGCCGCCTTCCCGTTCACTGCCTTACTCGACTGACCAGCCATCTTCGCTCCTCACACCGCGCGTCCAGACACGCAATCCCTTAGTTTCTCGTCACGAAGCTTGCGCTTCGCTCCTCCTAATATGCTAGTCCCAACTCCGATCAGATGCCCGTCGAAATGTCCGCTAATCGCACCGGTCGCCTACTCGCTGGTCCTCCCTGTCACTTTCGTGTGACCCGCTCTGGTGAAAGCGTCAGCAAAGGCGACCGCCCGTTTACAGAACTGCCGAACACCATACCGCTCCAATCGTCTAACCTCCAGACAGTGAAGCTGCGCCGTCAAATCCCGTTCTGTCTCATCCTCGCCGCAACACTCCTCCGTGCCCAGTCCAAGCCAGCCCCGTCGTCGGACGACAAACCCCTGCCCGACATCCCCACGCTCATGCGCCAGGTTGAAACCAACCAGCGTCTCGCCGAAGCGGTCGAGAAAGATTACCTCTATCGCGAAGACTCCACCCTCAACGAGCTCAACAAGTCAGGCGCCATCAAAAAGTCGGAAGAGCGCGCGTTTGAGATCTTCTACATCGATGGCGTCCGTGTCGTCCGCATGGTCCGCAAAGACAATAAAGACCTGAACCCGGACGAGCTCGCTAAGGAAAACGCCCGCATCGACAAGGAAGTCGCGAAAGCCAAAGCACGTCGCGAAAGAGCCGACGCATCCGGCAAAGAATCCGACTCTGACGGCCGCGACGAAATTACCGTCTCCCGCATTCTGGAACTCGGCACCTTCACAAACCCTCGCCGCATTCTCGTAGCCGGCCGCCCCACCATCGAAGTCGACTACACCGGCAATCCCAACGCTAAAACCCACAACGCCGACGAAGGCGCCATCAAGCTCATCACCGGCATCGTCTGCGTCGACGAGCAGGACAAGTTCATCCAGCATGCCGAAGGTCACTTCACAGACAACTTCAAGCTCGGCGGCGGCCTCATCGCCGACATCAGCAAAGGAACCTCCTTCGCCGCCACCAACACCAAGATCAACGACGAAGTCTGGCTCCCCGCGCATGCCGAAGCCCACGGGCACATCCGCTACCTGCTCTTCTTCTCCGTCAACGGCGACGCGTCCATCAAGACCAGCGGCTACCGCAAGTTCAAAGCGACCAGCACCATCCTGCCCAACGTTACCATCGCCCCGCCTGACGCACCGCCACCCGCACCTGCTCCACCGCAGTAGACACGCGCAGCGTCCAACCAACCACGAAGTGGTGCTTCTCCGGCATCAGAACGCACCTGCCTCTGTCTCTAGCCAAACACGGCCCGAATCTTCACCGACCGGTCCAACGCATCGACAGCTTCCAGAATCTTCAGCCGTAAATCCTTATCCAACTCCGGCTGCGACTTCAGATATCGATACACCTGGTCCCGAGCCGAAGCCGAAGCCTGCCCACCGATAAACGCTTGCAGCCAATCCCCCAGAAAAAAGATCTTCCGCGTCCGCTTGATCTGCGCGAGCGCTTCGAGCGATGGCTCAAGGTAAGCCTCCGTCAGCCCGGCCTGGTTCCACGCATTGAACGCTCCGAGGCTGCCTTCGATCCAATCCTCGGGCCGCGCCGGATCATGCAGATACCCCTCAAAGTACCTGGCCTTCACCGCTCCATCCGGACGCGCTGCGCCCGCAATCCACGAATACTTCAGGCCTTCGCCTGAAGGGTCACGCTTCTGTTCCTCAGCGAGATACGTATCCGCCTCCGCATCGCCAAACTGCACCAGCGTCGTAACCAGCCGCCAGCGATCCTGCTGCCGCAGCGTTACTCCCGGCACCGTCACACTCCCGCGCAGCAGACCCTTTACAGCTTCTCTTGCCGTGGAGCTCTCAGCAAACTGCGAGACCGCGCGAAAGTACACAATCCGTAGATCCTGATCGCCATCCCTGACCATCCGGGACGAAGCCTGTGCCGCAAACTTCGGCGACTCCTCTGCCCTCACCGCATCCGGCACATACCGGTCCAGTGCCGTCTCCACATGCCCCAGGATGCTCGCCGTGAGCGACTCATCCCGCTCGCCCGGCAGCGATGTCAACGCGAGTTCCAGATACTCCCGCGGATTCATCTGTGCATTCTGCACACTCGCCCACAACGAACCCCAAAGCAGTGTTCGCTCCAGCAGATCGTGCACGCCTCCAATATGCCCGACAACATACTTGCGGCTCACATCATCCAGGAGGAAGAGTCCGTAAGCCTCATCCCCGGCATTCGCAAAGACATACGCCGGACAAGCCATGCCAACGGCCGCCGGCACACGCGCTTCCTCTATCGCAAAGCTGGCCGGTAACGTCTTCGAACTCCCATCCTCATACCCCAGCAATACCTCGGTCGCGACTGGCCACACTTGCCTTCCGCGTTCCTCCTTATCTTGCGCATCGCCGAGAACATCCCGCTGCCTCACCTCGAAGCTCTCCACCCTCCGGCCCGCACAACTCCACCGCACATCGATACGAGGCATCCCGCGATGCTTGATCCAAGCCCCTGCCCACGGCCCCAGCGGCTTCCCCGAGCTCTTCTCGAACGCCGCAATCAGGTCGCTCCACGTCGCATTCCCGTACCGATGGCCTGCCAGGTAAATCTGCAAACCC
>CAXTNM010000002.1:18066-70767 GCA_964245715.1 uncultured Acidobacteriaceae bacterium | reverse complement strand
CAGCACAAACGCCAGCTGCTTGATGACAGCCGGAGCCTTCTGGTAGACAATCGCCCCATACGCCGACTTCGCATCCTTTAGATTCGGTATGTTCTGGTAAATAGGCGTCGTCCCCTGCGTCTGGTCGATCGCGTACGCCAGCGGCTTGATCTGCTCGTAGAAGCGCTTCCAGACCACTCCCGCGTCGCCATCCTGCGGGCGTCCCAGCGCAGCCAGCGTCTGGTACGCCATGTACTGGGCGAATCCTTCCTTCAGCCAAAGATCGTCAAACCAGCGCATTGTCGTGAAGTCGCCGAACCATTGATGCGTCAGCTCATGCAGCACCAGCACATCGCGATTGAACAGGTTCGTCTTCGTGGGAGCCGTACGAAACAACACCGACTCTTCCCGCAGAAACGTCGCGCCCGCGTGCTCCATGCCGCCAAACGCAAACCCCGGAATCAGCACCATGTCGTACTTCGGAAACGGAAATGCCTGCCCAAAGTAATCGCTCAGATACGTAATCCCGGCAGCCGCCGTCTCCTGCACCGCGGGCGCTTCACTCTCCGCGGCCTTTGCCTTTGAGGCCCTGACATAGAACCCCGGCAGCCCATCTACCGGATGAACCTTCTTGAACGGCCCCGCCGCAAACGCAAACAGATACGTGCTGATCGGCTCCGTCCGCGCAAACGTCGTCTGCTTGACCGACCCGCTCTCCTCAACGCTTGTAGCCAACGTGTTTGAGATCACGGTCCAGGAATCGGGTGATCGCAACGTCAGTCGAAATCTCCCCTTCAAATCCGGCTGATCAAAGCACGGAAATGCCATATCCGCATCCATCGGAACAAACAACGAGTAAATGTACTCATTGCCATCGTCCTTATCCTCAAACCGCGTCAGCGCCTTCTCAGACGCCGCCACATTCACGGTAAACTTCGCCTCCAATACATTCGCCCCAACCTTCAGCGCACTTGCAGGCAGCAGCAGATGCCCATCCTCAATCGCCGTCGGAAGATCCTTCCCATTGACCTCCAGCGATTGCACAGCCCCATCCCGAAAGTCCATCAGCAGAGGGCTTCCAGCGTCCTTCAATTGGAACCGCATCACCTCGGACCCAGCCGTAGTGCCCGCATGAGGCACAAGAACGTAGCTCAGGTCGTACTCCACACCCGAAACCAGCGCCTCCCGCGCGACTGCCAGTTCCTTCGGAATCCCGACCGGTGCCGTCACCGCCTGACCCACTCCCACCCCAGTCGCCCATGCAACCAGCGCCATCGCCAAAACCATCCGCAGCCCCTCCAGGTAACCTCATCTTACCCGCCGGCATTCGTCCTTACATGCGCTTCGCTGCGACCGTCCATCACCTATTCCCGAGACACGGAGGCGTCCCCCTCAACGGGACGCCATCTGCAAAGAGGCAGCGTCCGCGCTCGTTGCCGCCGTCACAACGCTACGGCTATGCTTCTTCGGCGAACACCCCATCACCCTTCTGAAGGCCTTTCCGAAGGCGCTATCCGACTCATAGCCGAGCGATGTGGCGATCGATGAGAGCGATTCATCCGATTGCATCAGGCGTTCGCCGGCGAGCAGCATCCGCCAGCGAGTCAGGTATTCCATCGGCGTACTTCCTACCGTCTCTTTGAATCGCTGTGCAAAGACTGACCGCGACATTCCCACGCGCTCGGCAAGCGACTGCAACGTCCACGCACGTCCCGGGTCATCGTGCATGGCCGCGATCGCCGCGCTCATTTGCTTATCAGCCAGCGCGAAGAGCCAGCCAACACCCCTGCCCGCGCCATCCGCCAGGTGCAGCCGCAACGCCTGAACCAGCATCACGTACGCGAGCTGCTGTGCTATCAGAGACCCGCCCGGCTGCGGGTCGAGCAACTCCTCGCGCATTCTATCGAGCGACCAGCGCATCGCCGCCTTATCGGACTCCTTGCGGATGTGCACGATCGGCGGCAGCGATTGCAGCAGAAGATCCGCATGGCTTCCCGTCAACAAAAAATGGCCGCCGACCAGGTAGCCGGCAGCACTCTCCGGAGTCGAGCTCGCGGTCGTCAGTCTGCCTGACTCGCGCAGTACATGGAAATCAATCGGCTCCAAGGAAAGATCGGTCGTGAGGCAGAACGGCAGCCCCCGCGGCAGCAGAAAACAGTCGCCCGCCGTAAGCAGCAGCGCCTCTTGAACTCCCTCCACTTTCAGCCAGCACTGCCCGGCAAGCACTGCGTAGCACTTGATGCCAGCATGCTTCGGAAATTGGATCGACAGGCCGCCGGTTACTCCGAACCCTCCCGACATATAACTCTTCGGCTTCAAAAGCGACAAGACCTCTGAAAGTGGATCCATGACATTCTCCGGACGATCAAACCAATCTTGCGGACTTTCAGTATAGATCGTATCCTTGCCCCGCTTGATCTAACAAGGGACAGGGCGCAACCGGCCTGTCTCAACGGAAACAAAGGAGAGTGCACATGCGAGTCTTTCTCACCGGCGCGACCGGCTTCATCGGATCAGCCATCATCCCGGAACTCATCAATGCAGGCCATCAGGTGCTCGGCCTCACACGCTCGGACGCAGGAGCCAAATCCCTCCACGCAGCGGGTGCCGAACCCCACCACGGCAGCCTGGAAGACCTCGAGAGTCTCAAAAGCGGAGCCGCCAAGGCCGACGGCGTCATCCATTGCGCCTTCGATCACGACTTCTCCGACTTCATCAAGATGTGCGAGAAAGAGCGAGTCGCCGTAGAGGCACTCGGCGGCGCCCTCGTCGGCTCCAACCGCCCACTCGTCATCACCTCCGGGGTCGGCCTCGGCATCTCCACCCCGGGTGAACCTGCGTCGGAGGACTTCTACGACCCTCACCATGCAAACCCACGCAAGGTTTCAGAAGAGACCGGCAACACGTTAGCTGAACGTGGCGTCAACGTCTCGTTCGTGCGCCTGCCGCAGGTTCATGACACCCGCAAGCAGGGCCTCATTACCTACGCACTTCAAATCGCCCGGGAAAAGAAGATCTCCGCCTACGTCGGTGAGGGACTGAACCGCTTTTCGGCCGCCCACGTCCTCGACGTCGCTCGCCTCTACAGGCTGGTCCTCGAGAAACAGCAACCCGGCAGCCGCTACAACGCAGTCGCAGAAGAAGGAATCACCATGCGCGAGATCGCAGAGGTCCTCGGCGCGGGTCTCAACGTTCCCGTTCGCAGCCTCTCTCCCGAGGAAGCACAAGCCCACTTCGGCTGGATGGCGATGTTCGCCTCCTTCGACCTTCCTGCGTCCAGCGTGCAGACGCAGCAGCGCCTCAACTGGCACCCGACCGGCCCCGGCCTCATCGCCGATCTTAAAGCCATGCACTACAACACCTAATCGTTCCTGAGCTTCCGCACCAGCAATCGAACGCTGGTGCGGAGACCGGAGAAAATGCCTTGAAACCTCAGGTTGAAGTATTTGGAATGAATACGCTAACGCATGAGCAGCCGAATAACTGAATTTCTAACCCTTAGTACAACGCTAAGTACATTATTTCTCATGCTTTGCATAAACATGGGTTGCTACCGGCAGGCTCCGCGTTACCCTAGCCTAGGACAACGCATGACACCAAAACGCATCACCCTCGGCATCACCGGAGCGTCCGGCTCGATCTTCGCTCGCGAACTCCTCCGCCTGCTCGCTGCTGACGAACGTGTCGAGCACATCGATCTCGTCGCTTCCGACTCCGCTCTCCGCGTGCTCGCCGAGGAGCTCCATCTCTCCGGGCGCAACGACGTCGTCGCCAAGCTCCTCGGCGAGTCGTCCCCGAAGGTCCAGCAGCATCCGGATGAGAACATCGGCGCTAACATCGCCTCCGGCTCCTACCCCTCAGACGCGATGGTCATCCTGCCCTGCTCCATGGGTACGCTTGCCGGCATCGCCCATGGTCTGGCCTCGTCCCTCATCGAGCGCGCCGCCGACGTGGCCCTCAAGGAGCGCCGCCCACTCATCCTCTGTGTGCGCGAAACCCCCTTCAACCTGATCCATCTGCGTAACATGAACTTGGCGGCCGAGGCCGGCGCAACCATCTACCCGGTCATGCCCACCCTCTACAACCAGCCCCAGACCACCACCGAGATGGCCCGCCAGTTCGTCAGCCGAGTCCTTGCCCATATCCGCCTGCCCCAGGCCGACGCCTACATCTGGACGGGAGGCTGAATCCACTCCAACGAAGGCTACTTAGGAGCTCCGAAGACCGTCTCCTCGGCCCTCGGCAGCGGGGGGTGCGCCGCGAAAAACTCGAGTGTGCCCCTAAGTACCGGCTGCGTGCACTCGCCCGGAGCCAAATGGCCGCATCCATCCACAATCAGCAATGAGGAGCCAGAAATGGCCTTGTGCATGGCCTCACCGACGGTTGGCGGAATCAGCGTATCGTCGGCGCCCCAGACGATCAGCGTCGGCTGCTTGATGCGCTCAAGCTGAAAATCAAGCAGGTCCTTTCCTGCTTCCATGGATTGCACACTGCGGCGTATGACCCAGGAGTTCGCCTGCAGCCGCCGAATCGCCGCATTGGCGGCAAACGCAGGCAGCGGCTTCGGATGGGGAGAGAGCATCGCCATCAAACGCGCCACCCCCACCGAGTCCGTCGGCGTAAACAACGTTGAATCGAACGTAGGAGGAAAGTAGATTCCAGCTGAGTCGAAGACAGCCAGCCGGCCCACCAACTCGGGGTGATCGATCGTCAGCTTCAGCGCGACCCACCCGCCCATCGACCATCCGCCGACGTCGGCCCTGTTGATGTGAACAGCCTTGAGAAAGTCGACCACGATCTTCTCTTCGGTCCGGATCGAATAATCCACATCCGGCTTCGACGAGCGTCCATACCCCAGCAGATCAGGCGCATAGACATGAAAACCTGCAGCCGCCAGCGACGGAATCAAGCCGGACCAGTCCTCACCCCGCGAACCCAACCCGTGGATGAGGACGATCGGATATCCATCGCCCAGAACGCGCAGCCGAGCCGGGGGGACCGCCTCGAAGTAGTGGATCTTGTATCCATCCACATCGACATACTCGCTCTGTACATTCTGACCGCGCAGGTGCATGCGGATGATCTGGTCGTTCACCCAGAGTGGCTCGTAGTAGAACGTCAGCCCTGCCGCCAACGCGATCAGCAGCAACACCAACGCTACCCGCAAGATCCCACGCATGCCCATCCTCTGATTTCTTCGAGTTACTTCAAGATCAGCGCCTTGCCGAACTCTTCTCCGTACACGGTTTGCGCCATCCCGAAGCGCCCGCCGTCGAACTTGTCACTGCCCTTCAGTTGCCCAACCGCAAGCAGCGCCACAACCCAATAGCTCATCGGCAGCCGCAGCGCCTCGTGTACCCGATCCTGTTCAAAGCCTTCCATCGGCGCGGTGTCGTAGCCAAGCACCTCGGCCATTAGCAGCATGTGCGTATAGGCGAGCATCACCTGCTTATTCAGCCAGGCCTTCATCTGATCCGCAGAAAAGCTGGAAAGATAAGCTGGCACGCTGCTCTTTGCCTGCGAGGCATAGCTCTCGGGCATGCCGCCAGCGCGCCCCATCTCGAGCATCTCGTCCAGATCCTTGCGCCAGCCGTCGGCATCACCGCAGGCGACAATCACCGCTGAAGCCTCTTCCACCTTCGCCTGGTTGTAGCTTGCCGCACGAAGCTTCCTTTTCTGCTCCGGCGACTGCACCACCACGAAACGCCACGGCTGCATGTTATAGCCGCTGGGAGCCGCCAGGCCCGCTTTCAAAATCTTCTCCAGGTCCTCAGCCGGCATTGGCGTCCCATCAAAACTTGGCGTGGAGCGGCGTTCCGCAATCGCGTCACTCAGCGCCTTTTCAGCCTTCAACGTGTCCTTCATTGTGATCCCCTCACCCAGGCAGTCGATTCAAACGCACAAAGCAGTCCCGGCATTTCGAGCAAATCCAAGCCCGTATACCGGAACCGCTAAACGTTCCTACGATAGCATCTACGCGCGCGAAGCTCTATGCCCGGGCGCTACCCAGACAGTAGCCCGTTCAGCTAGTGAATATCCGCCATCGACAGCTCCGTCGCATAGGGAGCCTTTCCGGGAGCTTCCGCTAACACCCACATCCCATGAAATGCGCTACGCAGTTCCGGATGAGCAGCCAGCAGGGCTTCCATGGCCGCGACATTCCGCTGACGCGCGGCTGTTGCATCGTCCAACGCCTCCACCTTCAGGTGCGCCGCAACGTCCAGCCCAAGTGAAGAGTCAACTGAAAGACCGGTAAACCGGAACTCCGTTCCGTCCGTTGCCTTCAGCACAAGCGGGGCGTCTACGCTCAATCCATTGGCCACGGCCGGCGGAGCGATGGTCTGCAGTTCCGTTTGGAGCTTCTCAAGATGTGTGCTCGACACGAAGTTTGCAGGCAGCACAAGCGCCTGCGCTTCCTGCAGATAAAGCCACGCATTCCACGGCTGCTTTTGCGCTTCAAGAGTGCGCGCCTGCTTCCAATACCAGAGGCCATCATGGCCATCCGCGGTCATCGGCTTGGGATAAAGCCCGGCTAGCAGCCATTTGCCCGCTTCCTGACGCATCAGAAACGATAACTGCCATGGCGTCGCATCTTCCATCCTGACAGTCGCAAAGGAATACCTACCCGGCGGCAGTTGAGGAATAGAGAACTCTACCTCCGAAGCAGAGCTGCTCGTGGTCGAATGTAGCGTGCAATAAAACTGCGCGTCGGGATTGACGCCGTTCGCCGCCTTCAACGTCGAAGCGTCCAACAGATAGACTCCCTCCACCTGTGGCACTGCTCCCTTCAGCTTCGGAGCCGTCGAGGCGACCGCCGCCGCGAGCCCGCTGAAATTCTGCTGGAACTCCGCTATCGTCACATTCTTGAGTGCCGCATCATCCCCCGACTGGATTGCCGTCGCCATTGCAGTCGCGGCTGACGACAGCGCATTGAGCTCCGCTGCCGGCATCTGCGACTGCGGCGTGCAGTTCTCCGCGGCATACGCCATCGGGACCGTCAGGAGGCCCGCACACGCCATTACTTCAAACCACTTCTTTGCACCAGTCATCACGAAACGCCTTCACCTCATCCACGCCAGAATCCATACGCGATCGGCATGCCCGTAAGTGTAGTACAACATGCACAATTGGCTGATCTTCACAACGTCTAGGGATTAGACTGACGTCAGCCCCTCAAGGTCGTCTAATCTTTGTAGCCAAATTGCCCAAAGCACCTCGAAGGCCTTATGCCAGTAAGCGCACCGTCACAGACCCAGCTTCGCATTCAGCTTCGCTCCTTTTGCGCAGTGATCTCCGCGGCTGCCGTGGCGACGCTTGTGCTCGCATCTGCTGCCTGGTGTCAGCTTCCGACTCCAGCGCCTTCCATCCCCCGAGGTCCAGCGCAAAACGCACAAAGTCTGCCTGCAGCGCAGCCCACGCAGATTCAGACACAAGCAAACGCCGCACCCACACCGCACGCCGCGCTCGCCCGTGTCACGTTCAACGGTAATCAGCTCACCGTCGCCGCCCAGAACTCGTCGCTTAATGCACTTCTCAGCGAAATCGCCCGGTTGACCGGAATGAAGATTACAGGCGGTGTGACTGATGAGCGCGTCTATGGCAGCTACGGTCCTGATTCTGCCGAGGTCGTTCTCAACCAGCTTCTGGACGGCACCGGAACCAACGTGATGCTCCTTGAGACGCCGCAACACACTGTTGCCGAACTTGTCCTGACTCCGCGGAACGGCGGACCGACTCCGCCCAGTCCAAACGCTTTGCGCGAGGAGGAACATACTGAAGAAAGTCTGCCCCCTGCGCTTACAAGCCGGCGTCGCGACTTGCCACCCGGAGCTCTTCGCACCTTGGCTGGTTATTCATCCCAGGAAAACCGCACGTCCGACCAGTCGCCGAACGCCCAGCAATCTCAGCCCAACACGATGCCACCTACCAATGGCGTAGGCGCGCCGCAGGGAGATGCCTCGCAGCAGTCGCCGAACGGGGTCAAGACGCCGCAGCAGATCTATGATGAGCTTGTGAAACAGCAGGCACAACAGCAGCAGGCACCCACATCACCGCCGCAGTAAACAACTTGTTTTCTTTGCTTAGCTGCGAACTGGCCCCAGCTCAACTACCTGAGCGTCCCTGATACGGGTCGCAACAACCTGCTTTACATGCATCCGAAACACCTGGAACATCAGCATACAGAGCCCTTGTGCCATAAACACACCTACCGCAAGCGACGCTACCACAGCGCAGACCAGCATAATCGACGACATAACGAACAATCCCCCAGGGGTGCACCGGTTCCTCATGGTAACCGATCCACAACTTCAGATGCAGGGTGATTCTCGCAAAGAATCTTAGCGTTTCCTCATGTAAATCCTTCTGCTGTTTGCAATCCAGGTTCCAGGTGCGATCTTACGATTGGTTTTCAACACCTTCCGGCCTGCGGGCTGGTGAGCCGTGCAGCTTAGCGCCGACACGCATTCTTGCCGGCCGTGTGTGGGACCAGTACCAAAGCGTCTGCTTGCGGCTTATCAGGTATTCTGAAACTTGACTAAAAGGTGGCCTTCCCCGCGCATGAGCTCCGCACTCGAATCCCCGTCTGCAATCGAATCCGAAACGAAGCGACCGGCCTCGCTTGAGCCACCTCCTGTCCGTCGGCTACATCCTGGCATCACTCACATCACGGTGCGCGGCGCCCGCCAGCACAACCTCCGAAACGTCTCCGTCTCCATCCCTCGCAATACGCTGACCGTTGTGACCGGGCTCTCCGGTTCCGGAAAGTCCTCGCTCGCGTTCGACACCATCTATGCGGAAGGACAACGGCGGTATGTCGAAACGCTTTCTGCCTACGCGCGCCAGTTCCTGGACCAGATGGAACGCCCCGATGTCGATTCGATCGAAGGCCTCTCACCCGCCATATCGATCGAGCAGAAGACTACCAGCCGCTCCCCTCGCTCGACCGTCGGCACCATCACCGAGATCTACGACTATCTAAGACTCCTTTATGCGAGCGTCGGCCAACCGCACTGTCCGAACTGCAGCCGGCCTATCTCCCGCCAGTCTGCTGAGCAGATCGTCGAGCGGGTTGTTTCGCTTGCGCCAGGAGAACGAATTACGGTCTTCGCCCCGATTGTCCGCGGCCGCAAAGGTGAGTTCCGCGAAGAACTTGAGGCGCTCGATCAGCAGGGCTTCCGCGCCCGCATCGATGGTGAAATGGTTGAACTCACCGAAGGCATGCGCCTCGAGAAGCGCAAGAACCATGCCATTGAAGCGATCGTCGACCGCATTATCCTAAAACCTCTGCCGCCGAACCCAGAAGATCCCGCAAGCGTCAATGCATCGCTGGCTGAAGCGGGACCAAAGTACGACACCCGCCGCCTGGAAGCCTCTATCCAGAAGGCTTTGCAGATGGCAAATGGTCTCGTGCTGATCGGTCTGCAGAATCCATCCACCAAGGCGATCGAAGAGACGTTGTATTCGAGCACCATGGCCTGCCCTGACTGCGGCATCAACGTCGCCAAGCTCGAACCGCGCAGCTTCTCCTTCAACTCCAACTATGGCGCATGCCCGGAGTGCCACGGCCTCGGGAGCATCTACGACTTCGACCCCGCCAAGACGATCACCGACTGGTCGAAGCCCCTGCTGGATGGCGCGATGGGTCCCGGCTCCGGCTCCGCCTACCTGTTGAAGCTGATCAAACTCGCGGCCGACAAATACAAGATCAACCTCAAGCTGCCCTTCGCTGAGCTCCTCAAGCCGCAACAGGACCTGCTCCTCTACGGCCCCGCCAACGGGGAGTCCGCGCGCACTGGCTTCCACGGCATCTTTGCCTACCTTCGCGCAAATCTCGACGAAACCAAATCCGAAGGTTACCGCGAGTACATGATGCAGTACATGTCGGCGACCACCTGCCCGCGCTGCCAGGGCCGCCGGCTGCGTCCAGAGTCGCTCGCGGTCACCATCCCCATCCCGGCCAGGGATGGCGAAGTCGTCTCGCAATCGATCGCCGACTTCACCGGGCTTTCTCTCGAACGCGCACTAACAGGAGCCAGAGGCATGGCCTTCACCGGACGTGAACGTATGATCGCAGACCGGCTGCAACGGGAGATCATCGAGCGCCTTGAATTTCTGAATGCCGTCGGCCTGGGCTACCTCTCACTCGACCGATCTGCAGCGACGCTCTCCGGCGGTGAAGGTCAGCGCATTCGCCTCGCCACCCAGATCGGCTCGCGTCTCCGCGGCGTGCTCTACGTGCTCGACGAACCCTCCATCGGTCTCCACCAGCGCGACAACCAGAGACTCATCGCCGCACTAGAACGCCTGCGCGACCTTGGCAACACAGTTCTCGTCGTCGAACACGACGAAGACACCATCCGCAAGGCCGACTACGTCCTCGATCTCGGGCCCGGCGCTGGCAAAAACGGCGGCTTCCTGATCGCCGACGGCACTCCCGCTGAGATCATGGCAAATCCGGCCTCGATCACGGGTCAATACCTCGCGGGCAACATTGATATCGTCACTCGTCCGCCGCGAATCAACGAAGCCGGCGAGCAGGATCTTTCGCCTCGGCCGCTCACCAATCGCTGGATCACAGTCGAAGACGCCCACTCGCACAACCTGCGAAACGTGACCGCCCACTTTCCTATCGGCGTAATGACGGTCGTGACCGGCGTCTCCGGCTCCGGAAAGTCGACCCTCGTCAATGACATCCTGTACCGCGCGCTCGCGAAGGAGCTGTACGGGAGCCGCGAAGAACCCGGCAAGCATGGTAAGGTGCTCGGCGTCGATCAACTCGACAAAGTGATCCAGATCGATCAGTCCCCCATCGGCCGTACCCCACGTTCCAACCCCGCGACGTACACCGGCGTCTTTACCCAGATCCGCGATCTCTTCGCCATGCTGCCCGAGGCGCGTGAACGCGGCTATAAACCCGGACGCTTCTCCTTCAACGTGCAGGGCGGACGCTGCGAGGCGTGCCAGGGTGAGGGCCAGCGCCGCATCGAGATGAACTTCCTGCCTGACGTCTACGTGCTCTGCGAAGTGTGCAACGGTCGACGTTACAACCAGGAGACGCTGCAGGTCCGCTTCAACGGACACAACATCGCCGACATCCTCGACCTCTCGATCGCCGATGCGCTGCCGATCCTCAAGGACATTCCTAACGTCGCCATCAAGCTGCAGACGCTCGTCGATGTCGGCCTCGGCTACATCCACCTTGGGCAATCCGCGACTACGCTTTCTGGCGGCGAGGCTCAGCGTATGAAGCTCGCTCGCGAACTTTCCAAGCGCCAGACTGGACGCACCCTTTACCTGCTCGACGAGCCCACAACAGGACTCCACTTCGACGACGTACGCCGACTCCTGGACGTTCTCCACCGGCTCACCGACCTTGGCAACACGGTTATCATCATCGAGCACAATCTCGATATCATCCGCAATGCCGACTACCTCGTCGACATGGGTCCCGAAGGTGGTGAGTTCGGCGGTCAGGTGATCGCCCATGGCACCCCCGAGCAGGTAGCAACCGTCGCCGCAAGCCATACCGGCCACTTCCTCCGCCCGCATTTCCCGGGCCTCGCCGCGATCGATACCAATAACCCCAACGCGGGTGCGCAGCGGATCGCCAGCACGCCGGACCCTGTGAAGGCCCCAAGGGGCAAATTCATCGCGCCTGAGAAGAAGACGGGCCGCCCTACCGCCAAGGCACCCGCCAAAAAGATCTCGGTGAAGCGCGCCAAACGCAGCTAGCACTCGCCGGGTATAGCACTCTCTACGGAGCCAGGATGGATCGGAGCAGCATGTTTATCATCGAAGAAGCTTTGTAGCTCACATCATGACCGATTTAAATCATCCAAACACCCGCATCCCCAACTTCCTGCACCTCCTGCTTTTCCTCGCGCTGACTCTCCTCGCCTTTCTCATGTGCGAGGGCATCGTGCTCGCCTTCCATCCTCACAGCATCAACGAAGCTCTCGCCGATCAGCGCCTGCAACTCTTCGCCAACATCGGCGTCTACGCAGTCGCCACGGCGCTCGCTGCAGCGATCTTCCCTCTGGTCTGGCATCGAACGTTTGCAGTCGGAGTCTCGTGGAATGCCCGTCGTGCGACCGTGGCCTTCATTCCACTCGGCATCGCCCTGGGCTTGGCGTCGCAAGCCGTCTCCAGCCTGCTTCCAGTCCCCAAGGAGACGCCGATTGAAGGTGTCTTCAAGACCCCGGGCATTATCTGGCTTCTTACTCTCTTCGGTATTGTCGTCGCGCCTTTATTCGAAGAACTGGTCTTTCGCGGCTTCCTGCTGCCGGCCATCGCAATCGCCGCGGATTATCTCACTCTGCCGCGCACCGCTGACCGAGACTTTGATCTCGCCACCCTCGCAACCTGGCGCAGTTCTGAGACCTTCACTACCAACTCGCTTCTCTTCGCGAGCGTCGTTACGAGCCTTGGGTTTGCCGCGATTCACGCGCCGCAGCTCGGCTACGCCTGGGCCGCTGTCGCGCTTCTCTGGACTGTCTCGATGGTCCTCTGCTATGTCCGCATCCGTACACAATCGCTTGCCGCCAGCACCCTGGTCCACGCCTGCTACAACGCCTCTGTCTTTATCGCGCTCTTCGTGGCCACAGGCGGCTATCGGCACATGGACAAGCTGTAAACGGCTATGCACATGCTATGCACATGTATGCTAGGATCGTCTGAATGGCGAGCCCCCACGTTAGTGCCGAACGCGCTATCCATCGGACGGTCGTCCTCCTGCGTTCGAGCGAGAAGCAGCAACTTGAGCGGCTGGCAGCCAAAGAAAACATCTCCTCCGCTGAAGTGCTTCGCCGTCTCATTCGTGATGGAGAGACATTACTCAGCAATAAACAGGAGGAAGAGATGATCGAAGCCGCACTCAAGATCATCTCGCAGGCCGCACGCGAGGCGAGCGCATCGATGGTTCGCACGATGGAGAAGGTCGATCGCGTTCACGCTGAGCTCATGCAACGAGACATCCCATGAGCCTTGCAGAATCTTTCTTTAATACCGCCAAAGATCTTCTGACGATGACGGAAGACATCAAGCGCATGGACGTTCGTATCGACAAACTTGCCGAGGATCACCGCAGCCTCGACCGTCGCCTCATGAAGATCGAACTCCTGGTCGACATCGCGAAGGAGCACCAACCGCGCCGCCGCACCCCGAAGGAGCTGCCAGAGTGACCGAACCGACCAGCCCGCGCGAAGCCCTCCTTGATCTCATCGCCACACTCTCCTTCACCCCCGGCGATTTCACCCTTGCCTCCGGCCAGAAGTCCGACTATTACATCGACTGCCGTATCACCACCCTCCACGCTGAAGGTGGCCGCCTCGCCGGCATCGTCCTGCTCGACCTCATCCGCGAACGCTTCCCCTCTGCCCAGGCGATCGGCGGTCTTACGATGGGAGCTGATCCCCTTGTCTCAAACACAGCGTCAGCCTCGGCGTGGGAGGCCGCTGACCACCGCGAGTTTCTTGAACTTGATCCTGAAGGAGACCACGGCCCCTCGCCCACGCTCCTCCATGGCTTTCTCGTCCGGAAGGCGGAAAAGGCGCATGGCACCGGCCGGCGCATTGAAGGCTTCCTCAAAGCCGGCACAGATGTGGTCATCGTGGATGATGTCTGCACAACCGGCGGCTCCACCATCAATGCCATTGAAGCAACGCGTGACGCGGGCATGAACGTGATCGGAGTGCTCTGTCTGGTGGATCGTCAGCAGGGAGGCCGCGAGAACATTGAGCGCGCCCTTGAGGAACTACCGACGCAAACTGAGAATTCCCTGCCTTCCTTCGCAGCAGTATTCAACGCTGCTCAGGTCCGCAAAGCTCATAGAGCGATCTCACAATCAGGTAACTAAAATAACGTTACCACGCGTGCTGTTTTTAGCCTACATCTGAAAACTTTTGCTAGACTCAAGTTGGGCCCGGAGAGTGGATCTTGATTCAGCCGATCCTTCATCTCCACTACTTTCTGCTACTTGGGGGCAAGAGTGTGGTCGCTCGTACCATCGATATAAAAGGCTAGAAATCCTCTCACGTCTGGCTCCCGGCTGCTTCTTCCCGGGGCTGTGCGCCTGCTCTTACACCTTTGTCCCTTTAGCTCGGAGGGCAATGGTCACGCGGAGGCTCGTCAAGCCACGTCCGTTCAATGATTCGCCTAACTTTCCGATCAATGTCGAACGGTTTTGTTCAACGCGCACAAGTATTCGCAACACCACAGTTCGACACTGATTTTACGTGTGTTCGTCGCCAATGTACGCTGCACGACAACTTCTGAAGAGACAAATCGCTAGGCTCAGTTACACGGGTGAAAGGAGAACGTTCAATGACATCAAAAGCTGCGTGCCCACGCTGCCACCACGCCGAGTTTCACTCCTCGAGGATTCGCATCTTCGATTGGCCTCTCTACCTGGTTGGAATGATCCCGCTCCGCTGCGTCTGCTGTGATCACCGGTACTATCGCCATCGTCTCGCTGTTCCTGGAGGACCTCGAGGCGTGGCGAACTGAAGGTCATCAACAGTTCATCCTATGCAACTCCACTTCTCAAATCAGCAAAGTTCTCGAGTGTGGATGCCAAGGTAAAATTGGGAAATATGATTCCTACCTTAGAATGGCTTCCGGAAGGCGTCTCATTTCTCGATCAGACCAGACTTCCGCTTGAAGAAACCTACGTTCTCGCCACCGATTACAAGCAGGTCGCCACTGTTATTCGGGATATGATCGTTCGCGGAGCGATGGCCATCGGTGTTTCCGGAGCCATGGGTGTTGCGCTCGGCATTGAGCGCAGCACAGCGATCGACATTCCCACCCTGAACGCTGAAGTCGCTGAAATCTGCGACCACCTGGCCGCAACCCGGCCTACCGCGGTCAACCTTTTCTGGGGAATCGGTCAGATTCGCGACCTCTACAATCAGCTAGCCGCTGCCAACGCTGCGATTCCTGAGATCAAGGCCGCCGTCGTTGCCCGCGCGCGAGAGATGTACGACGAAGACATTGCAGCATGCAAGCAGCTTGGCGAAAATGGCGCCGAACTCCTCCCGCAGCAGGGTACCATCCTTACGCACTGCAACGCCGGGGCACTCGCTGCGTGCGGCTACGGCTCAGCGCTCGGGGTGATTCGCTCTGCCGTCGCGCGCGGCCACCAGCTTGATGTCTTCGCCGACGAGACCCGCCCCTACCTCCAGGGTGCCCGCCTTACCGCGTGGGAGCTGATGAAGGACAACATCCCCACCACCGTGCTCTGTGACAACATGTCTGCCAGCTTGATGAGGCAGGGTCGCATTCAGGCCTGCATCGTCGGAGCCGACCGCATCGCAGCCAACGGAGACACAGCCAACAAGATCGGCACGTACGGCGTCTCTATTCTTGCGAAGGAGCACGGGATCCCGTTCTATGTAGCGGCCCCCTGGTCAACCATCGACGTCAATACTGCGCACGGCGACTTGATCCCGATCGAGCAGCGCAATCCGCGAGAAGTCACCCACTCCAACGGCATCCAAATGACACCCACGGGCGTCGGGATCGAGAATCCCGCGTTTGACGTCACCCCTGCAAAATACATCACCGCCATCATTACCGAACGCGGCGTCTTGCGCGCGCCGTTTACAGAATCCATTCAGCGCCTCGCGCAGCAGACCGCCACACCAGAGTTCGAACCGGTCGCCTGAGCGGACCTTGGAATCGCAGTGACGCTTCTCTCTGACACTAAAGTGCAAGCCGAGCCTCATGAGGCTCGGCTTGCACTTCGAAACAATCTCTAGAAACTACCGCAGGGTCGGAACGGTGACCGAGGCAGTCGTCTTTACGGAAGACGAGCTAGCCGCTGGCACGGGTTGCCCCGGCCGCGACCCGGGCGCCGGCGCATATTTGCTCGCGCACTTGGCCTGAAGCTGGGTCGCATGGAAGACGCCGTCGCGCCCGTAAGTGCCAATAGCAAGCGCCTGTGAGTCATCCTTGAACGTGTCCGGCGGCGGCTCCGTCCCCTGGTACGAGACTTCGAGGAGCTGTACGTTCTTCTTGGCGGGATCCTTCTCGAGCAGTGTAAAGTGAGCCGTCGTGCCCACCCGTTCAATCGACCCGGGTTTCACGTTTCCCGCCACGCGCAGATGCCGCGTGTACGCCTTTGATCCCATACCCTGCAGCTCGGCAATTGTCACGTAGTACGACTTGTTGTCACCGGCTGCCGCAAACGCAAGCCATACGACCACGCCAACGATGATGAGGCTCGCGACGATAATGCTGGTGGGCTTCTTGCTTGAGCTTGCCATGACTCCTAGTTTAGCAGGGGTGAAAGCGAACGCAGAAACCCCTGGACGCTAGGTCGTTTGGTGGTCTCGCCCTCTGCTTTGCAATTTTGGAGCTTTTCTTGACTGCCGATGCTCTCACGATTCTTCTGGATCACCGCAAGTGCGGGTTGACCTTGCCGGCGATTGCGGTCAGCAACTCGTCGGCATGCTCTTCTTCCTGCTCGATCATGCCCAGCATTTCGGCGTCGCTGGTGAGCCCGAGGATGTTTGCCCAGTTGCGAAGTGTTCCATAGACGGCAATTTCGTGGTGCTCCACCTGCTGCCCAGCCCCGATAAGCGCGATGTCGCGAATGGTCGGGTCAGTAACATCCTTCATGGTATCGGATGCTTCGGTCGATAGCCCGTTGATCACCTTGCAGGTTTCGGTCTCAGTCTCGCCCGTGTGCTGACGCAGCAGCGATTCGACCCTGGTTACGTGACCCTTGGTCTCTTGGAGGTGCGTGCTGAATGCATTCTTCAACTCGGAATCTGACGAAGCTTCAATGAGATCAGGCAGCGAATCAGTGATCTTCTGCTCCATGTCGAGAGCTTTCTGGAGGTTCAGGATGTAAAGCGACTTCAGATCTTCGATGTGTGCAGACATGAGTTTCATGATCGCGTAGCTCCTGTGGTGAACGCTGGTACGTCCTTTTTCCATGCCATTGGACGGTGCGTCGCTATCGGGCGTAGCCCTCTGTAGCTTGTGGGCGAAGCACCGCAGGAACGTATACTCAAGCGATAACGTCTTGTGGTTCGCGCTTGATGTGAACAGGAATGCGATTGGAGGTGCGGTATGAGCACAAATGGGAATGGGAACGGGAACAGCAGCCACACGAACGAACATAACGCGCGTGGGAATGACTATCGTGTGCCGACAGGACGCGCCGAATGGATCATAAAGCGAAAGGCTGAGGCCGACCGCACAGGTGACACGAACATGTCGCAGATGCACTTTGCGCGCCTCGGAAAGATTACTGAGGAGATGGCTTACGTCGCACAGCGAGAGAGAGTCTCCGCCGAACTCATCCGCAGCGAAGTCGCTAAAGGCACCATGATCATCCCGGCGAACATCAATCACGTTGAGCTCGAACCGATGGCTATCGGTGTCGAGTCCCTATGCAAGATCAACGCCAACATCGGCAACTCCGCCCTCACTTCGAACGTCGACGAAGAGCTTCGCAAGCTCCATACCGCAGTCCACTACGGCGCGGACACTGTCATGGATCTCTCTACTGGCGGCGACATCCCGATGATTCGCGAGCAGATTCTCCGCCATTCCCCTGTACCGATTGGCACGGTGCCGCTCTACGAAGCATTGAACCGCGTCAAGCGCCTCGAAGACCTCAACATCGATCTTTATCTCGAGGTCATCGAAGAGCAGGCTCAGCAGGGCGTCGACTACTTCACCATCCACGCCGGTGTCCTCGTCGAGTACATTCCGCTGGTCGCGAAGCGCATCACTGGCATCGTGAGCCGCGGTGGAGCCATCCTGGCCCAGTGGATGACCCACCACCACAAACAGAACTTCCTCTACGAGAACTTCGACCGCATCACCAAAATCATGGCCAAGTACGACGTCAGCTACTCGCTGGGCGACGGCCTCCGCCCAGGCTGCCTGGCAGACGCCTCAGACGCCGCGCAATTCGCCGAGCTGAAGACCCTGGGCGAGCTGACCCGCCAGGCCTGGAAGTCAGATGTGCAAGTCATGATTGAAGGCCCCGGCCACATTCCAATGGACCAGATCAAGCTCCAGGTGGACAAGGAAGTTGAGCTCTGCGATGGCGCCCCCTTCTACGTGCTCGGCCCTCTTGTCACCGACATCGCTCCCGGCTACGACCACATCACCTCCGCCATTGGCGCCGCGATGATCGGTTGGCATGGCGCAGCAATGCTCTGCTACGTCACCCCGAAAGAACACCTGGGGCTGCCGAATGAGAAGGACGTCAAGGACGGCATCATCGCCTACAAGATTGCCGCCCACGCAGCTGACGTCGCACGTCATCGCCCAGGAGCCCGCGATCGGGATGATGCGATCTCACACGCGCGTTACACCTTCGATTGGGACAAGCAGTTTGCGCTCTCGCTCGATCCGGAAACCGCCCGCAGCATGCACGACGAGACGCTGCCGGATGACTACTACAAGGAAGCCGCGTTTTGCAGCATGTGCGGTCCGAAGTTCTGCTCGATGAACTGGTCGTCGAAGGTAGATCAGTTCAATGAGAAGGAATTCGGTCTCAAAAAGCCTGACTTGACCCAGATCGTGACGGAACAAATGGCTCTTCGCGGGTAGAAAGACGCAAGCCAAGCAGAGGGCCGCTCTGCAGGACGATCCGTAGCAAACAAAAGCCGCATCCCTGAAAAAGGTATGCGGCTTTCATGAGTGGAGGCTCCGCTGGCGGGGGCGTTGGTTGGCCGAGGCGCGTCGGAGGATTGTACGGTAAGAGCTTAGTAGTCGACTTGTTCGTTGTCCGTGCGCATGGCGACGAGAGCGGGGGCGATGATCATGGAAAGAAAAACGAGGCTAAGAACGAGATCGTGAATCATGGTGGAACCTCCTAAGATTGTTCGCCGCGTTTCCGGCTGATGAATCAAGAATGCCGCCGATCGCCGTTCGCGAACATCCCACAGAGAGACGACTGTGTAAAACGCTTCGGGTCATAGCTCGCTAACCCCAAAGTTGCAGACGAAACCCGTTTCCCGGAGTTTAAAGACAAAAGCGTCCGAGATCATCTCGGACGCTCGAAGCAAACGCTCGTCTGCGGTCTATTTTGCCGCCTGCTCGAGGATCCCCGAGGCCGTGTTGAGCGCGGTCGCCAAGGCATCGATCTGCATCTGCGTTCGTGCCGCATCCTTCGCCTCGATCCCCTCATTGACCCCAGGAATCACGACGGCAGCGTATCCGGTAAATTCACCCGGCGCATAGATCGTGTGCTTGTACCAGTCACGATGCGGCAGTCCGGCCGGATTCAGCAGAGCCTCTTCGGCAGCACGCAAAGCATGATTCAGCCCTGCAATATCTCCAGACTCAGCCACCTGTCGATCCCGCACCGCACCGCCGGCCGCCGTGAACCGCGCCGCTGCCGTCGACAGAGCCGTAAAGTCATCCTGCAGATTGGCAGCTTTGGCTTTGTTCCCTGCCATCGCTACGTAGCCGGAGATCGCGATGCCATAGGCTGCGTAGTCGTATGGCAGTACGTCAGCATCGGCCATGTGGAGAATCTCCAGACCGAAGACTCGCGCCTGCTGCTGCTCGTAGACAAAGGTGGGGTCGGCAAACTTCGTAAACCAGTTGTAGTTATCGAAGGCCGAGTGATACACGCCATACGGACCGCCTGACCCGATATCGGTTGACGGCACGCCGGCATGTTGCAGAAACGGCGTGAAATCCGACCCCGATCCCAGAACTCCCACACGCACTTCTTTGTGCCCATCCTTTTCGATCGTGGAGTCCTCGTCATTGTCCGACAAGCGGCGAGACGGGGTTGCAGATTGAGCCTTGAGCCACTGAGAGTAGACCGTGCCGCCCGCTGGCGAAGGCACGTCAACCGTCACCTCACGCACAAACTGCATCAGGGACGGAACCGCCTCCGCACTGAAGTTCGGGCCCGAGACTGCCACGTCGGTGTTGAAATATGCCACGGCATGGTCGAGGTTCTTCATATGCGCCTCGACCCATTCGGTTGAGCCGATCAACCCCTCTTCCTCAGCATCCCACGAGCACAGCACGACCCGACGCTTCGGCTTCCAACCGGACCTAAGCAGCGTTCCCAGGCCATGCGCCGTCTCGAGCATCGCCGCCGTTCCCGAGTTTGGATCGACCGCTCCAAACACCCACGCATCACGATGGTTCCCGGCAACAACCCAGTCATCTTTTTGTGCGGGATCGTTTCCATCGATCGTACCCACCACGTCCCAGATCGTGCGCAGCTTTGTATCCTGCTCCAGGTGCATGTGGACCGTGACTTTATCTCCTGCCTGCCCCGTGTGATAGGCAAACGGGAGTGCTCCCTGCCACTCGTGCGGCACATTCGGGCCGGCCAGCGCCCGCAGGATGGGTGCCGCATCGTGGTATGAGAGCGGGTTCACCGGAATGGAAGGCCAGTTATTCTGGATTTTGTCGAGCGCGATGCGCTCCGAATCTGGCAGTTCTGGTGTCGATGCCACTCCTGGTGTCGTTGCATCCCCTGGATAGATGGGGAGGAACTGCGTGGCTCCACGCTGGACCGCGCTATCTGGCCGGTAGGGCCCCTTCGGATAGACATCCCCACGATAGTACCCGTCGTCCGCCGGGTCCGAGTAAATCAGCACCCCCGCCGCTCCGGCACGCTGCGCGTCGTACACCTTGATCCCGCGATAGTTCGCGCCATACCGGACCAGCACGATCTTTCCCTTGACCGACACACCCAGATCTACCAGTTTTTGAAAGTCCGCAGGCGTTCCATAATTCGCGTAAACCACCTCGGCCGTTACGTCCCCCGATGGCGAAGCTCCATTGAACGCCGGCGTGACGCGCGTATCATCCTGAAACGGATCGCCTCCAAACTCCGGTCCAACGTGCTCTGGACTGGGTCCGGTCATCAGTTTCTTCCCATCGGACCCAAATGCTTCGATCAGAATCTTCTTGGGCAGGTTGATAAGCACCTTGTACTCGATGATCTGCGTCTCCAACCCCGCAGCCTTGAACTTCTCGGCAACGTACAGCGCCGTCTTATGATCCTCCTCAGATCCCGCGATGTGCGGCGCCGCTGTGAGAATCTTCAGGTGCTGCCCGGCCAGAGCGGCATCGGGTACAGCCAGGAACGTCCTATCGATCTGCGCCTGCTGCGCGAAGTCGCGATATCCGAAGACCTGCGATTGCGTTGCATTCTGGGCAAGCGATGCTGTGGCGGCGAGGGCGAGCAGGACGGCAGGGAGGGGGCGCAAAGTCAAAGGTTGAGCTCCTTAGGGTATAAGTTCGTATTCTAACGTCACACTCTCGAACGAGGCCTCATACCTCCTCCAGCAAACAAAACGACGCCGGGCCACGAAGGTCCGGCATCGTTCGACCTGCGATCTGAAATATTACTAACGACGTGCTTACAACGAGGCCACGGGTACAGGCTCCGTGCAGAACCTGCAGCGTGTCGCAGCAATCGGAATATCGGAAAGGCACTGCGGGCAAGCCTTTGTCGTTGGCGGACCAGCAGGCTTCGGTTTGTTAACGCGTGCGAGCAGCTTTGAGATCGGGAGCACAATGACGAAATATACGACCGCGGCGTTCAGGATGAACGCGATCACATTGTTAAGGAACTTGCCCACCTGGATCACGCCCGCAGTCGCATCCGGCTTGCCGTCAATCGCCGGATGAAAGTTCAGGTGCCATACAATCGCCGAAAAGTCCGGCTTCCCGACAATCGCTGCGATGAACGGGTTGATAATGTCAGTCACTAACGAATTGGTGATCGCCGCAAACGCCGCGCCGATAATAACGGCGACCGCAAGGTCGACAACATTGCCGCGCAGAATGAAGTCGCGGAAGCCTTTGGACATGTGCATCTCCTGAGAAGGGGGTGGGCAGCGGAAACACTTTGGACTCCGGGGAGTATAGCGCACCACAAACAGCGCGAGGAAACATAACTTCTACCAGGCGCAAAATGCACTTTCGCATGGCAGAAGGTACCCGTTGCCTTCGTTTCCTGGGTTTTAGCTGCACTCTGAATTGCTGATCAGCAAATGAGGCCGTGAGCCCCACGTTTCATCTCTCGCCAGCTAGCTGGATGAAGAAAGAAAGTACACATACGGGTAAATCAGCAGGAACAGGATCACCGATAGAGCCATCAGGTCCATGTAAATGCAAAACAAAACGCCTGCGTGATAGAAGCTCCACCGCTTGCGAATGCAACGTATCGTGTCCGCAGTTCCGGCGAATGCCAGCAGGGTAGGAAAGATCTGCAACGCCGACGCGCGCGTATGCGGGAACTTGGAGATCAGCACAGCGCACAAGAGGCTTCCCCACACCAACACATTGCCCCGAACGAGAGAACGATGGCGCGGGTTCAGAATGTCCGGAACATGGGAATGCTGCATGGGTTGACTCTCGAATCTTTGCGACACTTTCTGCACTTCTCTCCAACGATACCCGCTTGCGGCCTCGCCGCGTCATGGCGGTCGTCCCAAGCAGCGTCTATTTCGCCGGGGCTTGAGGCTGTCAAGGCAGCAGCACTAGGTTTTTGACCAGGGAAAGGGGCCTCCACCGAGCCAATGGCGTCTTACGTCAGATCCTGGAGGCCTGTTCGGATGCTGTAATCACGTTTTACGGGCACGCTGATCTCCTGGGGAAAGGAGATTCCGCCGCTCTTCATCCTCGCTGCATACCGCGTCGCACTCACCCGCGGGCTGATCTTCTTCGAGACCCAGTTCACAATCTGGCCGTTCGGTTTATGAGGTAGCGTGCCACTTCATCAAATGCTTCGAGCGTATTCCGGATACGCGGCGTTAGTTGCATGTAGCGATCGATGTCCTTAGATGTCCGCAGATTGGCGACGCCATCGTTCAGGTTCGGCCCCGTATTCTCACTCCTGATCCCGGCTGCGGCCGGAGCTACGACGCTGCCGCGAGTCAGCCAGCGCTCCGGCGTGTTCTCGCGCCCACTATCTTGTCCAGCAAAAGCGAGCATTTACCCGTCTCCAGCGATTGGATCCTCCTTGAGAGGCCAGACGTCTGCTAGGTCGCTACCAATCCCTTTGCGGTGCGTTCCTCCCAAGTCTGCGCCGGCAGCTCGGTGCCGATGCGCTTCATGGTTATACAGTCCGGCACCGGGCAGACAAGCGCGCAGAGGTTGCACCCGACACAGTGTTCTTCATCCACGCGGGGAATTCGTTCGAGCGGCGTCACCAGGCTCGAGACTCCCAGCCCACTGCTATCAAGCTTCGGAATCGGAGTAGTCGTAATCCGCCGAGCGCTCTCGGCTTCGACCATGTGCGGCGTCTTGCTCGTATCGGGCACACCCACGCGGTCAAGATGAATGCACTGATGCGCGCCATCCCAGCATGCGGTGTAGCAGAGCTGGCACCCGATACACAGGTCCGCGTGGATCTTCGCGACCACCTTGTAGTTAAGGTTCAGGTCCTTCCACTCGCGCACCTTCGGCAACGACAGACCACGAAAGTCATCGATGGTTGCAAAGCCCTTCGACTCCATCCAGGCGAGCAGCCCATCGGCCATGTCTTCAACAATGCGGTAGCCGTAGTGCATGGCCGCGGTGCAGACCTGGACGTTGCCGCAGCCGAGCAGGATGAACTCGGCCGCGTCGCGCCAGCTCGCAATGCCCCCGATGCCCGACATGGGCAGCGCGGCGCGTGGATCGGCAAGCACCTGCTGCACCATGTTCAGCGCGATCGGCTTGACCGCCGGTCCGCAATAGCCGCCGTGCGAGCTGAGACCGTCTACCATCGGCCGTGGCTCGAACGTGTCGAGATCGATACTGGTAATGCTATTGATCGTGTTGATCGCAGACAACGCATCTGCGCCCGCACTTTTGGCCGCGCGCGCCGGCATCCGGATATCGGAGATGTTCGGTGTCAGTTTGACGATAACTGGCGTGCGCGCCCTTTCCTTCACCCACCCGGTGATCTGTCCGCAGTACTCCGGCACCTGCCCAACTGCCGAGCCCATGCCGCGTTCACTCATCCCATGGGGGCACCCGAAGTTGAGCTCCAACCCGTCCGCGCCCGCATCTTCACTGCGTTGCACGATCTCGTGCCATGCCGCACGCGTCGATTCAACCATCAGCGATGCAATGACGACGTGCTTCGGATAGCGGCGCTTCACTTCCGCGATCTCCCGCAGGTTAGTCTCGATGGAACGATCGCTGATAAGTTCAATATTGTTGAACCCCATCATCTTCTGCCCGTTGTAATCAATCGAAGAGTAGCGCGAGCTGACGTTGGTGATGGGTTCCCCGATGGTCTTCCACACGGCGCCGCCCCAGCCCGCATCGAACGCCCGCATCACCTGCTCGCCCGAGTTGGTCGGAGGTGCCGAAGCAAGCCAGAATGGATTCAGGCAAGCGATGCCTGCGAAGGTGGTCGCAAGCGTCGGCTTAGACATGCGCGTACTCCGCGTGCGTCTGCAGAAAGGCAACCATGCCGAGACCTGCGCGCTTGCCATCGGCGACGGCATCCACGACTTCGCGGCCTCCATTTGTGCAATCCCCGCCAGCAAAGAAGTTTGCCTTGGACGTCTGCCCTGTAGCTCGGTCGATCACGATGCGTCCCCGATCAAGCTGAATGCCTTCGAGGAAGTGCGTGTGCGTGCTTTGCCCGATCGCGAGGATCAGTAAATCCGTTTCAAGGCTTAGCGGCTGGCCCGGGTTGTCGAAGGGCGTCAGCTCAACGGCCTCTACCTTCTCTGCGCCAAGTATTGAAGCAGGCCGCAGGTTCCAGAGGAAGCGGACGCCTTCCCGACGCGCATGTTCATACTCAAAGGTGAAGGCGGACATCTGGTCAAAACCCCGGCGGTACACCATGGTCACTTCCGCAGCGCCCAGGCGGACAGCCGCGATCGCCGCGTCGATGGCGGTGTTCCCTGCGCCGATCACAGTAACTCGCAACGGCGCGGATTTGATTGTGCCAGACTTGTAACCGGCAATGAAGTCGAGAGCGTCCATGATGCCGGAGAGGTCTTCGTTCGGGATGCCCAGCTTGTGAATCGCCCCTAAACCAACGCCTAGGAACACTGCGTCGTGCTCCTGTTCGAGCGCGCCTAAATGGATCGCGTCGACGTTCGTGTTGAAGTGGAACTCGACCCCGAGTTGCGCGAGCATCTCGATTTCGCGCAGGCTTTCGGCGAGCGGCAGCTTGTACTCGGCGATACCGTAGGTATTAAGTCCACCTGGCAGCGGGCGAGCGTCGTAGAGAGTCGCGCGGATGCCGTGGCGGCGAAGTTCAGCGGCGCAGGCCAGCGAGGCCGGCCCGGCTCCGATCAGCGCCACAGCCCGCCCGGTTGGAGGAGCGGGTTCAAACGGATGTGGCGAGCCACTCGCGTAAAAGGAATCCATCGCGTACCGTTGCAGACGGCCGATCTCAATAGGCTGTTTGTTGTAGCGATGGAGTACGCAGGCGCCTTCACAAAGCACCTCCACCGGGCAGGCGCGAGCACAGCTTGCCCCCAGGATGTTCGCTTCTAAAATTGTACGGGCCGAACCCGCCAGGTTACCCGAGGCAATCTTCTTGATGAAGCGCGGCACGTCGATGTGCGTCGGGCAAGCCGTGATGCAGGGCGCGTCAAAACAGAAGAGACATCGATTCGCCTCAGGAATGGCCGCCTGAGCGGTGAGCGGAGGATGATGGTCGGGAAAACGCGCAGCGATCTCCGGCGACTGAAGGATCTGCTGCAGGAACGGCTGCGACTCCACTCGATCACTCATCCGTAGGGGGTTCCCTCCTCGGTGCGATATTTTTCTTGGTCCGGAGTGGACATTATGCACCATCGGTGCCAAAAAGCCGAAGACACCACCCTCGGGAGAGCTGCAGGCACTCGCCGAATCGGCGACCGCTTCTAGCCACCCACGACTTGCGAAGGGGGTAGGTCCGGAGTCGCGGCAATCCTCTTGATGACCTTGCGGGCGAGCTCCTCGAACGCACGAATGGCGATTTCCAGGTGCTCGCGCCGGGTATCTTCGGCAGCGTTGTGGCTCAGACCGTTGAGCGATTGCACGAACATCATGACCGTAGGGATGCCGGCACGGGCGACCTCGGCGGCATCGTGCAAAGGCCCGGATGGAAGATGATGTGACTCTGCAGTGACCTCCCGGATGGCTTCGTCGGCGAGCGCTATCAGAGCGGAATCGAAGGGTATGGGTTCAATGCTCCAGATCTTCGACCAGGCGACAGTGCAGCCTTCTTCAGCGGCAAATCGCTCGCTGGCAGCGCGAGCCTCATCGAGCATTTGCGCGAGGACTGCCGCGTCGAGATCGCGCATGTCGAGCGTGGTCTCACACCGGCCGACAACCGCTGTGACGATCCCGGGGAAGGTCTTCACCGAGCCCATCGTTGCGACCGCATCGGGATGTTTGCGCGCGATCGGGCGAATCTCAAGTGCGAGCTTAGCGGCCGCGGCGAGAGCGTCGCGTCGCACCGCCATCGGGGTCGACCCAGAGTGCGCCTCCTGACCAGTGAAGGTGATGGCCCAGCGCTCAACTCCCTTGGTGCCGAGCACCACGCCTAGCGGGAGTCCATGAGCCTCGAGAACCGGGCCCTGTTCGATGTGGAGTTCGAGATAGGCTGCGGCATCCCCCTGTTCGCGAGCGGCTTCGCCGATCCGCTCAATATCGACGTCGCAGCTTTTCAGGGCGGCTTCAAGCGTGATCCCGTCGCGGTCGGTGCGCCCACGGTCAGCTGCGATCGAGTGCGTACCGGCAAACGCGGAGGAGCCGAAGAGGCTGCGGCCAAAGCGAGCGCCTTCTTCGTCGGCCCAATCGACCAGCCGCAGTGTCACCGCGGGCTTGACGTTGGCAGCTCGGGCATCTTCAGCCATCGCAGTGAGCACCTCGAGCGCTGCGACGACACCGAGACAGCCATCGAGCCACCCTCCGTTAGGAACGGAATCGAGGTGGCTGCCGAGGATGACGGCTTGTGGTGACGCGCCCGCAAGCGTAACCCAATGGTTGCCGGCTGCGTCGTAATGATCTTCGACCGGGTGCGGCAAAGCGGCAAGTTTGTCTCTAAACCACGCCCGAGCCTTCAGCCAGGTGGGCGTCCACGCAACGCGCTGGGCGCCTTGTTCATCGGCCGTGAGGCTGCGGAGTTCCTCGAGGTGTCGCAAGGCGCGCTGGGGATTGACTGTCATCTGTTGACTTCTCAGAACAGAGTACCGCGCCGCTCGTGGGCGCGTCAGTGATTCGGCGGAGTTGCCGGCGGCGCAATGACGGGCGCAGCCGCATCCGCGGTGGGTGCGGGCGCAGGACTGGTTGGCACGATGACGGTCGGACTGGTGGAGCCAGGCGACGAACTCGCTGGTTTGACGTCCGCAATCTTGGGTGCGCCGACACCGGGTAGCGCCCTCTGAATCAGCACGCAGGGTTGAGGCGGCAGCTTCTCACCCGGTAGCGGAGTTCGTCCAGGCATGCGCATCTGGCCAGGAGGGCAGGGCTGCAGGAGAGTGACGGGCCGCAGATTGACCGGCAGCGCAGGCGGCGCAACCGATCCCTTCAGCGCGGCGTTCTCATGTGAGCCTGGCCACGCGTAAGGTGGCCTCAGGGTCTCACCGTAGCCGATGACAGGAAACTGGGCCGGCAACTTGAAGCCCCGGTCGACCGCAACGAAGGCCGACTCCGGCTTTTTGCCCAACAGGCGGTTGTCCGAGTAAAGCTGAAGCTGATGCGTGTCGACGGTCACCGTAAGTGTCCTATCGTCAAACGCATTCTTCTGCTCCATGGCTCCGGGGAAAGGCGAGTGCGAGACGATGGTTGTACCGATCCAGGGTGCGTACAGATAGATGAATTTCAAGTCCTTGATCTCGTAGTTCAGACCAGCCTTCCCAGGCATGCCGTCGACGGTCAAGATGCCGCGTTCAATGGAGACCGAGATCGTCTTGGGCGGCTTGACGTTCTTGACATGAATCTTCTTGCCCTTGTCGTCATAGCCCATGTCTGCGGAGGTCTGCATCACGGCTCTCCCATCTTCGTCGAAGAGCGGATTTCCACGTTTGTCGCGTTGTTGGCGCAAAGGCGGATTGAACAGTGGCTTGCCCTCCGGATCCAGGCGCTGACGGCCTTCTTCGTCGAGCATCGGGGTCGGCGCAAGCTCCACCAGTGTCTTCGGCCCGACGTACTCGGTTTTGTTCTTCTTGCCGGCTATGGGGGCGTAGTAGGTCTTGTGGCCGGCCGTACTGACGGTTGCACTTCTGATCGGTAAAGGCTGCGAAACAGGGGTAGGTGACGGTGCCTGTGCGTCCTGAAGCACGGGTACTGCCTGTGCCGCAACCGGCTGCATCGGCGCAGCTTGGGCTGGAGCGGGCGCAGAGATTTCCGTTGGCACCTGCGCCTGCAGCGCCGCGCTCAAATTGAGCGCGAGCAGGATCACAAGCATGCCATTCATCTGTCGATTCGAACTGCTCATAGCGTCTCCAGCCCCCACGAGCAAAGTCGGCCTACAGACTACCCAAGGGACGCGGCTCTTATTCGAGGTTCTACTGGACTATATGCCGGCTAAGTTCCTTGTGTGAATGACTCTTTCGTAGTGCTTTCGTTGTATGGTCCCGTATTTCCCACAGCGTCAGGCCCACGTCAGCGACAGCTCGGCCAGCGGCTAAACTGTTGTCAGGCTCACCCTCATGACAATACCTTCTCCGCATCTACGTGCGCCTCATGATCGCGCAGCGCTGGCAGCATTCCGCGAAGACTGGAGACTCTACCTGTATGAGGCTGCTGAGCTTGCGGCCTTCATGATCTCCGCGTGCATATTTACGGTGCTGCTCTTCGTCCCCGGAATTGCACCGGTAACAAACCCCTGGGCGGCACGCGCGTTGATGGGTTTGGCCATGGCGGTCACCGCCATCCTCATCATTAAGTCTCCCTGGGGAAAACAATCCGGGGCGCACTTCAATCCAGCAATCACCGTCACTTTCTTCCGGCTGGGCAAGATTGGCCTGTTCGATGCGCTGTTTTACATTGCGGCGCATTTCACCGGAGCGATCGGCGGCGTCTGGATTGCGGCGCTTCTTCTCGGGGCTCGCATCGCCCTACCCCAGGTTCGCTATGCCGTGACGGTGCCCGGACTCGGCGGGATTCCCGCAGCGTTTGCGGCAGAGTTCTTCATGGCCTCGCTGCTGATGTCCGCCGTGCTCTACACCTCGAACCGGCCGCGCCTGGCACCCTGGACAACCTACTGCGTGGGCGCGCTGATTGCCAACTACATCCTCTTCCTCGCGCCGGTTTCGGGCTTCAGCATCAACCCGGCACGGACCGTGGGTTCGGCCGTATTCGCGCATGTATGGACGGCACTCTGGCTCTACTTCGTCGCCCCCGTGACAGGAATGTTGAGCGCGGCGGAGGTTTATGTGCATCTTGTAAAACCGCAGCGCTCCCCGGCAGGCGTGCGACGTTATTTTTCGCACCGGCACCTGATTCAGAGGAATCGATTGTGAGGTTTGCCGGCTCGACCGTCTGCCCTCATGTACGGAGCAGCGCTCCAGCCAAGGAGACTCATCATGACGCAAAGCCACATCGTCCTACTTCCCTGCTCCCTCGAATGCGACTGCTTCCAGCCGTGCACGTGTAAGCCCAAATGTTCATGCTGCCAGACCAACCGCAGGACGTCTGCGCCGCAGACTCTCGTGCGCGGCCGAAGGCGCCGCTGGCCGCACTCATCAAGCGGCGCCGCCTGTTCCTGCGCTTCGTCGAGCGACGGCTTGCTTCTCCGGCAGTCGCCGAAGATCTTCTGCAGAGTCCCTCCTTAAGGCGCTCGAGCATGAACGAGAGCTGTGTGCCGCCGAGTCCTCGAGCGTGTGGTTCTAGCGCATCCTGCGCAACGCGATGATCGACTTCTATCGGCATCGCAACGTGGAGGATCGCGTCCACGGCCAGTGGCGCCGAGAGCTCGTGACAGAAGTGGCTCCGAACGACCTTACGCTGAACCTGGTCTGCCGTTGCCTGGCTAGAGTGCTGCCTTCGCTGCCATCTGGCTGCTCCGAGATCCTGCAGCAGGTGGATCTGAATGAAGTCTCCATTGCCAGCTTTGCCAGCCGTCCTCACTTCACCGCAGTCAATGCCACGGTACGGTTTGACCGCGCGCTAGAGGCATTGAAGCAGAGGCTGATCGAAATCTGCGGAGCCTGCGCGGTCCACCAGTGTCTCTACCGCAACTGCATCGGCTAGATGTTGACGTCTTCGCACGCCGGTCTTGGCAAGTGTCGCGAGGTAGCATTCAGTCATCTAACCTGAGCCATGAAGCCGTTTCAGAAACTTATTGCCGAGCACGCTCCGAAAGCCGCCGACCTGGCCCATCGCCGCTGGATCTATATTCCCTACGATCGCTATACCGACCGCACCGGTCCACTCACCGAGCAGCCCGCAAAAGAGACCGGAATCGTCATCGTCGAGTCGACCGCGAAAGCCTTGCGCAGACCGTATCACAAGAAGAAGCTGGTCGTGCTGATCAGTAACATGCGCCATTTCGCCCTGGAGCAGGCAGCGAAGGGCGTCAGCGTCCTCTACCACTTTTCTCCGGAGTCGCATGGCACGGCGTTGCTCAAGTTGCAGCGTGAGAAGAAGCTGCCATCGCTGGTCTGCATGACTCCTGCTGAGCGTGAACTGCGACTCGACCTGGCAAACGCCATCAAGCACGGACTCGAGCTTCAGTTTGTCGAAGACACCACCTGGGCCTCGCGCACAGAGGATTTCACGAAGGTATACGGCGGTTACAAGGCGGCCAGGGCCTACGTGATGGACCGCTTCTACCGACATATGCGACAGCAGACCGACATCCTGATGCACAAAGGCAAGCCGGTGGGCGGGAAGTTCTCCTTTGATGCCGATAACCGCAATCCTTACAAAGGTGAAGTCGCTGTGCCGCGCTTTCCAGAGTTCGCGCCGGATGAGATCACGCAGGAGGTGATTGCCTTCGTCAACGAGACTTACGCGCATCACTTCGGTTCTACGACCGGTTTCAACCTCCCCTGCACCCAGGACGATGCGGACACATTCTGGAGATTCTTCCTCGCGCATGCGCTCGAACACTTCGGTCGATTCGAAGACGCGATGCGCGACGACGAGCTGCAGCTCTTTCACTCCAAGACCTCGGTTCTGCTAAACCTGGGCCGACTACTTGCCATGGACCTTATCCGCGATGTGGCGGCCGCTGCGGCCGACAGCAGTGTGTCCATGGCAAGCGCCGAGGGTTTCATCCGGCAGCTCCTGGGGTGGCGCGAGTTCATGCGGCATCTCCATGAACAGACCGACGGCTACAGGCTGCTCGCCGACCATGTCCCGCAGGAACCATCCAGACGACCGCAGGAGGTTTCTCCCGACCAGACTCCCGAAGCAGACCACGCCTATGAGAAAGATCCTTACGTCGGTGCAAGGCCCTCGGCTCTCGGAGCGTCATTGCCGCTGCCGGCCGTGTACTGGGGCGCAAAATCAGGGCTGCACTGCATGGATTCGGTGGTGTCGCAGGTGATTGAAGAAGGATGGTCGCACCACATCACGCGTCTGATGGTGCTCTCGAATCTTGCGACGCTCTGCGGCTTCTCGCCGCGCGAGCTGACGGACTGGTTCTGGTTCGCGTATGTCGATGCATACGACTGGGTCGTCGAGCCCAATGTCCTCGGAATGGCCACCTACGCCGATGGCGGCCTCACTGCGACCAAGCCCTACGTCTCTGGTGCCGCGTACATCAATCGCATGTCGAACTTCTGCGGCCACTGCCAGTTTGACCCAAAGAAGGCCCTTGGCGAGAACTCCTGCCCTTTCACCGCGCTCTACTGGACTTTTCTCGAACGCAACGAAGGTACCCTCGGCCACAACTTCCGCATGCAGATGCCCTACACCACGCTCAGGCGGAAGCAGCCGGAAGAATTGGTGCAGCTGCGTGCGCGGGCCGCTGAAGCAATCGACCATCTGCAGTCGCTCGAGCGGCCCGAGTACGGCACAGAGGAAGAAGCCGCTACTTCGACGGCCCCGAAAGAGCAGGCGTCGCAGCCGCTGCGGAAACCTTATCGAGCGACGCCTGGAAGACGATAATCTCCTTCAGCGTCTCGTAGGGAATGCCGCCGAGTGGCAACAGGCGGCCATTCACCGCAAGGATTGGAGTCTGGTCGACACCGAGGTCAGCACCCAGCCGCAGCGAAGCGTCCACCTGGCTCTTCGCCTCAGAGCTCGCAGCGCACGTGGCGATGAGCTTGGGGTCGGCGCCGGCCTTAGCCGCGGCATCGTCGAGCGTCTTGTCCGCGGTCTCGGCCGTCAACTGGCTTTGTGTGTCATATACCGCCTGCGCGTAGGTGAAGAAGGCGTCATTGCTCTTCTTCGCGACGCACGCGCCATAAGCCGCAGCCTTGAAGGCATACGGATGAATATCGACCAGCGGGAAGCTTTCATAGACGATCCTCGCCTTCGGGAAATCATCTGCGAGCCGCTTCATCGTGGCCTGCGCATCCTTGCAGTGAGGACACTGAAGGTCGGCAAACTCGACCAGCATCAGGTCCTTGGAAGCGGCACCGTGGTATGGTCCATCGGCACGTTGCTGCAGCAGTTCACGTCCGGCTGCATAGGGCTCTGCGCCGAACGGCAGCACGCCTGCATTGGCATCGGCGATGAGGTGCTTACCATCCGGCAGCACATAAAACGCTGCCTCCTGCACCTTTGCGTTTGCAACCTTCTCGGAGACCAGCGCGGTCACCTTGCTGACGCCGGGCGCCGCCGTCTTCTGAATCGCCACTACGCGCCAGATGCGGGTCGGATTGTAACCAAGCAGCGTGTGAAGGTAGCTGTCGACCGCCCCAACGGTAGGCGAATCAGCAGTGAAGAACTTCGGGTTCACCGGCGGAAACGGGTCCGCCACCGCATCGGGTGCGAGCGAGCGTAGCTGCAACGGCGGAGTGGTTGCCGGTTTCGCGCTGCTACCCTGCTGTGAGGGCGCGGCTTGCGCCCCTGCCGAACCGGCCAGACTCATGGCTGCCACGACGACCGCTGCTTCAAGAAACTGCTTCAAACTGTCCGTCCTTCCGCTGCGCGAGCAGCCTTTCTGAATCAGCCTGTCGGGAATGCTCAGGCCTGGTACTTGACGGCGATCGGAAACCGGCGCCCGGAACCGAAGGATTTTTTCGTTATCTTCAACACCGGCGCCGCCTGCTGGCGTTTGTATTCGCTATGCTCAACAAGCTTCAGTACCTGGCCGACAAGCTCGGCATCAAGGCCCTGGTCCCGCGCAATCTGCTCCGCCGAACAGTACCGTTCGACATACGCTTCGAGAATCGGATCGAGCACCTCATAAGGCGGCAGAGAGTCAGTGTCCTTCTGCTCAGGGCGCAACTCCGCACTTGGTGCCTTCGTGAGAGTCGCCAACGGAATGATCTCACGTTCGCGATTCACATACCGGCTGAGCGCATAGACGCGCGTCTTCATCACGTCGCCTATTACGGCGAGCGCGCCAACCATGTCGCCATAGAGCGTGCAGTAGCCGACCGACATCTCCGACTTATTGCCGGTTGTGAGCACAAGAGCGCCGAACTTGTTCGAAAGCGCCATCAGCAACACGCCACGCAAACGCGACTGAAGATTCTCCTCGGCGAGCCCAAAAGGCGTACCGGCAAACAGCGGCTCCAGTGTCTTCATCAGCGTCTTAAAGCCATCGTGGATGGCGAGAAACTCAAACTGGATCCCAAGCCTGCCGGCCAGATCACGAGCATCATCTTTCGATCCTTCCGACGAGTAACCACTCGGCATACCGACGCCCATCACGTTCTCGGAGCCAAGCGCGTCAACGGCAATGGCCGCCACAAGCGCTGAATCGATGCCTCCACTCAGCCCGATCAACACCTTCGAAAAGCCACACTTGCGTACGTAGTCCCGCGTGCCCAGCACGAGTGCCTGCCAGGTCGCTTCAACGTCAAACGCAGCTTCGTCAGGCTGCTTTGATTCGTTGATCACTGTCGGAACGGCAGTGTCGACGAGAATGAGATCTTCACGAAACGAAGCGGCCTGCGCAATTACACCGCCGTCCGGCCCGACAGCTAGGGAACTGCCATCAAAGATAAGCGAGTCGTTGCCACCAACCTGGTTACACATCGCGACTACAGCGCCGTGCCGCCGCGCGAGCGCGCCCAACATCTCCTGACGTACAGCACGCTTGCCCTGCCAGAACGGAGATGCCGAAACGTTGACGATCACACGTGGCTGCTTTGAGAAGAGTTGCGGCTGCTCGTTCCAACTCTCCATCAATCGCTCCACCGGGTCGATCGCATAAAGTCGACGCGGCCAGAAGCCTTTATCGTTCCAGGCGTCTTCGCAGACGGTTACGGCAAGCGGAACCTCCTCATCACCGAGTTGAATAAACGACAGGCTCTGCGACTCGGCTGGCTCAAAGTAGCGTTGCTCGTCGAAGACGTCATAAAACGGAAGCAGCGTCTTCGCCTGGGTCGCGCGAACCCGCCCGCTTTGCATCAGCACAGCTACATTCCGAACCTGTTTCCCCTCACTCGAGGCTTCAACGGGAAGAACCCCTCCGCAGAGAAGCGCAGGACGCTCTTTGCCGGCAGTCCAGGCACAGACCTCAGTGAGAGCTTGTGCCGATCGCTCCACAAAGGATCTTTTCTCCAAAAGATCAGCCGCGGGATACCCACAGACGGCAAGTTCAGGGAACAGCACCAGATCCGCGCCCAGGTCTGCAGCGCGCTCGGCGAACTCCAAGATCTTCTTGGTATTCCCAACGAAATCCCCGACCGTAGGGTTGATCTGCGCGAGTGCGATCTTCACGCTTCCAGTCTATCAAGCCATGTGTCTTGACGGATGAGTACCGTCCACGAGCGTCGGCACACAAGTTCGAAAGCGGGGGGCGAGCCTAGACCAGTACGTACCGGATCGTCTAGGAGCCGGTACCGCTGAACACAACCCCAATCGTTCGTGCCAGAATCTTGAGATCGAGCCAGAAACTCCAGTTCTCCACATACGCTGTGTCCAGAGAGATATAGCTGTCAAACGACGGATCCTGACGCGCCTCCACCTGCCAAAGACCCGTGATGCCGGGCAGCACATCCAGGCGGCGCAGATGCGCGAGATCGTACTGTTCCACCTCGGATGCAATCGGAGGACGAGGTCCTACCAGGCTCATATCACCACGCAGCACGTTGTAGAACTGGGGCAGCTCGTCCAGGGAGTACTTTCGCAAGACTCGGCCGACTGCGGTGATCCGAGGATCGTTCACGATCTTGAAGAGCACACCCTCGCGTTCGTTCATATGCTCAAGGTCGGCCTTCAGCTTGTCGGCATTGACCACCATGGTGCGGAACTTGAAGCAGCAGAAGGTTCGTCCCTTTCGGCCAATACGCGCGGCTTTATAGAAGATGGGACCTTCGGAGCCAAAGCGTACGGCAATCGCAATCGCGAGCATGATCGGAGTCAGCACAAACAGCGCAAGCGAAGACAGCGCGATATCCAGCATGCGCTTCATCAGAAAAGACCCAATTGGGAAGTCGCGACGATGCAGCGGAATCGTCGGGAACTGTCCGATGTACTCCACCGGAGCATTCCAGGCCAAGCCGTCGTAAAGATCCGGCACAACGCGCACATCAATTCCCATGGCGCGAGCCTCTTCCACCAGCGCGATCACCAGTTTCTTCTCAGCAGGCACCGAAAAGAAGATCTCGTCGACAAAGAGCGAACGAGCAAGTTGAAGCGTGTTCCTCACATCGCCGATAACATCCACATCGCCCGACTCCGCCTCCCGTTCGGTGAGAGCCACAAAACCTTTAAAGCGGAAACCGAGATGCCTCAGCGACTCTAGATGATTTCGCAGCGCGTGAGCAACGCGGCCAGCGCCTACGATGAGCACATTTCGGGTCTCCAGGCCCTCGCGGTAGCGGCTGTACTCCATATTTCGCCAGATTGCTCGCCGGATCGCGAGCAAGATGCTCGTTATTACAACCACGAGCAGCACAACAAGGCGTGAAATGGCAATCTCATGCGTAAGATAGAGAGCCCCGCAGAGCAGCAGGCCGGCCGTAAACGTAGCTTGGATGGTCATGCGCTGTTCGTGCAGACCACTCCGATTCTGAATCGGCCCGTACAGACCATAGGACCGCGTAATGAACACCAGGGTTCCACCAAACCAGAGCAGATAAAGTGCCCAACTCCTCGGCGTCGAGGTGAGAATCACCGGTATCAGTGAAGCAGATACATGTCCAGGTGCGTCCGGCATGTGCACTCGCACCGCCATTACGGCCGCAACGACCACTGTCATCAAATCCAGCGTCGCCCAGACGAGACTGGTTACGGATGGGCGCTGGAAGATGCCCCGTCGAATCGCGCTCGCGCGCCCGCTTCCAAGTCTCTTGCCTGACACGATAACCTGCTGGAGATAATCCGGCGCTGCCATTCAGAGTCTCCTGCATTCTCTCCTGCAATGCGGTTCTAGGTCATGAGCGCCCTCAAGGACCTACGTTCGGGCGGATCGCTCACTCTTCCCTTTACCTTCGGCAAAGTTCAACATCGGGAGAGTGCACCGTAAGATACGACCCCCGCGGATCGAAGGCCACCAATAAGTTAGTCCACTTGACTGCTGATAGCGAAAGCATACGCGCCGCCTCGACAGGACGCAAACAAAACCTCCGTTTGACTGAGCCATTTCGGGAATCAGACCGGAAGGACGAGAGCATCCAGAGACAGAAATTCGGTCAGTACCGGATCGTCACTCTTATCCATCTCCTCCATCGTCCCAAAAAAGCGAGCTTCGCCCTGGTGTAGGAACACCACGCGATCGGCCAGCTTGCGGGCAAACCGCATGTCGTGCGTCACGACGATGCTCGTCAGGTGGAGTTGCTGCTTCAATCGCTCAATCAGGTTTCCCAGCAGATGTCCCATCAGTGGATCGACCATCGTCGTCGGCTCATCGTAAAGAACAGCCTCCGGCTGTGCCGCAAGCGCACGCGCAATCGCCACAGATCGCTTCATGCCAGTCGAAAGATCGCTTGGCAGCAGGTTATCCATCCCGGCCACGCCCACCATCTCGAGCAAACCCTTTACAATCTGCGCGATCTGGTCGTCCTCCATATCACCGCGTTCGCGCAGCGGGAAGGCCACATTCTCGCCTACTGTAATGGAGTCAAACAAAGCCCCGCTCTGAAATACCATCGAAACCTTACGCCGAATCACCTGCAACTGCTGTTCCGAGAATTGCGTGATGTCTTCACCGGCGACCAGAATCTGTCCCGAATCGGGCTTGAGGAAGCCAAGCAGCATCTGCAGTGACACTGACTTGCCGACACCGCTGCGGCCAAGAATGCAGAGCGTTTCGCCGGGATTGACGCTGAAGCTAACATCTTTCAAAACCTCAAAGCTGCCGAAGGACTTCGAGACCGACTCGAAGGCGATGTAAGGGCCAGGCTGATGCTGCTTATCTTCCGGCAGGTCTTCGGCCGCGGCCTCATTCTGAGCGGCGGCCTGTTCCATGAACTCGCCAATCGTGGCAGCAACGTCCTCGGAGACCTCCGCGATCAGTGGCGTCTCGCCATCCACGACAGGCGGCTGTTCTGACCCCTGATCCGGTTTCTGCGCTTCCTGATCGTCATCAATAGGCATAAAGCTAGGTTATCTGATGCTGAGACTTTCCTTCCAGCGAACGTTACGAATCTGAGTGGGTCTACCTTCAGTTCGTTCAGGCGGAGTCGAAGATCCCTCGGCCCGGAGAGCCCCCAATTGCATTCACTGCAGTAACACACTCATTCGATTGGTGATGTCGCTAGCCGAATACCCCGGAAGACTCCGCCTCAGCAAACTCCTCCGGGGTATTCAGGTTCCGGAACCATTCGTCTCGCTCAAAATTCAGGTACCGGACCATCCCCGCGGACTTGATCGCCGAGATGACCTTTAAGCGGCCCTCCTGGAGTGCGACCCGAAGCGCCGGAAGAGCAACCTTGGCATAGATGCCGGTCAGGGGATGAGGCTGTCCAAAGCTCTCGGCCAGCACGCATACGGCGCCCTCGGCTTCAGAGACGGTAAGCAGCATTTTGAGCACCTCGACGGGAACAAAGGGCACATCGACGGCCAAAAACATCGCCCACTTCGAGGTGCTCGCTTCCAATCCTGCGACGATGCCGCCAAGCGGGCCACATCCTTGCATCGCATCCGGAACTACCGGGACGCCAAACCGCAGCAGCTCCGGTTGATCTCCTACCAGGCTTACCTCGCGGCAGACAAAACGTAGTTTCTCCAACCCGATCTGAAGCATGGATCTGCCGCCTAACTCGAGCAGCGCTTTATTCCGTCCCATGCGCGAGCTGCGTCCTCCCGCGAGCAAGAAGCCGTCCACAGCAAGAAAGGCCGCTTCATCTGGAGAAGGATCATCACTCCAATCAGAGTCCGCGACCGACTTCATGACGCCCCAACCAACTCCAGCCAACGAACGATCGATTCGATGCCCCGGTGAAAGTTACTCAGGTTGAACTTCTCATTTGGTGCATGTAGATTGTCATCCGGAAGTCCGAAACCCATCATGACCGTAGGAATTCCAAGCTCCCGCACAAAATCGCCGACGATGGGTATCGACCCACCGCCACGCACGAAGACGGTCTCCTTCTGGAAGACAGTGTGCATCGCCTCTGTCGCCTTGGCTACAAACGTATTGTCCGTGCTGACAACGATCGGATCACCCGAGTGGATAAGCCGGACTGCCACGGTCACTCCTGCGGGAACAATCGACTGCACATAGGCTTTGTACTGCGCGAAGCTCTCTGCCGGGGTCATATCCGGCACCAGCCGTAGGCTCACCTTTGCAACCGCCTTCGCCGGAATCACGGTCTTCGCGCCCGCTCCGACAAAGCCACCCGGCATTCCGTGCACGTCGAGCGTTGGCCGCGCCCACGTCCGCTCAAGCACGGAATAGCCCAGCTCGCCGGTCAACGCGACCGATCCGACCTCCGCCTCGCGATACTCTTCCTCGTTGAACGGCAGCGCCTTCCACGCATGAAGTTCCGCAGCCGTAGGCTTTGCAACCTTGTCGTAAAAGCCGGGGATCAGGATCTTCCCATCGGCATCCTTCAGCTTCGCGATAATCTGGGCGAGCGCGACAAAAGGGTTGGGTGCGGCGCCACCGTACATGCCGGAGTGCAGATCAGTTCGCGCGCCGCGTGCCTCGATCTCGGTGTAGATCATCCCGCGCAGGCCCACGCAGAGCGTCGGCAGATCGGGCGCAAACATCTCGGTATCGCTTACCAGGGCGACATCCGCCTTCAACTGCTCGCCATGCTCCCGCACGAACGCCGCGATGCCTTCGCCACCTACCTCTTCTTCGCCTTCGATGATCACGCGCACGTTCACCGGCAGCTTGCCACCACCTGCGACAAACAGCGACTCCAGCGCTTTCACATGCATCCACATCTGGCCCTTGTCGTCGACGGCGCCGCGCGCGTAGATGTTGCCGTCGCGGACCTCCGGCTTGAAGGGTGGCGACTTCCACTCCTCGAGGGGCTCGGCCGGTTGCACATCATAGTGCCCATAGCAAAGCACCGTCGGCTTCGGCGTCCCGTCAGCCGATGGCGCTGCATGAAGCCACTCTCCGTAGACCAGAGGATGTCCAATCCGCCCTTGTATAAGCCTGCCCGGCCCGTCAGCGTTGGCGATTACCTCTTCATCCGTCGAGGTCTCGATCAGACGAACATTTTCCAAGCCGATTCGCTTTAACTCGTTCGCCACGAACTGCGCTGCCCTGCGCACATCCTCTACGCGCTCCGGATCAGTTGAGATCGAAGGAATCCGCAGCAGCGTCTTCAACTCCTCCACGAACCGATCACCATTATCCTTCGCAAACGCCACAGCCGCTGTCATTGACATTGCCAATCCCCGTCCTTTTACACCCTGATTTCTAAACCTATTCCCTACCCTTTGGCTGTCCACCCGGATTCCATGCCGGCTTGAAGTCGCTTTCAGCGAGCCATCGCACCGGCTTCACCAGCGACTGAATCGCGTTGGTCATAAATGGCATGTCAAGATGCGCCAGATCATCGTCCGGCTGATGGTAGGTTGGCGGAGTACCCCACCCGGCAGCCGTATGCGCGACCACACCCTTCAGCGCCAACGCAAAATTATCCGACCGCTGAAAGAAATGCTGCTCCGGATAAGGATCGGGCCCAAGCAGCGCACCATGCTGCTTCAGCGTCGTACCGAGATTCGAACGGTCCCATCCGGTCAGCAGCAGCACGCCCTTCGGCATCTTCGGGTCCTGGTTGCCGATCATCTCGAACTCGAGATTTGCAATGATGCTCGTGAGCGGCACGGGGGGATGCTCGCCAAAGTAGGTCGAACCCAGGTCGCCGGCCTCTTCACTGCCATAACAGACAAACAAGATGCTTCGCCGCAGCTTCGGCCCGGATGCAAGCGCATGCGCGAGTTCGAGAACCGCCGTTGTGCCCGCCGCATCATCATTCGCACCGTTATAAATTGAATCACCGTTCACCGGCGCAGCCACGCCCAGGTGATCGAGATGGGCCGTTAGCAGAATCGTGCCGCTTGCCGGATCCGAACCCGGTAGCCAGCCAATAGCATTGAAGGTCTGTTTTGGCGCCGTCTGCTGCAGCGGGTGGACCGCCAGCACGGCGGAAGCGCCACTATCCACCTTGAGGAGCCGGTCCATCGTGGCCTGACTCACGGTCACAATCGTTCCGCGAACAGCGTTGGCGGGGTCACCCTTCAACCCCATCGGCGTCCGGGTCTTGCCGCCAAGCCGGGCCGCAAGTTCCCGTGTCGAATCGTCCTCAACCAAAATCAGCATCTGCGCGCCGCTCTGCCGCAGTTTGTTCAGCTCCGCCATCGAGCTTTGACCCGGCTCATCCGTCACGAGCACTGCTGAACCTGTCGCGACCGTTCCCGCGGCCCCTACCTTTGCGAGCGGCGCCGTGACCCACTGCCCGGTCGATGTGAGCAGGTGAAAATCTGTGCCCTCGCTCAACGAAACCGTGCCGATGGTCAGCGTGGCGTGCCCATCCAGTTGCGGCGCGTCCACGTCCGCCGACTGGATGTAGCCGTTCATGCCGGGCGCCATCTTCAATCCGTAGCCCATAAACTCGGACGCAACGTAGGTTGCGGTAATCTCCTCATCGCGAGTCGCGCTGCCGCGTCCAGCCATCACGTCGCTTGCAAGAAACTCCTCATGCGCCCGCACCCACTGCGGCTTCACGACCCAATCCGAAGCCTCCTGCGCCGTCGCCATCAGAGGCGACGCAAATCCGGCAACCAGTCCAAGAACCAACCAACGCTTCTGCAAACGAATCACTTCGACTCCCCGCCGCTTGTTCTTGCAGCCAAGCCCAATCCTATAAGACCCCGACTCTGCAAACCAGCCAGCTACAGAGATTGATCTTTGCCACGCGTAACTGCCCACTGAAAACTGACAATCGATAACTGATCCTTGAAAGATCACGTCTTGAGAGTTCCCTGATGCCGCGGCTCTCAGCATCACCGCGGAGTAATGCTGCTCTGATGTTAGCCAAACATCGCCTCATCGTCGTGGCCGGGGGAGACGCAGCCTCGAGCCAGGCTCCCCTCGCGCGAAAGTCCCCACCAGCGTCTAATCAAACCATGGCGACAACGCAAACCTGGGACGCCCACGCTTACGCCGCCAACGGCCGTTTCGTCGCCACCATGGCCTCGGACGTGGTAAACCTTCTCAATCCGCGACCGGGCGAGCACATCCTCGACGCCGGCTGCGGCGACGGCGCGCTCACTCAGCAACTTGCCGCATCCGGCGCACACCTCCGCGGCGTCGACCAAAGTCCCGCCATGGTCGCCGCAGCCCGAGCCCGCGGCCTCCTTATTGACCAGCAAAGCATTACCGCCCTGCCCTATCAGGCCGAGTTCGATGCCGTCTTCTCTAACGCCGCGCTCCATTGGATCCCGCTCACCTCGCAACCGCTTGCACTCGCTGCCATCCGCCGCAGCCTGCGCCCAGGAGGCCGCTTTGTCGCGGAGATGGGCGGCCAGGGCAACATCGCCGCCATTCGTTGCGCGCTCACCGCCGTCCTCGCGCCGTTCGGCCTTGACGCCGAAACCCACGCCGCCAGCTTCTACCCCTCAGCCGCCCACTACACCGAACTCCTCACCCAGGCCGGCTTCGAAATACAATCCATCCAGCTCATCCCCCGTCCCACCCCGCTCCCAGGCGGCGCGGAGGGCATGACGCACTGGCTGAACACCTTCCGCAATGGCGTGCTCGATCGCCTCGCACCCGGCGACCGCGAGCAAGCGGTCGCAGACACCGTCACGCTGCTGCGACCGATCCTTTTCGACTCGCGTCAGCAGTCGGATGGCAGCTGGACGGCCGATTACGTGCGCCTGCGCTTTCAAGCGACTAAGAAAGATTAAGAAAGATCAAGAGATATGGGCGCCCCAACGCCGGGCAAGCGGTACTGGGTAAGCCGGAATGCTCGCGTGCTCCTTCCCCCTCCTGGTCTTCATTCCAAGACCGTGTCCATCAACGGGAAAAGCAGGCGAAGCTTAATCCCCACGAAGTCCTCCCTGCGCGGAACGAGCGCGCCTTCAGTCTTTGAAGTTTTTCCTTATAAATTCCACGATCCTCTGCCGGCCATCAAAGCCATGCCACGGCTCCTGCGACGGCGATCCGTAAATCGCACCACCCAGCGGTCCGTGGTCATCCCGCGGATACGTCACCAGCTCCACCGGCACCTTCTCCTGCTTCAGCGCACGATACATCTCCTGAGCCTGTCCCAACGGATCCGTCGTGTCGCCCTCACCCTGAATCAGCAAAAATGGCGTCTTCGCCTTACCCGCGCCCGACAGCGGCGACTGCCTCCAGGCATCCGCCTCATGCTCCCACGGCTTTCCGAAATACCATTGGTCGTACCAGCTCCCACGCTCCGTCCCATACTCGCTGTTCTGGTCGATCACCGGAGCCATACTCACGATCGCCTTGAACCTGGCCGTTTTGCCTTCGACAAATGCAGCCATTTCGCCACCATAGCTGTACCCTGCCAGCGCTAGCTTGTTCACATCGATCGGCTCCGTCTTCAGCATCGCATCGACCCCTGCCATGATGTCGCGATAGTCGCCCCCGCCGAGATCGTTCTTGTTGGCCGCCGCAAACTCCGCCCCTCTACCCGTACTTCCACGCGGATTCGTCCGCAGCACCGCCCATCCCTGGGCCAGCAGAAAATCCGTAAATGGCGAGTAACTGTCAAGGTAAGCGCCCAGCGGTCCCCCATGTACCTCCACCACCAGAGGAACCTTCGTCGTCGAAGCCTCCGCCGGCAGGTAGAGCATGCCTTCAATGGTGTAATGATCGCTCTTCCAGAAAACCCGCTTTGGAGCGGCCGTCTTCACGCCATCCGGAGCGAGCGCAGGCGTAGCCAACACCTTCGGCGCATCGCCAAGCTTTGCCTCGTAGAGCAACTGCGTCGGCACCCCGCCACTACTCCCAACAAACACCCATCCATTCTGCCCCGCATTCGACCCGGCGCTTGAAACCTCCATCACTGGCAGCTTCACCACTTCACCCTTGCCGTCAGCGGAATACCGCATCACCTCAGCCTCTTCGCCGCGCTCGCCAATCTCGAGCACCCCACCATCCTGCAACGCCAACGGCTCCATCCGCCCAATCGACCCGGCAAAGCCTTCCGTTAGGTTCCGCGCGCCCTTGGTGGCCAGTGAATAAATATACAAATCCGCATACCCCGGAGGCGCGTCCCGCTTCGCCTGCGCCAGGTAAACGATCGATGCGCCGTCCTCCGACCAGCTCGCTTGCTCCACCGTCGCCGGGAGTCCATCCACCGTCTCCGCATGCGCCGGGTCGCTCATCGTCACCACCCAAGCCGAGTTCGCCGGCCCCAGCTCCGATGCCCCATTCGGCTCCTCGCGCACCACGATCAGCTTCGACGAATCCTTACTCCACGCCGCGCCCCGCACATCGATCGGGATCCCCGCCACCGTCAGTCTCCCGGTAGCCACGTCAACTAGATACAGCCGCGCCCCGTGCTTGGAATGGTCTACCCACTCCGCGTCCGCTTTGGCGTCCTTCTCCTTCTTCTCCCCCGGCGTCTGCGGATCGTTCGCGATCAACGCCACCGTCTTCCCATCGGGCGATATACGGAAGTTCACCACGTCGATCTCAACCGGCTCAACCTTCTCCGCTTTGTCGTCAGCCCTCTTCGGAGGGATCGCATTCGGCCGGTCCGACTCGTCCACCAGCGGCGTCACCTTCAGATCGAACACCCTGGCCTCGCCGCCATTCATCGGCAGCCGATAAAGCTTAGTATGCTCCCCCCGTTTCGCCACAAACAGGATGCTCTTTCCATCCGGCATCCACTCGCCATCAAGCTCACCACGCTTGTCGGAATCGGACGAAAAGGTAAGCTGACGTGGTGCCTCCCCGCCATCGACATCCACCAGCCAGAGGTGAGCCTTGCCGCCATCGGCAGTCGCATCCGTCAAGCGCAGCAGCACAAGTTTGCCGTCAGGGGAGAGACGCGGATCGCCCATACCCTTGTAGTGGCGCATCTGTTCGTTCGTCGGGAACGCCGCAGGCTTATCCTGCGCACACGCCGCTCCCACCATCAACCCCAAACTCAAGCTAAAAAAAATCCGCATCCCCACACTCTAACCGACAAGCCAGGTTGCAACGTTGGTTTGGCATCGGAGTTCATCCGCAGCGGAGGAGCCCGTACCCCGACAGGGTGATGGACGCACCTCCGGAAACCTTGTCCCCTTACAGAGAAGGAGGCGCGCGCGTTTGGCCCAGACTCTCACCCTTACGCCCGAGGCCATTGACCCTTCGCTTTCCTCAGGCGAAGTTTCTCACCTGCGTTATCGGGCGGACCTCGACGGCCTGCGCGCCCTTGCAGTCCTGGCCGTCGTCGCCTCGCACGTCGGGCTGCGCTTCTGCAGTGGCGGCTTCGTCGGTGTCGACGTCTTCTTTGTCATCTCGGGCTATCTCATCGGCGGCATTCTCCTTCGCGAAGTCGCCGCGAACGCACGCATCAACTATCTCGACTTCTACGAACGGCGCATCCGCCGTATCTTTCCTGCGCTGCTCGCCATGCTGGCGGCCGTCACCTTTGTCGCCTACCAGACGTTCCTGCCAATCGACCTGGTCTCCTTCGCCCGGATGGGTGCCGCGGCTCTGCTCTTCTCGTCGAATATCGCGCTCGCACACTCGGGCGGATACTTCGACTTCTCCGCCGCCAACAACTACCTCACGCATACCTGGTCGCTCGGCGTCGAAGAACAGTTCTACATCGTGCTTCCGCCATTGCTCATGCTCCTTCGACGCAAAGTCGTTGATCGCTCCATCGAAAAAGTCATCCTCTGGCTCACCATCCTCTCCTTCGCAGCCAGCATCCCCGCAACGAGACTCTATCCAACGTGGAGCTTCTACCTTCTACCCACCCGCTTCTGGGAGCTGTTCACCGGCATTCTCGCCTACCTCTACGCCCCTCGTCTCGCCAATCTCACCAGGCGATGCAAAACCAGCCTGGCGCTCGTCGGCCTGCTCTGCATCCTTGTGCCGATTGCTCTCTACTCCCCGGCAACCACCTTCCCCGGTCTCGCCGCGCTGCCACCCTGCCTGGGCACCGCGCTTATCCTTGCTACCGGATCGACTCTCGTGCACCGAGCGTTCGCCCGGCCTGTCCCGGTCCTGATCGGACAGTTCTCCTACTCGCTTTACCTTTGGCATTGGCCGCTCATCGTCTACGACCGGATGCACCCGTTCACCCATCAGCACACGCACCTGGTGAAGTTCAGCATCGTGGCCGCCTCGATGGCCATCGCCTACGCCTCCTGGCGCTGGATCGAAACACCCTTTCGCAAGGGTCGTTTCAAGCCGTCGCGTTTGACCCTCTTCGCCGTCGCAGGCGGACTAAGCGCCTGCGCGCTCGCGTCCTTCGCAGCCTTCGCCCTCACCCACGGAGCGGCCTACCGCTTCTCGCCCCTCGAGCAGCAGATCGCCTCCTACCGCGACACCAGCGGCAGCGAGTCACACTACCGCTTCGGAACGTGTTTCCTCGAAAAACCTTCCTCCACTCAACTCCCTGACTGGAACGCCTGCCTCGCTCCCGATCGCACCCGCCCCAACGTTCTCCTGCTCGGCAGCAGCCTCATCGCGCAGATGCGCGACGCGCTCGGCGCCACTTACCCTGAGCTCCACTTCCTTCAGGCCACCTCGCCCAACTGCCAATTGCAATCACCCGCTTCGCCGGACCAGAGCCCCGGTTGCCCCGCCCTCATGCACTACATCTTTCAGAACTACCTGCCGCGACACCACGTCGACGCCGTCGTCTTCCAGATCGAACCGGATCAACCGTCACCGCAGGTCCTGGCCGAAGTACTGACCTTTTTCCGCCAGCAGAATACGCACGTCTATGTCGTTGGCTCGCAGGTGACCTACACCGTTCCCGGCCCCAGGGTTTCAATCGCCTCGCTTCGTCATCCCGACCGCTACCGTCCGCAGACCCAGTTTTCCGAGACCATGCTCAAAGACACCTCCAGGCAACAGGCGCTCATCCGCAGCGCAGGCGCGACCGCTATTTCCATGTCGGAGATCCTCTGCCCGAACGCAACCTGCACCCTCTTCGCCGCGCCCGGCGTCCCAATGCAGATGGACCAGGTTCACCTTACCTACCCCGGCACTGAATACGTCGCCCGCGCCTGGCGGACGCGCGGCCTGCTGCTCGCGCCCTGATCGGATTCAACTTAGATCTCATCCGTGCTAAGTTGACTTCGTGACCGCTCCCGCACGCCTCGCTGCCCTGATGCTGTTCGCCGCAAGCCTTGTCGCGCCCAACCTCTGCGCTCAAACCCTGCTCGAACGGCAGGTCGATCCCGAGCTCTACGCCCACATCCTGCAAACCCCCGCCGTCGACAACCACGCGCACCCGGTCCTCCCCCAGGACGCCGCCGCGCTCAGACAAGCGCCAGACCGCGACTTCGATGCGCTGCCCGTCGACAATATGGAGCCCGCGACCGACGTGGTTGCCTGGCGCCCGGACAATCCGCAGCTTCCACTCGCCTGGAAGGCTCTCTGGGGCCTCGATCTCACGCTCCCCCTCTCGCCCGCCGCATCCCGGCAACTCACAGCCGCTCGCGAAAGAGTTAAAGCTGCCAAAGGTCTCGCCTACGCCACCTGGGTGCTCGACCAGGCGAACATCGGCACCATGGTTGCCAATCGCGTCACCATGGGACCGGGCGTTACCGACAGCGGGACGCCCGGGACCCGATTCCGCTGGGTACCCTACGCCGACGCCCTGCTCTTTCCCTTCGACAACTCCCTGCTTGCCGCGCAAACACCCGATAAAGCCCTGTTCTTCCCGCTTGAAGACAAGCTTCGCGCCCGCTACCTCGCCGACGTCCACCTCACCAGGATGCCCGGATCGCTCGACGACTATCTCGCCAAAGTCGTGTTCCCCACCCTCGAACGCCAGCGCAGGGGCGGCGCCATCGCCGAGAAGTTCGAGATCGCCTATCTCCGCTCGTTCGACTTCACCAATCCGTCGCATGACGACGCCGCGCGCGCCTACGTCAACGCCGCCCGCACCCCCGCCGACTACAAGCTTCTGCAGGACTATCTCTTCCGCGCCATCGCCCAGGAGTGCGGACGCCTCGGGATGGCCGTCCACTTCCACACCCTCTCCGGCGGCGGCGGCTACTTCTCAATCGCAGGCGGAAACCCACTTCTGCTCGAATCCCTGTTCAACGATCCCAAGCTGCGCCACACCAACTTCGTCATGCTGCATGGCGGCTGGCCGTTCGTTCGCGAGGCGGGCGCGCTGCTCCAGAAACCGAACGTTTACCTCGATCTCTCGCAGCAATCCCTCACCTTTCCGCCGCGCACCCTCGCCGGCTGGCTCCGCGAGTGGCTCGAAACCTTCCCCGAGAAAGTCCTCTTCGGCACCGACGGCTACGCCCTCTCAGAGGCCGAAGGCTGGGAAGAGTCCACATGGATTGCCGCCCACAACGCCCGCCAGGCCCTCGCGCTTGCCCTGACCGGGATGATGGCCGACGGCGAAATCACCCGCCCCCGCGCCTTCGCCATCGCCGACGAAGTCCTGCGCGGAACAGCTTTACAGCTGTATCAGCCAAAAACGCCCTGATGCCAGGCAGGGACCACTTTGTGGCATGGTTGGCTTCACTCGCTCCTCCAACGAACGCAAGGGCTGGCAGCGTACCAAGTGCCTGACCGACGTAGCGGGCCAGCCGGCACAACTAATTTTCTACATTGTTATTTCTTCTTAACGACAGGAGCCCTTACACTCAACTGTGACTTGGGCCCCTGCTGACACTCGCATCTGTTCTTCGGCCTCCCCTCACCTTCACGAACATGCACGCAGGGAGTAGTAGGCACAGATTGAACACGAACGACTTCAAATCGAACCACACCGGCCTCGATGTCGAAGACATCGAAGCCGCTTACGGAGCGCGGCCACTGCGGGACCATAACTCGGCCGACCAGCGCGAAGGTTTGCAGCGCATCGCCCACGCCCTGGTGCAGCACCCCGACACCATCCTCCAAACCCTCGTCGATGCCGCTGTCGCCCTCTGCGGAGCCGACAGTGCCGGCATCAGCATCCAGCGCGAAAACTCAACCGAGACCGAGTTCTATCACTGGGTCGCCACCGCAGGTGACTACTCCAACTTCTTCAACGCCATACTGCCCAGGGAGCCCAGCGCCTGCGGCATCTGCATTGAGCGTGGCCGTGCGCAGCACTTCCGCGTCCACCAGCGCTTTTTCGACATCCTCGGGGTAACCGCTCCGCTCGTCACCGACGGCATCCTGATCCCGTGGTCGGCGGACGGAACGCAAGGCACCATCTTCATCATGGCCCATACCCGCGACCAGGCCTTCGACCTCGAAGACTGTCGCCTCATGCAAACGATCGCCGACTTTGCCGCGCTTGGAATTCGCCAGCAAAAACAGCATCAGCTTCTGCTCGAGCAGGCCGGTGCCTCCGCCGCTGCCTCCATGGCCAACCAGCTGGCGCATAAGATCAACAACCCGCTCCAGAGCCTGACGAACCTCCTTTATCTTGCGTCGGAAGGCCATGCGCCGGACGCCCAGACGCTTGGCCGGCAGGCTCTTGCCGAATTGCAAATGCTGTCATCGCTCGTCAGCCAGTTGCTCGCCCTTCCTGTTGCTGCTGCCGTATAGCTCCGGGAGCTGGCATGGACCGGCACCAATCGGTCCAGCCGAACGGAAATCGCCAAAACTGAGGCAACTGGTGATAACCTCGCCGTATGAGGTCGACGCTCCTTTTCGTCGCGGTTCTGCTCGCCTGCACCCCTGTACATGCGCAGGCGACGGCGCCTCCCGAGGCGCCGATCCTCAACGCGTGGCTTACCGCGCTGCTTCCTGCACCGGCAAGTGAGGCTGTTCGAAAGACCGTATCGAAGCGGCCGGGCACGACGCCTCGCGCTGCCTGGAATGCTCCTGCTCCGCCACGACACTCCCCGGCAGCCGAATACCTTCTGTCCAAAAATTCCGCAACGCTGCTCACCCACGATTCCAATGCTCCCTGATCTCGCTGCTTGCGCGCCAGAAGTCCTGGAAGGCAGCCGTGTTACGTCTGTTTTCCACACCTTTCGCGTAAACTAGAGAGTGGCGCACCCTTGCGCCCGAGCTGCCGCCCCGCCCTTTCCACGTGCGCGGCGCGCCCTAAAAGGAAACGTCTTGATCAACACCGTCATCTCCAAAGTCTTCGGAACGTCCAACGACCGCGCCATTAAGCGCCTTCTGCCGTACGTCCAACAGGTCAACGCCTTCGAACCCGAGATCCAGAAGCTCACCGACGAACAGCTCCGTGAAAAGACCGGCGAATTTCGTGCTCGCGTGGCCGAAGCAGTCAAGGACATCGATCCCAAAGCCAACCCGGACGAGTTTGTCGCTGCTGAGAAGGAGGCGCTCGACAACATCCTGCCCGAAGCCTTCGCCGTCTGCCGCGAGGCCGGCCGCCGCGTCGTCGGCATGCGCCATTTCGACGTTCAAATCATCGGCGGAGCCATCCTCCATCAGGGCAAGATCGCCGAGATGAAGACCGGCGAAGGCAAAACCCTCGTTGCGACTCTGCCGGCCTATCTGAACGCGATCGAAGGTCACGGCGTCCACGTCGTCACCGTCAACGACTACCTCGCCAAGCGTGACGCCGAATGGATGGGCAAGATCTACGGCTTCCTCGGCCTCACGGTCGGCGTCATCGTGCACGACCTCTCCGACCAGCAGCGCCGCGAAGCCTACGCAGCCGACATCACCTACGGCACCAACAACGAGTTCGGCTTCGACTACCTCCGCGACAACATGAAATTTGAGCTCACTGACATGGTGCAGCGCGGCCAGTACTTCTGCATCGTCGACGAGGTCGATTCGATCCTGATCGACGAAGCGCGCACCCCGCTCATCATCTCCGGTCCCACCGACCAGACCACCGACAAGTACGCCCGCGTTAACATCATCATCCCCAAGCTCGAACTTGGCGAACTGATCGAAACCGTCGAGACCAAGACCTGGTCCGGCGACTTTGTCATTGATGAAAAAGCTCGCGCCATCACCGTCACCGACGAAGGCTGGGAGAAGATCGAAGGTCTGCTCGGCATCGGCAACATCGCCGACCCCGAGAACTGGGATCTCAAGCACCACGTCGAGGTCGCCATCAAGGCCCACAACCTCTATAAGCGCGATGTCGAATACGTGGTCAAAAACGGCGAAGTCATCATCGTCGACGAGTTCACCGGCCGTCTGATGCCCGGACGCCGCTGGTCCGACGGACTCCACCAGGCCGTAGAAGCCAAGGAAGGCGTGGCCATCCGCAAGGAAGATCAGACCCTCGCCACCATCACCTTTCAGAATTACTTCCGCATGTACAAGAAACTCAGCGGCATGACCGGCACCGCCGAGACCGAAGCCGCCGAGTTCGACAAGATCTACAAGCTCGACATCGTCGTCACGCCCACCAACCGCAAGATGGCGCGCATTGAATATCCCGACGTCGTTTTCCGCACCACCAACGAAAAGTACTACGCCGTCGCCGACGAGATCGCTCGCCTGCACGCCGAAAAACAACCCGTACTCGTTGGCACCACCAGCATTGAAAAATCGGAAACTCTCTCCGAGATCCTCAAGCGCAAGGGCGTCCGGCACGTCGTCCTGAATGCCAAGTTCCACGAAAAAGAAGCTGAGATCGTTGCGCAGGCGGGACGTCTGGGCATGGTCACCATCGCCACCAACATGGCCGGCCGCGGCACCGACATCCTGCTCGGCGGCAACTCCGAATTCATGGCGCGCCAGGACCTCGTGCGCAAGAATCTCGCTCGCGCCGTCTCCGCTGCCGAGGGCGCCATCCAACCCGTGGCCGGTCCCGGCATGATCCGCTTCTACTACTCCGGGCAGGAGTTCGAAACCTCTCAGGCCGCATGGGATTCCGCCATCGCCGACCATGAAGCTGCCGCGAAGGCCGAACACGATGCCGTCATCGAAGCCGGCGGACTCTTCATCCTCGGCACCGAACGCCACGAATCCCGCCGCGTCGATAACCAGCTTCGCGGACGCGCCGGACGTCAGGGCGACCCCGGCGCCTCACGCTTCTATCTCTCGCTTGAAGACGACCTCATGCGCATCTTCGCGCGTGAATGGGTCTCCGGCCTGCTCCAGCGTCTCGGCATGGAAGAGGGTGTGCCCATCGAGTCCAACATGATCTCGAAGCGTATTGAGAGCTCGCAAAAGGCGGTCGAGACGCAGAATTTCGAGTCGCGCAAGCACGTCCTCGAGTACGACGACGTCATGAACAAGCAGCGCGAAGCGGTCTATGGGTTGAGAAAGCAGTTAATGGAGGGAGTAGACCAGAAACAGCTAATCACCGAGGACTACACCGGCACCATCCTCTCGAACATCCTCGAAGAGTTCGCTCCCGAGAAGGCGACACCAGACGAGTGGAAGCTCGACCAGGCCTTCAACGCTATCTACGAGATCTTCGGCTTAAAGCTCAATGAAGGCGCCGACGCCATCAACGCGCACGAACTCGGCCGCCACGAGCTCGGAGAAAGTATCTACGAGCGCATCCGCGCGCGCTACGACATCAAGGAGCAGATCCTCGGCGCGCAGGCCATGCGCTACCACGAACGCATCGTTATGCTCTCCGTCCTCGATGGCCTATGGAAAGACCACCTGCTCGCAATGGACCACCTCAAGGAAGGCATTGGGCTCCGTGGTTACGCTCAGCAGGATCCCCTTGTCGCCTACAAAAAGGAGTCCTTTGACATGTTCGAGGGCATGATGCTGCGCTTCCAGGAAGACACCTCCCGTCACCTCTTCCGCATGCAGATCATCGGTCCCGACGGTCAGCCTATCGAGACCCCCGAACAGCTCGCCGCCGCGCAAGCCGCCCCCGCCATCCAGGCTCCCGCACAACAGATGGAGGTCGTCGGTGCGACCCAGACCACGGCCCCGAACGTTCCTACGAAAGCTCCCTCAACCACCATCGACGCCCTCGAGCGCGAGTTCCAGAAGAAGAAGGAACGCGAACTCGAGCGGGCGCGGCAGTCCGGCTCCGCCACAGCGGATTCGGCTTCCGGCCCCGTACGCACCGGCGAAAAAGTCGGCCGGAACGATAAGTGTCCCTGCGGCTCAGGCAAGAAGTTCAAAAACTGCCACGGCATCGCCGCCTAGCTCTCCCGTCGGGGGCCACAAAGATTGTTTGGCCCGCCGGGGGCCGCCCGCGCAGCCCCAAAACCCGCGCAGGGGGGGGTCCCGGCGCCGCGCAG
>CAXTNM010000002.1:0-18056 GCA_964245715.1 uncultured Acidobacteriaceae bacterium | reverse complement strand
GCGCCCCACCAAACAAGTCAAAAACCCCCCCCGCCCCCGCCGCCCCCCCCCCCCGGCGCCCCCAACAAAGTGGGGCCCCCCCCACGGGAGCAGCACGCGAAGCCCAATAACCCGCGAAGTGGGGCGTCAGGACGCCTCTACGGCCTTCCAGTCAGTTGTTTTATCAACGCCGCTTCAGCCTGCCGATACGGCGTTCCATCCGGATGAAACACGTCATGGAACCACACCGTCGGCTCAATGTTCACATAAGGCCGCTCCCACGAGTCCCACGGCAGATAGGTCTGGCTCTTGCCTGCAACCAGTCCCCAGTTGATCGCCGCAACATTCTCCCGTTTCGCCACGGGCAACACGTTGTCGAACAGGCTCCCGGCGCCACGCGCCATGTACTCCGTGCAAAGCAGCGGTCGGTGAAATTGTCTCAGTTGACGTACCCTCGCCTCGAAGTCTTCGGGCCAGCCATAATTGTGAAACGAGATCACGTCGGAGTCCTGAACCTGCTCGCGCGCCATCGGCACCATCGTCTCGAGTGAACTCCAGTCCCCATGCCAGATACCGCTCGTCAGCGGCTGCGTGGGCTGCACCGACCGCGCCCAGCTAAACACCTGCGGCAGCAGCTTCAGGATGCGCTCGTTCTTATCAGCCAACTCGACCTTCCCGTAAGAAGAGTCATTATCGTTATCCGGCTCGTTCCAGACGTCCCATGCAAGCACCCGCGGGTCTTTCGCAAACGCTCCGACCACGCCGACAACGTAAGCCTGCAGCTTTTGATATTGCGACGGATCGGCAAGCGTCGCCTTGCCCGGCGCCTGCACCCAACCCGAGTTATGCACGCCCGGCGTTGGCGGATGCTGCGGTCCAAGCTTTGGATTCGGATCCCAGCACGAGTCGAACAGCACGAAAATCGGCCGAATATGGTGCTTGCTCGCGATCCCAAGAAACTGATCGATGCGATGCTGAAAGCCTATGGCATCCTGCTCCCACAGTAGATTCTGCAGAAACACCCGCATCGTATTCATGCCGATCGCTTCTGCCCAGCCAAACTCCCGATCGATCTCCGCGGGATCAAAGGTCTCCGGTTGCCACATCTCCAATTCATTGATGGCATTCGCAGGCAGAAAATTAGCGCCCACCAGCCAAGGCTGCTGCTCGTACCAGCGATTCGCCTGCTCCTCGCTCCAATGGCCATTCTGTGCCGCAAGCACCGAGCTTCCGGAGCACAGCATCGTCACCCCCATCGCAACCCACCTCAAGCTCCTGAGCACATCACTTCGCATCATCATCCTCTTCAAAGTCCAGGCACCTCAAGCTTAGTCCCGGAACCGATGACACACGATGAGCTCTAGCGTTTCAGACCCATCTCCGCCATCACCATCTGGAGATCTTTCCAGGCCTCGCCCTTCTGGCGCGGATCCCTTAGCAGGAATGCAGGGTGATACGTCACCACTGCCTTGGCACCGCGCACCTGGTGCCACTTGCCGCGCAAAGACATCAGCGACTGCTTCACGCCCAGCAGGTACATCGCCGCCGTCGCTCCTAATGCCACCACAATCTCGGGCGCCACCACGTCCATCTGGCGCGCCAGAAACGGCGTACATGTGCCAGCCTCCACTGGCTCCGGGGCCCGGTTGGCCGGCGGCCGACACTTCACCACATTCGCAATATAGACCTGCTCGCGCGTCAGCCCCATGGCTACAATCATGTTGTTCAACAGCTGCCCGCTCTTACCCACGAAAGGCAGTCCCTGTTCATCTTCCTCGGCGCCCGGCCCCTCGCCGACAAACATCAGGCGCGCATTCGGGTCGCCATCCGCAAAGACAATCTTGCGACGGCCCGCGTAGGCCAGCGGACAACGCGTGCAGTCGCCGATCTCTTCCCGAATCGCCTGCAGAGCCGCAGGCTTGTTCGCAGCCTCTACCTGTACCGAAGCCGCCGGAATCAAATCCGTCAGCGAAACAATTCTTGCCATCTCCACCAGACTAGCGGAAGCCGACATCGGAAGGGGAGAGACCGGTAAGCGCTGCGGCTCGGCAGCAGGAGGTACCACTCTCGAGACGGGAGGCCCTTGCGGATGTGACGCAAGCTGACCTGTCGGCTGAGAAAGCTCAGGCGTGGACTCGATCAGGGTAACCGTAGCCTCGGCCGGCACGGCACTGAGCTCAATCCCGCTCGGTTCGCCATTGCGATAGAAGTCATACACTCCCATATCTCGAAAATATTCGAGATACGCCCGCATCGGCTCTAACCCGGTTTCCTGCTTCCCGTCCACCATCCTCTTAGCTTACAGCCGCGGAGATCCTGCGACCGCGCAATCAAAACGCGGTACAAGCTTCAGAAGGAAAGCAGCATGCCCGTCGTCTTACCCGGACCCTACAACTGTTCGAGCAGAGGATGATCCACCGTTGGCTCAATGATGCGTTCGGGCAGCACAAACGTTACGAAGCCCTGGCGAATCTCATCCTGCGCTACCCTGCAAGCCTTCATCGACTTGGAGTTCGACAAAGGAGGAGCACCCGACTGAAGCTGCCGAGCCCGCCGTGCCGCACCCTTAACCAGGCTGTACTTGTTCAACAAAGCGTTCGTATCCTTAATCATCGCGTCACCTCTGAGGAGAATTTGCGTACCGGTTACTCACTGGCTATTGCTTTTCGGGTATAGGCCGACAATACCTCACTCCAGCTCACAAGCCCACAGCAAACTTCAACAACTAAGCCAAGAGCCTACACTCGCCAGGCAACCCTTATAGCTCGAAGCTCTCAACCGCCGCAAGCAGCCGCGAGGAACGTGCCGTCGTCAGACAGCTTTGCGCCAGATTCCGATCCGCGTCCGGATCCTGCCGCTCCGTCAGAACAATCGCCCGAAGCTCATCCACAGCCTCATCGAGCTGATCGTTGACGATGGCGTACCGGTACTCGCCGATACGTTCCAGCTCCTTCTTCGCCTCTTTCAGTCTGCGTTCGATCTCATCTTCGTCGGTCACATGTTCCGCCAGGCTCCGATGTCGTAAACGACGTTCCAGAATCTCCGGACTCGGCGGCAAGATAAATATCGAAACTGCGGACGGTCGCTTTGCGATCACCTGCACCGCACCCTGAACATCAATGTCGAGCAGCAGATCCTTGCCCGCCACCCGTGCATGTTCGAGCGCATCAGTCGCCGTCCCGTAGTAGTTCCCAAACACCTCCGCGTGCTCGAGAAACTCCTCCGCAGCAATCATCGCTTCGAAGGTCGCGCGCGTCGTAAAGTGATATTCCACACCCTGCGCCTCGCTGCCCCGCGGCGCGCGCGTCGTATACGAAACCGAGAAGTCGAGACCCTCAACCAGCGAACGCAGACGACTGACCAACGTCGACTTTCCCGACCCTGAAGGCGCCGAGATAATAAACAGAATTCCTGCCATAATCTCCCAAGTCTAACCGCACTGCATGAACAAGTCCGTCCTCCCAACGCGGCAGGAGGCTTGTTCCCTTACCTTGCTATTCCAGGTTCTGTACCTGCTCCCGGGCACGCTCCAGTTCGACCTTCATCTGCAAACCCACCTCGGTCAGCCGCAGTCCATGGTCGCCGCTGCTCGAACCGGTCTTCGACATCAGCGTATTCGCCTCACGGTTCATCTCCTGCAGCAGAAAATCCAACTGCCGTCCCAATTCGCCACCCGCATCGAGCAGCTCGCGGAAGCGCTCCACATGCGTCTTCAGCCGCACCAGTTCCTCTTCGACGTCACTCCGCGTTGCCAGCAACGCCGCCTCGGCCAGCATCCGCTCTTCGCTGATGCCTTCGCCGTCGAGCAGCAGCTTCAAGCGTCCCTTCAGCTTCGCAAACTCCGCGTCCGCCACTCCCACGCGGAGTTCACGCGCCTCGCTCGTCAGCTCGCCCAATCGTTGCATCCCCGCTCTCAGCTCCGCGGCCAGCGACTCCCCTTCCAACGCTCGCGAGGCGTTGAACCTCTCCAGCAACTCCTCGACCGCCCTGAGCGCCTGAGGCTCGATCTCGTTCACATCCACGGTCACAGACGAACTCGACAGTACCCCAGGCAGCCGCAGGATTCCATTCAGGTCCGGCTCCTGGGTCAGACCGAATCGCTCCGCGGCGCGGCGAAATGCAGTGACATGCGCCGCCACCAAAGCCTCGTTCCATTCCATGCCCGTAGTCTGCGTCTCCTTCTCGAGAACGCAGGTCAGTTCCACATGACCACGATGCACAGCCGCCTTCACCGCCTTGCGGATACCCGGCTCCAGCGCATCGAGCCCCATTGGCAACCTCACCTGCAAGTCGAGATGCCGGTGGTTGACGCTCTTCACCGACATGGTCAGCGAGCGCCCACCGGCATCCACCCCGCTCATCCCTGCAAATCCTGTCATCGATAGAACCCGCATCCACCCTCCTTCATCGAACCCCGCTCATCGCAGGCCCACCTGTCGCAGCATCATGCGATCAACGGGTCCACCTCGGCCGTCATCTCCGCGTCGATGCTCATCGCTGGCTCATCCCTGAACTGCAAATCATACAGCCGCCGGTACGTTCCTGATTTCCCCATCAACTCTTCATGCGTTCCTACTTCGCTTACGCGGCCAGCCTCCAACACCACTATGCGCGTCGCCCGCCTGACGGTAGACAGACGATGTGCAATCACAAACGAAGTCCGTCCTTCCATCAGATTTCCTAGCGCCGCCTGTACAAACGCCTCGCTCTCCGTATCGAGTGCGCTCGTTGCCTCATCCAGGATTAGAATCGGCGCGTTCTTCAGGATCGCCCGCGCAATCGCCAGCCGCTGGCGTTCGCCGCCGCTCAGTCGCACGCCCTTTTCACCGATCCTGGTGTCGTAGCCCTCCGGCATACGCAGTATGAATTCGTGGGCCAGCGCCATCCGCGCCGCTTCCTCCACACGCTCCATCGAAACATCCGGTTGCCCATAGGCAATGTTGTTTCGCACCGTATCGTTGAACAGCACTGTCTCCTGCGTTACCTTGCCGATCTGCGCCCGCAAGGAGCTGATCGTCACATCGCGCAGATCATGTCCGTCAACTCGGATGCTGCCCGCATCCACATCAAAGAATCGTGGAATCAGGTTCACCAGTGAACTCTTGCCCGCGCCGCTCGGCCCCACCAGCGCGATCACCTCTCCACGCTCCACCCTCAGCGAGATCCCCTTCAGTACCTCGCGCTTCTCTCCCTCATCGTGATACCCGAAGCGCACCTCCTCGAACTCGATCGCCTCCGTAAATCCACTCAGCGGCACCGCACGTTCCTTTTCGACCACATCGTCCTGCGCGTCCATAAACCTGAAAATCTCTTCGCTCGCCCCCAGCGCCTGCTGAAAGCTGTTGTAGTAAAGCGCGAACTTGCGAACTGGATCGTAAAGCGTAAACGTCGCAATCAGAAAGGCAAGAAACGATCCAGTCGTCATCGCGCCGGACTTGATCTCGTTCCTTCCCAGCATCAACAGCAGCGCAATGCCAATCGACCCGATTGCATCCATCAGCGGGCTCGAAATAGCCGCCACGCTCACCGACTTCAGATTCGCCGTCAAAAGCCGCTTTGCCGCGCGCCGGAATCGGTTCGCCTCCCACAACTCCATGCCAAACGCCTTGACAATACTGTTGCCAGTGATGGTCTCGTGCAGGATGTTCTGGATCTCGGCGAGCTTGTCCTGCCCACGTCGAGTCGTCTGGCGTACTTTCTTGCCGATGCGCCGCGCCGACAGAATCACCACCGGCACAAAGGCCAGCAGCACCCATGCGAGTTTGCCGCCGGTAATTACCGCCAAAGCCAGAAGAGCGAAGAACGTAAACATCTGCTGCAGCGCATCACCCAGTACCGTGCTCATCGCGGTCTGAACCTTTTCAACATCGTTGATCAACGTCGAGAGCAACGTACCCGTCGTGTGCTTTTGAAAGAACGACATCGAACGCCGCAGCACAGCGTTGTACAAATCATTGCGCAGGTCCGTAATCATCCCGAACCCCGCATAGTTCACCAGGTACGTGCCCGCGTAATCACACACAGACTTCAGCAGCGCCGAAGAGACCAGCGCATACGCCACAACCGTCCACGCATTATGAAAGTGGTGCGGCACCAGGAACTGCAGATCAATGCTCCGGTGCAACCACTTCACCGGGATGCGAAAGATGTCCGTCGCCGGCGCGTCCGGTCGCAGCACATTGTCGAAGATAGGCTTGACCAGCAGCACGCGAAATGCGGCCATCAACCCAACCACCGCCATCAGCACCACCGAAGCAAGCGAAAATAGCAGGTACGGTCGCAGATATTCCAGTAACCGCCAGCCCCGCCTCAAGCCGCCCGCTCCCAAGTCTCTCGTCCCATTCCATCAACATTCTACGGCGCGCCAAAGCAACGCGTAACCAGGACAGCGTGTTGTTAGCCGTTCTTATCCGGCTTCTATCCTCTGACCCTTGTCACGCCGTACTCTAACGCGGCATATCCCGGTGCGCCGTCCGCACCCTGTACCCCGCGCCCTCCAGCCGTCGTTTCATCTCCTCGGCAATAAAGACTGACCGGTGCTGTCCCCCCGTACACCCGAACGCAACGGTGAGATAGCTCTTGCCTTCCTTGATGTAGTGCGGCAGCAGGAACTCGAGCATCTCGGTCGTCTTCTGCAGAAACTCCTCTGTCTGCGGGAAGCTTTGGACATACTGCGCCACCTTGGGGTTCTTGCCCGTCAACTCGCGAAACTCCGGCACAAAATGCGGGTTCGGCAGAAAACGCACGTCCAGCACCACATCCGCGTCCGTGGGTACCCCGTTCTTGAACCCAAAGCTCATCGACGAGATCGTCAGATTCCGCTCGGCCGCCTCATGCTCCTCAAACTGAGCATTAATGTGCGCGCGCAGTTCATGCACATTGAACTTTGTCGTCTCAAGAAGGATATCGGCCACGTTCCGAATCGGGTCTAATCGCTTCCGCTCCGCCCGAATCGACTCAAGCACCGTCTCCTCGCGTCCCATCGGGTGCGGGCGCCGCGTCTCCGAAAACCGGCGCACCAAGGCGTCCTCACTCGCTTCCAGAAACAACACCCGCGTCGAGAGCACCTTGCGTACTTTCTTCAAAATCGCCGGAAACCGATCCAGCTTCATGCCTTCGCGCACATCAATCACAAGCGCAGCACGATCGATCTCGGTCGATTGCCGCACCAGGTCCGCAAACCGCGGAATCAGGTCAAGGGGCAGGTTATCGACTGAATAGTATCCGAGATCCTCGAACGCCTTCAGCGCCGAAGCCTTGCCGGCGCCGCTCATCCCGGTCAAGATCACTAATTCGCCATGCGAGCCGCTGTCGCCCGGCGTCACCACCTTGCGGCCTACCGCGACCTTCGTCGCCGCTTTTCCTGCCGTTCGCCTGCCGGACGGTGCCCCATGCGCGGCTGCCTTTTTCGTTCCACGCTTCTCGACCCTTGCGCTCTCGCCGATCCGCTTGCCCGCCATGCTGAAATCCTAGCATCCGCCTCCAGACTTTAGCCGAGCGTTCGCTCCAGGCGCTCGGCGTTTAGCATTCCAGGTCGATCCCCCAGGCAGAACTGGCCTTTGCCCGACCGCTTCGCTTTGTACATTGCCAGGTCCGCATCGCGCAGCATCGCAGCTGCGTCTGCATAGGCTTCATGCGCCAGCGCAATGCCGATGCTTGCAGACACCCGCGCCTCAGCTCCCGGCAGAAGAACAACCTGGCTTACCTCCTCCTGCAGCCGCATCGCGACCTTCTGCATCTCGTCTTCTGCGCCTGTCTCATCCACCAGCAGCGCAAACTCGTCGCCGCCAAACCGCGCAACCGTGTCCTGTGGCCTGACACACTCGCGCAGGCGGTCCGCCACCTCGAGCAGCACCGCGTCGCCCGCACCATGGCCAAGCTCGTCGTTGACCTGCTTGAAGCCATCCAGATCAAGAAAAAAGATCGCGAAGCTACGGTTCGGCCGACGCCGAAGCCGTGACAACATCAGCTCCGCGCGGTTCAAAAACAAAGCCCGGTTCGCAAGCCCGGTCAGGCCGTCATGCATCGCGCGATGCCGCAGACGCTCTTCCTCCTGCTTCTGTTTGCCGATATCCAGAAACGTAAAGAAGATTCCGCTCGCGTCCTCTCCCAGCCTCAATCGCGAAGCCATCAGATGCACATCGAGCAGACGTCCTTGCCGCGTCCTCCTCTGCGTCTCAAATGCAACCTGGCCCACCCTCTCCAATTGATGCGTAATCATCTCTTCCTCGTGCAGCCGGCCATCCGGCAGTAGCAGTTCATCCAATCCGCGACCGACAACTTCAGCCGAGGCATAGTCGAACATCTGCAGAAACTCTCCATTGACATGAAGCACCCGATTCCCATGCGTGACCACAGTAGCGCGAGGAATCGCCTCCATCAGGTCTTCCAGAAACGACCCCTCGGTCTCCGGTTCAACAGCCGCCTCCCGCGTATGCTCCATCATCAACACCAGCGTGCCTGCACGCCCTGCAATCTCGGTCTGCTGCGCCGCCGCGCTCACGCGAAGACCCTTTCCGTGCCGCCGCAGCAAGACCCCTTCAAAGCGCACACGCTGCCGCTCCGGCTGAAGGTCTACCCCGAAACAACCCTCGCCCAGTACCTCGCTCACAGGCGAAGGGATCACCTCTTCCCCAGCCAGACCGGCCATACTCCGGGCCAGAGCGTTGCGCGCCACAACCATGTCCCTCTCGACCAGCAACGCCATGCAGGGCAGGCGCTCGAACGCTTCCGCCGACAGCCCGCCCGACCGCGCATCGACCCTCAGCTGATCCATGTTGCCCATCGAAAACAAACCCTCTCACCTTTGCATCGGCAGAAGCTGCTAATGAGGTGAGAGGGTTTGTGTTCGAGTCGGTACCTAAATCTAAGTTGCAATCGCCGGAGGCGAGACGACCTCGATCAAAGGCTCCGACGAGGCAGGTTTCGCGTGCCGCTCGACCGTGAGACGACGCTCCTTGTGCCGCACAGCCTGTTGTTCAATCTTCCGCAGCGCATCGTGCAGCGCCACCAGCATCTCCGTTCCCTCACACGTTGCCACCAGGGTCTCGGTTGTCGTCTTCAACGTCACTTCAGCGATCTGGCGGTACTTATCCTCCGTCAGAATTACGTGAGCTCCAATGATTCCAGATCGGCCGGTTCCACCCAGCATCTGGTCCACGCGGGTCAGCTCAGTCTCTGCCATCTTCTTGATCTTCGGCGTGATAGTCGTCCACCTTGCAGTGAACTCTATATTCAGCCCTGTGTACTCGATGTTCCGTCCGGTGTTATCAACGTTCATGCATTGGCACCTCAAACACTAAGATGCCGTTACATTACTCCTCTGTTACAACAGAAGTCTTCCTCAGGCCCCCACAGCCTAGCGGACACGACGCTGATGCGTACTCGGAATCTGCATGTCCTCGCGATACTTCGCAACCGTCCGCCGCGTGACGTTGATGCCCTGTGCCTTCAGCTCCGCCGCCAGATGATCGTCAGTCAACGGCTTGCGCGGGTCTTCATCTTCAATCAGCTTCTTCACCTTGCGCTTCAGCAGCACCAGCGGCAGATCACCACCCTCCGGCCCGTTCACCCCTTCCGAAAAGAAGAACCTCAGCTCGTAAACGCCCTGCGCGGTATGCACATACTTGTTCGCCACGGCGCGACTTACAGTCGAAGGGTGCACTCCGATCTCCTCGGCGACTTCCTTGATCATCATCGGCTTTAGCGCCGATTCGCCCCGCTCAAGAAAATCTGCCTGCCGCCGAACAATCGCGTCGCACGTCCGCACGATCGTGTTCTTGCGCTGCTCGATGTTGCGCAGTAGCTGAATCGCGCTCTTATACCGCTCTTTCACATACTCGCGGACTTCCTTCTCCGTCTGCTTCTGCTTCAGCATCTTGCGATAGCCCTGATTCAGCCGGAGCGTAGGCATATCCTCCTCGTTCATCAGCACAACATACTCTCCATCGCGCTTCACAAACGCCACATCCGGCTCAATCAGCCGCGTCTCGCTGACGTTGTAGCGTTGGCCTGGTCGAGGATCGAGCGTGCGGATGTACTCGACCGCAGCCTGCACCTCATCGGCCGTGCGCCCGCAGCTCTTCGTCAGCTCGCGCATGTCCTTCTTCTGCAGCAGAGCCAGGCAGTTCTCAACGATGTGCATCGTGGTCTTGAAGACGTCAAAAGGCTCCGGCCCTTCCACTCCAACCACCTGCGCCTCCTGCCCACGCGACCGGCGCCGCAATACCAATGCCGCTTCCCTTCGCTGCGCCGCAACCTGCAGCAGCAGGCACTCTTTCAGATCCCGCGCACCCACACCGATTGGATCAAGCTGCTGCACCATCTTGCGCGCCTGCACCACGGCACGCAAACTACTCTCAAAACGTTGCGCGTCCTCAGCAAACGTAGGCGCCGAAGCAGACATCAGCTCGCTGCAAGCTCCAGATCCATCGCCGTTCCCGTTCTGGTGCTGACCCTCAGGGTAACTCCCGTTCCGGCCCTTCCATCCGCGCTCGAACGGAATCGGCTCCACCCGCTTTGCCGCACGTGCCGCGGCCGCCAGTGCGAGCGACAACGCCTCGGCCATCTCCTCGTCGCTCGAGGCCAGGTAGCCATTCTCATCAAGATTGCCAACGATCAACTCCGCCGCCGCACGAACCTCGTCGGTAAGGTTGAGCGAGCCCAACTGCCAAAGCAGGTGATCGCTCAGCGTACTTGGCTGCGATAGGAAGTGTTCAAACGAAGGCTTGTCATACTCCTCAAAGTTCGAAGCCGTCTTAAAGCCAGGATCCAGATAATCCTGAAAGTAGCTCCCGAAGTCGATCTCGTCGAAGGGATCTTTTTCCTCGCGCTTGGCCTCGACCGCTACCTCTTCCGCCGTACGCTCGCGATCCCCTTCGATGCCGCTCCGCTCATCCAGTGAAGCCGCTGTCTCTTCAAGCTCTTCGAGAACCGGGTTCTCGATCATCTCCGAATTGATCATGTCCTTCAACTCAAGCTTGTTCAGCGCAAGCACACTGACCATCTGCACCAGGCCAGGCGTCAACACCTGCCGTTGCGAGACCTTCAGATTGAGTTTCGGCTGCAAGAACACGGAGATCCTTCCTCAACAAGCTAAGTTTGTAGGCTTTATGACCTTCTTTTCGCCCGGGAGAATCTCCCTGGGGCGCCCGTCGATTGATGCGGACGAGGACACATCGAGTGGTTGCTTGAGCCTCAGTCTACACTTCTCGAAAAGTTCCTGCACCCTTGAAGCACCGGCTTTCAGCCCCTGTGAATGAGACGTTCCTAATGCGGAACAGCCTCTAATCCATGGAAAACTTCTCGCCGAGATAGACCCGCTTCACTTCTTCGTCGCGCCCCAGTTCGCCCGGCGTCCCCGCGCGGAAGATCTTGCCCTCATTGATAATGTAAGCTCGATCCGTCACGCTCAACGTCTCGCGTACATTATGGTCGGTAATCAACACTCCGATCCCGGCGGACTTCAACTGAAAGATAATCTGCTGCAGGTCCAGCACCGCAATCGGATCAATACCGGAAAATGGTTCGTCCAGCAGAATAAACGCCGGCTCGATCGCAAGGCAGCGCCCGATCTCCACCCTGCGGCGTTCCCCTCCACTCAGCGCATAGCCGTTAGTCCGCCGCACATGCCCAAGATTCAACTGTTCGAGAAGCCGCTCCGCTCGCGCACGCCGAAGCGCCGCTGTAAGCCCGTCCTGCGTCTCGAGCACAGCCAGAAAATTCTCCTCAACCGTAAGCTTCCGAAATACGCTCGGCTCCTGCGGCAGGTAACTGATCCCCTGCTGCCGCGCCCGCAGATACATCGGCAGACGCGTAATGTCGACATCATCCACAAGCACCCGGCCCGCATCCGGCCGCACCAGTCCCACAATCATGTAAAAACTGGTCGTCTTTCCGGCGCCGTTCGGCCCCAGCAGGCCCACCACCTCGCCTTGGCTGATCTCAAGCGAGACCCCGCGCACCACCTCGCGCTCCCCGTACGATTTGCCTAGCAACTCCGTGCGCAAAACCCGCATTACTGTTTCATCCGTGTCTCCGAGCGCACCCGCCCAGCTGTCTTCCCATCCACAGAACCCAGAACCTCGACGCTATCATCGCCCGACTTGAACCGCAAAGCCGCGCCCGTCGTCATGCCTTGCGCTTGGTCGACCACCTTCGGCGGTACCGACTTCGTCCCCGTCAGCACGTACACAGCATCGCTCGCGGTATATACCAGGTTGTCGCCCGTAGCGCGGCGGCCAGGCTGGGTGAGCACAACCGCCCCCTGCGCCTCCATGTGATCCACCCGGCCGCTCATAAAGCCGGACGCCGACGCAGCCGCGCTTCTGTCCGTAGAAGAAGCAGCGGCTGGCTTGGTCAACCACACCGTCGCCTGATTCGAGGTCAACACGCCACCCTGATCCACCACCCGCACCGCGCCGGCAAATTCCACCGTTCGCGCGCTGTCTGTATAAACCATCTCCCGGCTCACAATATGCGTGATCCCGCCGCTTCCCACAACCTTCTTCGCTCCGGCAGCCGCGCCAATCGTCGGCGCCGCGGTACTCGCAGAGGTGGCCGCAGAAGCCAGCACCGCTCGCACCATCGGTGCATCCGACCCCGCATCCCCATGCGCCACCAGCCTCTTCTCTGTCCGATAGAAATCGAGCACCGGAGCCTGAACCTGTGATGTCCCCTGCCACATCCGCGCCAGATCCTGGCCACTGCCGAAGAACTCCGCTAACCCTGAAGCCTTGTGCGCAATCGCCCGCGCCGCCAGCACATGCACCGGCTCCTGCGGTGTCGTAGGCGGCGGACCACCCGGCAAAGGCGAGCTCAGATATGTCACCTTTACCTTCCCGTAGGCAAACGCATCCCCACTCCCGCGATTCACATCCACCTTGTCCGCCGTCAGCGCACTCGTCTGGTCCTGCACCTCGGCATCTCCGATTAAATGCGCGACATTCGACCCTGCCTCATACACATCATCGTCCGCCCGGCCATGCTCAATTGTCGGAGCGCCCGGCTTCCCGTTCACCATTGTGACCGCCTCGTGGACGGTCGCTACGCTGCCCTTCTGCTCTGCCCGCGTCAGTTCGCTATGACCGTCATCCCCTGGCTTGAAGTCCACGTGCAGCGCATCGCCTGTACTCGTGTCCTTGGAGGTCTCAATCCCATTGGGAGCATTCACGATCCGCTGCACCCAGCTATGCGCATTGCCATCCAGACCGATGAGTTCGTTGGTCTTCCCTGTGGTCGCAAACCGTCCCACCAGCTTGTCTGCCCTGATGTCGGTGCTGGTCCATCCCTTCACACCCGTATCGGCCAGCTTCAGCGTAGCGCCGCCGGGCCCCTGGGCCTCCGCCGACCGCACGACTGTCGGTTCCTTGCCTCCGCCCCCGAGCGTCACATCCAGGGTCGCCGAATCCAGGTTCCTCATGCTCGCCGGCCCTTGCTCCAGAAACGTCACGCCACCATTCATCAACGCGTGAACCGGCCGTCCTGCTGGATCAAACGCGATCTTTGCATCATCGGCGCGACCTTTCTCATGCTTCGCTCCCTCATCGTTTGCGTACTTCACGTTGCCGAAGAGATGCGCCGCCTGCGCCTGGCCTTTCTCTCCCAGATCCAGGTCCAGCTTGTCCGAGGTCACCGTACCCCGCTGAGCAGAAGTCAGCGTCACATTCCCTGCTGCGTTGATCTTCTGCGGGTTTCCAGCCGCACTCGTATGAAGAATTGCATGGGCTGCGCTCGCAGTCTCCGACCCACTTGCACCAGCGGAGACGTAAGCGGCGGTCTGCAGATCAATAACGTTCGCCTTGCGATCCATCTCCGCGTGTGTGGCCGTCAAAACGACCGGACGCTCATTCCGAATCCCGCTCATGCGTACCTGCGACCTCAGCACGATCACATCGTTCTTCGAGTCGTAGGTGGCTCCAACTGAACTCCCGGTGTACCCCTCCGTGCGGAACTCCACCGGGCCGTCCGAACTCGCGATGCGTCCCTTCTGGTCATACACCAGGCCAATCGTTTTCACGTGCACCATCTTCCGCTCGAGTTCCTGTTGCGACATCGGCATCTCTGCACCAGTCGCATCCTTCGCCTGCGGCGGCACCAGGTCAATGAACACTTCACCTACGGCCGTCAGCATCTGGCCTTTCTGGTCATAGGTAAAATCCGTCCCGTGAATCTTGTCCGAAGGTTGTCCCGCCGGGCCATACGTCGTAATTCCCACATCGTGCAGCGACACTTTGCCGTCCGTACGCTGCACCTCCTTCGCCGCATGTATCGTAAAGATCTTCTTCCCCTTCGAAGATTGATCGTAGGTAAAGCTGTTCGAGTCCTGCGTAATACCCACGCCCAAACGACCCGGCAGCCCCTTCACCCAGTTCCTGGCGCGCAGTTTGCCCGCCACCAGGAAACCAAAAACGACCACCACCAGCAGCAGTCCCACACCCGCTAACACCCGCCGAAGCGTCTGCGGCCCGCTTCCCTGCGAACTTCCTCTGGCAACGAAAGGCATTAGTCCGTCTCGTCTTCCGCCGTCCGGCCTGCACGCACCACGCGCCTCGGAATCAGCCCGAGCGATCTCTGCAGATGCTGCGGCGTCAGGATGCCGACCACCGCGTCTCCATCCACCACCGGCACAATCTGCAGCGAGGCGCCCACACCCTGGCCGACCGCCTTATTCAGCGTCTCCATCAAAGAATCATTCACCGTCGCTGTCTGGAAGCTGCGCGTCATGATCCCCTGCACATACCCGTTGCCGCTGGTCGCCAGGGTCTCGAGGATTGCCTGCCGTCCCACCGCACCCACCATGTTGCCTGCCCGTACCACTGGAAAGATATCCTGCAGGCTGTGCCGGGCCGCCAGCATCGCATCTTCGAGCGTCGCGCTCGCCGGCAATATCGAATATTCCGTCAGCATCACATCGCCAACCCGCGTTGAATCCGTCTCGCGCTCCGGCAGCAGGCCCTGGCGCTCTACCAGGGCGCCCAGCAGGATGCCAAGTCCCGCCATCATAATCCAGAGGTTCGGCGCCAGCATGCCGTAAACAATCAGGCTGAGCGCAATCCAGCGACTCATCCTCACCAGCACCTGCAGACGTGCCGGCAGCATCCGTCCAGCCTTCGATCCAGCCGATGCACCTCGCACCACCTCGCTGCGGATCACGCGTCCGCCGTCAAGCGGCCACGCCGGCAGCAGGTTCAGCGCACCCAGCAGCAGGTTCACCCAGATCAGCGTCCGCAAAAGGTGCGCCGGGGAGACCCAGGGCATCGTCAGCAGCGAAACACCCGGCGATACCGTAGCCACAAAGCCCGCCAGCATCAGCCCAAACACGATGTTGACGATCGGCCCCACCAGCGCCATCACCCGCTGCACCACCGGCTGCCCAGCACGACTCTCCGATTCCACACCCGAGTACGTCAACAATCCGCCGGTCGGAAGCAGCAAAACACTCTTCACGTTCAGATAGAACGCCGCGGAAGCAATCCCTCGTGCGATCTCCCGCACCAGCACGGCCAACAGCAACAAAACCCAAAGCACCACACCTCGTGTCGGAGGGCGCCCTATCACCACAGACCAGACCGCCGCCGGTGCCAGCAGGAACAGAAAGAACGAGTGCAGCCGCACCTCCACCCCGAACACCTTGCCGATCCCAAACGACCACCCGCTCATATTCCTGATTGTATGCGCCACGCTGCCTTTCTCTTCACTCCCTTTACCATCAACTCATGCGCGTCATCGCTGGAACCTACCGTTCCCGAATCCTCACCTCACCTCCCGGCACAGCCACTCGTCCCACCAGCGATCGCTTGCGCGAGACCCTCTTTAACATCCTTGGCCCACGCGTGCACGGCTCGCGCTTTGCAGATCTCTTCGCCGGTACCGGTGCCGTTGGCATCGAGGCCATCTCCCGCGGCGCCGCGCACACCTTCTTCACCGAGAAGTCGCCCCCGGCACTCAAAGCGCTCAAGACCAATCTCACAAGCCTCCAGATCTCCCGCAACTACACCCTCGAAGATCGCGGCACCACGGCTCTTCTGCAGCGGCTCCTTACCCTGAAGGCTCCGCTCGACCTCATCTTCCTCGACCCACCCTACGAGGACGAAGACGCCTACACCCAGACCCTCGGCTTCCTCGGAAGTCCGGCGCATGCCGCCATCCTTGCACCCGACGCTCTCATCCTGGCCGAACACGGCACCAAAGGCTTCCAGCCACTCCCCAAGTATGGTCAACTCACCCGCACCCGCGTCTACAAACAAGGCGACAGCACCGTCAGCTTCTACACCCCACCTGATCTGATAACCAGTAACTGACAACTGAAAACTGATCACTGATAACTGACAACTGAAAGATCAAATCCAAAACTGAAAGATCAAAGCACACTCACCGCACGCGATACCCTCCCCCTTCAGCCTCACCGCTCTTCAAATTCAGAACGAATTCCACCTCAACATCCTTCATCAGATCCCACCCAAACCCCCGCAATGCTCCGTCTTCAACTCCCGTGATTCGCAAACCCTCCCACGAGAGTCGCGGCGACTCCCAGGCTGCACCTCCCACATCCCAACCCAGCAATGAGGTAAATCCAACAAAGACAAGCACCCTTTGCTCAACACACTCCAGAACCTCCACCACCGGCTTCATCTCCAGCAGCGTTACACGCTCCGGCTCGCCCACATGCGCGAGGTAAGCGTAGCCACCCGCCACCACGCAGATCTCCTCCGGATCGGGGCACCCATAAACTCCCGTCGGCATCGAGGGGTCCTTGAATCCCAGCGCCGCCGTCAGCAGGAAGCTCCCACCCTTCGCTGGACGCACAACTACATTGACCGCACCGCGTGCGAGAGCATCTTCCTCACCTTCAATCCGCATCGGCCAGACGCAATGGCGCGCTGGCGCAATCAACGGAGCGCTCTTCAGAACCTCGGCTGTCCAGGCCCGCTCAAAGAACATCGAGAGCCCTGCCGAGATCCTCGATCAGATCCCCCACGTCCTCTAACCCGACACTCACCCGAATAAACCCTTCTGCGACCGCGTCCCCACCCCAGCGTGCGCGCCGCTCCGCAGTCGTCGTGACTCCGCCAAAGCTTGTAGTCTCGGTCACCAACTCCGCCGCGCTCAGGAACCTTTGCGCCGCCTCCTTATCCGCCAGCGCAAACGAAAGGACCGGCCCGAAATAACGCATCTGACTCAGCGCAACCTCATGCCCTGGATGCCCCGGCAAGCCCGGATACAGCACTTCCGAAACCTCCCTCCTGCCCTGCAGGAACGAAGCCACCTCCAGCGCACTCGAGCACATCCGCTCCAGTCGCAGCGGAAGTGTAGCCAGCGACCGCAGCGCCAGCCAGGCCTCCATAGGTCCTGCAATAGCCCCGCCCAGCGTTCGCCAGCGATCGATCTTCCCCAATAGCCCGGCATCTCGAACAGCCACGTGCCCGATCAAAAGATCGCTGTGCCCGCACATCGCCTTCGAATCCGAGCAAACCGATAGATCCGCGCCCAATTCAAGTGGTCTCTGCCCAAACGGCGTCGCCGTCGTGTTATCGACCGCGACCAGTGCCCCCACCCGATGCGCCGCCTCTACAACCGCCCTCACATCCACAATCTCCAACCCTGGATTCCCCGGCGTCTCCACCCACACCAGGCGCGCGCCCCGCAGCACCGCGGCTGACGATAGCTCCTCAACCCCCACCATCCGCACCCGAACTCCGTTTGGCACGAACATCTCGCTCAGCACCTGTCGCGCCCCGAAGTAACACGCTTCCTGCACCACCACCTCATCGCCCGCCCGCAACACCGCGCCAAAGGCTGCGCTCACCGCTGCGAGACCAGACGCGAACAACCGCACTTCCGCTGGCTTACCCCCATCCACTTCCAGATCACCGATCGCGCGCTCGAGGTCGGTCCACGTCGGCTGGTGCGACCGCCCGTAGCTGTAGCCCTCCGGCTCAGGCTCACCCGGCGTGTGAAACGTCGATACAAAGACCGGCCCCCGATGCACCGCATCCCCGCTCACCGGCGGAGTCAATCCACTCCGAACCACCCGCGTCGCATCCCTCATCTTGCGTCCAACTCCTCTTCTTTAAAGA
>CAXTNM010000001.1:503-193212 GCA_964245715.1 uncultured Acidobacteriaceae bacterium | reverse complement strand
GCGAGGGTGGTGGCGGCGAGGAGCTTGAGGAGGGTGCGGCGGTTCATGTGGGACCTGCTTGTTGGTTGGCTGCGGAAAAAGCCGGTCCCTCGTCGAAGCTCCCCGCGGTGAGGCTGCGGGAATCTCCGCTCGGGAAGGAAGGTATTTCGGGATTGTTTATGGCACGCCTGAAGGCGTGCCCTTCCGTGGAGGGAGCCGGGTTGAGGATGATCCGGTGAGGGTGGTGGCGTCGAGGAGTTATCTTGCGTGGGTGGTGATGAGGAGGAGGGCGAGGCCGTGGGCGGCGACGGTGAGCTCGAGGTGGCCGTTGTGGAGTTGTACTTGTTCGGGTGGCGCCATCTGGCCCGCGGCGCGGAGTTGGGCGATCTGGTCCGGGGTTAGGTCGGCGGCCGGGCGGCCCATGGCGTCGAAGGTCTTGAGGACGTTGCCATGATCGTCATCGACGCGCAGGATTTGGGCTGTGGCGTTTACGGGTATTTGCTTAAGGTCGAGGATGAAGGTTTTGGGTGGGCCTGCGGGGCCTTGCGGCTGGGTGTAGGTGGGGCCGGTGCCGGTGGGTGGAGCGTAGTTCCAGAGGGCGAGAGCGAGGCCTGCAGGAGTCCTGGTAGCGAGCACGGACTCGGAGGCGACGGCGATGCGCTGGTCGCCGAGCTGGTGCAGCATGGCGAAGGCGTTGAAGGCGGGTTTGTTGATGTGGTCGGCGGCGATGATGCCGAAGCCTCCGTAGAAGGGGGAGCGGACGACGCCCTGCTCTTCGAAGACGTCGGAGAAGGCCCAGTAATCCATCGACTCGACGATGCCGTCGCACTGGCGGATGGTGTTGGCGAGCCAGGGTCCGAGGTAGTCGGAGTCGGTGACGTTGGGTTCGTTGGAGTAGCTGGCGTTGTACTCGGAGAAGATGAGCGGCAGGTGGGGGAAGGGCGAGGCGAGGATCTGTTCGTGGACTTTCCTGACCGAGCGGTAGACCATCTGGTCGCGCGGGATGTCTTCGTGGGTGTTGAAGACGTCTTCGGCGCGATCGTTGGCGTAGACGTGGGTGGAGACGAAGTCTACGGGGACGTGGTCGGCCTTGGCGTGGGCGAGGAACGGCGTAACCCACGCGGCTTGCGCGGTTGCGGGTCCACCGATCTGGAGGCGGGGCGAGACGGATTTGAGCGCGCGTGCGGTGTGGTCGTAGAGGGTGAAGTAGGTGGGCTGGTTGGGGCGGCCGCCCCAGAAGTCAAGGTTCGGTTCGTTCCAGACTTCAAACTTCCAGGTGGCGACTTCGTTGATGCCGTAGCGGGCGACGAGGTGGGCGGCGAAGGCCTGGATCATCTTGTCCCAGTCGGCGTAGTCGCGGGGCGGGGAGACGACGGGCTTGTAGAAGAAGGCCTGGGTCTGGCTGGGATCGGCTGCCATCTTCCTGGGCATAAAGCTGAGCTCGACGTAGGGCCGGACACCTTCGGCGAGGAGCCCATCGTAGATCTCGTCGACGTAGGAGAAGTTGTAGACGGAGGCATCGTTGGCGGCTTGCGCGGCGAGGCCCGGATTCTGAACTTTGCGGTCGGGATCGTAGAGGCCGACTTCGTCGAGGAAGATGCCGTGGAAGCGGACGGATTTGAAGTCGGTGGCCTGCTTGACGGTGTGGATGTCCTGGCGATAGCTATCGCGGAGCGCGAGGATAGCGCGCCCGGAGCCAAAGGTCTGTTCCCAGAAGTGCGGGAAGGGAGTGGTGGCGGCGCGGGCGTCGATGGTGAGGTGTTCGGGGTTCGATTGTTGCGCAGGCAGGAGCGCGGTTGCAAGAAAAAGCGGGAGCGCAAGGGCCGCGCGGGGCACGTTCATCTTCATAGGAGGTCTCCGGCTCAGGATCGTTTCTTTTGGCAAGAAAAGCAGATGATTCAGATAGAAGCAAGGGGTACGCCATCGGCGTACCCCTTCTTTGGCGAGGTGGACTTAGAAGCTGAATCGAGCCTGCAGGTTGACGACCCTCCCGGCGAGCCCACCGGTGGACTGACCGAAGTTGGTCGAGGTGATGTTGGTGACGACATCCGCCGCGTTGAGGTTTGTGTTGTTGAAGAAGTTGAAGGCATCAGCCCGGATTTCCAGTTTGGCTCCTTCTCCGAGGAACTTCATGTTCGGCAGGCCGAACGACTTGGCAAGGGTTCCATCGACGTCTTTGTAACCTGGTCCGGTGAAGGAGTTACGAGCAACGCCGGGTGCCTGAGGGAGGCCTGACGCAGTTGCAAGTGGTCCGGTTCCTGTGGCGACGGGTGCAAATGGTTCAACGAAGTATGGATTGGTGGCTCCGGCATCTGGATAGTTGACGTTAGCGCGTCCGACTTCGAGTGCGTTGTTGCTGTAGTTGGTACCGCCGCCGCCGTTGTAGCGGGCGGGCCGAAGGGTAGAGTATCCGCTGGAGGCGTAGTACAGGTTTCCGCCTGGAACGTTGTAGGTGGGTGTGAACGGGAAGCCGGTGTGAATGTTGAAGACACCGCTGAGGGACCATCCGCCTACGATTTTCTCAAGCAAGCGATTGTTGCCGTGGAAGATGACTGGCTGCCAAAGTCCGTAGAGCTTGAAGGCTTTGCCGAAGTCGTAGTCGGAGCGGCCGCGGGCCAGGGTGGGGTTGTAGGGATAGGGATCTTCGTAGTAGGGACCAGAGCCATCATCCATTGTCTTCGCGTATTGGAACTCTGCGTCGAATTGGAAATGATGGGCCATCTGATGTTTCAGGCCTAGCAGCATCTGATTGTTGTTGGATCCGCCATTGTTGTCGTAGGAGTCGATGCTCGTGATCAGCGGGTTGAAGGCAAGACCCTGTGCGAACGCATCGACGTAGCGGTTGGACTGGATGATGACATGATGCGACATGCTTCCCTGGTAGCCGACGCTCGCGACAAACTGATGGCCGAGGTTGTACTCGGTGTCCAGTGAAAAGTGATAGGTGTAAATGGTTGGAAGAGTAGAGGGCAGGTACGTGACGCCGACGTTCCCGCCGGTGGGTAGATTCTGTGCGTTGAAGGTAGTGATGGTGTTGGGGTTGGCAGGATAGCCGAAGAGCGAGTTCGGGTTGGCGGCCACGGCGTAGATGATGTCCGGATTGATAGCTGCGGGGCTGGCACTCGAGAACGACGGCGTCACAACGGATGGAGGATTGCCGCCGGTATTGCCGGCGATGGCGATTTCTTCCTGGTTATAGTTGAGGCCGAAGCCTCCGCGAATGACAAATTTCTGGTGCAGGAGGGCAGGGTTGTAGGCGAAGCCGAACTGCGGACCGAAGTTGCCTTTCTGAGGCTTGTATAGATTGCCTCCCTTGCGGATGTTGATGTCGGTGTAGGTGCCGGCGCCACTTCCAAGTTGCACCGAGTTGAGGTTTCCTTCTTTGGATGAGAGCGAGCCGAAGTAGGAGTAGCGGAGGCCGAGGTTGAGGGTGAGGTCCGGCCGGGCCTTCCAGTCGTCCTGCAGGAAGAAGCCGTAGAGGTCCTCACGCTCGTCCTGCCGGTTGGTGGTTGGGGTTCCGGTGAACGGGCTGAAGCTACCGCTTTCCGTGTGCGGCGCATCGTTGAGAAAGTCCCAGATGTTGTAGAAGTTATAGCTGGGGCGTGCGGAGTATGTCGGGTTATTGAGGTAGTAGAGGCGAGTGACTTCGCCTCCGAACTTGACGGTGTGGTTGCCGAGTACCTTGGTGGCGACATCCTTGTAGCTGTAAGTCCATTGATCATAATCACTGGGACCGGGCGCACCGAAGGAAGCCAGTTGGATGTTATTCGAGCCGAGGTTATCGACCTGGTCGGTCGGAAGGCCGAACGGCTCCTGCGGGTTGCTGGTGACCTCGTTCCAACGCCATCCGGCTGCGTTTGCGCGAGCTTCGTTGAGGAAGGTCGGCGAGAACGTGTGGTTGTAGATGCCGGAGAAGGCGTCGTTGATCTGGTGATGATGGTAGAGGTTGTAGCCGCGGACAGAACCGTTGTAGTCGGTTTCTGCGGAGGGTACCCAGTAGATGGCGAAGGCGAGGTGATCCTTCTTGGTGACGTCGGCATCCATGCGGCCGTTGTACTGAGCGTTGGTGATGGTGGTGGGGTTGGAGGTGGTGTAGTCGGCGATATCTGCGACATTCGAGAGGCCTCCGCCGACGCCCGGATTACTTGTACTCTGCCAGCTTAGGTCCTGCGTCTTGAGGGCCTGCTTGAGCGGGGAGCCGAGATTGAGGCCTTGCCCCGGGATGGTGACGCAGTTCGTACCTTCGATGAAGCCGGCGTTGGCGCAGGTCTGATTGATGAGGCTGGCGGCGGAGACAGCAGCTCCGGGAAAGGTCAGGTAAGTGGATGCGATGCTGCCTGTGGGCGCGAGACCGTCAAACGCTGACGTGTCATACCAGCCGGTTGATGTGGCGTTTTGATGGTTGGGCGCGGTCTCGTAGTTGAAGAAGAAGAAGAGGCGATTTTTGAGAATGGGACCGCCAATGCTCCCTCCATACTGGTTGATGTCTTCGGTGTCGCGCAGGAGTCCGCGTGCGGCAGGAGTTCCAGCGTTGAAGGTGCCGGCTCCGTTGTAGCGTTGGTAGGCGTTGAGCCCGGGACGATTGGCGCGGAAGAAGAGGCTGCCGTGGAAGTCGTTGGTGCCGGTCTTTGAGGTGACCTGGATCTGAGCTCCGCTGAAGCGCCCATTCTCGGCGTCGTAGCCGTTTGAGACTACCTTGATGTTGCCGATGGAGTCTTCACTTGGCGTGATCACCGAAGTGCCGCCCCATACTGCGCTTACAGTCGAGATGCCGTCGATGGAGATGCCGTTGGTTTCATATTGGCCGCCGTTTGCGTTGGCCTGCGGGCCGTTTTCAGTTTGGAAGATCCCTGAACCGGAACCGCCCGGTCCCTGTGTTCCGGGAAGGTTGTTGGCTCCTCCGCCTGCGGCCTGCGAGTTGTCACCGAAGACTCCTGGAGCGAGTTGAACGAGAGAGAAGGCGTCGCGGCCCGCGGAGGGCAGATGCTGGATCTGATTGCTATCGAGCGACCCGTTGATGGAGGCGGTTTCAGTGTCGAGCGTCGGCGCCTGGTCGGCGCTGACGGTAACGGTGACGGAGGTGTCGCCGAGCTGCAGTTGAATGTTGACGGCATTGGCTTGTTCAGGAATGAGTTGAAATCCGTCGAGGATCTTTGGCTGGAATCCGGGGGCGGTTGCTGTAATTTTGTAGTGATCAGGCGCCAGCGCGTTGAAGTTGTAGACGCCACTCGCGTTTGAAGTCGCGTTGAGGATCTTGCCGGTATCGAGATCCGTGAGAGTGAGTGCGGCGTTGGGGATGACAGCACCCGTCTGGTCGGCGACGGTTCCCTGGATCGAGGCCCGGAACTGAGCGTGCGCGGCCGTTGCGCAGAGGAGTGCGACTGTGGCGGACGTGGTGCTCCACAGTGCGGGTAGATTGCGAATCTTCATGGTGCCTCCGAAATGGTGTTGCGGCGGGATGGGCTGATACGCCGATTCCCTTTAGGTCATCGATTGCCTAAACCTTCATCGTTGTAGCGAATCCGGTTGAGGACTGTCAAGCGCAATCGTTGTAAGTTTTTGGGGGCCTTACGGGACGAAACCCGTGATGTGGGCTTGGATGCTGATTGTGGGAGACTGGATACTGTGACCGGCAACCCGAAGCACGATCCAACCAAGAAGACAGCAAGTCTGAAGGAAGTGGCGGAGCGGGTCGGGCTCTCGTCGGCGGCGGTGTCTCGCGTCTTGTCGGGTGCGGCTGCCGCGAAGTCGATCCCGAAGGCTACCCAGGAGCGGATTCGCGTAGCGGCTGCGGAGTTGAACTACAGGCCGAATCTGCTTGCGCGCTCTCTACGGCGCGGACGTTCGCATACGGTGGGTGTGCTGGTGCCTGAGCTTTCCGAGGGATACACGACGCTTGTGCTGGCGGGCCTCGAACAGGGGTTGCTGCAGGCTGGCTACTTTTACAACATCATCAGCCATCATCATCGTGAGGATCTGATCCTGCAGGCGCAGACCATGATGATCGAGCGCGCGGTCGACGGGTTTGTGGCGATCGACACCGCGTTGCACCAGCACATGCAGCTGCCGACGGTCAGCATCAGCTGCCCGGATAAAGATGATTGGGTGACCAGCATCGTGCTGAACCACAAGCGTGCGGCGGAGCTTGCGATTGATTATCTGTGCGGGCTGGGACACAGGCAGGTGGCGTTCATCAAGGGGCAGAGCTTCAGTTCGGATACGGAACCACGCTGGGCCGCGATTATGCATGCCGCGGCGAGGGCGAAGCTGAAGGTTGACCCGGCGTTGATTGTTCAGCTGGAGGGCGACTCTCCTTCTCACGAGCCGGGGTACTTCGCGGCGCAGCGCCTGCTTGCCTCAAAGGCGCCGTTTACCGCTGTCTTTGCGTTTAACGATGTGTCGGCCATTGGCGCGACCCGGGCGCTGCATGAGGCGGGCCTGCGGCTGCCGAAGGATGTCTCGGTGGTGGGGTTTGACGATGTGCAGTCTGCCGCGTTTCAGAATCCGGCGTTGACGACGGTGCGTCAGCCTCTGCGAACGATGGGATTGCTGGCTGCAGAGGCGATCATTCGTCAGATCGAAGCGCCGTCGGAGCGACCTTCGTCGCGACAGGTGATGGTCGATCCGGAGTTGATTGTCCGGGAGTCGACTTGTCCGCCGGGCAGTAAGCGTTGATGGGGAATTAAGGGGCCGAGAAGAGCTCATTTGTCAGTTATCAGTTATCAGTTTTCAGTTATCAGTTTCAGTGTCAGTTGTCGGTGGCGGGGTTTGGGTTGGTTTCTGCGTTGCGCCGGGTGCGAATCCAGGCGGCGTCCTGGCGGGCGGCGAGGCGGGTGCGGGGGATCATGAGGAGCTTCCAGAAGAGGTATCCGGGTGCGGCGGCCAGGGCACGGAGAGCGTCGGGCGGGTCGGGCGAGAGGCTTGCGGCAACCAGGATGTACAGGGCGACGGCTGCGAGGCCGGTGGTGGCGTAGAGGCGCAGCCAGGGAACGGGGAGGATGACGGCAAGACCGAGCAGCGCGGCCTGGGTGGCGAGGGGTTGGGCGAGCAGGTCCAGGAGAGGCTCGAGCATGCGGCTGCGGCCGCCGAGGACAGACTTTAGCAGCGGGAGAGCCCATTGCCGGCGCATGAGTTGCCGTCCACCCTCCCAGCGGGCGCGCTGGGTTGCGGCGGCGGCGGACTTCTCCGGCATCTCGCCATAGACGGTGGCGTGGTTGAGGAACTCGACCGTGATGCCGGCCTGGATGAGGCGCAGGTGATATTCGAGGTCTTCGACGAGCGAGTTGGCGGTGTAGGGCACGCGTTCGAGAGTGCGGGCGGAGAGCGCGAAGCCGTTGCCGAAGATGCCGCAGGAGAGGCCGAGGCGCGAGCGTCCGCGTGGTCGGAGAACGTTCATCCCGAGCAGCGCGAGAGCGGCCAGGCGTGTGCGGAAGTTGGCGTCGACGTTGGCGACCTGGTAGCGGGTTTGCACGGCTTCGGCCCCGGCGCGAATGGAGGCCGTGACCTCGGCGAGCAGGTTCTTCGAGACGATGGAATCTGCGTCGATGACGAGGACGGCGTGAGCACCGAGCGAGAGCGCATGGCGAAAACCGTAATCGAGTGCAAGGCCTTTGCCGCCGCCGCCGCTGAGGGGCAGCACGCGAGCCCCGGCTGCGGCAGCAAACTCGACGGTACGGTCGGTGCAGTTGTGCGCGACGACGAAGACCTCGACCTGCGTCTCGCGATCGGCGAGCAGGCTGCGGACACAGGTGCCAATAAGCTTTTCTTCGTTGTGCGCGGGCACGACGACGGCCAACCGGAAGATAGAGGGAACGCGCCGGCGGGGGGTACGAGGAGGGAAGGTTGCGGCCAACGAGAGCACAAGGAGTTCGAGCGTGAGGGGGAGGGTGAGCAGCAGGAGGAGGATGCCGGCAAGATTGCAGAAGAGCCTCATTGCGGCGTCTCCCATTTGAGGACGGTGACGGAGAACGGCGGCAGTGCGTAGGGTGTGGCGGGGTTGAAGGCACTGAGTGGGCGGGTCACCGTTGTGACGGTGGGCTGCTGCTCGTTGGTATCGGTAATATTTTTTGCGGTGAGACGGGCTTCGAAGACGGAGCCGGTGGGAGCGTTGGCGCCGGAGAAGGTGACTGGAAGAGCGGAGGTGCGGCTGAGATTGAGGAGGATGAGGCTGTGCTTTGCGCCATCCGCAAAGGCGAAGGCCTGGAGGAGGTGTGCACGGGTTGCGGGGGTGGGGCCATTCGGGCTCGCAGGCTGATCCCAGGTTGGGTTTGCGCCGGTGAGGTGCGTGGTGAGCTCATCCTTGAGGATTGCCTGGTTGAGGAGCTGCAGAGCGAGGTAGGTTGGCCGGCGCAGGTTGGTGGGGCCGCCCATATCCACAACCGAACCCCAGAGGGGAGTGGTTTTGCCGGCATGATCCGGTTCGTTGAAGCGGTTAGCGAACTGCGGGAGCGCGAAGAGGCACTGGGTGGTGATGCCGAGCTCGCGCAGCATCAGGAGCATGTGATCGGCGACGGCGATGGCGCTGCCGATTGAGGGCACGATGGAGTCGATTTGCTGCTGCGCGATGCTGTCGTTGTTGCTTGCGTTGGTAGAGAGGTTGACCTCGTAGATGGCGGGCGTGGTGGGATGCGCGGCAGAGTGGACGAGACGCACCTGCTGGACCATGAGGCCTTCGTGGGCTGCGCCGGGGGTGTCCTGCTGTTCGGGCATGGAGAACATGGCGCCGTAGATGGCTTCGTTTGAAGAGACGTCGTCCAGTTGACCGAAGAGGTAGGGAGCGAACGCGATGGAGTTGGCGTGGTTGTCGGTTCTGAGCTGCTGTGTCGTGAGCCAGGGGTTGCCGGCCTGGGCGCCGGCGACGAGGTCGAAGTGCGCCGGGTTGAAGTAGGGGGATGCCTGTGCGGGGCTGAAGACGCTGGCGACGCGAGCGGCGTAGATGGCGGGAGAGGAGAGGGCTTCTCCGCCGAAGTCTCCGGCGTTCCACATCTCGTTGCCGTACTCGAGGTGAATGGTGTGAAAGACGGCGGTCCAGGGCGCGGACTGGCCGAGCGCGGCGCGTTTCGCTCCGTAGGGGGAGGTTGTGGGGCCAGCGAGGTACTCGATCAGGTGCGACATTTCGGCGGGCGAGAGGGTGCCGGGAAGGGTGTACCAGGGGTCGGCGTGAATCGCCTGGGCGAGAGCGAGCGACTCGTGGAGGCCGATGGGGATGTCTTCGGCGCGGGCGGTGGTGAGATGCCAGCCGCCGCGGCGCCGGGCGAACGGGGGTGCGAGCAGATCGTCGAGGGTTGAGCCGAAGCTGGTGCCGTTATCCATGAAGCGGAGGATGCCGGGGTGCAGGTCGTGGAGAGTTGCGACGACCGGGTCACGGAAGGCGGTGGGACTGGCAGGATTGTCGGCTGGTGTGAGGGCTATGTCATCGAGCAACAGGGCGCTTTGCTGGGCGGCGAAGGTGAGGGCGACGGTGCCAACGGCCGAGCCGTCTTCGTTGGCGCGGAAGTTGAGGGTGTAGTCGTGCCAGGCGGGGGTGAGTTGGACGTCCTGTTGGAGGAAGGTGTGGTTGGTGCCGTGGGCTTTGTCGAAGCGCGAGACCGTGACGGGGAGAGCGTGGTTTCCGGTGAGGTATTTTGCCCGGAAGTGCAGGGTGAAGAGGCCGCGGAGTTGCAGGAAGGAGCGGCCTTCGGTGGAGTCGAAGTAGGAGCTGACCGACGCGTACTGGCTGGGCGCAGAGGCGTCGAGCCGAAGAGCCTGTTTGCCGGGGGAGGCAGGTGCGAGGTCGTGGAACTCGGTTGCGATGGTTGCGCCGCCGCGGGTCGAGGTCCACCATCCGGCAGCGGCATCACCGGGCTTCTCCATGCGGATGAGCAGGAAGTCGTCGGAGGCGAGGCCTGCGGCGGGGTTCGCCAGAGTGAGCGTGATGCCGTGCCCGTTTTGGGCTGCCGTACTGGATTCTATGGTGCCGGCGTGTCCGGCGGCTTTGCCCGAGATGACCTCGTACTGTGCGCCGTTGAGGAAGCTTGTCGGCCAGGTTGCGTACTGATTGTCGTCGGTGCAGGAGGTTGCGTCGGCGGCCTTGCAGTGGAGATAGGATTGCCAGGTCTCGCCTTCGAAGCCGGGATTGCGGAAGACGAGGTTCTTCATCATCTGGCCGGAGTCATAGAAGGTCTGTCCGCTGAGATTGATACCAAAACGCTGCACGTTGGCGTGCAGGATCTGAGGGCCGATGGCGATGCCGGTGACGCCGGGTGCGGTTGAAGCGGGGACGGGAAACGGGGTGGAGGTCCATGACGTTTTGCGCGCGCTTTGGGCAAGCATCAGGAAGCCTGCGGCGAGCACGGCCAACAGGGCGAGCGCGGAGAGCATCAGCACGTTCCTGCTGGGTCGCGGCTGCGGCGAGATGGAACCGGCGGTTGGCATATCAGACGTAGACCTGCTGCGAGGGGCAGGACGGCGGCGGCCTCAAGTTGCGTGACAGCGTGCGAACGAAGCCGGAGATGAGGTGTAAGACGTTCATGGATTGTGTAGCGGGATTAGAACGGGCTCGAGTGGTCGCACAGAGAAGCAAGTGCGGCTGTAATATAGGCGACACCGTTTATCTGGGCTGGTCAATGCTACGTCTGTTGGAGAAGCTTACCCATTCTCTGCATCGGCCGGACGGTGAGAATGGTGATCGAGAGCGAGAGGAGTGGATGTGCGCAGTCAGTGGGAGAGCCCGTCAAGGATTCCGCCGCTCTCGTTTGAAGGAGTGCAGGTGTGGCGGCTGGAGCTAACGTCTGGCTTGTCGAGCCGCGGGTTGGGGGACTATTTCGGGTTGTTGAGCGAGGGTGAGAAGGCACGGGCGAACGGGATCAGGATCGCTGCGGTACGCGAGGAGTTTATTGCGGGACGCGGGCTTTTGCGGCTGTTGCTGGGGTCGGCGACCGGCGAGGATCCGGCTGGGCTGATGCTTGCGACGAAGTTGAACGGTAAACCGTGTTTGGCGGCTTCGGCGATGGTGGAATTCAATGTTTCGCACTCGGATGGGATGATCTTGATTGCCCTTTCGCGTGCGTCTGCGGTGGGGGTGGATGTTGAGTTTGTCTCCGACGAGTTCGGCGCTGCGGAGGAATTGATTGGGATCGCGCGCGAAAGTTTTCATGCTGACGAGTGCACGGAAATTGAGCGCACACCTCCGGGTCGCGCCAGGTTGATGGCGTTCTATCGCGCGTGGACGCGCCGGGAGGCGGTGGCGAAGGCTGACGGGCGCGGGATTGCCTCGCTGCTCAAGTACGAGCTCTCTCGTGCCGATGAATTTGGGGAATACCGAGTTTCGCTCGCCGGCCTGACCGAGGGTGTGGAAGAGAGCGGGGATGTGGATTATTTTGTTCAGACCCCAGAGGCCGGACCGCATCACCTGGCTGCGGTCGCGAGCCGCAAGCCTCGGCAGGCGCTTGGTCTCTTGGACGCCCGGGCGCTTCGTCCCTGAGATCCCGAAGGATCCGGGAAGGCTTGACGAGTCATCTTTGGGCGAAGTGAAGCGGATGGTCTCGACTTGTAACGTGGCATACGTTACCAACCGGGCATACGAACCGGATGAAAGTGGTATGGAGGGGTCCGGTGCTCGCCTCTACGCTCGAAGGAGGCGGATGAGCATGAACGAAGTGGCGGCTTTCGAAGACCCCTGCAGGGCGCTGACAGCAGACGAACGCGCACAGCGGGCTCTGTCTTTGAGCCAGAAGACGGGCGATACGGTGGCGCTCTTCGGGATGCCGATCACGAACGTCAACATGACGGAGGCGGTGGGGCGGGTGGAGACGTACATCCTGTCCGGACGTCTGCACCAGATTGCGACTGCGAATCTTGACTTTGCGCGCAATTCGCTCCGCGATCCCTATCTGCACCGCATTATCTGCGAGTGCAGCATGGTGTTGCCGGATGGCGCGCCGATGCTTTGGGCCTCGCGCATGTTCAGCGCGCCTTTGCGCGAGCGCGTGACGGGGGTTGACCTGATCCCCGAGCTTGCGCGGCTGTCGGAGCAGAAGGGATACGGGATTTATCTACTGGGTTCGTCCGAGGCCAGTTCGCAGGCCGCAGCCAGGATCCTCAGGGAACGATATCCGGAGATGAAGCTGGTGGGTCGTTATTGTCCGCCGTTGGCGCCGCTGCACGCGATGGATCACGAGGATCTGCTGCGAAGGATTCATGAGGCGAAGCCGCAGATCATCCTAGTCGGCTTTGGGAATCCAAAGCAGGAGATCTGGATTCATCGGCACAAGGATCGGCTTCCGCCCGCGGTGGTGATCGGTATTGGCGGTTCGCTCGATATGATTGCGGGCAAGCTGCGTCGCGCGCCGCGCTGGCTGCGGCAGCTGAACCTGGAGTGGCTTTTCCGCATGTCGCAGGAGCCGGTGCGTCTTCTGCCGCGCTACGCAAACGATGCTCTTGCCTTGGTCAGACATCTTCCTCTGGGGATAGCCGCGAACCGTATGCAGCCGTTTGAGCGCCGGCAACGCGGCTCCGCGGTCGATGTTCGGGTGGGCTTCCGGGTGTTCGCTACGCCTGGCAAGATGGGCGGACGCGCGGGTGCGCTGCTGGTGCAGGAGGCACGCGCCGCTGCCAAGGCTGGCGAGACCCTCGTGATTGATATGAAGGCGACTCTCCGCCTGGAAGCCGAGGGTCTGGGTGGATTGCTCGAGGCGCGGCGCATCATGCTCGATGAAGAGCTCTGGATCTGGTTGACTGCGATGTCGAACCCGGTGCGCCGAGTGTTGCAGTTTTCGGCGGCGGCTGATCTGTTTCGCGTGGCGCTGACGCCTGCGGCCGCGATGCAGGCGACACGTCATGCGCAGGCTGGCCTGCGGATGGCTCATCCGGAGACACTTGCATCCGGTCGACGTGCCAAGCTGGTTCCGGCTGACACCAAGCCGGCGACAGCGGCGAGTTAAGCGATGAGCCGCCAATTTCATTTGCGAGTGCGTCGACGTGGGACGAGGGCGGCGCTTGGCTGGGCGATGATCCTGGCATGCCTGGGGGTGGCCTCGCTTCGCGCGCAGACGCGGCCTGTGACTGGCGAGATGCAGGAGAATCCGCTGGCTGCTTTGCGAGCCTTCGAGCCGCCTGCCGGAGAAGAGTATGAGCTCGGTACCGGCGACGAGTTGACGCTCGACTTTGGCGGACGCACGGAACTGAACAGCAAGCGGGTTGTGGGTCCGGATGGCCGCATTACGCTGCCGCTTGCGGGTTCGATCGAGGTTGCGGACAAGACGCGACAGCAGGCGGCAGATGCCATCATGGCGGTGCTCTCGACGTTTTATCAGAATCTTTCGGTTACGGTGGGCGTGGACAAGTACACGTCCAATCGTGTGCTTCTGCTGGGTGCGGTGGAACATCCCGGGGTGATCACCTTCGATTCACCGCCGACGCTGCTCGAGGTGGTCACGCGCGGTGGAGTCCTCGGTGCGGGGGGTGCGAGCGAAACGGTGAGGCTGCCGGCGGTTCCGGAGCGCTGTGCGATTTATCGCGGCAACGACAAGGTGATGTGGGTGGATTTGAAGGGGCTGCTGAACTCCGGGAGCGCCATGGCCGATCTCCGTCTGCGCCGGGGCGATGTGGTGTATGTGCCGTCCACCCAGGATCGCTATGTTTCTCTTCTTGGCCAGGTGGCGCATCCCGGCGCGCTGCCGCTTGAGGCTTCGAGCACGCTGGTGAAGCTGCTTGCGCAGGCTGGGGGCGTGACCGATGCTGCCGGCGACAACGCCCAGATTCGGATCATCTCGCCTGCGACGGGGAGCACCAGGATCATCGCCTATCGACAGCTGTTGCAGGCGGGCCGGCTCGATCTGACGTTGAAGCCGGGAGATGTCATTTTCGTACCGAAGAGTGGCTTCAACAAGATTTCGTATGTGTTCGAGAAGATCTCGCCGCTGGTCTCAATCTTTACGGCGCTTGCCTTTCTCGAGCAATGACCTCAAGGAATGACCTGGATTTTGAACTGAAGACTGAAAGACTAACGGATGAGCTTCGTACATCGTAATCCGCAGGCGTTGCCCCACGCGAGTCCTGGCCCGGCGCCGGCTCTTGAGGGCGTGTCCTCCTGGTCGGCTGTGCCATCAGCGCCTTTCAGCCAGCCCATTGTGCCTCCGTCCGGCGGTCCATCCGACCCGCCGTCGATTAATCTTCAGGTTGTCCGTAGTCTTCGCATGCACCGCAGGCTGGCCGGCGCGGTGGGTCTCGGTGTCTGCCTGCTGCTGGTTGTGCTTGGACTACAGCAGCCAAAGACCTACACTGCGTCGAGCGTCATCTATGTGGAACCGATGGTGGCGCGGAACCTGAACGAACAGGGCGTACCTGGTTTCGACCAGTTCCGCTATGGCTCCTTCCTCGATCAGCAGATGCAGACGATCGTGCGGCCGGATGTGCTGACTGCGGCACTGCATACGCTGCCTCCGGGCATGTGGCGCGGGCCTCGTGAGTCGGAGCAATCGGCTGTGGCGCGGCTTGCGAAGGCGCTTACGGTGGAACGCACACTGACGAGCTACCAGATCACGGTGCAGTTGAAGGCGAGCGATCCGGAGGCTGCCGCAGCCATCGTCAATGCTGTGACGAATGCTTATCTGCAGCGCGGACGCGAGGACGAGTTCAAGCAGGCCGATCTACGCGAACAGATCCTGAGCGAGGAGCGTGACCGCGTCAAGCAGGAGCTTGCCTTCGACCGCAAGGAGCAGGCGGCGCTGGGCGCGAGCATGGGGTTGGCGAATCCGGCGGATGGCGCGGGCAACCCGTACGACGCTGATCTCGCCAATCTACGGGCCCAGTTGTCGATCGCTCGGGGTGCGCGGGATGCGGCAGCGGCGCAGCTCGAGTCGGTGACCGGACCGGAGGTTGAGCATCGTTCCGGCTTGAACGCGACGGCGGAGGACCTGATTAACACGGATGCCGGTCTGAGCGCGAAGAAGTCTGCGGTGAGTGCGCGGCGAGTCGTGCTTGAGAGCATGATGGCCGGGATGACGCCGAACAATCCGCAATATCGGCAGGCACAGGACGAGATCGCCGACCTTGACCGTGCGCTCGAAGCCCGTACCGTCGAGGTTCGTGCGGAGACGGAACGCCGCATCGAGGACAAGCTGCGTACCGACCTGCAGCGCACCGCGGATGTTGAATCGAAGATCAACGCGCAGCTTGCAGAGGCTACGGCGAAGGCGACTGGTGCGGCGCCGAAGCTGCAGCGTGCCGCCGAGCTTGCAAACGATATACAGCGACTGAATACGCGGTATACCACCGTCGATGAAGCGCTTGACGCTCTGCAACTTGAGACCAACGGACCGGGCATGGCGCATGTCCCCTTGCCGGCTGCGGCACCGCTGACGCCCGATGCGAATCATCGCATGCTTTTTTTTATGGCCGCGTTACCGCTCGGGCTTGTATGCGGGGTTGCGAGTGCGGTGCTGGCGCGAACGCGCGACCACCATATTTATCGTGGGTCTGACCTGCAGGAGGCTCTTGGTTTTGCGCCGATCGCGGTGCTGCCGGCGCGCGGCGAGGTCTCCGACCGTGTGATGGACGAGTATATGCTGCGACTGGCCGCGGGAGTTGAGTCGGCGTACCGGAGGTCGGGGGCACAGAGCTTTGTCGTCACTGCGGTAAGCGCAGGCAGCGAAACGGGCTTACTGCTGCGCGATCTTTCGAAGAAGCTGGAGGAGCTGCGGCTCCGGGTGGTCATACTGCAAGCGTCCGAACTGCTGATCACCTCGCAGGAGACCATGGAGCACCCTGCGGCGACGGACGGTCTGGCCGCCGGCGGTACGTTGCCGCGCACTCTCCAGTTGGGCGAGGGGATTGCTTCCGCCAAGCTCGACCGCATGAAGGCGCAGCACGACCTGATCCTGATTGACGGCGCGCCGTTGCTGCACTCGGCTGAGAGTGAGTATGCTTCGCGCTGCGCGGACGCGACCATCCTGATCGCGGAATCCGCCACGACTCAGACGCCCGAGCTTGCCGCTGCGACGGCCCTGCTGTCGCGGCTGCGGGTGTCGGGGGTCGGTGCGGTTCTCGAGAACGTGAAGCTTGAAGATGCGGATGAAGCGTTCAGAAGCGCGATCCGCGTGATCGAGCACAGGAGCGTGGAGGGTGTCGCACCCGCTAAGCCGACGAGACCGCGAGAGACCCTGGCGGCGAAAGAGCCTGTGATGCAGTCGGCGACGGATCCGTACGGAGGGGCTGAAGCCGAGGGGCCCTTTGCTGAAGGGCTTGAGTCCGCTTCGCTTCCTGAGGCGCCGGTCGCACCGCAGGAGCTTCAACCCATGGTGGCGGTGGCTCGTCCTGACGCAAAGATGGCGGACGAAGACGTCATGATCCCGCAGATGCCAAGGCGCACTTTCAGCAACCTCGCGGTCCAGCCTCAGCTTCCTGCGCAGCCGGCTGGAAGGGATGTTGCAACGCCTGGAGTGCCTGGGCGGTTCGATTCGCTGGGTGAGTTCGCTCAAAGCTCATCGGCTGCGAAGATGCAGTCTGTCGGATTGGCTTCGACGACTACTGAAGAATTGCCCCTTGATGCGCCAGCGTTCCAAACAATGCAGCTGGATCCTGCGCGAGTCACGCTTTGTGCGGTGCCGCCGCTGAGCGGGAGGGTTTTCGGCGGCTCTTCGATGGATCTTCTGCGTCAGCCGGCCTGCGAAGTCTCGGACGTTGACGATGCCCGCGAGGTGGGGCGGTTCGTGGGCGAACTCGATACGATCCAGGCAGTCCCGTCCTATACTCGCTCCAGGATACGTCTTGCATTCAAGGAGCAGGAAGTGAACTCGAAGACGACATGGTTCAGCAAGATCTTCCGCAGTGATCCTCCGTCGAGCTTGCGGATCATTTCGGACGTGGGCGAAGAGGAAGCAGGCTCTTCGGCGACGCAAGCGTTGCAATCGGAAGAGCCGCTGGCAAGGCTGCCCGAAGCGGCCGCCGAAACGGATCCCGAGCTGGCGCGTCTGCTGGATCGCATCAAGCCCTCCGGCGAAAACAGGGTTCCGCCACGGCCCTTGGCGGAGCCGGACGTCGAGGCTGCCCCTGAACTTCTCTCCGAGCCTCCAGAGCCTTTTCTTGAACGGAGATCCGAGCCGCGCTTGGTTGAGCTAGAGCAAGAGCGGGCGCCAGGAGTTTTGGCTACAGGTGCTGCCATCTTTGAGCCAGCTGCTACGCCGGGCATGGATCCGGTTGTGCCCGCGCCTCTTCTCACGGCTGCACCTCCGTTGCCTCCTCAGCATCAGGCGGGGGTGTATCAGGCGGGGGCAGTTGGAAGAGACTCTGCGAGGAGCGCGCAGTCGGCGTCGGGCACGGGTCAGCCTGCGCGTCCGTTACGTCCGCTCACGTTTCAGCAACTGGCAGGCAGCATCGAGGCGGAGGCTCTTGACCAGGATCAGGAATCCCCGGAGTCTGCTTGCCAACCCTTTGAGGTACCTGCGCGAACGATGCAGAGACCGGAGCCTGTACGGGTTCTGTCGCCCGCGCCTCAGCGTAGCATTTCGGCGTTCTGGTCGCCCCGACCTGGAGGGAGCGCAGCCGCTTCTACGGCCCCGATTGTGGCGCAGCCTCCGTTTCAGAGACCAGGCTTGGTGAGTACGGACCCCCAGGCGCACCTGGGACCGAGCGATGCGACGTCTGCATCGCCGAGCGTCAGCGCTCAACCGAGGCAGTCGGTTGCCGGCGCACGGCTGGAGGAGGCAAGTGGATCTATCGCTCCGTCTCCCTCTGCCCGACTGGGGTCGGTCGAACGTATGGTTAACCTTACGGACCCATTGAGCGATCCAGCGCCAACGCAGCGTTCCTATCGCCTTGAACCCGTGCAGGTCGGTTCGAAGCAAGAGGAAGCTCGGGAGACGGTGGCCGCGGTGGATTCTGATGCGCCGACGGAGGTTGCGGCAGGAACCTCCTTCCCACCGGATCGCGAGGCACGCGTTCAGATGTTCGGTCGGCGCAGGACCGATTATGCGGATGGGAGTCAGGATGTTCCCGGGCTGACCCGTCGCTGGAAGCTTCTGAGCCAGTTTGAACCTGTACTCACCGACCCGCTGCCGGCGCATCGCAAAGCGTACACCCGATCGACCGATGTGAAGCCGCCACGTCGAGACGATGAAGGGTGATGAGGATTGATGTTCAGTCATCGGGACCACCTGCGAGAGCATGACCCAAGTCGAAGTCCTGAGATTGGTCGGAACGGATGAACGTGCCTTTAGTTTCGGTCGTGGTGATTGGACGCAATGAGGGGCCCAGACTTGCGCGTTGTCTCGAATCCATCCATGCGATGGAGCATGCCGCCTTTGAGTATGAGGTCATTTACGTCGACTCGGGGTCGAGCGATGGAAGCATATCGTTAGCAAAAGCGCTGGCGGACAAGGTCATCGTCTTGAACTCTTCGCGTCCTACCGCGGCGCAAGGCCGCAATGCGGGTTGGCGCGCGGCGCGTGGGAGCATCGTGCTGTTTCTTGATGGCGACACGATCCTTGATCCGTGGTTCGTCTCTCGCTCGCTGGGATCTTTCGAAGATTCGAGCATTGCGGTTGTCTGGGGACATCGCCGCGAGACGCTCGAGACTTTTTCGCTTTATAACCGCGTGCTTGACCTCGACTGGATCTATCCGGCCGGGTTCACCGAATTCTGTGGCGGCGATGCGCTGTTCCGGCGGGCTGCGCTTGAGGCAACCGGAGGGTATGACGACACGCTGATTGCGGGGGAAGAACCGGAACTCTGCCGGCGCATCACGGCTCTCGGCCAGCGCATTCTGCATGTGGATCTGCCGATGACGGGTCACGATCTTGGCATCACGCGCTCGAGCGCGTACTGGCGCCGAGCCACGCGAGCGGGACATGCGTTTGCCGAGGTATCCGCTCGCTTTGCCGGTACGGATCACCCCTTCTGGCTTGCGGAATCGCGCCGCAATGCTCTTCGGGCCGGCGTGTTGCTGACGATTCCGCTTTGCGGTCTGTTGCTGAGCCTGGCGCTGCAAAATTTGTGGCCGCTCGCCGCGGTGGGCGCGGGGCTTTGTGGTCTTGCTGCACGAACGGCCTGGAAGGCGCGCTGGAAGTCGAGCGATTGGCTCGCGCTCACGCTTTATGGCATCCACTCGCACCTGCAGCAGATTCCAATCTTTGTGGGCCAGCTCAAGTTCTGGATCAATCGGCGTGCGGGCCGCCGGGCCTCGCTGGTCGAGTACAAGCAGTCGTGAGATGAGGCGTCAGCGTCCTGGTAACGGTTTTGCGGGAACACCTGCGACAACGGCACCCGGGGGCACATCGCGGGTTACGACGGCGTTGGCGCCGATGGTTGCGCCGTCTCCGATCGTGACGCCTGCGAGCACGGCAACTCCGCGGCCGATCCAGACCTGTTTGCCGATGTGAATCGGTGACGCGGTGTGTCCCGCATCGCGTATCGCCACGCCTGGTTCGCGGCTGTGATTTGCGTCGCGAACGCTCGTGTACTCGCCGATCATGGTTCCATCCCCGATGGTGATTCCGTCCATGGCTACGAGGTGGACTCCGCGTGAGAGCACGCAGGCGGCGCCGAGCACGATGGCCGCGGAGCCTTGCGTCTCCAGGTGGAGATCCGGGTAGAGCAGGGCATCCGCGCCGAAGCGAACGTTACCTGTCCCGTAGACCCACGCTTTGCCAAGGACGACCACTGAAGCGGGCAGATCGCCGCGAAGACGAGCTCCAAGTCTTGCGTGGGCGACGATTCGCCGGACCGATTCAGAAGAGCTTCCCAGTGAGATAAAGACGGTTTGCAGAAGCGCGCTGATGAAGCGCTTCATGCCGCGAGGACTCTCGCGCTGGGCTCGGTTCACCATGGAGTCGGAGGCGAAACGATACCACCCCTGGTTTCACGCCAGGCCTGATCCATCAACTGCAACATGGTGCGGTAGCGGCGTTCGCGGTCACGGCGTTCCGGCGTTTTGCTGAAGCGGTTCCGCAGGACGGTAATCGTGTAGAGCGTCTTTTCCATCCACTTCGCGAGTCCCGCGTGCCATCCATGATGTTTGCGGTAGTAGAGCAGGGTGCTGCGCATTCGCCAAAGCACGACCTGGGCAGACTTCTCCGAGAACTCGAGCGCCTTCAGCTTCTTGGAGGATTGACCGCCGAGATGCGTAATCAGGATGTCGGGCCAGTACCAGATCTCCAGACCGACTTCCTTGATGCGCAGGCAGAGGTCTACCTCTTCGTAGTAGAGAAAGAATCTTGGGTCGAAGAGCCCGACCTGGGCCAGGGCGGAGGGACGGATGATGGCGAAGGCGCCGGGCACCCAGTCCACGCTTGCGGACTGGCGTTCATCGGCCCAGGTGCGGCTCATATGGCCGAACAGCTTCGACGAAGGGAACTTATCGGCAAGTCCGGTGAGCACGGTGAAGTCGCCAAAGATAGAGTGAAAACACTTTGCCGAGGGCTGCCACTCGCCGTGGCGCCCCCGCAGCAATGCGCCGCCGAGGCCACAGCGCGGAGTCTGGTCCATGTGCTGAATGGCGCGACCCAGCGATCCCGGGGTGAAGAATGCGTCCGAGTTGAGGAGCACGAAGTAGCGTCCCCGCGCTTGCTCGAGCGCGATGTTATTGGCGACTCCAAAGCCGAGATTGATCGAGCTCTTCGTGAGCCTGACCTCGGGAAACTCGCGTTCCAGCATCTCGATCGACCCGTCGGTCGAGCCATTGTCTACTACGAAGATCTCGGAGGAGAGGCGACGCGTCTCGTCAACGATCGAAACGATGCTCTCGCGCAGGAGTTCGCGTGTGTTGTACGAGATGACGATCACCGAAACTTCGATCGCCGCCTTGTCGGTTGCAGATGCCTGCACCCCTGAAAGGATGGTCGATTCACTCAAGCAGCGTGTCCTGTCCTGCCCGAAGCCTCCGGCGATTCGGTCTTTTGTTTGAAGGTATGGACCAGGAGTTCCTGGTTCAAGGGGAGATTGTACTGGTTGATGATGCGTTGGCGCGCCGAGGCTCCAAGGCTTCGGCGCATGATGGGATCGCCGATTACGATTTCGAGCGCGTTCGCAAGCGCGACGGCGTTGGCCGGAGGCACGAGCATGCCGTCGATGCCGCTGCGAATCAACTCCGGAATGCCTGCGATAAAGGTGCTCACGCAGGGAATGCCGAGGCTCATCGCTTCCATCAGCGCCACAGGAATGCCTTCCGCAAAGCTCGCCAGCGCGAACAGATCCGCACGACGAAGCAGGGCCAGGGTCTCTGGATGCGAGAGCGCGTGTGTGAAGTTGATCGTATCTGCAAGGTGGTTGTCGAGGACGTATTGCTGCAGCCGGGCAAGTTCCGGTCCACCTCCGATCAGCGTGACGTGCAGGTTGACGCGGCGGTCGCGCAGGAGTTTGACCGCTTCGAGCAGGACCTGGTGTCCCTTGGCCGGCACCATGCGCCCGGTGCACATGAGCCGCAGCGTATCGCCTCGGCGCCCGTAGCTGATTGGCCGCGAGGGAGGTGTCAGCACGAGCGGATCGACGCCGAGACGGATCACTGTGAACTTCTCCCAATCGCCCGCGGGCATCATGGCGCAGAGCTGGCTTCGGCAGAAGTCGCTGATGCAGAAGACGAACTTCGCACGCTCCAACTTCTCCTTCAGATAGTAGCTACGCGTGTTCAACAACTCTTCGGGACCATGAATGGTGAGCGAGTAGGGCAGCTTCCAGGCGATGGACGTGAGCATGCCAACGCTTGCGACGGGTCCGCCAAAGTGCACGTGCAGATGATCGAGTTTACGCATCTTCATCCAGCGCCCCACCAGCAGAGCTTCGGCCAGGTAGAAGAGCCAGAAGCCACGTTGCCGCAGGCTCAATCCCTCCATGCGCATTACCGCGTGAAGGCCGCGGAGAACGACGTCCGGTCGCTGCACCAGAACCTCGATCAGGTTGCGCAAGGCTCGTTTCCGTTTGCCATCCTTGATGTAGTGGGTGCGCCTGGCCTCAGCGGCCTCGACCGCCGGCAGGTGAGTGCTGGGACGGTCCGGGCGGTTGATGGATGCGGTCTCGATGTGCATGCCGCGCGCTCGCAGGCCTAATACTTCCTGCAGGAAGAAGGTGTGCGAGATTGCTGGATACTGGCTCAGCAGATAACCGATGCGCACGGTGGCGGCGGTCGGAGTAGAAGGCCGGATTCCCACTGCAGATTCCTGTTCCATACGAGTTCGCGCGAGTGTCTTCACCGTGAAGCCAGTATACGAACGTAGCCTGCAGCCTACTCTTCCACGAATGCACTAACCCGGTACACCTTCTGACGCATGAAGATTGGCTGCTGTCCGGGCAAACTGGCCCATTCCGGGAATTTGGAAGTCGCGGTGCCTGCGCCTGCTGGTTGTTGTCGAAAATACTCTTCGGCTGATCCGCAAGGGGGTTAGCGGAAGCTGCCGCGGATGGCGAACTCGCACGCCAGCAGCGTGAGGAAGCCGAGCGTCAGCAGACCATCCTGCTTCAGCGGTCGCAGGCCTTCGCGCGTCGCTCCAAAGACGGTGACGAGATAGAGCGGAAAGTCGCCCGCCGCCACGGCGATGATGGCGCCGGGCAGCCCGTAGAAATGAAATGCGATGGGAATCCCGGCGAGGATGCTGAAGCAATAGATGCCGTTACCGATTGCGCTGTACTTGGGTTTACCAAGCGAAAGAAGCACGGGGCCAAGGGTCTGGTACAGCAACGTGTGCCAGAGACCGACGGCGAGGATCGGGACCATCCAGCGTGCGTCCGCATACCGTGCGGGATAGACTTTAACGACGACCCATCCGCCCCAGTTGACCATCAGGCTGAGCAAAAAGCCTCCTACCATGAGGGCGTATCCGCGATAGCGCAACAGCCGCTCGCGGAACTCCGGCATCGGCAGGTGAATGATGCGCGAGATGAAGGGATAACCCACCTTCAGGGAGAATGCGTTGATCACTGCACGCGGCACATCCGACATCTGAAACGCGATGCCGTAGACGCCAAGAACACTGAGTGAGACCAGCCGGCCGAGGATGAGCTTGTCGGCGTTCAGGGCGAAGAACCAGAATGCCGTCGCGAGAAAGATCCACTTGCCGAAGTGGATGATCTCGGTGACACAGGACGGGTCCCAGCAGATGCGATTGCGCATGCCCGGCACAAGCCCTGGGTGATGGCTGAGAAGAACCTTGTAGACATTGCCGATGACGTTACCTGCAACCAGGGCCCAGACGGAAGGCCAGAGAAACGCCCAGGCGATGGTGACGATCAGCGTGATGATCTGGGTGGAAAAGTCGATGGCGAAGAGTCGCCTCACGCCCATATGCCTGGAGAGGGAAAGCAGATTGGTGCTGTTCAAGCCTGTAATCAGCGTGCTGAGCGCGAGTACGGGAAGTACGTAGAGCAGCCTGGGATCCTTGTAGAAGTGGGCGGCAGGATAGGCAAGGAGCAGCGCCACGATCCAGAGCATGATGCCGCGTACGCTCTGGAGCGTCCATGCGGTGTTGAGGAACGTGGTTTCATCGCCACGTTTGCTCTGGACCACACTTGGCTCAAGTCCGATATCCGACAACATGCCCATGCCGACGATGAGCGTGATGACGACGATCATCTCGCCGAAGGCTTCGGGCATCAGCAACCGGGTGAGGATGATGCTGTTGACGACGCGCAGAGCCTGGGTCGCGCCATAGGAGATGATGGTCCAGAGGGTTGCCCGCAGGGCGCGGCTTTCAAGTGCGGCGAATTCACTATGAGGTTTGCTTGCCTCGCTCGCCGCGACTTCGTGTGTCATCGTTGCCGTTTCGGCCATGCTGTGCGAGCACCCTGGGAGAGATAGGTCCGGGTACGCATGAGGTCGCCACCGGAACGCGACCAGTGTCTCATCCGTTCGAGTGAGTTGCCATAACGAGATCGTTGTAGAGGATGGAAGGCCGCAGTCAGTTGGCGCTCCCCGCCGGCCGGCATAAGGTGGATGAGACCATGGAGGGCGCCATGCGCAGGATCTCGGCGCGCAGATCGCTCCAGCGCAACGGTGGAATGCGCAGGAAGATCTCGACGATGGCGGGATCGAACTGGTTTCCTGAGCAGCGCCTGATCTCTTCGCGCGCCTCGGCGAAGGACCTGCCTTGGCGGTAGGGGCGATCCGAGGTGATGGCGTCCAGGGTATCGGCGATGGCGAAGATGCGCGCGCCAAGCGGGATCTCCTCGCCTTTGAGCCCGCGGGGATAGCCACTGCCGTCGAAGCTCTCCTGGTGCGCGTAGACGATCTCACTCGCCTCCCGGAGGAAGGGAATCTTGTTGACGATCGAGTAGCCGCGTTCACAGTGCTCGCGCATCAGCTCCATCTCCTTGTCATCCAGCTTTCCGGGTTTGAGCAGGATGCGATCGGGGGTCGCAATCTTTCCGACGTCATGCAGGAAGGCACCGCGCGCGATGATGCGAAGTTCTTCGGCGTTCAGGCCCATCTCCCGCGCGAGCGCGGTGGTATAGGCGGTGACGCGGCGCGAGTGGCCCTCAGTCTCGGCATCGCGGAGATCGAGCGCATCGCCCATGGCTTCAAGCGTGATGTCGTAGCTGCGTTCCAGATCCTGCATCGCCGTGCGCAGCTTCCGCGTGCGTGCCGAGACGATCAGCTCCAGGTTTTCCTGGTAAGCCGAGCGTTGCCGCCTGAGCCTGCCGTGCTCGACTGCGCGGCCGACGACGGCAAGCAACTGCGAACGCTCAAATGGTTTCAGGAGGTAATCGACGGCGCCGCGCCGGAACGCGCTGGTGGCCACGTGGATATCGTGTACCGCGGTGAAGATCACGACAGGGATGGAAGGATAGTCGCTGATGATGCGATCGAGCAGGGTAAGCCCGTCGACACCGGGCATCATGACATCCGACATCACGAGGTCGATCGTTGGGTCGGCCTGCAGACAATCGAGGGCCTCATCCGCAGAGGAGGCTGTCGTTGCCGCATAGCCACTGCGATCGAGCTGGATGGCAACGATGCTTCGCACCGCCTCTTCGTCGTCGACCACCAAGACCCGTTCCTGTGCCATCCTTTGCCGCTCCCGCCCACAAGGCCCAGGTCCGAGTTGCAGACTGGAGTGCCTTGACTTGCTTATCGGCCCGGAAGGATTTGGCTTGAGTGCGCCAGGGTTTGCGGAAGCTAGTTACCTTGCGTAAGACGCGCCGCCTTCCGGCGCGCCGCCCAACCGCTCTTCGTCACCTGGCGGCTGCGTCCCAGTGCCAGCGCGCCTGCGGGGACCTCGTCGGTAATGCAGGAGCCAGCCGCGATGTAGGCGCCTTCGCCGATCGTGACCGGAGCCACGAGCGTCGAATCCGATCCGACGAAGACGCCGTCGCCGATCCTGGTCAGGTGCTTATGGACGCCGTCGTAGTTGCAGGTGATCGCACCCGCGCCGATGTTCACGCCGTCGCCTATCTCTGCATCGCCGAGATAGTTGAGGTGGTTCGCTTTCGAGCCCTTGCCGAGCCTGACCTTCTTGGTCTCGACGAAGTTTCCGACGTGCGCGCCCGCACCGATAAGACTTTCCGGTCGCAGATGCGCGTAGGGTCCGAGCACTGCGCGGTCGCTGACTTCGGCTCCATCGAGCACGCAACCGTTCCGGATCAGGACACTGTCGCCGATGATGGAGTTCTGGACGACGGAGTACGATCGCACGCGGCTTTCACTGCCGATCTTCGTTGCGCCGAGCAACTGGACGTAGGGCTCGATGACCGTGTCCGGACCGATCTCGACCTCGGCATCGATGACGCAGGTGTCTGGCCGGAAGATGGTCACTCCCTGGGCCATGAGACGTCTTGCCGAAGCTGCGCGCATCGCCTGATCAAGGTGCATCATCTCGGCGATGGTGTTGGCGCCGAGCACCTCGTCTACGCTTTCCGCCTGCAGGGCGACTACGCGTTCGCCGTCGGCGACCAGCATGGCGGCTACGTCGGTCAGGTAAAACTCTCCATGCGCATTATTGGTGGAGAGAGCGTCGAGCCGGCCGAAGAGCTTCTCCGTGCGAAAACAGTAGATACCTGAGTTGATCTCCTTTGCGTTCTTCTGCTCGGGGGTGAGGGCTTTCTGCTCGATGATGGCGGTGACCTCAACCCCGTCTGCATGCTTGCGGAGGACACGGCCGTAACCGGTCGGATCCGGCGGGACCGCCGTGAGGATGGTCATTGCCGCATGCTCCTGCAGATGCAGGTTGCAGATCGCCTCAATGGTCTCCGGCCGAATCAGGGGGACGTCGCCGCTGAGCACCAAAAGGTTTTCTGGGACGGCTTCGTTGCCGAGGGCAAAGTAAGCCTTGACCATCTGCAGGGCGTGCCCGGTGCCACGTTGTTCCGGTTGGGGGATAAACTTTACGCCGGTAGAGGCCACGGCAGCCTGCACGCGTTCGGCCTCATGTCCGATGATGGTGTAGATGTGTTCTGCCGGCACAAGCTTCTTTGCGGCGGCGATGACGTGCAGCAGGAGCGCGCGGCCGCCGATTTCGTGGAGTACCTTTGGCCTGCGCGACTTCAGCCGCGTGCCTTTACCGGCGGCCATTATGGCGATCGAAAAACCATCCAGCATCCCACTCACCTCGACGATCAAGTTAACAGTTTTGGGCGTTGGCATCAGGCGCATCCTGCGTTCTGTGCGCTTGCCGGGCGGGTAGTCGAAGCGTGCTACTCCGTCGGTGCTGCACCTTTCGGCGGAGGGGGAATGGAGATGTCCAGATTCGTAACAGGCCCTAGCTGGGTCAGTGGCGTGCCGAACTCTCCCTGGTTGCCGACGATGACCACGGCCAGCTTGTTGACGTCGATGTACTTGTTTGCGACTCGCGAGACGTCGTCACTCGTCACCTTCTCGATACCGGCTTTGTACTTCTCGAGGAAATCCGGCGGATAGCCGTAGAGGGCAAGGACGACTTGTTCGTTCAGCGTCTTTTCGCGCGAATCGTAGTTGAAGATGAACGAGTTCAGCAGTTGATCCTTGGCGCTGCGCAGCTCTTCGGCAGTCGGAGGCACCGTCTTCAAGCGGCCTATTTCGTCGAGCACGGCTTTTGTGGCGGCCACGGTGCTCGAGCTCTTGGTGCCGGCTTCGGCGACAAACAGGCCGGGGTGGTCGTAACCTGCGCCATAGCTGCCGCCGACGTTGTACGCCAGGCCAAGTTTCGTTCTGACGTTCTGAATCACGCGGGAGCCGAACCCGCCCGAGAAGACCTCGTTCATCACACTGAGCGCGTAGTAGTCGGGATTGCTGCGTTCGGTGCCCAGGCCAACGATGTAGACGTTTGACTGGTCGACATCAGCCTTATTGGCAAAGAAGACGCCGTGCTGCGGATCGTGGAAGGTTACCTCTGGCGCCTTCACTTCAACGCCTGGCTTCATGCCGCCGAGAGCTTTGCGCAGCCTGGCTTCCATGGCTGCTGAATCGAAGTCGCCTTCAACCGCGATGATCATGTTGTTGGACGCGACGGTTTTATCGTGCCAGGCTTGCAGGTCGCTCAGCTTCACGGCATCAACGGTTGCGTACTCGAGCTCACGATCGTAGGGATTGTTCTTGCCGTAGGCCACGAGGCCGGCCTCGCGACCTGCGATCTCGGATGCGTCATCGTTGCGCCGTGAGATTTCGGTGTAGAGTCCGCGTTTGCCGAGTGCAAGCTTGTCGGCCTTGAAAGCCGGATGCTCGAGCACGTCAAGGGTGAGTCCGAATACCTCGTCGAAGTCTTTGCTGAAGCTTGACCAGTGCATCGACGTTGTGGCCTGACCACCGCCGGTTTCGACCGAAGCCGCCTTGAGCGCGAGCATATCGTCCAGCTGCTCGCCGGTGTGAGCCGCAGTGCCGCTGGTGCGCCAAGCCTCGCCGTACAGGCTGACCAGGCCGGCTTTGTCGGCTGGCTCGTTCCGGCTGCCGCCTCGAATGAGGATCGTTCCGTCGATAAACGGCAGTTCGTGGTCTTCCTGGAGGAAGATCACAAATCCATTTTCGAGCTTGATCTTTTTTGGTTCAACGGGTTTGAAATCGTGCAGGGGTGGAATCGGGATCTGCTTCCACGGCTCGGAGGCTGGCGTCTGCGGCGGCACGGGTGTTGCCTGGCCGACTGTCTGCTGCGCGTCCATGTTCATTGCGCCGGCGAGCACAACCGGCAACACCAACCAACCCAGGTATGAAATCGTCATCTGATCCTGCTTCACTGGGCACCGCCAGTGGGCTGTGCGGCGGCTGCCGGGGTTCCTGCGGGCGCTGCGGCGGAAGGCGCCGGGGCCTGGAACACGATCCGAGCCGTGGTGCGGTTACTTGCTACGAAGGTTTTATTGGCGACGCGCTTGATATCTGCTTTGCTCACGGCGTCGATCTTCGCAACCTCGCGGAAGAGCTCGCGCCAGTCGCCGAACTTGGTCTGGTAGTCCGCCAACTGCTGTGCCAGACCGGCGTTGTCGGCCAGGCCACGTAGTTTATCTGCCTTCGTGCGGGTCTTGTAACGCTCGAGCTCTGCGTCGGAGACGTCTTCGGTCTTGAGCCGCTCGAGTTCCTTGTGAATGGAAGCTTCCATTTCGTCGTCGGTATGGCCGGGGAGGGGAACGGCATAGAAGGCGAACAGCCCAGGGTACTTGTCGCCAGGAAATCCGCTGAAACCCTGGGCGACGGCGGCGATTTTCTGGTCGACGACCATGCTCTTGTAGAGGCGAGCGGTGCGCCCATTTGAAACGACGTCGGTGATCGCATCGAAGGTCGCATCGTCCGGGTCACGGTAGTCTCCGCGATGGTAGCCCTCAAGGTAGAAGGGCTGGGTGGCTTCTTTGATGACGACGTTCTTTTCCGCATACTGTGGCGGTTCGACGGTCGTCATGGGCTCCGGCTGGGGGCCGCCGGGGATTGGTCCGAAGTACTTCTCGAGCAGCGGCATTGCCTTTGCTGCCTTCACATCGCCGACGACTGCGATCACGATGTTCGACGGCACATAATACTTCTCGTGGAACACCTGAGCCTCAGTCGCGGATACCTGCGAGATCTCGCTTTCGAAGCCTACGCCGGGACGCCGATAGGGATGCGCGACATACGCGGTGCTGAGGAACTGGTCGACGAGGCGCCCGGTGGGCGAGGAATCCACGCGCATGCGGCGCTCTTCCTGAACGACATCACGCTCCTTATAGAACTCACGTTCGACGGGATGGCCGATGCGGCCACTCTCCATGTAGGCCCAGAGCTCCAGGCGATTCTCCGGCATGGACCAGAAGTAGTTGGTCGAATCCTCGCTGGTGTCGGCGTTGAGGCCTTCAGCGCCATTCTCTTCTGCCAACTGCGGAAAGGCATTCGGGATGACGTACTGCTGCGCATCTTTGCGCGCATCCTCAAAGACTTGTTTCAGCTCGGAGAGTTTTCTCGGATCCTGTCCGACGCGCTTGCGAAATTCGGCGTCGTAGGCTGCGTAGGCGATTTCAACCTTGGCGAGAGCGACCTTTTCGGCGGGATAGTTGGTGGTGCCGATCTGCTCGGTGCCTTTGAAGGCCATGTGCTCGAACATGTGGGCCAGGCCGCTCTGGCCGCCGGGATCGTCGGCTGAGCCGGCGTTGACTTCGGTATAGAAGCTGAAGACCGGCGCCTCGGGGCGCTCGCAGATGATCAGCGTGAGGCCGTTTGGCAGTACCTTGACCGTGGTGCGCTTCTCAAAGCTGGCCAGATCCTGCGCGCACAGAGTTCCTATCGACAGGACGGCACAAGCCGCCACCAACCTGAATCCGAACCAGGGCTTAATCAAGCAACAACCTCCCAGCAACCTTGCCTCCATGATAACTGCTGGGAGAAGTATGTCGTGCCGGACGCGGTTCGGCCTCCGGGCGGGTACTGTGTACGCGGGGAGTTTCGCGTGGACCTCCCGCTGGCCGGCATAGATTTGTGTGTCGACCAGCGGGAGGAGCGAGACTGACCTCGAGGCGGCCCTGAAGGATCCTCGCCAGCGACAAGAGCGCCTTTTTACCATTTGGCGGTTGACGAAATGAATGACCATTCAGTAAGCTCCTCGGCATGTCGAGTAACGTTGAAAGCGTGCGCCAGATCACCAGAGTTGCCGTTCTCGGTGCCGGGACCATGGGCTCGCGCATTGCTGCGCATATCGCCAATGCGGGCGTGCCGGTGGTGCTACTCGATATGGTTCCGCCTGGTACGGCCGCCGATGCCCTGAAGCCGGCACGTGACAAGTTCGTTCTGAGCGCGCTCGATGGATTGAAGAAATCGAAGCCGGCGGCGTTTTTCTCGCCAGAGTCTGCCAGCCTGATAACGCTTGGCAACTTCGACGACGATCTAACGCTGATTGCTGGCTGCGACTGGATTATCGAAGTTGTCGCCGAGAATCTCGAGATCAAGCGCGCATTGCTTGCCAGGGTGCTGCAGCACCGGAAGCCGGGTACGATTACCACCACGAACACCTCGGGGTTGCCGATCGCTGAGATTGTTGAGGGGTTGGACGAAGATCTTCAGAAGCACTGGTTTGGGACGCATTTCTTCAACCCGCCGCGTTATATGCGTCTGCTTGAAGTGATCCTGACGGCTGCGTCTGAGGCGAGCGATGTTGCGGTGGTCTCGCACTTCTGCGATCAGCGGCTGGGCAAAGCGATTGTGCGTTCGTTTGACCAGCCGAACTTCATTGCGAACCGCATTGGCACGTTCTCTATGGGCAATGCCATTCGGTTGATGATGGAGCAGGGGCTGACGATCGAGGAGGTCGACGCGCTGACCGGAGCGCCGCTCGGCTGGCCGAAGACGGGGACGTTCCGGCTCGGCGATCTGGTGGGTGTGGATGTGCTGGCGCATGTGGCGACGAACTTCGCCGCGCAGGTAGAGAGGATCAAGGACGAACGGCCTGACGTAATGCTCGCTCCATTTATTCAGAGGATGCTCGAGAACAAATGGCTTGGCGACAAGGTGGGCCAGGGCTTTTATAAGAAGGCCGGCAAGGACCAGGAAGGGCGCGATCTGCGGCATGTGCTCGACTGGCAGTCGCTCGACTACAAGCCTTCAACGCGGCCAAAGTTTGCTGCGCTTGAGATGGCGAAGCCGGTTGAGCAGACCGCCGCGCGCATCAAGCAGTTGTTGCATGCGGATCCAGCTAAGGATAAGGCTGCTGCCTTTTACTGGCCGTTGCTGACGGAGCTCTTCACCTATGCGGCGAATCGGATCGCTGCTGACGGTACGCAACCAGCGGCTGACGTCGTGGCGATCGATCAGGCGATGAAGACCGGTTTCAACTGGGAGCTTGGCCCGTTCGAGATGATGGACGCGGCGGGGGTTCGCGAGACGACGTACAAGATGCTCGCCGAGGGGCGGCCTGTTGCGGCCAATGTGGAGAGGCTATTGCATTATCCGCATGCGATCACTGAGCCCGGTCCCACCTGGTACAAGGATGACCCGACTACGCCGTCGGGGAGGCAGTTTTTTGACCCGTTTACGGGAGGCTACAAGCCTGTACCGGTTGCGGATGGCGTCTCGTCGATCGCTACGGTGAAGAAGTCGCATGGCGTGGTGAAGAGGAATCCCGGAGCCTCGGTGGTCGACCTTGGGAACGGTGTCGCGGCGATCGAGTTGCATTCAAAGATGAACGCGCTGGGTGGCGATATTGTCAGCTTGATCACGTCGACGCTGAAGCCGAATTCAGACATCGTGCGGGACTTTCGTGCGTTTGTGATCAGCGGTGACTCGGCCAACTTCTCAGTGGGCGCGAACCTGATGCAGTTGCTGCTGGGGGTGCAGGAAGAGGAGTGGGACGAGGTGGAACTCGCCGTGAAGCAGTTCCAGAACATGACCCAGGCGATCAAGTTCTGCCCGCGACCGGTGGTGGTTGCGCCGTATGGCATGTGCCTCGGCGGAGGGGTTGAGATGTCGCTGCACGCGGCCGCGAGGCAGCCGCATGCCGAACTCTATATGGGGCTGGTTGAGGCTGGGGTGGGGCTGATTCCTGGTGGCGGCGGCTGCAAGGAGATGGTGCTGCGCACGATTGAAGCCGGCTCTTCGATTCGGCCCGACGCACGAGGCGAGGGCGTGGAGATCTTCGAGGCGCTGAAGAAGAACTTCGAGACGATTGCCAAAGCTACCGTGTCGACCTCGGCTGTAGAGGCGCGAAATCTCGGCTTTCTGCGGCCGGCCGATGCTATCACCATGAATCGCGAGCGGCTGCTGACGGATGCTGCGAGCAGGGCTGCTGCGATTGCAGATGCGGGGTACACCGCACCCGTGCCGCGGACCGATATTCCCGCGCCGGGTGAGAACGCGCTGGCGACGCTGAAGCTTGCAGTGTGGACGATGCGCGAAGGCCAGTTCATCTCGGAGCACGATGCGAGGGTGGCGAACTGGGTCGCGTATGCGCTTTGCGGTGGCCAGGTTACGCCGGGTACGTTGGTGTCTGAGCAGTATTTACTCGATCTTGAACGCGAAGCTTTTCTGTCGCTTTGTGGAGAGAAGAAGACGCAGGAACGGATTGCTTTTACGTTGAAGACGGGTAAGCCGTTGAGGAACTAGAGAGCAGCCTTGAGCTATCGACTTTGAGCGAAGCTGCCACGGATCCATCGCACACTCTCAGCGAAGAGCTAACAGAATGGAGCTAGTCGTGAATGAAGTTGTTATTGCATCCGCAGTACGCACCGCTGTTGGCAAGGCGCCGCGCGGTACCCTCCGCACGACACGTCCGGATGATCTTGCGGCGACGGCGATTATGGGTGCGCTCGCGCGGATCCCGCAGTTGGACAAGGCTGAGATCGATGACGTGATCCTCGGCTGCGCCATGCCTGAGGCGGAGCAGGGGATGAACGTGGCGCGCGTGGCCAGCTTTCGGGCGGGGCTGCCGGTAACAGCCTCTGGAATGACGATTAATCGCTATTGCGCGTCGGGCTTGCAGTCGATTGCGCTGGCGGCGGACCGCATTCGCGGGGGTGGGGCGGACGTAATTGTGGCGGGCGGCACGGAGAGCATGTCGTATGTACCATTTGGCGGCAACAAGATTTCGGTGAACCCGTGGCTGGTGGAGAACTATCCCGGCAGCTATATGTCGATGGGGCTGACGGCGGAGCGGGTAGCGGCGCACTACGGTATTACGCGCGAGGCGATGGATCAGTTCTCGCTGGAGTCGCATACCAAGGCGCTGAACGCAATGGCTGCCGGCAACTTCGCGGATGAGATCGTGCCGGTTGACGTTGTGACTGCAACGCCAAACGGAAAAGGGAAGACGAAGCCGATTACGAGCAGCTTCGCGCAGGATGAAGGGCCGCGCGCCGATACCTCCTACGAGGCACTTGCCAAGCTGAAGCCGGTCTTCCATGCCAAGGGCACGGTGACTGCGGGTAACTCGAGCCAGACTTCGGACGGAGCGGCCGCCGCGGTGGTGATGTCGCGTTCGCGTGCGGATGCGCTCGGGATCAAGCCCATGGCGAGGTTTATTGCATTCGCCTACGCGGGTTGCGATCCCGAGGAGATGGGCATTGGGCCGATCCACGCTATACCGAAGGTGCTGAAGATGGCCGGGCTTTCGCTTGAGGATATTGACGTGATCGAGCTGAACGAAGCCTTTGCCGCGCAGTCGCTGGCTGTGATCAAGGTGTTGGGGATTGATACGACGAAGCTGAACCCGAACGGCGGTGCGATTGCACTTGGGCACCCGCTTGGGTGCACGGGCGCCAAGCTGACTGCGACGCTGCTGCGCGAGTTACAGCGGCGCGGGGGGAAGTACGGGATGGTGACGATGTGCGTCGGCGGCGGCATGGGGGCGGCGGGGATCTTTGAGGCGATCCACTAACGCGATCTTTGTCATCCCTGAAGGGGATCTGCTTTTGTACTTGTCCTGTCAACGATGCCGCACATAATCAAACCCGCCGCCGAGCATTACACCGGTCTCAAGCCGGCGAATTCCAGCGAGCGGCACTCGCTCCTGAAGCTTTGCGTTTACGCAATCCTCACGGTCGCTGCGGTCATCGGACTACGAGTTCTTCAGGAGCACTGGCAGCGAGTGCGCGAAGTTACCTGGTCGAGCGCTCCTGGCACCATCCTCGAGGTACGTCCTGACCTGTCAGCGGAGGTCGTCTATGGGCGCCCAGCAGGTTTGGCTTATCGCGTTCAGGTCCTCGTCAACTTCCGTCTCGACGGAGCACCGCAGCAACGCTGGATTACTGTTCGCAAATCGTTTGAATCACCGCAAGCGATCCAATCCGACGCCCAACGTTGGAAGGGCGCGCACTGCACTGTCCGCTGGAATCCTTCGAACATAAATCAGATCGATGCAGAAGTTTCTTAACAAGTTCAGGAGCTAAATATCATGGCAACTACGACCGCACCTCTCCCGCCCGAAGTAACCACGATGCCCACGCGTACCAACGGTGGGGCCTTCCTCATTACCAATCCGACGCCGGGCTCGTGCTTTTTTCCGGAGGACTTCACGGAGGAGCATCGTTCAATTGCGAAGACTACGGCGGACTTTGCGACGAACGAGATCGTGCCGCACTCGGACGCGATTGAGGCGAAGGACTTCGCGGTTACGAAGTCGCTGATCAAGAAGGCGGCGGATCTTGGTCTTACTGCTGCGGATATTCCAGAGGAGTACGGCGGCCTTGAGATGGACAAGGCTACGTCGGCCATCATCGCTGAGAACATCTCGAAGCAGGGAAGCTTTTCGGTTGCGTTCTCGGCGCACACTGGCATTGGGACGTTGCCGCTGGTCTGGTACGGGACGCCGGAGCAGAAGGCCAAGTACCTGCCGCACATCGCGGATGGCTCGATGGTGGGGGCGTATGCGCTCTCGGAGTCGAGTTCAGGGTCGGATGCGGTGAATGCCAATACGCGCGCCGTGCTCTCGGAAGATGGCACGACCTACACTCTCAACGGCGAGAAGATGTGGATCACCAATGGTGGGTTCGCCGATCTCTATACCATCTTCGCCAAGTGCCTCGTGACGGAAGGGAAGGACGCGGGCAAGGAACGGCTGACGGCGTTCCTGGTTGAGCGCGGCACGCCCGGCTTCACCTCGGGCAAGGAAGAGCACAAGCTTGGGATTCGTGGGTCGTCTACTACTCCGCTCATCCTGAGCGACTGCAAGGTTCCGGCGTTGAATCTTCTTGGCGAAGTGGGCAAGGGCCACCATATCGCCTTCAACATCCTCAACGTGGGGCGGTACAAGCTCGGCAACGCCGCGGTTGGGGGGGCCAAGGGTGCGTTCCTGAATGGGCTGAAGTACTCGAAAGAGCGGAAGGCGTTTGGCAAAGCGATCTGCGAGTTTGGGCTCATCCAGGAGAAGCTTGCCAACATGGCGACGGGCATCTTCGTGGGCGAGGCCATGTGCTATCGCACGGTTGGTTTGGTCGACCAGGCGCTCGAAGGGGTTGACAAGCACGATACCACCGAGATCCAGAAGCGCATCGAGGAGTACGCGGTCGAGTGCTCGATCGTGAAGGTTTTCACGTCCGAGATGCTCGACATGGTGGTGGACGAGTCGCTGCAGATCTTCGCCGGCTACGGCTATGTCGAGGAGTATCCGGCGGAGCGCGCCTACCGCGATGCTCGCATCAACCGGATCTTCGAAGGGACGAATGAGATCAACCGGCTGATTATCACCGGCTGGCTGATGAAGTCGGCGATGTCCGGCAAGCTGGCGCTGATGCCCGCGATCAAGTCGATCATGGACGAGGTGATGGCGGGTCCGGGCGAGAAGGACGAGCGCGAAGGCGCGCTTGCAGCCGAGTACGATTTACTGGCCGCGGCGAAGAAGCTGACGCTCTTCGTCGCTGGCTCAGCCACGCAGAAGTACATGCAGAAGATAGCCGAGGAGCAGGAGGTGATGGGGGCGCTCGCCGATATGATCATCGCCGTCTACACGATGGAATCGGCCATCCTGCGCGCGGACAAGATCGGCGCGAAGGATGAATCCGTGGCGACCGCGATGGCGAAGCTTCATGCCGCGCAGGCGATGGAGACGATCGAGAAGTCTGCGCGGATGGTGATCGCGGCGGTTGCCGAGGGTGACATGGCGCGAACGCAGTTTGCGATTCTGCGACGGCTCATCAAGCATGATCCGGCGGATACGATTGCGTTGCGCCGGCAGATTGCGGCACACGTGATCAAGGCAGGGAAGTACGCGCTGTAAGGGTGTCCTGATGCTGGACGGGCGTCAATGCGACCGCGGGAAGCTTTGCTTGGAAGCGCTTCAGGAAGGGCTGCACGCCCGGCATCATGGCACCCCGTCCGGCAGGGCATGGTTGGTGTAGTGACTCAAAAGTGGCACAGTCTCCCTCGGTCTGGGTACGGTTTTTCATTGCCAAGCGCATAGCTGGGTGCGACGATTGCACCAACTATGCAATCCAAGCTATCGTTGGCCCGGAACGTCGCGCGCCTTTTCGTTTCTTCGCGCGCTGTTCGAAGGATCGCGTTCCTGGTCAGCGCACTCCTGCTGTTGCTTGCCGTTGCTGCACCAGCACTGGAAGCCCAATTCGTTGGAAGCGCCGGTCGCGTCACCCTTGAGACGCTGAGACCGGATGCACTTCTGGACGCGACGGATGCCGGCGCGCTCTCGCGTTCGCAGCTGCTCACCCTTACCCTGACGCTTGCGCCGCCGTCCTCGCGGTCGGTCGCCCTGACGCAATTTTTGAACGAGCTTCAAAGCGCGAGTTCGCCCAACTATCGCAAGTTCATTACGCCGGCGGAGTTCGCTGCAACGTATGGTCCGACGGCTGACCAAATCGCCACCGTAGACGCGTGGGCGCAGTCTGCGGGACTGACGGTGACGGCGACCTCGACGAGCGGCATGCGCATGACCGTCACCGGCTATCCCGCGCAGGTGGAAGCGGCGTTTGCTCTCAGCCTGCACCAATATCAGGTTGCGGGTCACAGCTACTTTGCGAACGGGACGCAGCCGTCCGTTCCCACGGCGCTCGCTGCGCTCATCACGTCGGTCGAAGGCCTTCAGGACCTTCCTGCCGATCTCGAGACTTATAGCAAAGGGCCTGGCACGACGCCTGGCACCCTGGTCAACGGCACCCCGACCGCGCTGACGATAGCCGCGCTCGCTCCTGCTATCGATGAGAACCTCGCGCCGTTTGTCATGCTGGACGCAACGAAGTCAATCGGTTCGCCGTCAGCCGCCCAGCATGCGGCCGATGAAGCGCTCTTTCGACAGGCTGCTGCCGAAGGGATCACCACGCTGCTTACACGCGACGCTGCGTCGCAGGGATTCCCCAGTGACCTGCCTGAGATTACCGCTGTCGCGAAGCCTGGCGATGTCACTGACACCCAGAAGCCTACTGTTATGCGTCCTGGCTGGCAGTCGGTGCCCGGGCTTCCTGCGGACCAGTTTCGCCACGCCCCGGATCTCACGGCTACGAGTGTCGCGACCCTCGCGTCGACCCTCTCCTCGATTACAGCCTCGCTGCCTGGCGGGCGAATCGGCAACGTGAATTCTATCTTGTATGAGTTGGCCGAGGTTCCCGGTCTTTATACGCAAGTGGACGATGTGAAAGAGGGTACATGGGAGGCTTCAACCGGGCTTGGCCTGGTGGATTTGGAGAAGCTTGCAAAGGCCTTCCCGCGCGGCACGACCTCCAGCTTCGCGAGTCTCTCGCTTTCGTCCTACTCGGTTACGTATGGGACGCCGGTTACGTTCACGTCGAACGTGACTTCGGGCGCGGGCGGCACGGTTCCCTCCGGCACGGTGACGTTCGCGCTCGGTAATGGAACGAATTTGACGGCTCCCGTTACCTCAGGAGTGGCGTCGTACACGACGACGCCTACACAGCTCGACGCAGGTACGTACAGTGTGCAGGCGAATTACTCGGGCGACGGCACCTACGCTGCGGCGCAGAGCCCGGCCGGACAGCTTTACATCTCTCCCCAAGCGTCTGTTCTGAGCGCGTCGGTGAGTACCAATGCGACGCTTGGTGGCACCTACAACGTCAACGTGACGGATACGAGTGGGAACGGAATCGGCCAGCCGACGGGCAATATCACGCTGCTGGTTCAGGGCACGCAGACCAGCCTGACGCAAGCGCTGACGGCGGGCACCGGTGCTACCGCCAGCACCATCTTCCAGGTGCCTGCCAATATTGTCGGTACGCTGACGCTGTCGATCAACTGCACGACGACGACCGACTTTACCTGCTTCAATCCGTATACGACCAAGGTGACGGTGGCCAAGGGCATACCTGGCATCACCATCTCGTACACGCCGAACCTGCCGGTTGCGGGCCAGACGATCACGCTGAACGCAACGATGACCGGCGCGGGGAGCGGCCCGACGCCGACGGGCTCGGTCACCTTCTACGACGGGACGACCGTGCTCAACTCCGCCAACGTGGCGGCAAACGGTACGGTGACCGAGACGGGGATTGTTCCAAACACCACTATGCACACGATCACCGCAACGTACAACGGCGACGCGAACTACAACCCGGTCACGACCTCTGGAAGCAGTGTTGCGGGCGGTTCGACCGCGACCAGCACGTCGCTGACGCCGTCGGCAACCACTGTGAGCGGCGGGCAAGCCTTCACGTTGGCGATCGCGGTAACACCGAAGACGTTGATCAACAATACGCAGCCGACCGGCCTTGTACAGATTCTAGATAACAGCGCGGTGATCGGTACGGCGCCCGCGCTCGCGAGTGGCGCCACCAGCTATACCCTCAGCTTTCCAACTGCGGGCGCCAACAGCCTCACTGCGTACTACCCGGGGGATGCCAACTATGCGTCCAGTACCTCGGCTGCGACGGTGATCACGGTAAGCTCGGCCTCGACCGTGGCGGTGCTTGCCTCGACGATCTCCGCGGCGACGGCCAAGGCGGGCTCAAGTGTGAACGTTACCGCCACGGTGACGCTGCCTGGCGGAACGCCGACAGGCATGGTGACGGCGACAATCCTGACCACGGGAACCAGCTCCAGTGTCTCCGGAACGCTGAGCGCCAACGTCGGTATGACTGGCGCGAGCACGACGATTCCGCTCACGGTGCCTGCCGCAGGGAGCTACCAGATTGTGGTCGGCTGCCCGGCTACCGACGCATTTACCTGCAACGCGGTGAACCTCTCTCTTACAAGTACGGGTTCGACCACCCTGATTGCGACGACTACGACGCTTAGCCTTGCGCCCGCGACTCCGCTTGACGGCCAGCCGTTTGCGCTCACAGCGACGGTTACTCCGGCGACGGCAGGCGCGGCTGCCGTCTCCGGTACCGTTCTGTTCTTTAACGGAGCTACACAGATCGGGTCGGGAACTATATCTGGCGGCACTGCGACGACAACTGTCACGCTGGCCAGCGTCAAGAACGCAAGCTTTGCCGCTGTGTACTCGGGCGACACCAACTACCTTCCGAGCACTTCCACTCCGAGCTCAGTTTCTTCCACGATCGTGCCGGCCACCGTCACTGTCTCAGCTTCAGGAGCTACGGGCCTGGCCGGCACCAACGTGACGCTCACGGCGCAGGTTAGCGGCGCGACCACGTCGGGCATGGCACCCACGGGCAAGGTGAGCTTCTACGTTGACGGCACGGTGCCAGCGTTGCTTGGAACGGCCACGCTGACTGCGGGCACAGGCGGTAAACCCTCAGTTGCACAACTGAATACGGAGGGGATTCCGGCCGGGACCCAGACGATCTACGCTGTCTACTCGGGCGATATGAACTTCGCGACGGGCGTGTCGGCGTCGATTGCGGTGGGGTATAGCGACTATGGCGTCGCCTTCAGTCCAGCGAATATAACCCTCACCCAGGGCCAGACCGGCATTGTCGATCTCCAGGTGAACACGACGGCGGGTTTCTCGGGCACGATCGCGCTTGCCTGTACTCCGCCGCCGAACTCGCTCATAACCTGCTCACTGAGCGAGAGCTCTCTGAGCGGGAGCGGCACCTCGACGCTCACGATCAACACGGTCGCCGACGTAAAGGCTGAGAATCATCTTCCGGGGTTCAAGACTCTCGGCGGCCTGAGTCTTGCGGCTCTGGTCAGCTGGCTGCTGCCTTTCAAGAAGCGCCGCCGGCTGTCTGGTTTGCTGCTCGTTCTTTTGGCACTCGCCGTCTCAGTAGAGCTCTCGGGATGCGCTGCCAGCACGGTCGGCACACCGATTGGTGGGGGGACGCCGCTTGGCACTGAAACCCTGACCATCAATACGTCCGCGACGAGTGCAGGCACCGTGATCTCCCATGATTCGATCTACCAGGTCACGATCATCCCGTAAGACTGGTTGTGGATCAGCGTTCGGGGTTCCTCCCGTGCCGATCTTTTGCGCCATCAATAAAGCAGGTTCCACCAGGAAGGGTGCTACCGCAACAAATTCCAGCAAACCTCGTCTATACGCGTAGCTGTCAGGGGAGGATTGCATCCTGTATGCTAAACCTCTGTCTCAGCGCAACTTAGTCTCATCAGGATCAATTCATGCTGAAGCGCACCTTCTTTAAGACCGCTGCGGGCATCCTCTCGATGTTTGCTTCGGTCGCCCTCCCCGTCAGCGCTCAGAATCGCCTTCCGCAGGTCATTCCTGCAGGTTCTGCCCGCGTCTCCATCGCCCACACCGTGAATAGCAGGGTCAAGGTCTCAACCGATCTGGGAGCTGCGAACGCCAGCCAGGCTCTTTCGCTCAGCCTCCGCTTCAGCATGACGCCCGCGCAGACCCTTGCGCTTAAGCAACTGCTCCAGGATCAGCAGAATCCTTCTTCTCCTCACTATCATCAGTGGCTGACGCCGCAGCAGTTTGGCTCCGAGTTCGGCCTGAGCAGCACCGACCTCGCCACTATCTCGAGTTGGCTTCAGGCGCAGGGCTTCACGGTGACGGGAGTTGCCAACGGACGGACCTTCATCAGCTTCTCGGGAACCGTCTCCCAGGCCGAACAAGCGTTTGGGACGAGCATCCACAATCTTAAGTACAACGGGCAACAGCACATCAGCAATGTTACCGACCCCGTGCTGCCTGCCGCCATCGCGCAGGTGACGACCGGCATCACCGGCTTGAGTGACTTCCGCGTCGAGCCGCGCGTACATAGGCGGGAGATTACTGCGAGTTCTAATCTCGCGACCGCCAAGTACAACGGGGCGGCTGCGGGCTACGGCAACCTGCTCGCTCCCGGCGACTTCTACACCATCTACGACGAGAACAAGCTGCTGACTCCGTCCACCGGCACTGCGATCAACGGCACCGGCGTGACGATTGCGGTGATGGGCCAGGTCGATGTCTATGCAAGTGACATCGCCAACTTCCGCACGGCGGCTGGTCTTTCGAGCACGAACGCTTTCACGCAGGTGACCGAAGGGACGACACCTGCGGCACCCACGGCAACTGCGTGCGCCGCGAGTTCGCCGCCGAGCTCCTGCGACGATCTCTACGAGTCCTCGCTCGATCTCGAGTGGTCTGGCGCTTCCGCACCCAATGCCAGCATTCTCTTCGTCACGGGCGCGGATGTCTTTGTGAATGCGGCGACCGAGGCGATCGACAATAACCTTGCTCCGATTCTTACCGTCAGCTACGGCAACTGCGAAGCTGATTTCAGCAGCGGCAACCTGACACCGCAGTCGTTCAATACCCTTCTCATGCAGGCGAATGCGCAGGGCCAGACGTTTGTTGGGCCTTCCGGTGACTCCGGCGCGGCCGACTGTGATTACTCGGAGAGCCTGGCGACGCAAGGTCTAGCGGTTGACTATCCGGCCAGTTCGCCTTACGCTACCGGCGTTGGGGGAACCCAGTTCGCCGATGCTGGCGGCACGTACTGGAACTCGACTGATGGCGCTAACGGAGGCTCAGCTCTCTCCTATATCCCGGAGCAGCCCTGGAATGAGTTCTATCAACTGATTCCAGGCACCACCACGACCGCGGGTCTCGAAGATGGCGGCGGCGGTGGCGGCGTGAGCGCTCTCTTCTCCAAACCGTACTGGCAGCAGGGAAGCGGCGTGCCGGCGGATACGTCGCGTGACGTTCCCGATGTCGCTTACGCCGCAGCCGCAAATCATGATGGTTATCTCTACTGCGTCTTCGGCTCTTGCACGAACAGTGGCTTCAGCTACACCACCACGTCGACGACCGGTACATCCGTAACCAACTATGAAGTCGCCGGTGGAACCTCTTTTGCGGCACCGATTTTTGCCGGCACGCTCGCCCTGGTGGAGCAAAAGACCGGAGGCAAGCTTGGCAACGCCAATCCGACTATTTACGGGCTGGCCAACAGCACATATCTCAACACGGTCTTCCACGACAAGACTGCCGGCGGGAATAATGCCGCGCCCTGCACGGAGGGCACGCCGGACTGCGATCCTGGGTTCCCGAACTTCTATGCGGCTGGCACGATCACGTGCCCGGCTAACTCCTGCAGCGGTACCATCAACCTGCCGGCGATCGGGTATAACGCTGGCTCGGGCTACGTCTACGACACCGCCACCGGATGGGGTTCGGTAGACGTCGCAAACCTGGTCAACGACTGGACGCTCGCGACGCCGATCGCAGCAACCACCACATCGTCCAACAATCCTTCCATCGTGACCGTTACCACGAGCACGGCGAGCATCACGGCTGGCGCGGCGATCAGTGTTACAGCCAGCGTGGCTTCGGGTGCATCGACCGTCACAACCGCGCCGACCGGCACAGTCACGTTGTTGGTCGATAACGTTGTTGAGGGCTCGGCGGTCACTCTTTCTGGCGGCACCGCAACTCTCACCTACACCACGCCGAGCACGATTGCCTCCGGTACCCATACTGTATCCGTCTCGTACTCGGGGGACACGGTCTACGCTGGCTCGAAGGGTGCAGTTTCGGTGGACGTGACGTCCGCCAGCGCCGAGGATTTCAGCCTGACGCCGGCCACCACGAGCGTCTCGGTTGCCCTGGGTGGAACGACCGCTCCCATCACTTACACTGTCACCTCGCTGAACGGTTTCGCGGGTTCTGTTACCTTCTCGGCGAGCACCACCAGTACCACGCTCAACAATGATGCCGCCATCGCGTTTTCTGTTTCTCCGGTGACGGTTTCGACGACAACGCCTGGGACTACCGCCTTCACACTGTACGCGTATTACAACTCGACCACCGGCTTGTTCAAGCAGGGCAATGTGAAGCGTCTTGGGGCAACGGGTTCAGCGGGTTCAGCGGCTTCAGCGCATAACACAATGGTTCCAGATCCCTGGGCGCTGGCCGGTTCGGGTGTGGCCGTTGCTGGGTTACTGCTCTTTGGTCTGCCGCGCAGGCGCCGCAACCGCTGGTCTGCGCTGCTCGTCGCTGCTTTCACCGTCGCCATTCTCTCGGTCGCAGGCTGCAGTGGAGCGGCCGGCACACCGGGTGCAGACAACGGAAACATCAACGTTCCTGCGGGAACCTACCCGGTCACGATCACAGCGATCGGAACGACTACCAACGGGACGAGCATCTCGCACTCCGCCAACCTTACCGTCACGGTGCAGTAAAGTCTGCAGCGTCATGAGAAAGACCGCGCCTGGTGCGCGGTCTTTCTCGTTAACAGACGATTCTGTGAGGTAAGCGGGGTCCTCGTTTGCTTTCTACTTATCGGCCGAGAGCGTCATCAGGTAATCCTGTGCCGAGAAGGCCTCGCCATTCTTTGGCGCGCGTGTGTACTCGCCATTCGCACCCAGCACACGAGCCTTCACGTTGTCCTTTAGATAAGACCACAGGATTTCGGTATGCAGGCGTCTGGCGAGGCTTTCTTCGACGATCGGATATACAACCTCGCAACGCTCATAGAGGTTTCTCGCCATCCAGTCCGCGCTTCCGCAGAAGATCTCCCGCTTGCCGCCGTTTTCAAACTGGAAGATGCGGCTATGCTCGAGGAATCTGCCCACGATCGAGCGAACCCGGATGTTTTCGCTCACGCCTTTCACCCCAGGCCGCAGTGAACACATGCCGCGCACAATCAGGTCGATCTGGACGCCGGCCTGTGAAGCCGCATAGAGCGCCTCGACTGTCTTGCGGTCCAGCAAGCCGTTGATCTTGGCGACGATCCCGGCGTTCCGCCCGGCCTTCGCGTGCTCCGCCTCCCGGGCGATCAGATCGAGGAAGTCCCCGGCCAGCGTCAACGGCGCCACCATCAGCGGCGCATACGCATCGTGCTCTGCCTCAGCTTCGGCGGTCAGGTAGTTGAAGACCTTCTGCGCGGCGGTCGTGATCTCCGGCCTGGCGGTCAGCATGCTGATGTCGGTGTAGAACCGCGCCGTAATCGGGTTATAGTTGCCCGTACCGAGGTGGGCATAGCGTCGCACGTGTCCATCTGGATCGCGCCGCACCAGAAGCGCAAGCTTGCAATGGGTCTTGCGTCCGACGATTCCGTGAAAGACACCGACCCCTGCATCCTCCAACTCCCGCGCCCAGCGGATGTTCGAGTCCTCGTCGAAGCGCGCCATCAGTTCGACGACCACAGTTACATCCTTGCTCTGTGCCGCTTCAATGAGTGATCGGAAGATGGGCGAATTCTTGCTTGTACGGTAGAGCGTCTGCTTCATCGAGATTACGTTCGGATCCACCGCGCCCGCGTGGACGAAGTCTTCCACCGTCCGGTAGCTATCGAATGGATGATGCAGCAATACATCGCGTTTACGCAGTTCCGCGAAGATGTCTTCTGACTTCGACGAAAGCTTGTAACACCAGCCATGGAAGGGCGGATATTTGAGTTGCGGCAGCTTTGCGTCCGAGTAGATATTCATCAGTCGCGAAAGGTTCACCGGGCCATCCGTCTTGAACACCTGCCAGGGATCCAGCTCGAAGTTGGTCCGCAGACGCTCCGCGATCTCCACGCCTTCGTCACCGGAGGTTCGCTCGATTTCAAGACGCACCGCATCGCCCTTGCGCCGGTTGTGCAGTTCCTCACGGACGCTTTCGAGTACGCTGCGACTCTCCTCCTCCTGCATGTAAAGGTTGCTGTTGCGCGTGACACGGAAGGCGGCTTTGCCGAGCACCTCGTACCCACGGTACATCTTTTCGACCTTGGCTTCGATGAGCTCGTGCAGGAAGATGAAGTCGGTCTTGCCTTCGACAGATGGAAGGGTGATGACGCGCGGCAGGCTCCGCGGCACCGTGACCACGCCGAGCACGGTTGCCGGCTTGCGTCCGTCAGGCATACGCCGCTTGTGTCGCAGCAGCAGTGCGATGCAGAGCGCCTTATTGAGCACCCGGGGAAACGGATGCGAAGGATCGATGGTCACCGGCGTCAGCAGCGGATCGACCTCATCCTGATAAAACTGCTCGACAAACTCTCGAGCCGCATCGCTCAGGTTCTTCCACCGGTGGATGGTAATTCCGGCCTCTTCGAGTGCTGGGATCAATTGATCGTTCCAGCAACGGTACTGCGCCTCGACGAACGCAGCCACATTCTTGCTCAATCTGTTGAGTCGTTCCTCCGGTGTCTCGCCGCCTTCATCGGCGCTTTGCGCCTGGTTGAATCCGTCTTCAATTTGCTGCAGGATACCCGCGACTCGAATCTCGACGAACTCATCCAGGTTGCTCGCCGTAATTGCGAGAAACTTTACCCGCTCGAGCAGCGGATTGGAGTCGTCCTGCGCCTCTTCAAGGACGCGCCCGTTGAACTTCAACCAGCTCTCGTCGCGGCTGAAGAACATGCCGTTGAGAGAGCCAGCGCTGTTCTCAACTGTGGGCTCAACCGTGAGCTGTTTGAGCTGGTGCTTGCCGGATTTCCTCTGAGCCGCCCCGCCTTTGGCAGGCTTTTTTGGAGCGGACTTTGTTATTGGCATTTTCTTCTCTGGCAGGTCCGGCAGCAACTCATCAACATCGGTGTTCGCCGCTTCGCTCGCGTGCTGCTCGGCCTCGGCTACCGCTTTTGACACTTCGGTCTCGTTCCGCTTCGTCGTCATAGGCTCCACAAGCCTAAACTACCCGCGTGAACGCTCGAAAAATATCGTCGATACGATGGGTATGGGTCGGGCAAGAGTATCTGCGGACGCGAAAAGGGCGGAGCGGGAATATACCCCGCCGCCCCTCGTTTATCGAGGCCCTGCCTCCTGCGCTACTGGTGCCGGTGCATCTTCCATCCGAGGTACTTGCTGGCAGCCTCGTGCACACTGTCGGCAACCTCGGCGAAGTTTGCTGCGACGTGATGCTCAAAGCCGTTCTCGCAGATGTAGCGGAGCAGCTCCTGCATCTTCGGGATCTCGACTACGCCCGCGCCGCCGAACGTCTGGAGCGGATCGTCCGTAAACTTGCCCTCGCCGACATAGCCGGTGATCACACCCTGGAACTCATCCGTCGAGAAGCGCGCATAGCTCATCGCACCGGCCTTGACCGTGCCGTCCAGCGTGCCGAAGGTGTTGTCCTTGCCGACGGTTCCGGCGATGATCTGCTGGAAGTCCATCTTGACTTCCTTGAAGAAGTGCTTTGGCAGGTTGGAGCAGTGGAAACAAACCGCCTTATCCGGGTTATCGCCGTAGTTATTGTTCCAGTCGAGCAGCGCGCTTGGCGTCTCGCTGGCCAGGGTTAGACCGTACATGCTGAGCGTGCCCATGGTGTCGACCTCGCAAGCGCTCGGCAGCAGATTCTCGCTCATCATGCTCATGACGGTGCAGGGAACCACGCCGAAATACTCCTCCATCGAGGTCCAACACTGCACGGACGAGATGGTCAATTCGCTGGCCTTCATCCAGCCGTCGATCACGGCGCCGAGCTTCGACATCTTCACCAGCGCGGCTTCCGGAACCTTGTCCGTCGGGATGTACTTCTTGATGGTATCCAGCTTCGCTGCGACCACATCATCGGTATCTTTCAGCCGTTCGATGCGCCCGAATACCTCGCTCAGGTCGAGCGTCTCAACGGTGATTCCGCTCTTCTCGAGTAACTTCTCCGAGTAGCGCACCGTGTTGAACGCTGTCGGACGAGCACCGATTGCGCCGATCCGAAGATTCTTGAAGCCCTTTACCACGCGGCATACCGCACTGAACCACTGCAGGTCTGCCTTGAACTCGTCTGAGTCCGGCGCCTCCGTATGCAGACGTGTCAGCGAGTACGGGATCCCGTACTGCCGCAGATTGTTCGAGATCGACATCTTGCCGCAGAAGCTGTCGCGCCGAAACGCAATCGTCATCTTCGACGCGTTATCCGGCGTCGCCTGGATCAATACCGGCACCTGCAGGTTTGCCAGACGGATAGCGTCCGCAAGGCCACGCTCTTCGCCGAAGTTCGGGAGCGTGATGATCAGTCCGTCGATCTCGTCCGCGTGCTTCTTGAAGAGAGCCGCGCACTTCTTTGCGTCCTCGTACGTCTCCACTGCGCCATGCGCTGTGTCTTCGGGCGTCAGCACAATCGCCTTGATTCCCACGCTCTCGAGCGCGGCCACCATCTCCAGCCGTCCACTCGTCGCCAGGTGGCTCGGGAAGAACCCGCGATTGCCAACCAGCACCCCCATCGTCATCTGCTTACCCATTGAAAAAAGCTCCTTCGCTCCGCGATCGTCGCGGCAACCCGTTTAGCCTAACAAATTCAACACCAAAACTCTTGAAGGAACGCCGATCAGTCGGAGCTGCTTCTCCTGCTGGTTCCGCAGAAGAACAACGCGCATCGTGTTCCTCTCACCGAAGGCGAGCGTCTGGATTCCGCGGCTCCCTCTGCACGGATCGGAGACGGACTACCCTTTACCTGGCCTGAAGCGCACTGTATAAAACAGCCCGAAGAGGAACAGGCACAAACCCCACCAGAACGTCGGATGAAGGTTCGCGAGCACGGTTGCCGGCTGGTGCAATCCAAAAAGACCGAAGTGTTCGCAGATCCCGGTTATGAGCAGAACTGTCCCATAGCCGAGTGTCAAGATGCCGCAGAAAAACCAGATCGAAAGCGACTCTCCGCGAGCCGGGGCAATGTCATCCACCGGCTTATGCGAAAGCCCATCGACGTGCGGATGCGGTTTCAAATCCTGTGACTCATCCATCGTAAAACTCCTCATCCTAAGCAAATACAGCTACGTGTAACCCGTTTCTAGAAGAAGATCAGGTTCAACACGAAGAACACGACGATCACGATGACCGCCCAGAAGAGCGGCTTCTGCCAGAGCGACGTCGCACCATCATCCGGCATCGGCGTCACGCCGTAGACCAGGCCGGCGAGCTCGGTCTCTGGCGTGGCACGCGTCACCAGGCTGACCGCCACGGTCACGATCACGCAGATAATCCAGCTCCAGAGTGCACGATAGAGGTTCTCCGCCATCGGCTTCGCGTCGGGGCTCATGGCCACGTAGCGCAGCGCGCTCGGGACCCGGTAGACCCAGATGAACATCGCGACTGAAGAGGCCGTACCGGCCAGCAGACCCCAGAAGCCGCCGGACTTCGTCGCCCGCTTCCACAGCATGCCCAGGATGACCGTACCAAAGAGCGGCGCAATGAAGAAGCTGAATAAGGCCTGCACGTAGTCCATGATGCCGCTTGCATGTTCCAGCAGGTAAGCGGACATGATCGAGATCAGCATGCCGATCACTGTCGACCAGCGACCCATCGCCACATAGTGGCTGTCTGATGCCTTCTTGTTCATGAAGGCGCCGTAGATGTCGTAGGTCCAGACGGTCGAGAAGGCGCTCACGTTGCCAGCCATGCCGCTCATGAACCCGGCAACCAGCGCCGTGATGCCGAGACCCAGAAGGCCAGGGCCACAGTATCGAATCAGCATGAGGGGCAAGACCTGGTCGTAGCTATGCTGACCTGTAGCCTTGGACACGCTGTCTGAAACCAGGTGATAGACGGGAGTTCCATCTGCATTGTGCAGTCCGAGCGCGATCAGGCCGGGTACGATCACGATCAGCGGCACCGCCATCTTGAATGCGGCGCCAATAACCGGAGCCATCTTAGCCGCGCGCAGGTTGTTGGCGCTGAGGACGCGCTGGACTACAAGGAAGTCGGTGGTCCAATAGCCGAAGCTGATCACGAAGCCGAGGCCGAAGACGATGCCGGTCCAGTTGACGCCCATCGGGTTGTCGCGGAAGTGACCGAGCGTGGTCCAGAGGTGGGTGTAGTTGCCATTCCCCACGTTGGTCGCGATGTTGTGCTTGAGGTTGTCCCATCCGCCGGCCTCCATGAGACCAAGCACGGGGATGACCGCCGCACCCGCCCAGATGAGTACGAACTGCAGAACCTCATTGATGATCGCCGAGCGCAACCCGCCCAGCATGACATAGAGAGCAACTGTTCCAGCTCCTACCCAGATCGAGAACGTGATGTTCCAGCCGAGCACCGTCTGCATCACGACGGCCATGGCGTACATGTTGACGCCACTCATCAGGATGGTCATGAGAGCAAACGAAACTGCGCTCAACGCACGCGCGCCTTCGCCAAACCGGAGGTGCAGATAGCCTGGAACCGAGTGCGTCTTGGAGATGTAGTAGAACGGCATCATTACGATGCCGAGGAAGAGCATCGCCGGGATCGCGCCGATCCAGTACCAGTGCATCGCCAGCATGCCGTACTCGTAGGCGGAACCTGCCCAGCCCATCAGTTCCAGCGATCCAAGGTTGGCCGAAACGAAGCTCAGACCCGCGATCCAGGCGGACATTTCGCGCCCTGCGAGGAAGAACTCCTCACTCGTATTCGTCGAGCCCTTTACGTAGAACCCGATGAAGACGACTAGAGCGAAGTACAGCGCAAGGATCAGGATATCGATGGGGGAGAGATGCGTCAGTTGCGTCGACGCAAGCCAAAGGGCGGGCAAAACATGCATAAGAGGAAGACCTCACTCGGAATAGCGCCGCGCTTGAGCGGACGCTTAGGGTGACATTTGAAGAAAGCGATTTCTGACCGACGCCGTAACTATATAACGCCCAACATACAACTAGCCAATCCTTTCAGTAAACCGCTTTAACTCAATGGTCTTTCCCGCGGTGGCAACCACGAAGCCGAACGTGGAATCTACCTGATGAACCATCCATCTGATACAAGAACCTGTTACGACTTCGCCAAGGAGCTCCCATGAACGTTCGCATCGTAAAATTCGGCACCATCGCCCTGGCCGCCGCAATGACCCTCAGCACCTCAGCCTTCGCGTCCACCCTCTACCAGGACGGGACCAAGCAGGATATGAAATCCGCTGGGCATGACACGAAGAATGCAGCGGTTGACACCGGCCACGGCATCAAGACCGGCACCAAGAAGGCTTATCACAAGACCAAGCACGGCGTGAAGAAGGCCTACCACAAGACTGCCAAGACGCTTGACCCGCACGCCAACTCGCAGGACGCGAACCACCAGTAGAGCTCCCAGATTGCGCGTGTCAGCAGTGCGGAGACACCCCGTGTCCGAGTTAATTGGACATGGGGTGTAGTGTTTACGGCCGAAGCGGAACCCGAGGCCAAATTACTCTTCCCGCGAGGACGACCAGCGCAACCCAGTACAGATCCGCTCCGAGCAGATGCACTACCTGCAGCCAGGTAGGCGCCAGTAGCAGCACATCTGCACCCCCAAGCACAAACTGCAACCCCAGCAAACCCACAATCAGCTTACTTACTCCGTCCCACTCACCCCGCGACTTCACTGCAGCGCGGACGAGCAGTCCGACGCAAACCAGGGAGATGAGTGCCGCGGTCGGGTGCAGCCAGCGCATGCGTACCAGTATCGGCGCGCCTGCGGCAAAGTCCTGCGCCATGCCTGCCGCCAGCGTGGGAGAAGGGAAGAGCGTATCGGCCAGCGCCGCCAGCGCACCGGTCGCGCCTACGACGACCGTCGCGGCTGCCGCGGTCCAGGCCGCTGCTTTCGGAACTTGCGATGCCGATCCGGACGAACTCTCGGGATCGAGGGATTCATCGCGCAGAAACCATGCGGTGAGCGCGAGCGATGCCATCAGCAGCAGCGTATTGGTAAAGTGGATGGACTGCGCGATGGTGCGTCCGGTTGAAACATTACTCTCCACCCAATGTTTCAACACCAGCGCCGCCCCGAGAAGCGCCTCCGTCACGAGGAAGAACCCAGCCCATGAGACGGCTTTCCGTGCGCGATGACCGCGCGGTGTAGCCCAGAACGTCCAGGCTGCCAGTCCGATCAGCAACACCGTGCAAATACCCGAGGTTGACCGGTGGGTGAACTCGATGACGGTTGCCAGACGCGGATGATGCGGAAAGAAATCTCCGTTGCAGAGCGGCCAGCTCGCCCCGCAGCCTCCACCCGAATCGGTCGCGCGCACCACTGCCCCCAGCAGCACGACGAAGATGAAATATCCCACCACCACCCATGCGAAGCGCGCCACCCTGCGCGTCTCGCGTGCTACCGAAGCTATCGCCACTGTTGCCATAGGATAATTCTAGTCCCGGCATTCACAAGCTGGAGGCGGTTCTACTTTCCGGCGGCCAGCTCTTTGGCTCGCATGGTGGCACGTTTAACCGCTTTGATGAGTGTGACGCGCAGACCACCTTCTTCGAGTTCCAGGATTCCGTCGACGGTGCATCCGGCGGGGGTCGTCACCTGGTCCTTCAGCAGAGCTGGATGATATCCCGTTTCGAGCACCATCCGAGCCGACCCGAGCGTCGTCTGGGCCGCAAGCAGCGTTGCCACATCTCGGGGTAGACCAACGTTGACACCAGCCTCCGCCAGCGCCTCGATGATGATGTAGAGGAAGGCAGGCCCCGACCCGCTCAGCCCGGTGACTGCATCCATGTGCTTCTCGTCTACGACCACCGTCCTTCCGACAGTCTGGAAGATCTTTTGCGCCACGGCCATCTGTTCGCCGGTGACAAAACGCCCCCCACACAGCGCTGTCACTCCCGCCGCGATCATGGCAGGCGTGTTCGGCATGGCGCGGATGACGCCGAGCTCAAGTCCTGCCGCCTCTTCAATCGCGGTTGTTGTGACAGAAGCCGCAAACGAAAGCAGCATCTTTTCCCGGGTCAGACCACTTTTGATCTCCCAGATCAGTGCAGGGACCTGGACCGGCTTGACGCCCAGGAGGATGACGTCGGCCCAGGCCGCCGCCGCCGCATTATCAGTCGTGACGCTAATCCCGAATTGCGCTGACAGGGCGGTCGCGCGCTCCGGATGCTGCACGGTTGCCGCGATCTGATCCGTCCCGAGCAGGTTGTTCTTCAAAAAACCCTGCAGCAGGATCCCGCCCATCTTGCCCGCGCCCAGCACGGCGACCTTGAGCCCTGGCATGACTGGCGCCGGCTGCTTTACCTCGTACCCTGTCTCGATCATCTCAAAAGGCTATCAGAGCGGGAACGCGGGCGTGTTCAGAATCCCATGCTGCCAATCTGTCGAGCGGCCCAATGCTGCGACTCCGCGTACATCTCGGTCAGGCGCCCCTCCGAGATCCGCATTCTCCCGCAGAGGGCCTCACACGTCTTCCAGTCCTGCTGTTCATAGGCACGAACGATGCGGAGCGCAAAGGACGCGAGGCCGCGGTCGCCTTCAAGCACCGCCATGGCCTCACTGCGCAGCGGCAGCATCTCCAGAATCTTCCCCATCGGCATCAGGAGCATCGCATCCATTACTGACATCATGCCGATCAGATACTGCTCGCCGGTCGATTGCAGCGAGGCGGGCGCAAGCAACTCGCAAAAGCGTGCGCGCGCGAGCGCAAGGAAGACGAGTTCGGACGCAACCTTCGCATCGCTTGCCAGGGTCACTGCGCTTGCCACCATGATCAGCTTGGCAAGTTCGTCCTCGCCGATCATCAGCATGGCCTGCTTGACCGTCCGCACCGGATGCCTGATTCCCATACCTGCCGAGTTCACCAGCCGCAGCAATCGAAAGCACAGGGATGCGTCCGCGATCAGCAGTTTTTCAACCGCACAACGATCAAACGTCGGCTGGCTCACAAGGCTCAGCAACTGTAGAGAGATCAGCTTGTTTGCTGTAATGTCTCGCCCGCTGATCATCTTCGGACGCGCGAAGTAGTACCCCTGGAAGTAGCCAAATCCATCTTCGACCGATCGGTCGAACTCGGCCTCAGTCTCTACCTTCTCCGCCAGCAATGCGATTCCGTGTCGTTCCACATGCCGTCGGATCCTGAGCAACTCTTCGGCGTCGCAAAGCCGCAGATCAAGCTTTATGTAATCCGCGAGCTCCAACAGGCGGTCCATTCCGGGTTGCGGCACATAGTCATCCAGAGCAATCTGATAACCAAGTGCCTTCAGCCGTTCACACGCAGTAATCACGGTCTCATCGATCTGCACCGTCTCCAGCACTTCAAGCACCGTGGTCGCCGCGGGTAGCAGGGTCACCAAGCCGTCGGTGAGAGACTCGCGCGTGCAGTTGACGAAGATCTTTCCGGTTCCGATGGAAGCTTCAAGCCCCATCGTCAAAGCGCTATCGATTACCTGTCGAGACGCGCTATTCGGGTCTCCACTGAAGTGGTTGCTGGTGCCGCTGCGGAACAATAATTCGTGTCCGAAGGTCTTTTGCTCCCGATCGAGAATCGGCTGGCATCCGATGAAGCGCATTACCTCCGATGTCGACGGCTTTGTCCCAGCCAACAACTCTTCCTCTACGCGACTACTTTGCGAACGCACAGCTTCCTTATCGGCTTCGGGCAGACGCCCAAGAGTTGTGTTGCAGCCGAGAACAAAGCCTGACGAGCGCGATGCGGAAAAACCTGGTGAAGCGCCCTTCCGCGAAGCAACAACCAACGAGAGTCAGCTTCGTCTCACAAAGAAGAGTCTTGTCAGCGGCTTGCCTTGATCCAGGCATCGACTCGCTGCTCGAGGATATCCATGGGGATGGCTCCTGAGTCGATCACGAGATCATGGAATGCTCTCAGATCGAACTTCGGCCCTAGAGCCTGCTTTGCACGCGCGCGCAGTTCCAGGATTTTCAACTGCCCCATCTTGTATCCGAGCGCCTGACCGGGCCATGCGATGTAGCGGTCGACTTCGGACTGCACATTCGTCTCATCGATCGCTGAGTGGTCATGGAAGAAGTCGACCATCTGTTGTCTCGACCAGTGCATCGAGTGCACCCCGGTGTCGACGACGAGCCGAATGGCCCGCCAGTCATCCGCCTCAAGCCGCCCATAATCGCTCACCGGATCCTGGTAGAACCCAATCTCTTTGCCGAGTCGCTCGGAGTAGAGCGCCCAGCCTTCGGTATATGCCGTATAGCCGGCGTATTTGCGGAACTCTGGCAGGCCTGTAAGTTCCTCCGCGATGGAGATCTGCAGATGGTGTCCCGGGATGCCTTCGTGATAGGAAACTGCTTCAATGGGCGCGATCGCCCGATCCGCCCAGTGATAGGTATTGATATTGACCCGGCCCGGCCGTTTCCCGTCCGCCGTGCCCTGCTCGTACCAGGCGGCTGCCTGCCCGGCCCCCAGGTACTCCGGCATCTCGACGACTTCCAAGGAGTTCTTTGGCAGCTTGCCAAAGAGCTTCGGCAGCATGGGCTTCATCTGCGCCTCGTACCCGCGATATCGCTCCAGCAGGTCGTCTTTGCTGGTCGGATGCTGCTTCGGATCTTTCGCCATGGCCGCGCCAAAGCTCTTGATGTCTGGATATCCCAGCTTTTTGACGATTGCAAGCATCTCCGCCTCGTCGCGCTTTACCTCATCCAGCCCGATCTGGTGAATCTCTGCGGGCGTCTTATCGAGGGTTGTGCTCCGTTTCACGCAGAATGCATAGTAGGCATCGCCATCTTTGATCGACCAGACACCCGGCTCCTTGCGTCCCGCCGGGATCTCGACGGTCTTCAAAAAGCGAGCAAACCGTACATACGCCGGCAGCACATCATCCTCGATCGCATTGAGGACATCATCGGTGATGCGCTTTTTATCTGCCACGCTGAAGCTCGCTGGAAGCTTCTTCAACGGCAGCGCAAACGCGCTAGCCTCAGGCTTCTGATAGGCGAGCTCCTGGGTCTGATCCAGAACCTTCTGCATCAGGAACGCGGGCTGCACGCGTCCGTCGTCGATGCCCGCCATGAGGTTCTCGGTCGCCTGCCGAATCTGCACGGGCATCTTGTGTAAGCGTGCCACGTAGTCGTCGTAGTCTTTCACCGTTTCGAACGGCCAATCCACCACCTCGCTGGGCAGGTCAGTGTGGATGCCGTGGAACTGATTGACGGGCAGCTGCCACTCCTTGAAACGAGCTCCTTCCTGTTCCTCGAGCAACTGCCTCTCCATCAACTCCGCCGAAAGCTTTTCCTGATCGTTCAACCCGTTCGTATCGATCTGCTCGAGCCGCAGCAGGAAGGCCTGATCTCGCGCCGACTGGTCATTTACCGCGCGTGGCGAGAGGTCGGAGAGCTGGTCATTATAACGGCGATCTCCCAACGACGAAGCGAACTCCGGTGAATGCTTGAGCTGTTCTTCCCACATCTCTTTGAACAGTTCGTTGAGCGCCGCACTTCGGGCCGACACTGAAGTCGCACCCTGCCCGAACGCAGGCCCCACACCAACAGCCGCACACACTACTCCGATGAGAAAAGAACGCATTCCCGCAGTCTAACCCTTCGGGTAGTGGAGAGCTCCTCGACTGGAGAGGCTTACAGCTGGTGGCAACCAGGAGCGCCAGCTAAGCGCAAGGCGCCAGGAAGCCGTCGCCGGTCGCGATGGGAGCCCTTTCGGGTCGATAGATCTACTCCGTGGTACCCGCTGCCTCGAGCATCCGGTAGAGCGTTGAACGGCTGATTCCCAGCATCTTGGCCGTTCGCAGCTTGTTTCCGGAGCAACGCTGCAGGACGTCAAATACATGCCGCTGCATCACCTGCTCGAGACGCACGGTCTCGTCATTTGCGCCTTCAACGACCAGATCCGGCAGATCGAGGGCACGGATCTCGCCTTCGATCCTCCGGACCTGCCGCACGACGCGCAACAACTCTGAAAGATTGCCTGGCCAGTCGTGTTCCTTCATCGTTTCGAGCGCAACCTGCCCGAAGTGGCCGAGACCTTCAACCCGTTCGAGCAGCGAGGCCGCGAGCAGATCGAAGTCTTCCATGCGGTCGCGCAATGCGCCCACCCGAATCTCGAGCGCACCTACCCGCGACGCGAGATTCTGCCTGAGGCGTCCGGTAGCCAGCATCGATCGCAGATCGCACTCACTCGCAAACACGATGCGGGTCTCGCGCTGAACGGCTCTCAACCTGCCGGCTAGACGTTCCTGAAGTCCCGGCTCGAGCCGCTCCAGCCCATGCAGGTAGAGCACCCCGCGCAGATCCACGCGTGCCGACGCCTGTGCAAACGCCCCCACCTCCATGCGGGTGAAGACACCTTCGGCTCCGCCGCTTAGACGATGCATCTCGCGTGCCACCGTCTCCTTGCCGACGCCGCGCTCACCCGTCACCAGGGCCGTGCGGAAGTGCGGCGCAATCCGCATCACCTGCAACCGCAGCAGCGAAACCGAGGCTCCTTCCCCTGCAAATACCTCGCTCGCGTAAGGCTGCGGGGCGTCCACACGGTCCTCAACTGCGATCTCTACTAGGGTCTCGATTGGCATAGGGCTCTCCCCCCTTATCGGCAGGTGTCGTCCCTAGTTCACCCACTGAACACCACAAGTAAGAACGGGCCGAATCGCTCACGCGACCCTGCCCGTTCTTAAAAACATCCAACCACAAACGTTAGATCATTCGGTTCCTACGCGGTCGTCTTCGCGCAATAGGTGTCGAACGCCCGAGCGAGCTCCTGCGCGATCGCCGGCGCGGTCGAGGTCTCGATCGCCGAACGCTGCATCAGGTACACCAGCTGGCCGTCGCGCAGAATTGCAATCGCAGGCGAGGTCGGTGGATGGCCGCTGAAGTAGGAGCGCGCCTTCTCGGTCGCCTCCCGGTCCTGACCGGCAAATACCGTGACCGCATGATCCGGCTTGGTCGCATGCTGCATTGCAAGGCGCACGCCCGGCCGCATCTTGCCCGCCGCGCAGCCGCAGATCGAGTTCACGACGACCATCGTCGTGCCCGGCTGTGCAATCGCCGCGTCCACGTCCGCGCCCGTCCGAGCCTCATTCACGCCGGCGCGCGTCAGTTCCTCGCGCATCGGAATCACCATAATCTCTGGATACATTGTTTCGTCCCCCTCGTTAGCACTAAGCCATCTCTATTCTACCCACACCGCCCGTAAAGCGTTCGATTGAAGTCGACGCGACGCGGTCTTGAGCCGAATGACGCGGTTGCCGCCTGCGAGAAGACCGCTTTTGTCTTAGTCTTTTACAGTGCACCTTGAACAAAACGTCTCGCTCGCTCCTTTCACAACCCTCCGCATCGGAGGTCCGGCCCGCTATCTTGCGCACATCCGCACCGAAGCTGAGCTGCTCGAAGCGATTACCTTCGCCCGTGAACGCGATCTTGCGATCTTCACCCTCGGTGGAGGCTCCAACCTGGTCATTCCCGATACAGGCTATGCCGGCCTCATCCTCAAGATTGAAAATCCCGAATGTATCGAACTTACCCGCTCTGAGAACAATGTCGAAGCGAGAGTCTCCGCGGGCACCGACTGGGACGCGCTTGTCCTACAACTCTGTGAACGGGGCATCGCCGGGATGGAATGTCTGGCCGGCATTCCCGGGCTGGTCGGCGGATCGCCTATCCAGAACATCGGAGCCTATGGCCAGGAGGTCTCGCAGACGATCGCCAGCGTGCGGGCCCTTGACCTGGAGTCGCTTGCTTTCGTTGAACTCTCCAGAGAAGAGTGTGGCTTCGCCTACCGCACCAGCATCTTCAACTCCACACACCGCAACCGCTACATCGTCACCCAGGTTCGTTTCCGCTTGGATCCCGGCGCGGAGCCGAATTTGACGTACGCGGATCTCCGCAAGCATTTCGGCCCTGAAGCGCGGCCCACGCCGCTCGAAGTCTACGAAGCCGTGCGCGAAATTCGTACCGCGAAGGGCATGCTTATCGATCCTGCGCACCCGTCGCCGGACACGCGCTCCGCGGGCAGTTTTTTCAAGAACCCAATTATTTCTGCGAGTCGCCTCATCCAGATTACTGAGGTCCTCGGCATCCCTGAAAGCGAAGTGCCTCACTGGCCGGCTGGCGACGGCAAGATCAAGCTCCCGGCGGCGTGGCTGATTGAGCGTGCAGGCTTCCCCAAGGGCTTTACCCAGTCACCTGGCAGCCCCGTTGGCATCAGCACCCGGCATACCCTCGCGCTGATCAACAAATCCGGCACCGCGACCTACCGCGACCTGCAGCAACTCGCCGCGCTCATCACCGTGCAGGTTGAATACCTCTTCAACATCACTCTCGAACAAGAACCCGTCACGCTGGCCTAGCAGCCGGTTCCGAACGGCCCCGTGCCGGTTCTCCACGTGGCCCCAGGTGTGCACCGAGCGCAAGCTCGACCATCGCAGCACACTCGAACCCGCAAGCTTCCAAGGACTACCCCAAAAGCCCCAACAAGCGTTTCCGCTCCTCGGCGAGCACCTCAGCCACTGGCCCTTGCGCCACTACCCGTCCCTCCGCGATCCGCACCACTTCTGCGCCCAGCAAGAAAGCTTCGCCCACATCGTGGGTGACGCTCAACGCTGCCAATCGATGTTCTCGGAGAAAGTTCTTCAGTTCGGGCAAGAGTGCATCCCGCAGGGCAGCATCCATTCCGGCAAACGGCTCGTCCATCAACAACAAGTGAACCCCGGGCGGGTTGGCTGGAGCAATGGCTGCAAGCACCGCGCGCGCGACGGACACGCGTTGCCGCTGTCCTCCACTCAACTCTTTTACATTCTTTTCCGCTAAGTCCGATAAGTGAAAGATTGAAAATACCTGATCCTCGAGTTCATCGCGGTCCTTCGACCGTGCGACCCACAACACGTTGTCACTCACAGTTCGCTTGTGTAACCAGGCTTGCTGGGGAGCGGTCCGGATCGGTCGAAGATGCGGCGGAGTCCACAACCGTTCTTTGGTGTCGAAGAGCACCTGCGAGGGAAGAACGAACGGTCCTGACTGTGGCGGGTAACCAAGATCGATTGAACCGAGCGCAACTCGCCCCTCATCCGCCCGTTCCAGCCCTGCGACCACGCGCAGGATCGTACTCTTCCCGCTCCCACTCGCCCCAAACAGCACTGTCCAGGGAGCACTCGTCCCAAATCGCACCTTCATAGCGAGCGGTCCGATCCGGTGCTGGAAGTCGACCGTCAGATGAGGCTTAGCCAACATCCACCACACGTCGCGGGTTTGTCCCGCCCTGTATGTAGATCAGCAGTAGCGCCACCATCGACACCACAACCAGGCCGAGCGCGATCGCATTCGCACCGCGAAAATCCCCGTCCTGTACGCGGTCGTAGAGTGCGATCGAAAGCGTTCTCGTCACTCCCGGAATGTTCCCACCCACCATCAAGACGACGCCAAACTCTCCCACCGTATGAGTAAAGGTCAAGATCGCGCTGGTAAGAAGTGACGCCTTGGCCATCGGAAGCGCCACATGAAAGAAGCGGATGCGCGGCCCCATACCCAGGCCTGCTGCCGCGTCAAAGTAGCCGCGTTCAATTCCCCGAAAGCCCGCTACCATCGGTTGCACCGCAAACGGCAGCGAGTACACCATTGATGCGAGCAGCAATCCTGCAAAACTAAAAGCCAGCGAGTGCCCGAGTATGGACGAGATGGCCCTTCCCACCGAAGTCAACGGTCCCAATCCAACCAGGAGATAGAAGCCGATAACTGTAGGCGGCAAGACGAGGGGAAGTGCGACCAGCGCCTGAGCCACACCTCGCATCCACCCCGTTCCCTGCGAGATCCACCAGGCGAGTGGCACGCCGAGGACAAGCAGCACGAGCGTCGTCGTACCTGCCAGTCGCAGCGTCAGCCACAGAGCCTCGTAGTCCATTCCACAATCCTATACGGATTGCTGTAACGAATTACTCCACTGCATGCAGCCCGAAATCCTTCAGATGATCCTGCACCTCGGGCGATCGCATCCAGGTCAAAAAGGCCTCAGCCTCCGCCTTCCTGGGCGAGTTTTTCATCACCACAGCGCACTGGCGAATTTTTGGATAGACAAAAGGCACCAGCACATAGTTGCCGATCTCCTTCATCTGCGGCGAACTCGCGCTGGTGAGAGAGATGAAGCCGAGCTGCGCATTTCCCGAGACCATAAACTGCGCTGTCTGCGCGATGTTCTCGGCCACGACGAGCTTTGGTTTTACCGCATCGAGCTTCTTCAGCCACGTCAGTGCCGAATAGGCCGCGGCCCCATACGGCGCGTGGAACTGATCCGCAATCGCGATCTTGGTCACCCTTGGATCTTCGATCAACTCCATGTTCAATGGCTGGAGAGGCGAGTCCTTTCTCGCCCACAGCACGAGGGTGCCCTGCGCGTAGGGCACCGGCTCCTTCTCTTCAGAGAGCCCCGCGGCGACTACTTTTTCGGGAAATGTGAAATCCGCCGCCAGGAAGATATCGAAGGGCGCGCCATTCTGAATCTGCGTCGCAAGTACACTCGAGCTTGCGAAAGAAACCTTCAGCTTCACGCCCGTTTTCTTCGCATACGCCTGCTGGAAAGCCGGCATGACCGGCTGCAGATCCGCTGCCGCCGCCACGTTCAACTCCTTCGCGTCCTGCGCACGAGCACCCACACACATTACCAAACCCACGAAAGCCAACAGCAAACCCTTCATCACCCCTCCAAACCCACGCCCAACCTAATAGCTAACAGCGGAAAGCTGCGGATCATTTACCCTAAACGTGAATGGTTTCCACACACCAACTCAGATGCACGGGATGCGGGTCCCGCATTGCGGGCGACCAGGTCCCGTCCGACTTCCGCTGCGCCATGTGCGGCAACCTCTTCGAAGTCCTTTATCCGTGGTCCGAAAATAAGCCGGAACAAGGGATCAATCAGCAGCTTCCTAACGCCTCGGCCCTGCGCTGGCTGTGGCAGGAACGCCGCACCTCGACCCAGCCGATCGATCAATCCGGTGTCTGGCGCTTCCGTGACCTGCTTCCCATTGTCTCCGACTTCGAGCGCGTCACCACCCTGCGCGAGGGCAATACGCCACTCTATGACCTTCCGAGGTGCGCCGCATCACTCGGCCTCAACTGGATTCTCGCTAAACATCAGGGCATGAATCCCACCGGCTCCTTCAAAGATACGGGCATGACTGCCGCGCTGTCCGTTGCCGTCGAACGCGGGTTTGAGTGGGTCGCCTGTGCCTCGACCGGCAACACGTCGGCCGCCATGGCCGCGTATGCCGCTCGCGCCGGTCTACGCTCGATCGTCTTCATCCCCGAAGGCAAGATCGCCTGGGGCAAGCTCTCGCAATCCATGGATTACGGCGCTTTGACCGTCCAGCTGCGCACTGATTTCGACGGCTGCGTCCGCCTGGTCAACGAACTTGTCCGATCGCAGCCCATCTACCTCCTCAACAGTGTTAACCCGTACCGCCTTGAGGGCCAGAAGACTCCCGCCTTCGAACTCCTCGAACAGATGGACTGGCAGGTTCCCGAGCACATCATCGTGCCCGGCGGCAACCTCGCCAACTCCTCCGCGCTTGCGAAGGGCTTTGCCGAAGCTAAACTCCTCGGCCTCATCCAGCGCCTGCCAACGATCAGCATCATCCAGGCTGAGGGCGCCAACCCTCTTTACCGTGCTATGCAGGCCTCCCACGGCAGGGAACTGCACGCCGTTGAAGCCGAAACCCGCGCGTCTGCCATCCGCATCGGCAATCCCGCCTCCTGGAAGAAGGCAGTCAACGCCCTTGAGACCACTGGCGGCTGGTGTGAACAGGTCTCCGAAGCCGAGATTGCGCTCGCGAAAGCGCAGATCGGCGCCGAAGGCATTGGCTGTGAGCCTGCCTCGGCAGTTACGCTCGCCGGCCTCAAGAAACTGGTAGTCGCAGGACGCGTCCACCCCGAGGACCGCGTCGTCCTCATACTCACCGGCCATACGCTTAAGGATTCCGACTACACCATTAAGTTCCATCGCAACGAGCTTCTCAGCGAAGAGGAACAATCCTCTTTGACGCCCGCGCAAAGAGCCGAATCCGAACAGCTGCGCAAGCCGCCCATCGTTCTCGATGCCGACCGGGACACGGTCCTGCGCACGCTTGAATCTTTTACCCGGCAGCCGGCTGCTGTATAAGCCAAGCTTTGCCTATCGGATCGCGGTCTGCATCTCAGGATGCGTGTCTTCCATAATCGGTCCCTTGTACAAGCTGCGAAAGTATCTTGCGTTACCCCTGGCTTTCGCGGCAGGAGCCGCTGCCGCCCAGACGCAACCGGCGCGCCCTGTCGATGCGCCTACCCCCCAACCGCTCCAGGGTAACTTCTTCAAGCGTCTCGCCACCTTCTACCACGAAGACTGGACGGGAACCTCTCCGTCTACCCCCGCGCCCCCGCGTCGCGGCCTGGAGTCTCCGCTCGCTTCTCCTCCTTTCCCGAGCGCAGACTGGTCGTACGGCGGCTCTCCTACGCTCGGCGAGCCCGACGGCAACTCCTACCCCTTAATGTCCGCCCTCAACGGCGCTCGATCCCGCACCAAGTTCTACGGCTGGATCGACCCGTCGGTCAACGGCAGCACCAGCTCCCACCTTAACTCTCCTGAATCGAACGACCTTTACAGCAACCGGGTCGAACTCAACCAGGCCGTCCTCTATCTCGAACGTCTCCCCGACACGGTTCAGCGCGACCACTTCGATTTCGGCTATCACCTTACGGCGCTCTACGGCACCGACTACCGTTACACAATTGACAAGGGATACGGTCTCACCCAGCTCCTCGACAACCATCAATATGGCGTCGACCCGGCACTTGAATATGTTGATCTCTATCTGCCTCATCTTGGACTGAGCACCAACATCCGGATCGGCCGTTTCATCTCGATTCCGGGCATCGAAGCGCAGCTCTCCCCGAATAATTACTTCTTTTCGCACTCCCTCCTCTATTCCGTCGACCCCTTCACGGACACGGGCGTCCTCGCCACGATCCAGCTCAACCAGCAGTGGATGATCCAGGCCGGCATCACCGCTTCGCATGACGTTGCGCCCTGGATCAAACCCGACGCGCAGCCCTCCGCTGATTTCTGCCTCGACTACACCACGAAGTCGGCGGACAACAACTTCTATCTCTGTGCCAACGGCATCAACGACGGGCGCTATGCCTTCAACAATTTGCAGCAGTACGACGGCACCTGGTACCACAAGTTTAACAAGAACTGGCACACCGCCACCGAAGCCTATGTCATGTACCAGCGGGACGTTCCGAGTACAAACCAGCCCGCGCTGCTCGAAGCCGGTACCGACGGAGCCGCATGCCAGCCCGGCGAGGTTCGCTGTCTCGCCCCCGAGTGGGCAATCGACAACTACCTGAATCGCCAGCTTGACGCCCGTAGCTTTATCGGCCTGCGTTCGGATTTCCTCGACGATAAGAAGGGGCAGCGCACCGGCTACGCCACCAAGTACACCGAAAACACTCTCTCCTATAACCGCTGGATCGGCTCCACCATTCAGTTTCGGCCTGAATTGCGCTTTGACCACTCGTGGGACCGGGCGGCCTACGATCGCGGCACCAGGAGCTCACAGTTGACGGTGGCCACCGACCTTATCCTGCACTTTTGACGGACAGGATCTTTGCTAAGCTCAGGAGCGAGAATGCGTAAAAGGGAGCGGGGAGAAGAGATGGCAGAGACGAAGACCGTTATCGAGCAGGCGTATTCCGCCTTCAACAGGCGGGACATCGACGGTGCACTGGCGCTGATGAAAGAGGATGTGAGCTGGCCTAAAGCCTCCGAGGGTGGCTTGATCGTGGGCAAGGAAGAACTCCATGCCTACTGGACTCGACAATGGGGTGAGTTCGATCCGCAGGTCGAACCCCTCGAAATGACGGAAGGAGAAGCAGGCACAACCCGCGTCAGCGTACACCAGGTTGTCAAGAGCCTCCAAGGGGATGTTCTTTCAGATAGCGAAGTTCTCCACGTCTTCACCTTGAGTGGCGGTCTCATCTCCTGCATGGAGCTTGGCGGAAAGGGTGACTCTGTTGCCGGACCGTCTGCCGCATTTGCCCGTCGAGCCTGAGCTCGCACAAGCAAGCAAACGCGTTCGGTCTGAGCTTCCGGGCCGCCATCGGCCGCTCGCAATCCAGAAGTGCGCTGTATTCTCGAAACAACGACATGCAACCGCTGATTCTTCGCCTGCCCGCAACCTCCGCCAACCTGGGACCCGGCTTCGATGCCGTCGGTCTCGCCATGTCCCTCTACCTGAAGATCGAAGCGAGCGAAGCTGCCGAAACTACGATCCAGGCGACCGGACGCGATGCCGAGCTTGTCGGATCAGTCGACCGGAATCTCATTCTCACCACCTACCGCGATCTTGCCCCGGACGGCCCGCACCTCAGTCTTCTGGTTGAGAACGAAATCCCGCTGGGGATGGGCTGCGGAAGCTCCGCCGCGGCACTGCTTGCTGGTGTGCAACTCGCGAACCACTTCGGTCAGCTCAACCTAAGCGAAAAGGAGGTGCTTGAAGAAGCTTGTGCTCGCGAGGGCCACCCTGACAACGTGGCGGCCTGCCTTTTCGGGGGGATGACCGTTTCGTCGATGCAGGGCAGGGAGGTCATGACCGCGACATTCGGGGAGGATCTGCCATGGCGTCTGCTGCTCGCGCTGCCGTCGACTTCGCTGGCCACGGAGCAGGCCCGCGCCCTGTTGCCCTCGAGCTACTCCCGCGCTGACGCCGTCGCCAACATCCAGGCCACCGCGTTACTGGTGGCCGCTTTCGCACAGAACAGGCCGGAATTGTTGATGGCTGCCACACGGGATTGCCTCCACCAGCCTTACCGGAGCAAAGTCTGCCCGCTTCTAACAGCCCTCTTACCGCTTGCCAGGACCCCGAACTTTTACGCTGTGACCTTGTCCGGCGCGGGCCCTTCTGTGCTGCTTTTCCCCCGGCCGGGGGCGCTCAAAGCTGCGTTGCTGGCGGGGATTGATGATTGTGCTGGTGGCCTTGCATACTCGGTTTTAGAAACAACAATACATTCACTCAGATCTGACATATCAGAAGGTGTAAGTAATCATTACCAATGATTCTCGTTTTCTGTTGAAACTTCTTTACAAGGCAATCCTTCTACCCGTATTGTCGTGGTGTGTGCAGTTCTGGGGAGGGCTGCTACACCGCCCGTTGACCTCGCGCCTTGCGCGAGGTCCGGGCGTTTCAATTTCCGGGTGTTCCTCTCATAGAGTTCAACCTCCACGGTGGCCCGCACGGTCGTCATGCATCGCTTATGCGCGAGAAGCATCTATTATTGAGAAGTTGTGGTTGCCGGCAGCGTTCCGGCGGGAGGAATCAAAATCATGGCAGGACAGTTTGTCACAGAAGTTAACGATGCAAACTTTGAGCAGGATGTGCTGAAGTCGGAACAGCCGGTATTGGTGGACTTCTGGGCTGCGTGGTGTGGACCCTGCCGTGCCCTCGCCCCGGTTGTAGACGAAGTTGCCTCGCAGTATAACGGCCAGCTGAAAGTTATGAAGATGGATGTCGATAAGAACAGCGCAACGCCTTCGCGCTACGGCATCCGCGGCATCCCGGCGCTGCTCATCTTCAAGGATGGCAAGGTTGCCGACCAGATCGTAGGGTTTGTGCCGAAAGACACCATCGACAAGTCTCTGTTGAAGGTGCTTGCTCAAGCCACAGTCTAAGCGTTGGATTTTCGAGCCCCATGGTCGATCATGTCGACTATGGGGTTTTTTGTTTTGGGACTATCCTCGGCAAAATTCGAAAGATAGAGTCGAGTTCCAAGTGTCCTGCTCCGAAGACCTGACGTGAAAAGAGTCAGGCGTGTCCAAACCCAAGTTGCGAAAGCAGTAGAATCGAGACATGCTCGAGTGGACCCTCATACGGGGAACCATGGTGGCCTTTTTCATCCTGGCCAACAGCTTCTTTGTCGCTGCCGAATTCGCCCTCGTCAGCATTCGTGAGACCCGCGTCCAGCAACTCATCGCTCTCGGTCGCCCCGGTGCACGGACTGTTCTCCAGCTGAAGCGGGCGATGGACGACTTCCTGCCAGCAGTGCAGTTCGGCGTAACCCTCGCTGCACTCGCCCTTGGCTGGATCGGCGAACCTGCCCTGGCGGAGATCCTCATCCGCATCATAGTGCACCTCGTTCGGCACATGCCCCCTCACCTCACCGCCTACGCCAACGCCGCCTCGATTGTCATTGCGTTTGGGGTGATCACGTACTTTGAGGTCCTGCTTGGAGAGCTGGTTCCAAAGTCGCTCGCCCTGCAGCGTGCCGAACGCATTGCGCTTGCGGTGGCTGGCCCGATGGACGTGTTCATCCGGATGACACGACCAGCCGTCAAGCTGATGAATTACTCTGCCACGCTCGTCCTGCGGTTGTTCAAGGCTCCTCTGCATGGAGAAGGCGCGGTTCACTCGCCGGAGGAGCTGAAGATGATTGCCACGGCGACTCGTCGAATGGGCCTGCTGCCGAACTTCCAGGAGGAGATTATCCATCGCGCGATTGAGCTGTCGCATTTAGCCGTCCGCGAGATTATGACTCCCCGCGGGAAGATATTCTCGCTTCCGGCCAGCCTGCTGCTCGAGCAAGCGAGCGCGCGCATCATCGACGAGCAGCACACACGCGTGCCGATCTTCGATCCGGAGGGTGGCCCGGATCATATCGTCGGGGTGGTGCACTCGAAGGATGTTGCCCGCCTGATGCACTATCGGGCGACCGCACTTGTCCTCGGAGCTGCTGGGCCATCACGGCTGATTTTGCGGGACGTAATGCGCGAAGTGTTGTTTATCCCTGAGACCAAGCTTGCAGTAGAACTTTTGCAGGAGTTTCAGCAGCAGCGTCGCCACATTGCCATTGTGGTTGACGAGTTCGGTTCGACCTCGGGGCTGGTCACTGCGGAAGACGTGTTGGAGCAAATCGTCGGGGAGCTGGAGGATGAGTTTGACATCGGCGCGCGGAACGATATTCTTTCGGCCACTGGTGCCATCACCCTCGACGGAAGCACTCCGTTAAGGGACCTTGCCACGCGGCTCGACTGGGAGTTTCCGCGGCAGCCGGGGATTGAGACGCTCGCTGGCTTCGTCCTCTCGGAACTTGGTCATATTCCGAACGTTGATGAGACCGTGACGCACTCTGGTCGCCTCTTCCGGGTCACCGAGATGGCTGGCCGCCGCATCAGCCGCATCCTCGTCCAGGTTCCCCAAGAGGAGGAGTCTATCGGCGAGAGAGCTACCGAAGATGATGGCCTAGAGGTTTCGGCATGATGCCGGGCGTTGCGCGCGCCCTCAGGCGCCTCCTCTACACGCTTCCGGTGCTGTGGTTTGTGGTCAGCATTGTCTTTTTGCTGATCCACCTGGTTCCCGGCGATCCGATTGCGCAGATGCTGGGTGAGGGGGCTACAGCTTCGGACATCTCGGCGTTGCGTCATTCGTACGGCTTCGACGCGCCGTTGCAGATCCAGTACACACGCTACCTGAGCGGGGTGGCCCACGCAGATCTCGGCCAGTCTTTACGTCTGCGCGATTCGGTGCTGCACCTGATTGCGCAGCGTTACCCATACACGGTCGCGCTTGCCGCCTCAGCGCTGCTGATCGGTCTTTCACTCGCGATTCCTGCGGGGGTCTGGTCAGCCACGCACAAGGATGGGTGGCAGGATCGCGCGACCGGCGTTCTCTCGCTTGTCGGCCTGTCGTTCCCCAACTTTGCGCTGGGACCGATCCTGATTATCCTGTTCTCGATCAAGCTGGGATGGCTGCCGGTCTCGGGAAGCGGCTCCGGCGCCGGCTTCTTCACGCATATGGTGCTTCCGGCGGTCACGCTTGGGAGCGGTTTGGCGGCGCTGCTGACGCGCATGGTGCGCACGGCCATGCTCGAGGAACTCGATCAGGATTATATTCGGACTGCTCGTGCGAAGGGGTTGTCAGAACCTACGATTGTTTATCGTCATGCGCTCCGAAACGCGTTCGTGCCGGTGTTGACCGTGATTGGGCTTCAGTTTGGCAGCCTCTTAGCGGGGGCTATCGTCACTGAAACCATCTTTTCGCTCCCAGGGATCGGCCGGTTGACCTTATCTGCGATCTCCAATCGCGACTATGCGCTCGTGCAGGGCTGCATCCTGGCGATCGGGCTGACCTATGTCGCAGTGAATCTGCTTACCGATCTCGCCTATACTTTGGCTAATCCACGCATGAGAGCATAGCAGAGCCAACATGAAGAACCGTACGAAGATTGCACTCGCCACCCTCATTGCTCTCTGCCCTTTGTGTTTGCGAGGTCAATCCGCCGAGCCGCCGATGCAGGTGCCGAAGATCGTGCCGGTGCCTCCGCTGCATCCCACCGCTCCGGCGAAAGAGCCATCAGATCCTCCGGCGCGCGATGTGCGGGATATGGCTGATCACCTCATGTTTCATCTGCCCGCGGGATGGAATCTGACCCGGCAAGATGGTCAGGTGAGTAGTTTTCACCTCGATGCCCGGACGGCTCCGCCTAAGTCGCGTCTGCATTTCGTTGCGAGCCTTGCGTTCAACCCGTATCCATTCTCGACGTTCTCGGGCGCCATCTTCTACGTTTCGTCTACCTCTGGGATCAGCTCTGCCGCCTGCGCGGCGGAGACGACGACGAAGCCGTTTGAAGCGCTTCCCGGAGCGTCGATCGATTCAGAGACCTTCGCCCGCGGCAAGGACGAGCATGGTCAGATTTGCACGGAAGCCCGCGATGTGGCCTATACGGCGATGCGGCGCAACTCCTGTCTGCGGTTCGATCTTGCCATCAACAGCTTCTGTGGGGGTGATGTTTCCGGCGCTGAAGACCTGACTGCAGCCCAGCTGCAGGCTATATACACCAGGCTTACGACGGTTCTCGATTCAGTTCACTTTCTGCCGTAGCCTAGACTGCGAGTTCGACGAGTCTGGCTTCAGCACACGCGCCCAAGGTGAGGATGGCGATCGTGACGGGCAGCTTGAAGCGTCGCGGACCCGCACTCCCGGGATTGACGAAGATCACTTTGTCTTTTACTCCGACACTGGGTTTGTGGGAGTGACCACTGATAACGACGTCGATTCCTGCTGCAACCGGATCAAGGTCAAGATCGTGCAAGGAGTGGACCAGGTAGAAAAACCTGCCTTGCAGTTCCACCATCTCGGTTGGTGGTAGTTCGGCGCAGAGACCGCGCGTGTCAATGTTCCCCCGGATGGCCGTGACCGGTGCGATCAGGGACAAAGCTGTCAGGATTTCAGGATCACCGACATCGCCCGCGTGCAGGATGTGGTCGACGCCTTTGAGGGCCTCGAGCGCTTCGGCTCGGAGCAGGCCGTGGGTGTCGGAAATGACGCCGATGGTCATGTAGGCTACAAACCTGTTGAGAGCTTGGTGCGCGGGTCGAGGTGGTCACGCAAGGCGTCTCCGATGAAGTTGAAGGAGAGTACGGCCAGCATGACGGCGAGGGCAGGGAAGATGACCATGAACGGTGCGTCGAAGAGATGGGATCTTGCCTCATTCAGCATGGAGCCCCAGCTTGCCGCAGGGGCTGGAATACCAAGACCGAGAAAACTTAGTGTAGCTTCGGCCAGAACGGCGCCAGCCATGCCGATCGCGGTTTGAACGATAAGAGGTTGAACGATATTGGGCAGGATGTGTTGAAGCAGCAGACGGAGATCGGAGGCACCCAAAGCCCTGGCGGCCTCGACAAACTCGCGCTCCTTGAGAGCCATCACCTGAGCGCGTGTGAGTCTCGCGTAACCTACCCAACCTGAGATCGACAGGGCAAGAATAAGGTTTCCGAGTCCCGGGCCAAGAAAAGCTACAAAAGCGATCGCCAGGAGGATCCCTGGCAGGGCCAGGAAGGCGTTCATGACATAGACATTCAGGAAAATGTCGGCTACGCCACCGTAAAAACCAGCAAGTCCACCGGCGATCAATCCGAGGATCAGAGAAAGAGAGACAACGCTGACAGCGACGGTGAGCGAAATCCTGGCTCCGTACAATACTCGGCTCAAGATATCGCGTCCCAGTTCATCGGTCCCAAAAAGATAATCAGCGCTGGGTGGAAGCAGCCGGGCGTGAAGATTCAGCGTCTCGGGCGTGTGCCGGCTCAAGAGGGGAGCGAAGAGTGCTGCCAGTACTAGAATGGTCAGCGACACCGCTCCTATGGCGGCCAAGGGGTGTCTCAGGTTTAGACTTCGACCAAACACTGCGGTCATATGCCCTATCGTAGTGCATTCTGATGGGGGTTCATCTCCACCGTCCCTACCTGGGGGATTTGTCCCAAATTGGGCTCGATTTGACCAAAAATTGTGATCATGCAGCTTCATTCCCTTGACAACCTCTAGGGGCCGACTAAACTTGCTCTTAGACCGAGAACTCGATACTAATCGTAGAACACACTCTCAGCGTGGTGAGTGGTGAGCGTTCTGTCCCATCAGCCCTTACAATGACACAAGGAGCTAGTCTGACATGAATCTCAAAGGGGAAAAAGCTGTTGTATGCGGTGCTGGCGGTTTCATTGGGGGACATCTTGTTAAGCACCTGCTGGCCAACGGCGTGGACGTTGTTCGCGCTGTGGACATCAAGCCACTCGACGAGTGGTACCAGGTAACTCGTGGCGTCGAGAGTCTCTCGCTTGATCTGAAAGATAAAGACAATTGCCTTACCGCAGCGAACGGAGTGGATGCAGTGTTCCAGCTCGCAGCCGATATGGGCGGTATGGGGTTCATCGAGAACAACAAGGCGTTGTGCATGCTCTCGGTGCTTACCAACACGCACATGCTGATGGCTGCCCGCGATAAGGGTGTGGAGCGGTTTTTCTTTTCCTCCTCTGCGTGTGTCTATAATGCGGACAAGCAGACCGACCCGAATGTTGTGGCGCTGAAGGAAGAGGATGCCTATCCGGCTATGCCGGAAGACGGGTATGGCTGGGAAAAGCTCTTTTCTGAGCGTATGTGCCGCCACTTCCGTGAGGACTACGGTCTTGAGACACGCGTTGCTCGCTACCATAACGTCTACGGCCCGCTTGGGACCTGGACTGGCGGACGTGAAAAGGCTCCCGCGGCGATCTGCCGTAAGGTGATCGAAGCCAAGATGAACGGGACTCATGAGATTGAGATCTGGGGCGACGGCAAGCAGACGCGCTCCTTCATGTATATCGACGATTGCACGAAGGGGTCGCAGATGTTCCTTGAGAGCGACATCACCGAGCCGCTGAACCTGGGCTCTGATGAGCTCGTCACGATCAATCAGCTAGTTGATATTGCTGAAGAGATTGCCGGTGTGAAGCTGGATCGCAAATACAATCTGAGTGCACCGAAGGGTGTGAATGGGCGTAACAGTGACAACACCAAGATCCTGCAGCAGCTTGGGTGGGAACCCTCAATTCGCCTGCGGGATGGCCTTGCCAAGACATACGAGTGGATTGAGAGCGAGATGCTTGTTAGCAGCGTGAAGTAACAATGGAGATCGCTCAGGAAGTCTCCCACGCCGCGGTATCTCCTTACCGCCGCATCCTTGGAATTGATTTTTTCTGCGGTTCGGTACATGAAGCGATCGAAAAGATGCGGCGGGGCGGACTGCTTGTCGTTCCCGCAGCACCTGCCCTGAAAGATCTTTCGACGAATGGGCGTTATCGCGAAGCTCTGCTGAATTCGGATCTCGCAATCACGGATTCTGCGTACATGGTTCTGATCTGGAACGCTGTACAGCGGGACAATGTGAGTCGGCTCTCTGGGCTGGAGTACCTGCGTGAACTGCTCATGGAAGCGGACGTTCGCCTGCCGGGGAATACGCTCTGGATCATGGCGAGTGCAACGAGTGCACGGTGTAACCTGACATGGCTTGCCAAGCAGGGCATTGAAGTGCCGGAAGAATGTGTCTATATGGCTCCGCTTTACCGCGGCACGATACATGATCCAGAGTTGTTGGAGAGGCTTGGCCGGCTTCAGCCCCGGCATATCATTGTGACCGTTGGGGGCGGAACCCAGGAACGTCTTGGTCTCTACCTCAAGCGTAATCTGCCTTATCTTCCCGCCATCCATTGCATCGGCGCCGCGATTGCGTTTCTATCAGGTGACCAGGTCCATATACCGGTGTGGGCAGACAAGTTTTACCTGGGTTGGCTCTTCCGCAGCCTTTCTGATCCCAGGCGGTATGTACCACGGTATTGGGACGCTCGGAATCTCCTCCAGATGATCTGGCGCTATCGCCATGAACTGCCGCCGCTTGTCGATCGTCGTGAACGTTAGAGTCAGGGTTGCCATTTAGATCTAGATTTCCTGACACTTTACGACGAAACGTTCCACGAAAAGCAGTGTCTCATCGTTTATGTTGTCCTCTCGAGCCTGGTCTTCTTCCCTCCTGCTTGTGGCATCTGCTTTCCCTTTGCAGTCGCAGAGTCTGAGCATGCCAACGGTTGCGGAGCGCTTTTTACTTGCTGCCGCAAATCAAGACCGGGCCGCACGAGGACTTTCGCAACTCCATTTCGATGCCCGTCTCGCTTCTGCCGCACGGCAACACGCCTTTGAGATGGCTCGGCGCCGCGGCATCTCCCACAAGTTTCCAGGAGAGCAAGACCTTGCGGCGAGAGCGGGCGAGGCGGGCGTACATTTCTCGCTCGTGACCGAAAACGTAGCAGAGGCGCCGGACTCCTCCGAGATCCATGAACTTTGGATGAAGTCGGAAGGACACCGAGCCAACCTGCTCGATCCAAATGTAGATGCCGTTGGGATCGCTGTTGTTGAGCTGCAAGGCGAATACTACGCTGTAGAAGACTTCGCCCATCTCGTGCAGCATCTGACACTCGCGGAACAGGAGGTTGCTGTCGCAGACCTACTTGCACGATCCGGGCTTCAAGTCGATGCAGTGAACGAGGATGCTCGGCGGACCTGTCAGCTTTCGACGGGTTACTCCGGAGATCGAAGACCGTGGTATGTGATGCGTTATACGTCGTCAGACATAAGCCGTTTGCCGGATCAGCTTAGCAGCCGAATCGCGACCGGCCGCTACCATGAGGCCGTTGTCGGAGCCTGTGTTCCCGAACACCAGACGCCATTTACGAGCTACTCGATTGCCGTTTTGCTGTTTCCATAGTCTTTCTAAGTTTCGCCGTAGCCAGCCGGGATGCGTCTTCTCAGGGGCTTTGAGGGAAGTCAGGTATGTGACTTTGGTCGGGAGGCTCGCGCTTGTTATTCCCATCGGTGTTTGCTATAACAAATGAGGGATGTCGCAGCACTGAAGACAAGTCCAGTCATATTCCTGAGTAGCTCAATGGCAGAGCATTCGGCTGTTAACCGAAGGGTTGTAGGTTCGAGTCCTACCTCAGGAGCCATACTTATCAATAGCTTACAAGCATCGCCCCTCCACTAAAACCTAGAAATCTCCCTCGTTGTGGGGACTTTTGTGGGTACCCCAAAAGAATACTGTGGGTAAATATGGGTATGCCTGAGTAACTTTGCGGTTTTCTTCAAGGCGTTATTCGTGTTTCAAACCAGCGTGACGCTTGCGCTTGCTTGAGCGATTCTCTTCGTCTCTGCCATACCCTCCTAAGCCTCCACGTCAGGACGAAAGGACGTTTTCAACTCACGACGACACGCCATGGGTACCCACAAACACACATGGGCAGAGGTCATAAATCTCGACATCATGATGGTCCTTTGGGGGAGTATCTGCGGCACCGCCAGAGAAGCCAAATGGTGACGACCAAATGCTCTATGATTGAGGCTCTTCAAATATGCTCAAAGCCTCCAAACGTGAAATGCTCAAGGTCTATCGGGTTCACAAGAGCCATTGTGGCTTATGTGACACTAATTCGTTTAAGTTGCTGCTGACATATGCGGTGGAGTGCGGGCTAAAGGTGCTGCTGATGAATCACTACAGGGTGACGGAATATGCGCAACTGCCCGAAGATGCGCATATTGGACACGACCTCAGAGAGGGACTCAAGCAGTTGAGGTGTCCCGAGGCGATCAGGGCAGTACGCACGACTCACGGGCAGGGCCAACAAGAGGACGTGCATCCGGTCCGTCTTCACGAAGCGTTCAGATATGGTATCCCTCTACACCTTACGAATGAAGTCACGGAAGACCTAAAGAAGGCCTTGACTTGGATCGATTCGGAGTTGTCATGACCCAAAATTGGATGTACACCTGGGTCGATGTGGATGCGACCATCAATAGGGCTCTTGGATCGGATTGGCCCAAGTGGCTGTTGGGCACGTCCGCATATCTCGACGGTCTTGTAGTCACCGTCAAAACGAAAACTTCCCGAGAGTCGGTATACGAAGCCCTATCCCTTTGGTTCGGACCACGCTATGAGCGAGAGCATGGCCTACTACTTGATGGCTCCCCGGAACATCCAAGAGTCATGCCCGTCTTCATTGAGGAAGGTGAGGAAGGCCAGGAACCGAAGGTCAAAGAGCTCAAGCCTTTCTTTCGCGATGTCGCCATGCTGCCAACTGGCTCAAGCGGTGTTGTCCTGCCACATCCCTTTCCGGACAATACTCCCGCCATATTGGCGTTTTATTCTTTCAAGGGTGGCGTGGGGCGAACAACGCATTTGATTGGATTCCTGCGATCTTTATCAGAGCGCGGACTCAAGGCACTTGTCATCGACGCGGATTTGGAAGCACCGGGTTTGACATATCTTGCGGGGGCCGAATCGTCCTATACCGGTACCGACTTCTCATTCGTTGACCTGCTTGCTTTAGCCCATAGTGAGAACGACGAAGGCTCCGAGATGGCATTGAGTTCTGCTGCTCACGCTCTCAAGAGACAAACGCTCTCTGTTCGCATAAATGACCAAGAGATCGATCACTTCCTCTTGCCTGCTTTTCGTAGTGACGAGCAGTCACTTTCGATCGATATTCGCCCGGAACATCTCGTTTCGGGAGCTGACCGGCATTGGGCTGTTGCAGAGTTGCTTGGAGAGTTGGGTCGCAGGTTAGATGTGGACGTTGTGCTCGTAGATTTGCGGGCTGGTTTATCTGAACTTGCAAGCCCTATCCTTTTTGATCCGAGAGTGCAGAGGTTCCTCATCACCACTCCGGGTAAGCAGTCCGTTCAAGGAACGAAAATCGTGCTGGGGGAGCTCGCTAAAGTCGCTCCAACTTCTATGAGGGATGACCTGTACGATCCGAGCGTCATAATCAGCTTCGTTCTTCAGGACGTTTCGGAAAGCGAATTCGTGTCGGACATCATCACATCTCTCTATCATTCCTACCCGCAGGATGGAGTGCATGCGGTGGGGGCAAACAGTATAGATTTACCGCGGATTGAAATTGAGCAAACTTCATTTGCCCAAGAGCTGCTCTACTTGTCATCGATGACCGATGCTCTATCGAAGGTGCAAAACTCAAACATCTGTAAGGTTGCATCCAGGTTAACCGTTGATATCTCATCTCGCATCACTAGAACGACATCGAACTCACAGTCTGCTGTTAGCTACGATTCGGTCCGGAAGACACTAGAGAGTCTAGCCACGGATGTTGAGTTTGCCGAGTCTGGCCGAGGTGACAAGTTTCTTCGTATCGCACCCCTCCGAGCGCTTGCTCGTCAATTTCAAGATACTGTTCCGACCGCCGTTGTCGTAGGCAATAAGGGGGCGGGGAAGACCTATACCTGTCTTCAGGTGGTCAGGTCTGGAAAATGGTCTAGATTTGTTGAACGAGTATGGGAGATCGGTTCCGTAACAGTACCAAGTGCAGCTGATGACGTGCTGATTTGGCCGCTTTTCCAATCAACCAACCTCAAGGCTGCAGCGAAGGATATAGTCGATGCTTGCAGGAAAAACACCGCTGACGAACTTGGGATCATCGACCCAATGGGAAGCATTGAGGCGGAGGATGCGATACGCGAATCGCTGCGCGAGACACTTGCAGATGAGACGTGGTGGCGTCATCGTTGGTTCACTATTATCGCCAAAAGCCTCAGGCTTCCGATCCTCGGAGAGAACGACTCTGCAGGCCGAGTGCTCCAATATCTTCGCGAAAAGCAAAAGAGGCTGCTGATAGTAATTGACGGCCTCGAAGACTTGTTCCCGGCTCTGCAAAGCAGTCCAAATCAGCAAACTGCATTGAGAGCTCTCTTGCAAGGCATACCCAATTATCTTCGGGAATCACCAAACTCGCCTTTGGGTGCGCTGATTTTTGTTCGAGCTGACCTGGTCAAGAATGCGATTCCCCAAAACACTGGGCAATTCCTAAGGCTCTATGCCCCTTTCTCCCTTCGGTGGAGTGAAGAAGAAGCTCTGAGGCTAGCCGTATGGTTATGCCAGACTGCGGGTCTCTCATTCGACAGGCTTGCGGAGACGCTCACAATCGAACAGGCTAGGGCTTTCTTGGTTTCGGTGTGGGGCCTGAAACTGGGACCTGACAGTTCTCGGGAAGCGAGATCGGCAGAGTGGGTTATTGCTGCTTTGAGTGATTTTCGGGGTCAAATCCAAGCAAGAGATCTGGTGCGCTTCTTTCGCTACGCAGCTGCCGATTCACGTAATGCAGGAGTGCAAGATAGGCTTCTTGCCCCGAGATCGGTTCGTGATGCAATCACCCCTTGCAGCAAAGAGAAGATTGAGGAGATAGTGCAGGAAATTGATGCGTTGAGAAAAATCTTTCCTAAACTTCAGCAAGCAACGAACAAGCGAATTCCGTTCGATGCTGCGAGTTCTGGCGTCACAGTTGCAGAAATTCGATTTCTGGAAGATATCGGCGTTGTAATTGAAGATCGCGGCGAATATTTTATGCCAGAGATTTTTCGCCTTGGATTGGGTTTCCAGTTATCGCAAGGGGCGCGGCCAAGGGTTTTAACCCTCGCTCGGAGAGCGCTTAATCAATGAAAATAGTATCAAGCGGGGCTTGTAACGTGATTCACCTCCAGGGTTCTCTTGCGCGCTGTTTCTAGTGATCTCTTTCTTGTAGGCTGCTTTACGAGCGATTCCAGGGCGTCGCGTTTCGCTTCCATGCGAATGTGGCTGTAGTGCTTGAGCATGTTGCGCGAGACGTGTCCCGCGATGTCCATGATGGTCTGCTCACCAGCGCCGCTCTCTGCAAGATCGGTGATGAGCGTATGTCGGTGATCGTGCCAGCGGCCCGTCACCTTGGAGTTCCGCCGCACCGTATCCCAAGCAGTCTTGAGCGTTGTCACGGGTCGCGTGGGGTCGCTCGGTCTGGGTTTGCCAAAGGGGAAGAGATACCACTCAGGTCGTATCTCTGAAAACACGACTTTGTACCATTCGGCGTATTCCGCCAGCGTCTCGGAGAGTGCCGAGTTCAGCGGGATGGTTCTCCCTTCGCCGGCCTCAGTTTTGCTCTTGCCAACTGTCAGGTATCCCTTTTTAAGGTCTACCTGCGCCCATGTGAGTTGTTTTAGTTCCGCATCGCGGATACCAGCGTTCAGAGCCAGCATAATCGCCGGGTAGATATGCGGTGATCGAGACTTCCTGGCCTCAGTCAGCATTCTGTCTTTTTCGTCCGTGCTATACGCCTTGCCGATGGGTTTGCCCACCTTCAATTTGAGCAAGTTGCGTTTGCGAAGACGAATCCGTAACAAGTCCCCAGGATCGCCCATGAGACGCAAGAGGAAGCCAACCTCATCGTTTACCGTCTTTGGTGCCGCACCACCTGCCAGACGCTCATTTTGATACGAAGTGACGACTGTTTCGTTGCAGTCGATAAACATCCGGCTACCGATGACACGGCTGATGTGTCCGACCGCAGAGGCGTCCCGCACGTGGTCCCTTGTAGGCGTCAGTTAGGGCCGACATGAGTGAGTTGTCCCGGCCACTGTATCCGATCACGAGAAGATCGTGGTCGCGGAGGTCGGCAACCAGTTCCTTACATAGCTCTGCTTCCTGGGACCTCAGTTCAATCGTTGTATTCTTCAGATCGTCATACCGATAGTCGCCATGCAGCGAAACCACTCTCAGTTCGCCTGAGGCCGGTAATAAGGCGATACGATGTTGACTGTCGATGCCGATTTCGAGACAGGAAACTCCTGCTGCGGAGCAGGCACGCGCAGGGAGCCCATCGAAGTTCGTTGTCCATAATGTACGAACCAGATCAACTCGCGCTAGTAACGGCAGCATACGATAACCGACAAAGGGAGTGGCTTTACGTACATAGTTGTGAAAGTAGCTCCGCCGATCAGTTGACGTGGGGAAACATGCCTCTGCATACGCTGAGTATTCGGACGGGCTAGAGTTCGACGGATACCCGCCTCTTTTATCAAGCCAATCTTGGATACGTCTTTTCGTGCCGGGGAGCGAAATTTCTCCAACCGACTCGCGAAGCGCGGGATTGTTCGTGGCGAAAATATCTTGTTTCCACTCCCAAATACAGCGCTCCGCCGAGGGCATCCCCGACGAGATTGAGGCCCCGGCCCCTAATAGCAAACTCACCGGTTTTCCGCGATTCACAGCGAGAGAGCGTACGAGCGCGTCAAGTTCGAGTTGGGGTGGTTGACAGGTCATAATCATGCAAAATATCAGAGCATCGATGATACCGCTACATACCTGTACAGCAGACAGTTTCGTGTCGGAGACCCAGCAAATCTCGTTCTCGCCTTCAATCCTCGACCGGCAATCGAGATGTTGGTCGCTTGTGTTTGGGATCGCTGGAAAGGTTCGGATGCCGGCGACCTGTATTCCTTCGCGGCCGTGACTGACGAACCGCCCGAAGAGATTTCGGCCATAGGTCACCAACGCTGCGTCGTTTCTTTGCAGGAAAAAGCGTTTCGGAATGGCTGTCGCCTATTGGTGTCAGCCGTGAGAGGTTAGAGGCGATTCTGGAAGAAAAAGAAACGCCGTTCTACGAGCATCAAATCGCAGCATAGAGCGTCAGACCGTCTGTTCTACCAGTTTGCCGTCTAACAATTAATTCTGGTTGTAAAATCGCTCGATGTAACCCGATAGTGTCAGTCCACTGGCTTCAAGCTCGGTAAGGTAGAGCACTTTGCCGCCATGCTCTGCGGCGAAGCGTAACGGGCCAGGCTTCTCGCGTGATTCACAGGTTAGTGCGATGGAGGAGAAAGCTTGCGCTGCTACGGCAGCGTCCCCCTCATTCCCACCTAGTAGGCTCTTCTTCATGCCCTTGTTGGTCAGGTATTGCGGCCTGATGGCCTCGTAGAACTCTTGCTCCGTTCGCGATTGCCAAACTCCAACGTCAAATCCGCCATAACGTTCTGGCCCAGGGCCCTCCGAGGCAAATCCAAAGACCCATGTGGTCGTGACATGAGCATCAGCGATTGTCTTTGCGATGAACTCCTTCAGCGCCGCCTTCGTGTCGTTGGATGGAATCGCTAGAGTTTCGATCTCAACTTCACGCGTGATGAAAAGAGCGAATTTGCCAGACGGCAGTTCAGAATCAAGCGCAATCTGCTTATCGAACAAGAAGTTCCATACGTTATTGTCGAGAGTGATCGCTATTCTTCCATCGGTTCGTTTTGTATAGGGCCAATGCACTTGCCTACTCCTGAATAGAATGTCCTGTTGCATCAATAGCAAAACATCATGTTTGACGATGGAGGCCGCGCAATGCCCGTTTATGAGCCGACTGTGAGTCAAGAACTTCTTCTGCAAGTCGATTTAGCCGAGAAAATGCACAACTTTGTGCTCGCAAATGTGCCGGACCGTCTCATCCTCGACACGGATGAAAAGACAGTTCTCGTAGCTCTATTTTCGCTGACTATTGAGCATCATGGTGCAATCCTTCATCTCTTGAAGTCCGGTCGATTCGATGGTAGCGCGCTGGCTCTCACTAGACCTTTGATCGACTGCGTATATAGAGGACTGTGGCTGCATTGCGCGGGGAAGTCCGAGCATTTCGACACCGTGCGGACTGGAGGAAGCCCATACCCCGGGCTTCCCAATATGGCCGACTCGATTGATAAACGACTACCGGATACGGACGGCCTGTTTCAGATATTGAAGCCGTTTATCACCGCCTTGCATGGCTATACTCACGGCGGCTTAGAGCAACTCGGACGCCGATTCGATGCGGAGGGAAACGTCTGTGCAAGTTACTCAGATGGGGAGCGGGTTGAAGTCGTAAGGGCGACTACGTCCTACGTTGTCATGTTTGCAGTGGCTTGGTGTCAGATCTACGCCGGTGGCGATCCCAATGCCGAACCCCGCTCGGCTGCGATCATGCAGCATTACAGCGAACGGTATGGGGAACTGACTACTCTGTAGCGGTCGCAATCTCCAGTAGCACCATTCATTGTGCAAGTTTGACTTCCACACCGGAGCGGGGAGTATTCTGGGGTTGCAGTGGAGAACAAAAGGCGAAAACACAATGGCGATGCAGTTCAGAAGTGCGGCTTTGAGGCAGGAGATCGAGAGCAGCCTCGCGTCGCGGATTCCAGCCGCCTTATCGCCCCAGGCCGTCCAAGCGCCACGACTTCTCCCGATTGTGAATGAAGCCGTAAATGCCCTGTTGGGCGGCGGCTTGCCTATAGGTGGCATTTGCGAGTTCACTGGTCCCGCTTCGGCTGGGCGAACATCGCTTGCTCTGTCCGTCCTGAGTGAGGCGACTGTCGATTCGGCCTGCGCCTACATCGACGTGAGCGACAGCCTCGATGCAATAAGCGCCGCTGCTGCTGGCATTCGGCTGAAGAACCTGCTCTGGGTTCGTTTTTCGGAGATGCAGAAGCACAGGCCGAACCCCACTCAACCCGGCCAGGCCGAGAAAGCCGTTGCGCCGAGCCGAGATCTAGCTGAGGACAGATCGACCCAGCACCACGGCATTCGGCATCCGCGCGCTGAGACAAAGGGTATCGACCGGGCACTGGAGAAGATGCTTATTCAGAAGGCGGAAACCCAATTCAAAAAGATGCAAGGTACCCCCGGCTACCCCAACCAAAGACTGAGCCTCGCAGCCGCCCCCGAGGAGCAGGTCGCCTACGAGCATTTCAACGCCCGCCGTGCCGATGAGTCGGACCCGTTACGGCAGATCGACCGCAGAGCTGCGGATGAGGCCCGTGAACGCGCCAACTCACCCGCAGTAGTACAAGGCGGGCTGAGGCGTGATGCAAAGCCGTGGAGCAAGTTAGACAAGGCCCTTCGCACAGCAGACCAGATCCTCCAAGCGGGCGGCTTTCGGGTCGTGGTGCTCGACCTAGCTTCCATTCTTCCCGACCAAGCCCTTCGTATCCCGTCGGCAACCTGGTATCGGTTCAGCCGCGTCGCGCAGGAGGGCGACGCCATCCTGCTTCTACTGACTCAGGAACCTTGCGCTAGGTCAAGCGCGAAGTCCGTACTTGACTGCTCGCCCCGCTTGTCCACAAACGACTCAATCCATGTCTTCGGCAGCATGACTCACGCTGCGAAAGTCATCCGCCAGCGTGTAGCGAATCCTTACGGCAAGAAAGCACCAGGCCGAGCAGTGGAATGGAATTCGACCGCCCCTTAGATGCGCGCGGCTGGGAGGTAGCGGATGGAATACGCCGCGATTCACATCCCGGAGTTTCCGGTCGTCGCATGGCTGCGATCGGATGCCGCCGTGCGTTCCCGTGCCCTGGCTATAACCGAGGGCATCGCACCGCTCCAGCGAGTTGTCTCCATCAACCGCGCAGCCAGAAGTCAGGGCGTCTCGCGTGGCATGAGCAAAGTTCAAGCTGAGGCGACAGGTCCGATGCTCTTTCGCAATCGTTCCATCGCTGAGGAAACCGCAACCTTTGAAGACGTGTTGGAGATTGCCGAGCGATTTTCCCCACGAATCGAAGCTCTATCCGGGCCACTCAACAGCTATGCCCAGGCCCAGGCATTATCCGTCTCGCTGCTGATAGATCGTACCGGCACTGAGACGCTATTCGGCACCGCAGAACAGTATGCTCGGAGGCTGAAGTCTCAGCTTGAAGCGGCAGGTTTTCCTTGCAGCATTGCTACTTGCTCCAACGCGGAAGCAAGCCTGCTACTCGCTCGTTCTCATACTGGAGTGATCTGCGTACACACGCTTGATCTGGAAAAGCGACTAGCCCCGCTGCCCATCGCATTGCTTCGCTGCGATGATGCCACTCTGACGGTGTTTGGCAAATGGGGAATACGGACGTTGGGAGAGCTTGCCGCACTGCCCGAGACTTCGCTCATCAGTCGTATTGGACAGCAAGCGAGACGCCTGCAACGTCTCGCCCGTGGCACGGAAGATCATCTGCTTGTGCCGGAAGAAGCAGACCTTATACTCTCCGAAACCGCGATACTCGATACGCCGCTTGTCCTGCTGGACTCGCTGCTATTCGTTGTGTCGCCGATGCTGGAACGCATCATGCGCTCCGCCGTCGAACGCGCCTACGCTCTGCGTAGTCTCACCCTCGCGTTGCAACTGGAGAAGACCCCTGCCTATGAGCGGCACATCCGTCCCGCCATCGCTACACAAAGCCGCGACATCTTGCTCAAGCTGCTCAATCTAGACTTGCAGAGCCACCCGCCACAAGCCGCCATCCTTGGCTTGACGCTAACCGCAGAGGCCGCGCGTCCGCAGACGGCACAGCGCGGCCTCTTCCAAACGCAGTTCCCGGAGCCGGATAAGCTCGACATCTTGCTCGCAAGACTTCGCTCGATTGCCGGCGACCACAACGTAGGTGCGGCGGAGCTATGCAACAGCCATCGTGACGATGAAGTCACGATGACATCCTTTCGTCCTAGTGTCTTCGCCATTGGCTCGTCCCCCTCGAAGTCGTCATGCCTTGCACTCCGAAGGTTCCGTCCGGCCCAGCCCGTCCGGGTGTCTTTGAAAAACGGAACACCGTCACTTCTTTTCTGGCAGGGCGGACGCTTAGACCTCGCCGAAGTCAAAGGCCCTTGGCAGTCGAGCGGTTATTGGTGGGATGGCCGAACATGGGAGGCCGACGAATGGGATGCCGTCGTTGTGCAGCCGCTCTACGCCCTCCGCCTCCGCTATGAACGCGCACCGAAGGCGTGGACTATCGCAGGTGTGTATGACTGAGGACTATGTGGAGTTCCACGCCCGGTCTGCCTTTTCCTTTCTTGAGGGAGCTTCGCTACCGGAGGCTCTGGTAAAGCAGGCCGCCAAACTCGGCATGTCGGCGCTCGGCATCCTCGACCGCGACGGCCTCTACGGAGCCCCAAGGCTTTATACGACCGCAAAGAAGCTGGGGCTGCGCTCTCACGTCGGAGCCGAGGTTTCTGTAAGCGATCTTGGCTTACAGGCGCAACCGGCAGAGTGGCAACCGCATACGATCCCTCAAAGACCGGTACGGCTGAGCTTGCTTTGCGAATCGCAGACAGGCTATCGCAACCTCTCGCAGCTCATCACTGGCTACAAGCTCAGACAGAAGACAAAGGGTGAGGGCGTCGCTACTCTCCGCGAAGTCAGGGAGCATTGTGAGGGATTGGTTTGCTTGACCGGTGGTGATGAAGGACCGCTTGCCGCTGCGCTCGAAAGAGGCGGCATAGACGAAGGGAGGCGAGTTCTCCGTTCACTCGTTCAGACCTTCGGCTCGAACGGTGTTTACGTCGAACTGCAACGCCATCGCATTCGCGAAGAGGAGGCCCGCAACGATGCGGCGTTCTCTCTCTCGCGGGAGTTTCGCCTTCCAGTTCTTGCAACGAACGGCGTCAACATGGCAACTGCATTCGAGCGAGAAGTGCTGGATGTGCTGACGACGATCCGGCACCACACGTCGCTTGATAGCGCAGGTCTGCTCTTGCAGCACAACGCCAATCGCCATCTCCGACCAGCGCATGAGATGGCCACGCTCTTTCGGGACATTCCTTTTGCTATCACCGAGACATGCGAACTGTCGTCTCGCCTCCAGTTCGAGATGAAGGACATGGGCTACCAGTTTCCGCTTTACCCTGTGGGTGACGACGAAACGATGGACAGCTTTCTCTACAAAAGGACGATGGAGGGAGTGCTCAATCGCTACGGCGCAAAGAGCAGCGCCAGCCTTCGCAAGCGAGCCGAGAAGCAAGTAGCCAGAGAGCTTGCGCTGATCGCCAAGCTGGGACTCGCCGGATACTTCCTCATCGTGTGGGACGTTGTACAGTTTTGCCGCAAGAACGGCATCCTCGTCCAGGGTCGAGGCTCCGCCGCGAACTCCGCCGTTTGCTACTCGCTGGGGATTACGGCAGTTGACCCCGTAGGGATGGAACTGCTCTTCGAGCGTTTCCTCTCCGAGGTGCGCGGCGAATGGCCGGACATCGACTTGGATCTCCCCTCTGAAGAAGACCGCGAGAAAGCGATCCAGTATGTGTATACCCGGTACGGCCAGTTGGGAGCCGCGATGTGCGCCAACGTCATCACCTATCGCGGAAAGTCAGCAGCCCGCGAGGTTGGCAAGTCACTCGGCTTCGATGAAGACACACTGACTCGCCTTACGCGGCTCGTCAGTGCATGGGAGTGGAGGGGCGCGACCGACACGATGCAGGAGCAGTTCCGCGTCGCTGGATTCGACCTCGCCCATCCGCGCATCGCTAAGTACCTTGAGCTCTCGATTCGGATGCTCGACTTGCCGCGCCATTTGGGACAGCATTCAGGCGGCATGATTATCGCGCAAGGCCAACTCACCTCCGTTGTTCCCATCGAACCGGCGAGTATGCCCGGTCGCAACGTCATCCAGTGGGACAAGGAAGATGTCAGCGACATGGGCCTCATCAAGGTAGATCTGTTGGGTCTCGGCATGATGGCCGTCCTCAAAGATTGCACCAACCTCATTTCGCAACATTACGGCAAGACGGTAGACATCGCGCAGATACCGCATGACGACCGGCAGGTGTATGCCTCTCTTCGCAAGGCTGACACCATCGGATTGTTTCAGGTCGAGTCGCGGGCGCAGATGGCCTCGCTTCCCCGCAACAATCCCGACAAGTTCTATGACCTTGTGGTGCAGGTTGCGATCATCCGCCCTGGCCCCATCGTCGGCAAGATGATGAATCCTTATATGGAGCGACGGCAGGGCAGGCAGGAGATCACCTACCCGCACCCTCTCTTGGAACCAGTGCTACGGCGGACTTTAGGCGTCCCGCTCTTTCAAGAGCAGTTGCTTCGCATCGCCATGACCATCGCGGATTTCACAGGCGGCGAGGCGGAAGAGTTGCGTCGTGCTCTTGGTAGCCGTCGCTCCGCCGACAAGATGCGGGCGTTAGAGATCAAGCTCCGCGAAGGCATGGACAAGAATCAAGTGGGGATTTCTGCCCAGGAGGAGATCATTCAGTCGATCAGCTCTTTCGCGCTCTATGGTTTTCCTGAAAGCCACGCGGCCAGCTTCGCCCTCATCGCTTACGCGAGTGCATGGCTCAAGCTCCACTACCTCGGTGCGTTTACAGCCGCAATCCTCAACAATCAGCCAATGGGATTTTACTCCGCCGCCGTTCTCGTTAAGGACGCGCAGCGTCACGGACTTCGCGTTCGTCCCATCGACGTAATGCGGTCGAGTTGGCCGTGTACCTTAGAGCGCGAAGAAGACGGGTCGCTTTCGCTCCGTCTTGGCCTTCGCTTTGCCCGTGGCCTTCGGGAGGCCGCCGCTTTAGAACTTGAGGCAGCAAGAGCGCAACGAGTCTTCGCGTCCATCCAAGAACTCGCGCGCCGCGTTCCTTCGCTCTCCCGCGCCGACCTCGCCACACTTGCCGAGGTTGGTGCGCTCAACTCTATTGGGGAAGGGGCGCATCGCCGGGATGCTCTCTGGCAAGTCCAAAGAGCTGGACGGCAGGCAGGGCCTCTCTTGGAATCGTTGGATCAAGACGAGGAGCATAGTTCGCCCTTACAGGCCATGAATCCCGAGGAGCGCATGGTGGCCGACTACGCTGGGACTGGCGTAACGGTAGGGCGTCACCCGATGGCATATTGCCGCGACCAACTACGAACCATGAATGTCTGCCGTGCCGACGACCTCCGTATGCTCCGCCACGGAGCCAAAGCCCGCATCGCGGGCTGCGTGATTGCCAGACAGAGACCAGGCACAGCCCACGGCTTCATCTTCCTTTCTATCGAAGATGAAACCGGCATATCGAACGCGATCATCGACCCAGAGCTGTATGAGCGGAACCGTTCACTCGTGACGTATGCCCGCTTCCTGCTGGTCGAAGGGACGCTGCAAAACGTCGATAAGGTCATCCATATTCGAGCCAAACACATTGAAGAACTGAAAGTGACAGCAGCCCCAACGCAGTCCCACGACTTCCACTAAATGAGCGAACACATGACATCGCCCGGTGACTCCCAGCCGCCGAAAGATTGGTGGTTGGAGAATGCGTGCCGGATTGCAGCCTTTCGACTTCGACAGGCCAAATACCTAAGCGCAAATACTGTTCCCCTCCGAGAACAGGTCAGGGATAGCGTCGAATTCGTGCGGATCGTGTGGGAAGAAATAGAGCGAACACTGCGAGATGAAGGCTGAAACTCGGAATGCGTCATTGAATATATTGGATGAAGCAGATGCTAAGCCAAGGAACTCATGGAAAAGACAGTTGGAGAGTGCGCGCTTTGTCACCAGATGGCCCAGCTTCAGAAGAGCCATTTGATACCTCAAGGTATCTACAAAAACCTCAATGAGCCCTCGTCCGCTTATCGCAATCCCGATCCTCGTAACATCTTCAAGAACGGTCCAGACGAGCGAGCAGGTAAAGGACTACCTGCTATGCAGCGCTTGTGAACTTCTCTTCCAGCAGCGAGGGGAAGACTGGGTCATGAAGAACGGGCCGAGGCGAGGCCGCTTCCTCATGCGGGAAGCGCTCACTAGATCGCCAAATTTCGGGAGGGTTGAAGCTGGCGACATTTATAAAGATCCATTCGATGAAGCTTTCGATCTCGAAAAACTGATCTACTTCGGCGCAAGCGTATTTTGGCGGGCATCCGTTCATCATTGGCGAGGCCTTGAGCACTTGATGACGAGAGCGAAACTCCCCGAATCATCTGAGGAGGCACTTCGCACATTTCTCTTAGACAAGGACCAATTTCCGGTCGATCTCGTGATGCTCATTAGCATCTCCAAGACCGAGCCTCTGCCGCATTTGACTCATCCGTCTCCCATGTTGAGGTCTAAGGAAGGCGGACCTAAGATCGCGGGGTACGCCTTCATGATTCCGGGACTACAGTTCCGATTGCTTTTTGGCGACTTGTCGACCGAAATGTTACGGGGCTCAGCAGCCGTGCCTCCGCACGCGGTTTTCTTGACGGATAGGATTGAGGCAGAGGTACGGGCCGGAGCTGAGAAGCTGAGAGCAACAAGCAAATTGGTTGGTTCTCTAGTTGATGGTGCGAGGTAAAAATGTGCGTGCGGATCAGAATGAACTTTGGAAACGGTGGAGAAGATTACACGCAACGGGCCTGGGAGCGCGATCGAGTAGGAATATGGTACGGTTCGTGGGAACCACAGGATCTTTATGATGCATATGGCGATGAACGTCCGATTGATGCGGTGAGTGTCGCGACATCATTGAATCAGGCAATGACTGCGCGTGGAACCGCTTGTCGGATTGGTGAGAGCGGCGTACACACCGCCAAGCGCTTCGATGACCTCTTAGCGGATGCGTGGATCTTCGTGTATTTCAATCGCACTCTTCACTTCGGCCAAATCGCGGATGAAACGTTGCTCTGCGATCCAAACGTGTTTGCTGTAGGCGAAGAACTCTTCAAATACAAGACAGTTGTTGGGAAGAAAAGTTTTGCCTTGGCTGAACTGCCGGAGCCATTCATGCTCTTGGCGCCAGCAGGCCGAAGTAATGTGTATCAAGTCACAAGTTGCGAAGGTCTCGTTCGGATGCTTCGAGATGCCGAAAGTTCAGATGAAGTGCGAACGATCTTCGGCCAGATGCCTTGGGATCAGTGGTTAGCTGCCTTGGGGCCCAAGGGCTGGGAGAGTCTTTGCACCGGCTACTTGATATCAGCTCATGGATACCTTCCGAGCGGCCTAGCCATCGGTGGCACCTTGGCCGACTTCGACATAGTAGGATCGCTTTCGGATGGCAAGGGTGTATTCGCGCAGTGCAAGAACGACCGACGCCAACGCAAAATCAATGCGAAGGATGAAGAAGCATTTTCAGGTCTTGACGCAGCTCACTGCTTTTACTTTGCATACGGCGGGGTAAACCGGGAGATCCCGGGAGTCGTTCATATGGATGGCAAGCAGATGTTCGATTGGCTTGAAAATGACCCGCAGGGGATGGCCTACAAGCGCCGATTACGATGCAGGTCTTGAATGTGATTCGGATTTAGCTGCGCTACTTGGCTCGATCAAGATAGTTCCGGAAAGTCTGCACGATCTCCTGTTTGCACGTTCACTCGGCCACCGCTTCGGTGCAGGAGCTGCGCCCTTCGGCTCTGCGTTCAGAACTCGCGTGCCGCGCCCTTCGGGTGTTGGACTCCTCCCCCCTCGCAGGCTCCGGGTCCCTTTCCAAAAACTTCTTCTCTTGGCAACGCGGCTAGGCCTCGACTTGGGAGCAGCGCACCTTCGCGCCCTTTGGGATGTGTCCCGATTGACCGGGCAAAAGGAGAAACACCATGCAGACTCAACAGACCATCACCTTCTTCGGAACCGTCAGCAACTCAGCTACCAGCCGCACTTCCAAGACCGGGCGCAAGTACACCGCCTTCGGAGTTTCCATCATCTCCGACCGCAACCTCCAGGCCTTTCACTACAACGTCGTTGCCTTCGGCAAGCAGGGCCACTTCGCCAAGCAGCTCCAGATGGGAACCCGCATCAAGCTAGTCATCCAGGCGCAGTCTCAGCCAGACAACATCGCCATCATCCCACTACTTACAGCAACCTTCGTGCGACCGGTTCGTCCGGTTATACGGGGATACTTGTTAGGCGGACTTCGGCACGGGAGGAGGGGGCTCTCCTGCTAGGGCCTTGCGTACCAGCGATGCTATGAAGTCGGTGAAGGGAAGTATGTCTTCTCCGACGCTCGCCCGCTCAAGAGCCGTCATGTAGGCATTCCGATCCCCAACGGGTATGACCGTCCAAGGGTATCCGCCCGACGCCAGCATTACGTTCATCAGGAAGCGGCCCATCCGACCGTTACCGTCCACGTAGGGATGAATGTAGACAAAGATGAAGTGCCCCAGAACAACGCGGACGGCAGGATGTGTTTCATCCCGTAGGAGATCAAAAAACACAGGCATCGCGTCACGCACCGCATCGCGGTTGAGCGGAACGTGCATGGACTTTCGAATGTAGACCGCACTGTTGCGGTATCCGGCGAGATCTCCGGGCTTCAAGATGCCGGATGCGACGCTCGGCGCGAAAAGCTCACGATACCAATTGCCGTGTTCGGCGTCGGCAACTTGCCCCGGATTGTCACCACGCAAAACCTGTCCAACGCCTTCCTGTACCGACTTGAATGCCAACCAGTATCCACGCGCTGCCATCGCATTCCTCTGCTCGCGGTCTCCCTCATTCGACTCGGGATTCCATGAACCAGCGCGGACGCGCTCGATCAAGTCTGCCGTGACTCGATAGCCTTCGATGGACAGGGAATGATAGGCGTCCGTGAGATATGTATCGTTGACCCGCTTCAAGTACGCCGCGATGTTGCGCGGCTTGCCCGGCGCTTCGGGGAAACGAGCAATGATCGGCTCCCGCATCTTCTCCCAGAGGAGCCGTATCCGATTCACATACGGGGATGCTTCTCGGCTTTGGAAAGAGAGAGTTGGCTTATCCGTGAAGGGGTCGCTTTCCCGAACAGCGTAACCAGCAGCGATCATCGTCTTCACGATGTCGTCTGCAACGCGATCTCGTCCGATATTGCGGAATGCACCTGCTAAGCGCCCCGCGATGACGGTGTGCCCTCCTGTCAGCAGACGGCTAAGGATGTCGGAAGCATCGCGAACCATAAAAAGCACGGTGCGCACATCCGTCGCGTTATGAGCGAAGAAATTAGCCGAGCATTCAACGAGCGCGGACTCTAGCGAGAAGACCTGTAGTCCATCAAGAGTTTTCCGGTCAGCGGCTACGGGCAAAGAGGATCGTAGATCGAGGAGGGAAGTGCCATGCGGGAGTTTGGTGACGGCATTCCTAGCTTTCGGCGCCCTCACCATAAGTTGGCGAGGAACAGTCCAACTGCCAGCATGCAGCGACAGAGATTGTTCCGGAGAGAGACACCATTGCGATCCGAAACGCTCTCTGAGATAGACCGCGCAAAATTGCCAGTAAGAGGCGTACCAGGCCGTGCTCTCACCGGTTGCATCATCCGGACGGCTCGGAATAAACCAGCCCTTCAGAACCGGGTGCAGAAATCCATGACCGACGAGACGCTCTCTGTGGGTTCGAGAAAGGTTCCTTGCGCGAAGCGCCGCGTTACCGTTGGCCGTCTGGAGTGCGGCCAAGGCCTCCAAGGACTGCGCGAGTTTCTCGGAGGGCGTTGCCATGCTGATCCCTTATCTTTTTCTGCTGTACGAATATTATCTTATCCTGTTGCACGTTTTTTAGCTTATTGTGTTGATCTCTCGGCTTCAGGCCGACTGGCTTTTGGTCCACTCTCTGAAAGTTCACGACAGATAGACCAAGCATCGGGCCAACGTTTAGACATGGGGTAAATCCAGACGTTGGTTGAGCTTGGTCCAAACCGATCAAGGATCGCGGCAAAGTCGAGGCCGACGCTTTTGAGCGCGATCATCAAAACACCAGAATCAGTTCCAGCCTGCAATAAGCGAGCCACCGAGTGTATGAGCAGTTCTTCATCGTCAGCAAATGAAACGAACAATTCCAGTAACCTCGTGCCACCATCATCCGAAGAGATATCGAGATGTTTCGGCAATGTGCCCAAAATATTAGTTAGCAAATACCGCCAGTTCCAGCCATCAGGTTGCGAGCCGTAAAGCAGACTCATGAACCAAGCCGACTCGTAAATCATGTTCCAAAAGTGCAGGTCTTTTTGCGTTTTAACTTTGCCCCCTTCTCCTTCTCGCTGGAGAAGACCGAGTGCAGTTGCACATAGGAAGAGGCTCGCTTCATCCGCAGAGTGATCCGAAGTGAATACAGAATGCCTTAATCTCAGTCTTTGTTCTTCCAATTGATCCCAATATTCTCTCCAGAGATTGACGAGATCAGATCCACCGAACACACAGCCAAGAAGCTGATGCCTCCAAGTCGCTGCCTCGCTCAGATTGGGATCGGTGTATAGCCCAGCGTCACGCATCAAAAGAAGATCGCCGAATGTTTCTCGTTCCTCGTCATAGCCCTTCGTGTCCTGACGAAACGCCTTCATGAGCAAGCGGACCATCAGAATATCCATGCGAGGCGTCGGGCTTAGAGAGGGCGATCCCAAACCGGCGAACCTGAGTTTTTGCTTTTCAGCTTGGGATAACGGCGAAGAGACCGGCAGGCCCTCAAGAACGAGCGTTGCGTTTGATTCGTCATCTCCAAAAACTCTGACAAGGCCTTGGATCGCCATTGAAACTGGTAGAACATGCCAACCGCTGAGCTGAGTCTTCATTCGCACCAGGCGCAACAGCCAATGGGCCGCGAGCTGAAATCCGTCTTTTCGACGGCTAAGGCCCCAAGCAAGGAGGTGCATACGTTCAATGAGGTCATCACAGAGTTGCTTGTAAGCGTTTTCGTCACGCTCAGGCCTAGAGAAGGGGATTAGTAACGATTGGACGTGGTGAAGCGCGACCTCCAGTAGCATCGGAGCAATGGAGGAAATCCATTTGTCACTGCGGTTGTCTTCGTAGGCGGGAGGTGCAACTTCCAACAAGGTCAGCAATTGATCGAAGTCTTCCCAAATATCACCATTCAAAAAGGCTCGCTGAATCAGTACTGGATTCTGCAATTCATCTAACCATCCCAGATAAACGCGTAGGTCGAACTTTCTGAGTCGGTCGAAGAGCCCGAGCAGCTCGTAATGCAGTGGAGCATGGTCTAGCACCCGCAAATCAAAGGCTTCATAGGGAGGTTTAGTCTTCCAAAGATCGAGCTCCCTAGTGAAGCTTTCTCCTCTCCCACCTAAAACGAACGATCCGGGGCTTTTTACAAATTGTTCAACGCTCTGCTCGACCGCTGTCACTAACACTGGGTGTCCCTCAAAGAGGATTTTCCCCGTGGACTGCAGAAAGCCATCGAGCATCACAAAGTCGCGGCTAGCAATATTCAGCAAACGTCGAAGGTCCTGTGCCGTCGATATGTCTCCGGCTGCTTTGCCTAGAGCTAGACCCCAGCACCACGCAGCTTGTGCAGATGCACTGTTGCTAGTCGGTACTTGGAAAGAGCCTTTGAGCGCATCTGCAATTTCTTCAGGGATAGAGATTCCCGTCGAGAGCAAAGCAGCCAGTTGAGCCGAAAGAATCTCCCCCACGGCAGACGACTCGTCATCAATGTGAACGAATTGCGATTCACGTAGAGCGAGATGCAGCGGCTCGACAAGTTGCTCTAGCCAAGGTTCGCCCTCAGCGAGTCGACCTTGAACTATCAGATCGTTCCAAAACGTTGATTGCGCCGGAAACCGCGAATCCCTCATTGGTTGCGCCTTCTCTCAACGTTCCGCATAATCTTCCAAAAGCCGACAGCAGCAACCGCCGCAGCCATAGCGATTGCACTTACCACTGTGTGCCTATTGGTGGGATTCGACGCCACGGTGAATGTCCGATTTGCCATCCACTCTTGCCAAGGGGTAGCCCGATCGCTCGCAAGGATGTCATTCAGATTGGAAATAATCTCCGCCGAGTTACGGAGCTTCACCACCATACCGGCGCGGTCGCCGATAGTGTGAAGAGAGTTACCTGAAAACCAGACCGAGTCATCAACCACCAAGAAGCGATCATGTACAGCGGGCGATCCTGTCAAAACGTGAATCGCAAAGTTCCCGTGCTTCATGAGGTTTGGCAGTTGCACCTGTAAGACTTCTGCTGCTTTTAGTGTGGGATCGAGACGATCCTTCTTTGTCATTGCTTCAGCACTGGTGACGATCAACACTGGGAGCTTAATGCTTGAGGTCGCGAGCGCATAGCTAATAAGCTCAACGGTTGTGAAATATGGGTCGACGATCCATAGGCGATGCTTGGCGCTGGAGATGAGAGTTCTGATGAACGCTGTGGCGGTCTCTCTGTCACCATGGAACCAGCGTTCAGGATAACGATCATCGAGTTGAGCCATTTCGCGCCGCGCTTGACCCGCAGACAACAGACAGATCGAATCCTTCGGAGATCTTGGTTCACCTACTGTAACGAATGATTCGTGTCCCCTGAGGACCCTCACGTAGGTGGACTCAGGTTGGTCGTTAGTAGCCGGCACAACGACTCTCTGTTGCGGACCACCAGCGGTCATTATGCCGACACTCACAGCCTGCATAAAACCTGTTGGTCTGCTCCAAGAGACGATTGACCCTGCTCGGTTCAGTACCACTGCTTCAATCTGATCTGTCGTACCGGGCGGATGGGGAATTTCCATGCGAGTTGAAGTGATCTGCTTTTCGACTAGGTCTCCCAGTCCGGTCGGGCGATGGTCCAACAATATGACACGGAGGCCATCGATGGATTGCTTCGCTCGTGTATGAAAGCGCATCACGCTAGCCTCTTGTCCCTTGTTCTCAGTCGAAAGCCTATGATCGATTCCTCGTAGTACTGGATCGGGCGCGATCAAGTGGAGAGACCCGAGCAACTCCGAATTTGATTCAAAATCCACAAACATCTGTTCCGAGAGCCAAGTCCGGGCCTTCGGGCACAGGGCAACCGCCGCCGCATCTTCGCCAAGGTCGGGCTGAAGGAGATGATGCACTTTAGGGGCCTGCCAGCATTGCGGAACAAAAGGAATCCGATCAGAGGCGGTGATGAGGCGAGGCCACTGGGGTTCTTGTGCGAAACCCGAAGCGGAAAGGAGTTTAGGTGACCCTCTTCCATCGAGATCGTTGGGAATCTCTATCACCCCGTGAATACACCGCTCGTACCATTCGACTGCCGTCTTTGCCGGCACGCACACGCGCTTCACGTACAGACGATTCTTGTTGCCGAAGCTCCTCAATTCGAAATCCTTCTCCGCAGTCCCTATCGGAGCGGGAAATTCTGAAGGATAAAGTTCTACGACCCCAAACATCAATGAGCGTGCCCGATCGGCGCGGTACCAAGCCAAATGAATCAAGGCGTGTCCGTAATCATTGATACCGATGCCAGGATGCGGGGCGAACTCAGATTCCACAACTACGTCAGCGCTCATATGTCCAAGATATCCCGACACATAACCTGCCCAACTCTTGGAGGTCTCGCCGCGGGCCTTCGTGGCGAGGATGACCGTACTTCGCGCTATCTACGAACGCAACCGGTTTCAAGGGACCAAGCGTGCGCGGCGCGAAAGCTTCGCCGATGGTTAAATATTGGAATGGTTACGAAAATGGTTACAGTAACGAAAAAGCAGGCCAGCCGGTTGGGGCTGGCCTGCTCGTAAGTGCTTGACTCTAAGGATTGGTGCGGAGGAGGGGACTTGAACCCCATGCCTTGCGGCGCTAGCACCTCAAGCTAGCGCGTTGTCGAGTGCAACGCATAAACTCGCCATCGCTATTAGCGCCTTGCTGGAAAAACGCTAATAGCGGTCCGCTCTATTAGCGCCGCCGATGATCAAGATCAGATGTTTGCGACTGAATCACGATGGGGTAGGGAGTTCGCATTCCCCAACGGAGGACTGAAACTGAGCCTCAAAAAGTGTGGGTAGTTTTGTGGGTACCCTACCTCAAAAAGGTGGGTAATAACGGGTAATACCCACAGTCCGGCAACTTCTAAGAGGTGCCGTAAGTCTATTTCTATGAGCAGTATAGAGCGCCAACGAGCAACCCTGAAAAGAGGGAATCCCTAACTGTTAACCGAAGGGTTGTAGGTTCGAGTCCTACCTCAGGAGCCATAAACACCATTACAGTTAGTAATTTGCAGAAGCTGCCCGAGAGGTGGCTTTCTTCGTTTTGGTAAGGTGGCTGATTGGTGGCTGTTGAAGAAATTTCTTTGGCTGCTCTCCTGCCCGCCGCTCCACGCCAGCCGCGCAAGTCTGCTCGCAATTCTTACTCTTTGGTTGCAGTCAAGGTCACGTTGCGAATGAATGAGTATGGGGCTGGGTTGTCGCCCCAACCCTTGCCAACTGCGTTTGCCAGCTTCGAGAGCCTCTCGACGTCCGTCTGGCGGATCGAGTCGGTCACTTCACATTTCGCCTTGTCCAGGGCCTCGTCCTCGATTGTCTGCAAGTATTCAAACCCTGCGGCGGCCTCAACCAGAACGATGCCTGCCCCAGCCCAATGGCGATCTTTACCATTCTTCTTCACGCCTGAAACCCAGAACGATCGGCAAGCGCTTTTAGCATGAGTGCTGCTTCACGATGATCGTGTTGAGAAGAAGAAGCCACCGCGAACCGAAAGCGTAAGTTGCGCTCCAGATGCAACAAGCATACGGTGCAGACGGTCGCATGGCTTTCGATCAAGACTACCGGTCAGCGTCACCGTAGAAGATTCCGCGGCCGTGGGTTCCGACGTATACGCGACCAAACTGCTTTGGGTCACCGGCGATCTGAAGGATCAAGCCCCACTGGTGCTGGTCATCGTTGATGCGTTGCCAACTGCGACCGATATCAGTAGACCGGAAGATACCTGCCTCGCCCTCTACAGTGCCAACCAGGTAAAGCGCCGGATAGCTCGCAGCGGGCGCGGCTTTGCCAAATCCGAAGGCGTGTATGGCTTCTACGTGGTTCTGGCGCTCGAAGACACTTCCTGATAGGTGGTAAAGGCCATTGAAGGCTGGCAACCATAGATCGCCTGAGATCCCGGGTGTGGCATAGAGGCGATCCTGACCACCCCGAACGTCGCCGTGCTGGGCACCTGCGGGAGGAGGCCCATCCGAGTAGGTGAAGGAATGTGGAATGAAGGTGGCGCCCGCGTCCGTGCTGGTCAACAGTTGTGAGTTCGAGATTGAAATTGCGTAGAACTTCCTGGCGTCGATGGGATCAGCGACCACTCTGGTGTCCGTGGGGAGTGCGGCGATTGCGATCCAGGTTGAGCCGTGGTCACGCGTCACATAGGGTTTGTCATGGTCCGGAGTCCAGAACCAGGTGGCGCCATCCGCGGAGACAGCAGCGGAACCCTCGTGGCTGGAGGGCTGCGGGGAAGTCGCAGTGGGCTGCCATGTGGCGCCGCCGTCCAGAGAGAATGCGATGTTTTGCGGCTTGTGCTCCGCATTTTCGCCTGTACGCACGACGATCATCGGCTGCAACGATGCTGAGACCATGCTGGTGGTGTTGCCGAATCGTGGGTTGGAGGAAGAACCCTCGGGAGCCGGCACGTCGAGCGATCGGTGCGTGAAGCTGCCGTAGTCGCCGATGGCGGAGAGCAGCGGTACTCCCGCGGTGGGGCTGTCCAACTCGAGCCCAACCGTCTCTTCGATTCCAGGCGTGAACAGGGTCCACTGCGTGGGTTGACCGTGATCGATAGCTTCTAGATTGTGAGTCTCCCACCCGCCATAACCGGTCGTAAAGACGGCGTGGTTGCTGTCACGGGGGTCGATCTCAATGTCGAACAGCCAGTGGATGCCGGTCTTCTGCACATAGGGTGCGTTGCTGTAATCGAACTGGCCAGCGGATGGACCTTCCTGGGTAAAGACCTTTTTCCAGGTGGCGCCGCGGTCGGTAGAACGGAAGATATCGTCACCGCCCGCCAGATAGCGGTTGTAGGAGCTGACGATGATGGTCTGCGGATGCAGAGCGTCCACAGAGACGCCAGCGTAGCCGAACTCCCGGCTGCCTGCGACCGGATGATCAGGAGTGATGTTGGTCCATTGCCCTGCGGCAGTATCAAGCTTCCACACAGCGCCATCCTTCATGGGCGAAGGACCTGGAGTGCTGCCGTAGGTTACGTAGAGAAATCCATCTGCGGAGAGCGCAGCACGCAGCGGACGATTTTCGGTGGGTTCGCCTGGGACCTCCGCCCAGGTAGCTCCTCGGTCATGAGAGACGAACAGGTTTGCACGGCCCTTGAGGGAGACGCCGACATAAATGGTTCGCGTAGGCTGACTTCCGTCTTCGGCTCCGGGCGCAAATCTAACGAAGACGATGCCGTCGCCAGGAACGGGCATGCGCTGGTAGCGCTCACGTCGGGTCTCACCTGGCACGGGAGGTGGTGCAGGTGCGACTGCTTCTTTGATGTCCGGGAAGCCAGTGACGCGCGACCAGCTTTTGGCACGGTCGGCCGAGCGCCAGAGTCCATCGTGACGCGTGCCAAGGTAGAGGACGCGACCGTCATTGGGGTCTACGACGAGACGTTCCCCGTTGCCGCGTCCATCCTCGTTGCCGCCAAACTTGAATGGCACGTCGGTGCGCTTGAAGTGACGAGCCTGATCATCAGAACGCAGAATGGCACCATCCGGCGTGTCTGCGTTTGTATAGGTGCCAAGCGCGAGATAGATGCGTTTCGGGTCATGTGGATCCAGGGCGATCGACTCGACACCCATCAGGTTCCGATCCTTGTAGGGCATGAAATCCAGGATTGGCAACCAGCGATGCGTTGCACCATCCCACTTGTACGCGCCACCCATATCTGTTCGCGCATAGCGCAGGTCGGGAGCGCTTGGATGGAAGATGATGCCATCGACAAAGCCTCCCCCTACGATCTGCACGTTTTTCCAGATGTAGTGAATCTTTTTCGGTCGAGACGCGGATGCGCTGACAGCAGTGAGGCATAGGAGAAGAAGGATTCGAGCTTGTCTCATGAGGAAAGGTTCTCGCTGCATTTATCGCTCTTACGAGGATAAGGCATTCCTTGGCAAAGGGGTTCACAGCTCCGGCTGATTCACGAGAGTGTTGGGCACAAGTGGTCATCCAGGGTACCTACCGAAGAGTGCGAGCGGCAGCGGGGCTCGTGGCTGCTTCGGTCGCCCAGTGTTGTACGTCTTCGAGGAATGCGCCTCAAGGTTGAGGGATCGGGCTCCGGCCGTTGCCCGGGTACCATCCCCATAGAAGGAGAGGTGTGTGCACGTCAGGTTGACACCGCTCAAGCAGAAGCCGAACCGGGGTGCACCTTCATCGATAAAGGGCTGCTTGACTGGGTGTGGAGAAGCGGGACTCCCGAGGCGTTGGAGCGTTGTGATTCCGCGTCACCGGCTTCGCTCACGGGCTTGCCATAGGAGCGCCTTGCTGAATGACGCTGCTGGCGCCATGCTGCAGCCAAAGCGAGGAGCGAGCAATCCAAGTTCGTCCTTCAGAACGAAGAGCAGGGGAGTGTCAGGGTCAACGTTGACGTTATAGCTTGTTGATTCACGTGCATGTGGAAGGCGGCTCCGATTGCTCCTGGTCCGGGAAGGCTTCTACAGGCTTTTATCGATCTCCTACATCGTTTTATCGAGTGTAATGGGCAGGTCTCGCACGCGTTTTCCCGTTGCGTTGTAGACAGCGTTCGCGACCGCTGCTCCGACGCCGGTGATGCCAATCTCTCCTACACCGTGTGCCCCCATGGGAGCGTGCGGGTCTGGGATGTCGGTCCAGATCACGTCAATTTCTGGGACATCCATCTGCACTGGTACGTGGTATTCGGCGAGGCTTGGGTTCATGACGCGTCCCTTGCGCTCGTCAAATTGAGTCTCCTCCATCAACGCGAGACCAAGGCCCATGATGATGCCACCCCGGAACTGGCTTGCCGCTGTCTTGGGGTTCAGGATGCGGCCGCAGTCAAAGGAACCGAGGAAGCGGCTCACGCGAGTTTCACCTGTCACGGCGTTCACGCGGACCTCGCAGAACATCGCTCCGTGCGAGTGCATCGACCAGTGTGTAAATTCAAGCGGTGGAGGAGCCTGGCCTTCCACTGAGATCTCGTCGTGTCCGATCTTTGTCATCAACGAGGCGTAACTCTCGCGGCGTGCCGGTTCGTCTGCTTTGCACAGGAAACCGTCGCGCCCGATCACCTGATCCGCATCGAGGCCGGAGAGCAGCGATTTCTTGCCTGCCAGCTTCAGCAATTTCGTGATCAACTCACGATGGGCTACGGTGACCGCGGCCCCGATGGAGGCAGTCTGCTGCGATCCTCCCGCGAGGACGACGCCTGGAAAATGCGAGTCTCCGTACTTCACGGTCACGCATTCCATACCGATACCCAGACGATCGGCCGTAACCATCGTCTGGGCGGTTGAAGTTCCCATCCCCATCTCATGGGCAGCGATCTCGACGGTCGCCCGTCCGTCCTTTGTCAAGGTAAGGCGAGCCGCTCCGCCTGGCATCCGGTAGTAAGGGTACGTCGCGGTTGCGCACCCTAGACCGATCAGCCACTCGCCCTCGCGCTGAGTGCCTGGTTTCATCTTGCGTTCGGCCCAGCCAAACCTCTCTGCGCCGGCTTCATAAGCCTCCACGATGTGACGCGAGGAGAAGGGTGTTCCGGAAGTGGGATCTTTCTCTGGCTCATTACGGAACCTGAGTTCGATCGGATCCATGCCCAGCTTCTCCGCCAGTTCATCGACAGCGCTCTCGAGCGCGAACGTGCCGACCGACTCGCCTGGAGCCCGCATAAACGTGTTCGCGAGCATATCCATCTTTGCCGCTTCCACATCAAGCTTGAAGCTGTTTGAAGAGTAAGCTGAGCGCGCCGGCAGGATGAAGGGCTCGGGCATGTTGTTATGACGCCCCATGGCTACGACGCCGGTCTGGATGAGAGCGTCGAAGCGGCCATCAGCCTGGGCGCCGATCGCAACCCGCTGTTCGGTCAGAGTGCGACCGCCGACGATCCGGTAAACACCCTCACGTGAGAGCACAATCCTGACGGGCCTTGCAGCCAGTTTGGACGCCGCAGCCGCGAGGATCTGGTGTTGCCAAAGTGTCTTGCTGCCAAAGCCGCCTCCTACGAAAGGAGACGTGACATGAACCTGTTCTTCTTTAATCCCGAAGACTTCGGCAATCGACCAGGCTGTATGAGTTACACACTGCGAGGCATCGTGCAAGACGAGATCGTCACCATCCCAGGCAACCGTTGCCGCATGAAGTTCGATGGGATTGTGACTGTGACGCGGAGTGCGGTAGACAGAATCAACTTTGTGCGGCGCGGCTGCCAGAGCAGCCTCTGCATCGCCGATCTCCAATAAGAGCGGTTGCCCCTGGAAGACTCCAGGTTCGGAATCGGCCTTCGCGTCTTCGAAGACGGTAACTGCTGGCTCGAGTTCGTACGTCACGTCAATCAGCGATTTACCGTAGTCTGCTTGCTCCTGCGTGTCTGCAAGGACCACGGCGATGGGCTGGCCGTTCCAGTGAATCTCAGCGTCCTGCATAATCGGCAGGTTGTCGCCGCCGGCAGCCTTCGCGCTGGACATGAAAGCGGGTACCAGCTTCATGCGAGGCGCATTCCTGTAGGTCATCACCAGCACTACGCCAGGTGCCGCTTCAGCCGCGGTCGTGTCCAGACGGGAGATCCGGCCTCTCGCAACCGTACTGTATTTCAGTGCCGCGAATACCATGTTCTGCAGGTGGATTTCAGCAGCGAACTTTGCAGTTCCAGTCACCTTCTGTGGCCCATCGATGCGCGAAACGGGTGTTCCAATTAACCCATGTTTTTGCCGGATCAGCGGATCCGGCGTTGCGCCTGGCATCCATGCGTCGGGCGCGATTTGAACAGCCTTTTTCATCACCGCCTGTGCGGCGTCCTTGATGCTCATGACCGACCTCCCGCGAGCTCCACCAGCACGGCCGTAATCGTTCGCTTGGCGAGCTCTACCTTGAATTGGTTGTGGCTAAGCGGCTTCGCTTCAGCGAGTTCCGTTTCCGCTGCCGCTCGGAAGCTTTCCTCGGTAGCGGGTCGACCCTTCAACGAGGATTCCAGCTTGAGGGCCCGCCAGGGTTTGTGAGCGACTCCGCCTAACGCGACCCTGACGTCCTTGACGGCTCCGTTTTCCACTTCCATCGCGGCCGCAACAGAAATCAGCGCGAACGCGTAACTGGCTCTATCGCGAACCTTGCGGTAGGTTGAGTGTTGCGCAAAGGAGAGTGGCGGCAACTCGACGGCGGTGATCAACTCGCCCGAAGTCAGCGACGTTTCGACCTCAGGATGGTCTCCGGGAAGAAGGTGCAGATCAGCAAACGGGATCGTTCGTTGGCTCTGTGAGCTGCTGATGTGAACCGAGGCATTCAGCGCGGCAAGCGCCACACACATATCCGATGGATGAGTTGCGACACAAGACGGCGATGCACCCAGGATCGCGTGGATCCGGTTAAAACCCTCGATCGCGTCACAACCCTCTCCCTGGGTTCGCTTATTGCATCGCGAGCCGTCGTCGTCGTAGAAATAGGTGCAGCGCGTTCGCTGCAGCAGGTTGCCGCCGACTGTAGCCATGTTTCTTATCTGCCCCGAGGCGCCGGCCAGGATCGCGCGTGCCAGAAGCGGGTAGCGCTTCTGGACTGCACCGTGTTCTGCTACGGCTGTATTCCTGGCAGCCGCTCCTATCCATAAACTGCCGTCCTCCCGCTCCGAGATGTCACTTGAGAGACCAGTGACATCCACCAGGGCGGAGGGACGTTCGAGCGTCTCACGCATGAGGTCCACAAGATTTGTTCCACCGCCGAGGTACTTTGCGCCGGTAATGCGGCCCTGCCGAACCGCATCTTCCACGTCGAGCGCGCGAGCATAGCTGAAACTATTCATTTGATCGACTCCGCAAACTCGGTGATCGCATCGACAATCCCGTTGTAGGCGCCACAGCGGCAGAGATTTCCACTCATTCGTTCACAGAGCTCATCGCGTGTCAGTCTGATGGATCCGCTCAAGAAGTCATGAGTTACGTTGCTTGGCAGCCCGCGCTTCAACTCGCTGAGCATGCCAACGGCCGAGCAGATCTGCCCTGGTGTGCAGTAGCCGCATTGAAAGCCGTCATGCTCGATAAACGCCTTCTGGAGTGGGTGCAGCGTTCCTTCATCGGATAAACCCTCAATGGTAGTCACCGACCGACCCTCATACTGAACCGCGAGCGCGAGGCAGGAGAGGATGCGTTCTCCATCCACCAGCACGGTGCACGCCCCGCACGCGCCCTGGTTGCAGCCTTTCTTACTGCCAGCCAGATCAAGATGATCGCGAAGCAGATCGAGCAGCGACACACGTGTGTCACTCGGAAGATTGATGGATGCCCCGTTGATGTAGATTGCCATGCGCCTTCGTCCTCAGAACTGATGAGATGAATCATATAGGTGGAAAGCGCAGGTGTGTATCTGTCGAATACAACAATCACCATGAGCAGCACCGGATTTCCAGTACCGGTGCCCAGAAGCTCCCGGGCAGAGGTATGACCTGCGATGATGAGCGTATCCGATCAAGTGATGCTTTGTATTAACAACGTGCTCTCGAGGGCGGAAGGCGAAACCTCCGCGCCGCCTCGAGCATCCATCTCTTGGTGATCACTGACAGAGAGTTGCAAGTGCCGGAGTTGCCCTTCGGCGCCGCAGTGCGGGAAGACGGGGTTCGCTTCCGCGTCTGGGCGCCAGAGGTGATGTCCTTGCACGTTGCGCTTGAGGACCGGCCCGAGCCCCTGTCGATGGAGCGAGATGCAGAGGGCTGGTTTGAGCTGACTACGCCTGAAGCCGGTGCCGGGTCGCGCTACCAATTTCTTCTGCCGAGTGGTCTGCGTGTGCCCGATCCCGCATCGCGGTACCAGCCAGAGGACGTGAACGGCCCAAGCGAGGTCATTGATCCGCAAGCCTACTCCTGGCAGGTGGATCGCTGGACCTGCTGCTCCTGGGATAGAGCCATCCTCTATGAGCTCCATATTGGGACGTTTACTCCTGAAGGAACATTCCTGGCCGCCATCCAAAAGCTTGACTACCTGGTGGAGCTAGGTGTGACCGCTGTAGAACTTATGGCTCTCGCGGATTTCCCGGGTCGCTGGAATTGGGGATATGACGGCGTGCTGCTCTACGCGCCGGATTCGAGCTACGGCAGACCAGAGGACCTTAAAGAGCTTGTGGATGCGGCGCACGCGCGTGGGCTGATGGTGATTCTGGATGTGGTTTATAACCACTTCGGACCGGAAGGGAACTACATCGGTCAGTATTTTCCCGATATCGTGACGCGTCACTATCAGACGCCCTGGGGCGAGGCACTCAACTTCGACGCGGAGCACAGCGAGCGTACGCGCGAGCTGATTGTTAATAACGCTCTTTATTGGATACGAGAGTTCCGCATGGATGGACTTCGCCTGGATGCCGTGCACGCCATTGTGGACAGCAGTTCGCTGCACATTCTGGACGAACTTGCGCAAGCGGTGCGACGCGCAGCTGGAGAGCGGCCGGTGCATCTGATTCTCGAAAGTGACGATCGGGTCTGGCATCACCTGATTCGCAGCGATGGCTTTGCTCCTGTTTCTTCGACAGCGCAATGGAATCATGATTCCCAGAAATTGCTGGCCTTGGCGCTCACGAGCATGCGGTCCGAAGAGGAGGATGCTCTCGACACGCTCGCGCTGTGCAGGGCACTCACCGAAGGGTTTACGTCCGGGCCGCACCACCGGAACGCGCCGGCACATGCGGCTGAGCTCAAGATCGGCCCTGCGGGCTTTATTTCTTTCCTGCAGACGCATGATGTCGTCGGAAACCGAATTCGCGGCGAGCGTATTGGTGATCTTGCACCTGCCCATGTGCTGCGTGCGATCGCATCGATCTATTTGCTGGCGCCGCAGGTTCCCATGCTCTTCATGGGCGAGGAGTGGGGAGCCTCGAGTCCGTTCCCGTTCTTTTGCGATTTTTCAGAGGGGCTCCGGGATGCAGTCCGCAAGGGGAGGCTGGAGCAGTTTGCAACGCCTGAGCAGCGAAGGGATCCGGCCTTCCTGGCATCTGTCCCGGATCCGCTTGCGGAGAGCACCTTCCTGTCCTCAAAGCTCAAGTGGCGGGAAATTGAACAGGAGCCGCACGGGTCCAATCTGCAGTGGTACCGTGACGCACTGGCTGCGCGGAAGAGGCACGTGGTGCCGCACCTAAGCCGGCTTCACTCCACAGCCGGAGAGTTTCAAGTGCCAGGCTCGCGCCAATTCCGCGTTCATTGGAGGCTCAGCGACGTAGAGCTAAGCCTCGAAGCGAATCTCTCGAATGAAGTGAGTGCGCTGTTCGAACCGCCTCAGGGTGAAGTCTTCTGGCTTGAAGGGAGCTCGCCGTCTGAAGACACGCTCGGCGCCTGGTCGGTACGCTGGTCGCTGCTGCAGTGCTAAATAAGAATCCTGCCTACTGGTTGGGTCCAGAGACTGACCAGCAGACCGCCCACGCCCCAAGCTGTTCATCGTTGGAACAATCACCTGTCGTCCAGATGACCTCGTTCTGACGTGATGGGAATCCTTGGCGGGGTGCATCGCAGAGATTTGCGGACAGGGTGAGGCTAATTCTTGATGGCAGCGTCCAGGTGATGGTGAATGCGGCCGGCGCGATGACGCGAGACTGGCTGCAGGGTCCGGCGAGGCCGTTCATGAGCGGGATGATCCGCTCGCGCCGCGTCGCGATCAGCTTGCGATACCACTCGAGGAGACTGCTGTGCTCCGGCTCTGTTAGCTCCTCCCACTGAAGTTGAGCGGACCGGAAGGTGCTCTCGGCCTGCGGGTCGGGTGCGCGGCTGAGTTCGTCCTCGCTGGGTGCGGGATCGAGTGCTTTAAGCTGATCGACGCGGCCCCGGCGGACCTGGTCTGCGAGGTCGCCGTGGTAGTCGCAGAAATAGGGAAAAGGAGTGGAAGCTCCCCACTCCTCGCCCATAAAGAGCATCGGAATCTGCGGAAGCAGCAGGTAGACGGAACTGAGCGCGCGGAGGACCTCGCTTGATCCATGATCGGAGAGGCGATCGCCAAAGATGCGATTGCCTACAAGATCGTGAGTCTGGATAAATGCGATGAAGGCATTTGGCGGCAGGTTGCAATCCTGAGTGGCGCCATGCTCACGTACCGCGATATTGAAGCCTTCGCCGAGCGCGATGCATAACTTTTCCGTCTCCTCATTGTTCGCGGCCGCGCCCATGTCAGAGTAAGCTGCGGCTAGCAAGTGAGTGACGTCGTGATTCCATTGCGCGGAGTAGCTAAGCGGTATTCCAGCACTGTCGCGACCTAGTCGGCACGCGATATTGTCCTCATTCTCGAGGACCAGGTGAACGTGGCGCCCGGAAGCTGCAGCGACAACACGTTCGCGCAACTCATCGAGCACATGGCGCGGGCTCTCGTCGACCATGGCGTGCGATGCATCGAGCCGGATGCCGTCGGCGTGGAACTCCTCAACCCAGTAGATCGCATTGCGGATGATGAAGTCTCGTACCGCTTCGCTTTGCTTCCCGTCGAAGTTCAGCGACTTGCCCCAGGGCGTCTCGTGTCGATCGCTGCAGATCGCCGGGAAGTAATGCGAGAGAAAGTTCCCCTCGGGCCCGAAGTGGTTGTACACCACATCGAGAAAGACCATGATCCTGAGCGAATGCGCCTTATCGATGAACGCCTTCATCTCGTCGGGCGTCCCGTAGGCGGAGTCCGGAGCATAGGGCAGTACGCCGTCATATCCCCAGTTGCGGTTCCCCGCAAAGTCCGCAACGCACATCAGCTCGATGGCTGTGATACCAAGGGTTGCCAAGTGTTGAAGACGCGCCTGAGCGGCAGGGAAGGTGCCCTCGGGCGTGAAGGTGCCGACATGCAGCTCGTAGAGGATGGTCTCATTCCATGGCCGTCCGAGCCAATTGCCGTCTTGCCAGTGGTAGCTTCCTGGATCCATCACCTGACTCGGACCGTGAACGTCTTTTGGCTGATAGCGTGAGGCGGGGTCGGGAACCGACGAGGCATCCTCCAGCAGAAACTGGTAGAGCGAGCCGGCGGAGGCTGCGGGCGTCAGTAGCTCGTGCCAGCCCGTACCATCTGCTTCCATAGGCAGCGGCTCAGCCAAGCCAATCAGGTTAAGACGGACCGTTGGGGAAGCGGGCGCGTAGAGGCAAAACCGGACCTGATGATTCTCAAACACTGCGCCAAAGTCGTGCAACTGCGTTAGAGAATCTGCGGCCTGTTGCTCTTCTACTTTATGTTCCGACATAGATAGCTTGGATGCGACATCCTTCCGTCTGAGAGCGCCCACTCGCAATCGGGCGTTCAGCGATTGCAGGGAAGATCTGTCGAACCATCTTTTCGTTGCAGTGCTGAAGATCTATTGTTCGCTGAAGCAAAAGAATCAAACTCAGCGCCTCAAGCAGGATCGTTGCCCGCCCAAGTGCGCGCAACGTCTTCCGGAGGCGTGGCGTCCAACGGTCTGTTCTGCAAAGAACGGAATCGAAGACAGGTTCGTGGCACGTCGTGCTTACCAGTTCAGTATGAAGGTTCCGATCCAACGATGAAGGGATTGACTGAAGCGTCGTCATCCTCTCCCAAGACTAATTAGCAGACCCGCTTCGTCGGGCCAACTCACAAGGAGCAACATGTCTAGCAACCTCTACACCCCGCAGGACCCGCGTTCTCAATACCCCGGACCGCCGTCCAGCGTTGAAATCCAGGCCGCCCCCGCGACCCAGCAAGCGATGAGCGAAAAACCCGATTGCGGCGAGTCTTCTTACAAGGGCTCCGGACGCCTCGCAGGACGCAAAGCACTCCTCACAGGTGCAGATTCTGGTATCGGTCGTGCCGCAGCGATTGCTTTCGCTCGTGAAGGGGCTGACGTGGCGATTGGCTACCTGCCCGAAGAGCAGGAAGATGCCGAGGAGGTAGCAAAGTACATCCGCGAAGCTGGCCGCAAAGCCGTTCTGTTGCCCGGCGATGTTTCTCATGAAGGCTTTTGCCAAAGGTTAGTGGCCGACGCGATAGAACAGCTTGGTGGACTCGATATCCTGGTCAACAACGCTGGACGGATGGGCAAGACAGAAGGCATCCTTGACACCTCGACGGAACGCTTCGATACGCTGATGAAGACCAACATCTACTCGATCTTCTGGATTACCAAGGCGGCGGTGCCACACCTGAAGCCGGGTGCTTCGATTATCAACACGACGAGCGTGCAGGGTTTTGACCCTTCGGCGAATATCTTCGACTATGCGATTACCAAAGCCGCCATCGCAAACTTCACCAAGGGTCTGAGCGAACCATTGATGGAGAAGCACGGCATTCGCATTAACGCAGTCGCACCCGGTCCGGTCTGGACGCCGCTACAGGAGGCCGACGGTGATGAGGAGAAGCTGAAGAAGCTTGGCGGGAAGACTCCGTACAAACGCCCGGGTCAGCCAGTTGAACTCGCGCCCGTCTACGTGCTCCTCGCTTCGCAGGAGGCGAGCTACATTACGGGCGAAATCTACGGTGTCACCGGCGGCTTGGGCATCGCCTGAAGTATGGTTCTTCGGCCTCTCATTCCGCGGAAGCGAGTGAGAGGCCGCCAAGTTTGTTGTTCCTCGGCTGCTGGTGAGAACCATGCGGAGCCGCTTCAAGTGCTGCGAAGCGACTTTCATTGATCGTGGATCATGAATATAGTTGCTGCCGAATCGTGCATCACAGCGTGAGTGCAAGGTCTGTCGGTTGATGAGACTTTGTTGGAGACTCTGTGCATCTTGTGATCTTCGGCTTGACGCTCTCATCTTCATGGGGAAACGGTCACGCCACGCTCTGGCGCGGGCTACTGAAATGCCTTGGAGAGCGTGGGCACCACGTCGTCTTTTATGAGAAGAATGTTCCTTACTACGCGGAAACTCGCGATGATTGGGATGCTCCGAATGGCGTGCGACTTCGGCTTTACGACGAACTCGCATCGATTGCCACCGAGGCGATGGGTGAACTCTCACAGGCTGACGCTGCCTTCGTCACGAGCTACTGCCCGGATGGCCCGCTAGCCGCGGAGTGGGTATGCGCCTCACCGGCAAAGGCCAAAGTTTTCTATGATCTCGACACCCCTGTGACTCTTGACGCGCTGGACGGTGGCGCCGAAGTAGCGTACCTGCCAAAAGAAGGCCTTCGGAGCTTCGATCTGGTGCTGAGTTACACCGGTGGGCTCGCGCTTGACCGTCTCTGCAGCCGCCTTGGTGCGAAGCGAGTCGCTCCGCTTTATGGCTGGGTCGATCCGGAGGTTTACCGACCAGTTCCGGCAAGCGATGACTTTCGTTCGGAGTTGAGCTACCTCGGGACCTTCGCTGCCGATCGCCAACCCGCGCTTGAGTCTTTGTTTGTTTCTGCTGCGGGCGCGAGACCAGAAGCTCGCTTTCTGATTGGCGGGGCCATGTATCCAAGGGAGTTCCCCTGGAAACCGAACATCTATTTTGTTCGACATGTCCCGCCTTCTCAACACGCAGCGTTCTTCTGCTCGAGTCGGACCACGCTCAACGTGACCCGTCGTGCGATGGCGGAGTACGGCTACTGCCCGTCGGGTCGGCTCTTCGAAGCCGCTGCATGCGGGGTAGCGATTCTGAGCGATGTGTGGGATGGGCTGGACTGCTTCTTCGAGCCTGGCTCAGAGATCCTTACGGTGCGAAACGCGGGTGATGTTCTGGCGGCGCTCTCGCTCAGTGATACGGAGTTGCGGCGAATTGCCGAGGCGGGGCGGGTAAGGGCACTTGAGCATCATTCTGCCGCAGCGCGTGCCCTTGAACTGGAACGTCTTCTTGAGAGCGTCACCAGCACAAATCCTGAGCAAGCGCTCACCTGCGCCTGAGTTTCAGCCGATAGGAGACGTACTATGTGGGGTATCATACCGGCCGCAGGCGCGGGAAGTCGGATCCAGCCGCTTGCTTTTTCGAAAGAGCTTCTTCCGGTAGGTAGCCAGATACAGAATGGGCAAGAGCGCCCGCGAGCTGTTAGCGAGTATCTGATTGAGCGCATGGTTCTAGGCGGGGCGAATAAGTTGTGCTTCGTCATCTCGCCTGGCAAGACTGACATCCTTTCTTACTATGGCTCGCGCCACTGGGGGGCGGATATCGCCTATGTGGTTCAGCCGGTACCAGGCGGCCTTTGTGATGCGGTGTTTCGCGCGGCTCCGCTCATCTCTCCGGAAGAGCAGGTGGTGATTGGCCTGCCAGATACAATCTGGTCACCTGACGACGCAATCCGCTCTCTGCCTGATGACAAGCTCTCGCTGCTCCTCTTCCCGGTTGATCGGCCAGAGAACTTTGACGCGGTTGTGGTAGACGAGCAATCGCGGGTACTCGAGATCCAAGTCAAACGGACGGACGCAAGTTCCAAGTGGGTCTGGGGAGTGATGCGCATGCCAGGATCGGTCTTTCATGCGCTGCACGAACTCTGGTGCACACCCGAGCGGCGGGATGAATACTTCGGAACACTTATCAACCAATGGATCGCGAACGGTGGCGAAGCGGTGGCCGTCGCAGCCGGCGAGAGCTACTTCGACGTGGGCACGTTAGAGGGTTACCGGCGGGCTGTCCAGCATTTAGGCAATGACGCCAGTTACAAAGACTCGCGGTAAAAAATGCTCCTTGAGCAAAGTTGAGAGCAAACGGCAGAAGAGGTTTCTGATCTTGCTGCCGAGTGTATGCAAATTGGGTCGCCAGAGCCGGCAACGATGAGGGCGACTAAAGTCCGGATGTGAGTTGATCGGCGCTCTCCTGAGTCTTGCTTACGCCGCGTAATCCTCCCGGCCACCAGTTCCAATCTCCTGCAACGCGGAGCAGCGCCGGGCCGATCACGATACGAACCAGCGTCGCGTCGATCAGAACCGCGACCGCCAGGGTGAACCCGATCATCTTAACGACAAGGAAGTTTCCGAAGGTGAAGGCCGCGAAGACGACAATCATGATCGCCGCGGCGCTCGTGATCAGGCCGGCGGTCCGGGCCATGCCCTCCGGAATCGCATCTTCTTCTCTTAGCCCACTTCGCCTGCCTTCTAGCACCCGTGCGACCAGGAAGACTTCATAATCCATGCTTAGGCCGAAGACGATCGCAAAGGTCACGATCGGCACGAGCGGAAAGACACTACCCGTTCCTGCACCTACGCCCAATAGCCTGCTTCCGTGTCCATCCTGAAAGACGAGCACAAGGGCTCCGAAGGCCGCGGCAACCGAGATCAAATTCAGGACGATCGCCTTCACCGCGACGAAGAGCGAACGGAAACCAATCAGCAGCGCCAAGAGCGTCGCTCCTACCACCATCGCTGTTACCCAGGGGAATCGCTTTTCGACAATCGTTTGATAGTCGGCGTTGAGGGCCGGAACGCCGCCGATGATCAGAGTCGAACCTGGTATGCCGGTAAGCTCCGGCGCATCGATCTTGCGAATCTCCCTGGTCCAATCGACCTGTTCTCGCAATGTGACCGAGGTCTTAGGAAGGACTTCCAAAAGTGCCGCATGCCCGTCAGCGCTGAGAAACGTGCGTCGTGTCTCACGCGGGATGTCTGTTAGATAGGCCCGGTTGCCGTTGGCGGCTGTTGTGATGGAGATGACGCGCGCGCAACGAGGGTCGCTCGATAGGCGATTACTAAGGCGATTGATCGCGTTCCAGTTTGTGTCGGATTGAGCGATGGACTCTCCGGGCAGTTCAACGACGACGCGCAGGGAGTAAATGATGCCGGCGCGATCCATTCTTTCGAGCGTATGCAGCGCATGTACAGACTCCGCGGATTCAGGAAGCCAGCTTCCAGTTGGCATTCTCGTATCGAGGTGTTTCGCCTGCCACGCGAGCAGCAACAAGGGGGTGCCCGCCAGCACGAGTGCAAGCCAAGGATGGGCAACAATCAAGCGCCCCCATTGTCTCCAACGAACTCCGGTATGCTCCGCCCGCTGTGCGTCAAGCTTAGGCGTGAATGGCAGGCGGCCGGCGTCGATCCGTTTTCCGAGTAGCGCCAGCACTGCCGGAACCAGGGTATTCGTCAGCAGAACACACATACCGGCGACGAGGAATCCCGCGATGCCAATCGAACGAATTTCGCTGATGGGCACCGTCAAAAGAGCGAGGAATCCGATCCCCACAGTCGAAGCGGAGATCATGAGGGTATGGCCTGCCTGGCGAGCGGCGATCACCGAAGCGACGGAGGGTGATTTCCCTGTGGCCAGTACCTCCCTGAAGCGACTCACCATGAGCAGCGCATAGTCGATGCCAAGGCCTAGGCCGAGCATCGTCGCCAGATTCTGCACAAGAATCGATAGATGGAATCGTTGCGCGACAAATCCGGTGATCGCCAGGGTGGTCGCGATCGCAAGCTGGCCTACTGCGAGCGGGATGATGGCGGCAACCAGGCTGCCAAAAGCCACCAGCAAGAGCGCGAGCGTCGCTGGAATGACCAGGCTCTCCGCGCGCTTCAGATCGTCGGAGCTGGCTTTGCGAATGTCGTAGTTGAGGGGAAGTGCGCCCGTGAGCTCAAGCTGAACGTTGGGGTATCGACTCCGGAGCTGATTGGCGAGTGAGACTGCCCGTTCGTGAAGCTTGGGAACGAGCAGTTCCACAGGTCCTTCCGTGGGCGAGAGACCGACCAACACGTAGGTTCCGCCACCCTTACCGAGAAACAAAGGATCCTGTAACTGGAGGTAGGAGACGACTGTCGTAACACCGGAAACCTGCTGGAGACCGGCTACAACACTGCTCAAAGCCTGTGCGCCTTCTGGGGAATCGGCGGGCGGGAGCCCTTGTACGACCACGACAACGCGCTCGACAAAAGGGGAGCGGAAGCGGTTAATCAGCTGCTGCTGTACGGTTTCCGCCTGACTTCCCTCAACGCGGGCTGCGGTCTCGAGGTGTCGCTCGGAGTGAAAGGAAAAGGGTAAGAGCACTAGAACCGCGACCAACACCATTCCAGCCAGCCAAAATCGCCGTAAATCCATAAGTCTCATGATGTCACACAAAATAGACACGCATGAGTCGACCTGGCATAATCCGACGGCATCAAACCACCGAAGTTCATGACATTCGTGAACCCGATCCGGCTATCTCAATCTGTAGATTGCTTCCACTAGCCTAGGAGGACATATTCTCAAGCTCGCGTTGCTCGCTCTCTCTACCGTTGCTGCATTTCAATCCGGATCAACCGATCCGCGGATGGGATCGTGGACATTGGTCTCTGCAGATTCAACCATCAATCCACCGGATACGCTCGTAATCACCGACGACCATGGAACGGTGCACGTCGCCATGGATGGCGAGACCCACATGGACTTCACGGCGAAGGCCGGAGGAAATGATACGGCGGTCCCCGGCAATCCTGCGTTTGACCAGGTTGAGCTACGCAGAGTCAACAAGAAGCAGGCTGTAGTGACAGAGAAGAAAGGTGGTTCGGTCATCGCGACCGTCGGGCTTAAGCTGTCGAAGGATAGCCGTGACCTGACGATCTCGACCGTGAGCGCCGGCCATCCGGACCAGACCGTGGTGTGGACTCGGACTGGCGGCGCGAAAGCACCGTTCGATGCCATGGCCGGTAACTGGACAGAGGACCTCAGCAAGACGCGGCTGGAACAGGGACTCGTCGTTAAGGTCGAACCGGCTGGGAACGGTGGTGTTCATTTCACAAGCGACTTCAGCTACACCGCTCACTTCGACGGGAAACCAAGTGATCTGACACACTCAAGGAATGATACTGTCGTGCTCCAGCTGGTTGACTCCCACACCGTGGACGCAATTTACCGGCGCGATAATCAAGTGACGCAGAAGGACCGCTGGACAGTTTCGCCAGACGGACAGCAAATGACCGTCAACCGAACCGCAACTTACGAAACCGGACAGCACCTCACCGAGAAGCTTGTTTTTAGAAAACAGTAGCGGAAGAGGCATCTGTCATCTCAAGACTGTGTGCGAGATCCTGGCCCTGGGTAAGCTCCGAGCCAGGTTCTCGAGCCGCAACCGAGATGATACCTTTGCGGTGCATGAACTTGAGAATGCCACTCACAGTCTCTTCGAGCGAGGGATCGGGGACCCCCCACTTTGAGGCATCGCGCGCCTTCTGATAGTCAGAGTTCTCGTAGCGTTTGAATTCCATTGCGGTGATGTTGTCCACCGAGCCCACCAGGAAGTCGAGTAAAGGAAAGAGCAGATCTTCTTTGCGACACCTGCGGATCAACTCAGGTACAAATTCGTCCACGCTGAAGACTTCGAACTGCCGGCCCGTCAGCCGGGTGATGAGTCCGGTGATATCCAACATGTTCGCGTAGTCGTCACGTACGATGTGGTAAGTTTTGTTGGCTGTGCCGGCCGTCGTCGAGATTGCGACAATATTGTTCGCTACGATATCAGCCGGGACGAAACTTACCTGATTAAGCGCATCCACTCCGATGCCGTGATTCACCATAAATGCGACTAGGCGCACGGCTATATCGAAGTTGTTCCCCCCACCCGTGACCGAGGGACTCACCAGCGCCGGCCGGAAGATTCTGGTGGAAAGACCGCGGCTACGCGCATCCGCAACCACCTGTTCCGCCACCCACTTTGACTGGCTATAGCCAAAGTCGAGGAGCTCCATATCCCGGTTGAAGTCAGTCTCGTACAGGACCGATTTCACTGCCCAGCCAAAGACGAACGTGGTCGAGACATAGTTGAACTCCTTTGGACGCCCCTCAAACGACAGCCGGAGAACTTCGTTGGTTCCCATCACATTCGCGTCGCGCATACGGTCGTAATTGAAGAGATAGTTCACAGTTGCGCCGTTATGGAAGACGGTATCCGCTTCACTCGCGAGGAAGGCCCATTCCTCCTTGGTCATCCCCAGCATCGGCTGGGCGAGATCCCCACAGATGGGAATCACGCGTGCCTCAAACATGTTCATTAACCCGGCTGGACAAGGCCCCATCGACTCCATCGCGGCGCGCAGCCGCTGTCGTCCCTGCACCTCATCCGAAGCCCTCACCAGCACATAAATCTTTGCCCGGGTTTGCTCCAGCAGACTCTTCATCAGAAAGGGCCCTATGAACCCGGTGCCACCTGTCAGTAGGACATGATTCATCACCGGAGTCTCGGGCAGAGTTGCGGGCACCGGCGGGTTGAAGAGGAGCTTGATGTCTTCGCCCATCATCTTCTTCTCAGCGGCTCGTTGCTCTTCGCGGAAGGCGGCCAAAGCATGCCGTAGTTGCTCGAGCGCTTCCTCAGGCGCGCTTTCCAACTGTTCGGCCAAGCGGAATAAATCGGCGACACTGACCCGCTGAATTACGCCGATATCGACCTGTCGCGCCAACATCTCGGCGCCTTTGTCCTTTAGCAGTTCTTTCAGCTCGTGCATGAAGACGACGAGATCGAGAGAATCGAGCCCGGCTTCAACCAGGTTGTAGGTTTCTTGGCCCGTGAGGTTATAGCGTGCCTTCAACTCGTCAAACGAAGATTGAACGACCGAGCCGGATTCGGAAGAGCCGGCATCCTTCTCCCGCGAAAACTCGGAGAGGACAGTGAATTCCTTGTCGAGCCACATCTGCTTTGCTTTATGGCGCATGATCTTGCCGGAGCTCGTTCTCGGCATGGCGCGAGGCGCGATGAAGGAGATGAGCGCGACCTCGATATTCAGGAAGTTCCGTACTTCCGCCGCTATTTTCCGTGCGTCAGGAAGCGCTTTTGGGTTTTTGACCTCTGCCACAATGGCCAAGGCAGGTTCGTTGTCTTCGTGAATCTGGAATGCCGCGACGCAATGATGCCGGATCAAACCGGACGTTCTTTCGACTACATTTTCGACATCTTGCGGATAGTAGTTCTGGCCGCGGAGGATGATCATGTCCTTGATACGGCCGCAGACGTAGAGTTCGCCGTCGTGAAGGAAACCCATGTCGCCCGTCCGGAGATGGCCGTTGTCATAGGGGCTGTCATCGACGAGCCTTGCTCGAAACTGCTTAAGCGTTAACTCGGGGTTATTCCAGTAGCCGGGGCATTTGCCGACTCCATCAATCCAGATTTCGCCAACCTGACCGGCCTTCAAGGCAACATGTTGTTCCGGATCGACGATCTTGACGTTGATCCCTCGAAGGGGTCTGCCGCAACTGACAACCTGCGTTGCTCGATCGATTTCGGACACCTCGGATGTCATGCGAGCCTGACCTAAGGCGAGCGCCCGCTTACTGACAGAAGCAATGGCGCGACCGCCCATCGAGACAGCCAGGGTGTTCTCAGCTAATCCAAAGGCTGCGTAGAAGCTCTCTGATTTCAGGCCATACGGCTGAAATGCCTCAAGAAAGCGTGTGAAGGTATCTGCCTTTACCGGTTCGGCTGCGCACATCAAGACGCGCAGGGAACTGAGGTCACATCCTTCGAGGTTCTCCTTTGAAAGTCTCCCGGCCCGCAAGCAGTAGTCATAAGCAAAGTTGGGTGCCGCAGTCGCAGTAGCCTTGTAAGCAGTGATCGTATCGAACCACAAGATCGGCCGCTGGATAAAGTCCACGGAAGCGAAGCCGTAGGTAGTCCCACCCTTAAGAGCCGGGTACAGGTAGCAGCCGATCAGTCCCATGTCGTGGTACTGTGGCAGCCACGAGACCACCACGGGATCATCGTGGTCGATTACCAGTTGAAACGTATCCAGGATGTTTTCGTGCGTCACCATTACACCCTTGGGCTCCATGGTCGATCCGGAGGTGTACTGGAGAAACAGAATCTTCGAAGTCGGAAAGAACGGGTCGTCTATATCATCTGCCAGCCGGCTTACGAACTCTTCCGTCACAATCCATGGAAGGCCGGAGATATAGTCTACGTCCACGCCTGACGCTGCCACGCCGCTCCGTGTCAGGTTCGTCTTGAGCGATGCGTGATAATCCGCGCTGGTCAGGACTGCGGATGCCTGGCAGTCCTTGGCGACGTGGATCATCTTATAGAGAGCGCTCTGGAAGCCGCGCGAGCTTGGTGGATAAACCGGCACTGGAATCAAGCCCGCGCGCACACACCCAAAAAATGCGCAGATCATCTCGAGACCAGGAGGATAAGCGAGCAGAAGACGATCCTCGGCCGAAAATCGTCCCATTGCGAGCAAATGATCGGCGATCGCCCTGGTCCGTTCCAGAAACGATACATAGCTATAGCTTTCGATCGGATTGCCGTTCAGGTCCAGATACGAGTAGAGAAGTTTGTGAGGGTGTTGATCACCCAGACTATCCAGTTGGTCTAAAATCGACGCCATAATAGATCAGCAATACCCCCGAGATTGAATGGCAGAACTCAGTTCGTAAGAAAACAAACTACTTACTGTTACTCCCCGCTGAAATGGTGAGATAAATCGCAACTGAGTCTCGGAGTCGTTTTACGCCCGTGCGTCGTTCGGTCCGGGTATTAAGACGTTGGAGAGTCCCCCAAATGTTCGAGCAAGTCGTTCAAGCTCCAGGGCCCCTCGTGCAGACGTCTCTTTTCCCACGCTCTCTATCTGGCTATGGTAGCAGAGGCCGGGCGGCTTGCAACGCTTCGTTGCGCCCAAGCGCGAGTAAGTGCGATCGGACACTGCTTGATAAGCTAAAGTCTTCGCGATACCATGAGGCTTGTTGCGGGTGTCGGCCGCGTTGCTTGCTCCGCCTATTCCGCGCTAGCTCTGACCGGATTTCCGGGCGCCACTCTTCACAATTCAACGGAGGCAGCTGTGACGTCTGAGACTGAGGTCGCGATCGATATGGATGAGGATGTTGACGGTCTTCTGCCCTCCAGGCCAGGTCCTGGACCCGGCCTCTGCGAACCTTCCGGTCCACGTTCCTTCCCGAAGGTTCTCCGGCGCCGACTCGACCGATTCTTTGCCGACCAAGAGATCTCCCCGAAGGCTAACAACGCCATGTGGATGAAGATTGCAGTGGGTCTGGCTCTTCTTGCGGGGAGCTGGCTCGCGATCTACGCATTTCGGCCGAGTTCATGGAAGTTCGTCGCTCTCTATGTCCTGGGGGGTCTTGCGCAAACTTTTCTACTGCTCAACATCGCCCATGACAGCAACCACAATGCGATCTCGTCGGTACCGTTGGTTAACAAGACGCTGAACTACGCCTTTGACCTCTGCGGGATCAACTCATACATGTGGCGCATCCTCCACCATCGTGGTCATCATTCCTGCGTTAATGTCCATGGAGAAGATGATGCGCTCACCGGCCGCGGCCTGTTTCGATTTACCCCTCATGAGCCTCACCGGCCGTTGCACCGTTTCCAACATCTCTACGGACTCGGTCTCTACGCGCTCTTCTCGCTCGATTACGTCTTCGTTCGCGATTTCGAATCTTTCTTTTCGCCTTCACACGACTACCTCAAACGCACGAAGCATCCAGCGAGAGAGGTTGCAATTCTCTTCGCGGGTAAAGCGTTCTACTTTACCTACATGCTTGTGCTGCCGATAGTGCTGCTGGGGAAATCGCCCTACCTGGTTGCCGGAGCCTTCCTTATTGTTCACCTAATCGTCGGCTTGTCGGTTTCGCTCGTATTCCAGACCACGCATACCATCGACACCACTTACTTTCCTCTAAGCCGGAGCGAGTTCGATAACAGTGTCTACCATATCTTTGCGACGACGGCTGATTACGCGACCAGCAACCCGGTCGTTGGATGGCTGGCCGGTGGACTCAATCACCACATCGCTCATCACCTGTGCCCTTTTGTCTGTCACACCCACTACGCTCCGCTGACGCGAATAGTCCGTGAGACTGCCGAAGAGTTTGGCATTCCCTATCGTCAACACCCTACAATGACGCAAGCAATCCGGCATCATCTGATTCTTCTTAAGCAACTGGGGAACGAAACCTGTACCTGAGCGCTTAGTCTGTACCCTATGGCGATCCAAGCCCCACAAACGACACCCGAAGCATCCGTTCCTACAGCCGCCCCGCTCTCCGCGCCCAGGCATGCAGCGTCTCTCCCACCGATCCCCGCGGTCTCGAGACTTCGTTCGCTTGCCGATTCGCGTGCTTTGGCTGCCAACCCGGTGCGGGTCTTGTCCAGGTACAACGAGCAGCTGGGCGATACCTTCCGCTTTTATATTGGCGGCATTAAAGAGGCTATCGTTACGACCAACCCCGCCGTGCTGCAGCACGTCCTTAAGACAAACGCGGAGAATTACCACAAGTCCGAGATACAGGTAAAAAGGATGGGCCACTTTCTCGGCAAAGGCCTGCTAACCACTGAGGGCGATGCCTGGCGCACCCAGCGTCGCCTGATTCAGAAGGGTTTTGACCGCAAGCAACTTGAGGCTCTCTCAGCGATCATGCAGAACTCTCTCGCTGAATCCCTGCAGGGCTTCGATCGCGCGGTTCAGACCGGTCCCGTGGATATCTACCCGCACCTTATGAAGATGACCTTTGCCATGGTCGCCCGGTCTCTCTTCGGCGCCAAGTTGAAGGATGAAGACATCGAGGTTGTCAGCGAGACCATCTGCACCGTTCAGGAGTTCATCGTACGCCAAACTCTGCAACCCTATCTCAATCCCTGGTTCGAGCTGACTGGAGAACTCCGCCGTCACGAAGAGATGCGCGTCCGCGCCGATTCCATCCTGATGAAGTACATCAAGCAACGCCGGCTGCAAGCACCCGGGAATGATCTCCTGCAGACCCTTATGGATGCCCGTTACACCGATGGCGAGGGTATGAGCGATGAGTTGATCCTCAGCGAGAGCATGCAGCTTCTTGTAGCTGGTCACGAGACTTCGTCGAATGGTCTCTCGTGGCTTCTTTACCTGCTCAGTCGGCACCCGAACTCTCTTGATCGTATTCGCCAGGAGTTCCATGTTGTTCTGGGCGATTCACCATTAAGCTTCAGTGACGTCCCTAAACTTGAGTTCGCCACCCAGGTCATCCAGGAGGGACTCCGTCTCTACCCACCGTTCTGGATGATCGATCGCATGGCGATCGCCAACGATGTTGTGGGTGATACTTTCATCCCAGCCGGCTCAACCGTCATCGCCTACGTCTACGGCGCGCATCATGCGCCACGCTATTGGAACGATCCTGAGAGCTTCAATCCGGAGCGTTTCACCAAGGCAAACCAGAAGCTGCAAACTCCTTTTACACATCTGCCTTTTGGAGCTGGCCCGAGGGGATGTATCGGCTCGAATTATGCGATGCTGCAGGTCCTGATGATTCTGAGCGATCTGCTGCGCAAGTACGATTTCGAGCTGCTTCCCGGACAGAAGATTGAAGCGCGTCCGATGGTTATCCTCCGACCAAAATACGGAATCCGCATGTCTTTCAAACCGGCACTTGCACAGAACGCCCGTGCAGTGGTCAGCGCTTAGTTTATCGCCTAGATCCGCAAGCGGTTTGTTCAGGTAGAGGGTTCCTGACTATTGCCTCGTCATACCGACCAGGCTGAGGATCAAAAGCGCATCCTAAGTTCAGTCTGGAATCCAGGATACCGTCACAAGTCATTCTATTTAGACTCGGTTGAAATGGTCTCGATTGCTCAAGCATGCGTAAGCCGACACGCCTTAATCTCCGCATGATGAGGCACCTGTGTTCCGATTGAAAACATCATTCTCCATCGTAAGCCTGTGCTTCTTCGCAAGTACGCCGTTGTATGCAGCGGTAGGCGGGAGCATCTTCGGGGTTGTGACAGACCCGACGGGGGCGCTGATCGCAGGCGCGAGTGTCCAGTTGGTGAACACCGCGCAGCATACGGAGTATCGCACCGTGGCGGACAGACAGGGCCTCTACTCCTTCCCGAATCTGCCGGTTGGTCACTACAATCTCACGATCTCGGCTCTCGGGTTCAAGCCGCTGCGCAGACTGAATCTTGTCGTCGACACCGACTCCGCTCTGAAGGCAGATGCGACGCTCACCCTGGGGTCGAAGTCGGAGACCGTAACTGTTACAACCGAAACGGAGGTGCAAGTTGAGAGCGTGGCAACCCACCTGGGCGAGGTTGTTTCCGCCACGCAGATGACCGCACTTCCGCTGAACGGACGCAGTTACACGGATCTTCTGGCCATCCAGCCGGGTGTCGCACCCATTTCCACTTTGCTTCCAAGTTCAGTCATTATGGCGGGAGTTACTGGATCGCTCGAACCCTCGGGAGATCTCAATCCCGGCAATCTTTCGATCAATGGTCAGCGAGAGTCGTCGAACGGATTCTTCGTCAATGGGGTCGACGTTCAGGAACATATGAACGGCGGAACCTCCATCATCCCGAATCTCGATTCCATCGAGGAGTTCCGGGTGCTGACGAACAACTTCGACTCGGAGTATGGCAACTACAACGGTGGCATCGTGACCGTGGTCAGCAAGCAGGGAAGCGACTCCTTTCACGGCAATGCCTTCGAATTCTTTCGCAATACGGTCCTGGATGCGCGGGGCTATTTCGATCCGACGCGTTCCTCCTTTAACCAGAACCAGTTTGGCGGAGCACTTGGCGGTCCGGCGAAGCACGAGAACGTCTTCTTCTTCGCGGACTACCAGGGAACCCGAACGACGCAGGGCATCCCTACCGGGAACATCACTGTTCCTTCTATGGCCGAGCGAAACGGCTCCTTTGACGACTTGACGGGGGCAGTCAGCGGTCCGTATCTTGCCGGTCTGCTGACCCGGGAACTCGGTTACACCGTAACCTCGGGCGAGCCCTACAAAAACGTTTTTTCAAACGGGAGCATCCCTCAGAATGCATGGTCCGCGCCCGGCAAGAATCTTCTCAGGTACATCCCGGCACCCAACGTGGGAAGCAATCAGTTCTCGACCTCGGCCTACGATGAGATCGTTCGCGATGATAAAGGTTCAATCCGCTTCGATGGCAATTCCCGGATTGGCCAACTCTCCGGCTACTACTTCCTCGATGACTACAACCTTGACAATCCCTACCCAGGATCGGTCGCTGGAGCAAGCATTCCCGGGTTCGATGCCCTGTTCACTGGCCGGGCGCAACTCTTCTCGGTGGGCGACACGAAGGTCATCGACTCGAAGACCGTCAATGAGCTTCATGTTGGCTATTTGCGCAACGCGAACATTGTCGGTCAGCCGAAGGGTGGTCTCGGGGTAAGCATCGGATCACAGGGCTTCTCTACCGGCCCCGGTGGCATTTATATCCAGGCACCGCAGTTCGAAGGTGTCCAGAACATCTCCTTCCCAACGTTTGTTATGGGCGTTCCTATCACAAACGAGACGCAGATTAACAACACCTACTATGCCAGTGATGGTCTTTCCCGGGTGATCGGTGCTCACACGCTTAAGGTCGGTGGGCAGTTTCACTTCGATGAGGTCAATGAACATCCTAACGGCACATTCAATGGGACCTTCAACATTGAAGGAACCGAGACGGGCGATCCATATGCCGACTTCCTGATTGGGGTGCCGAGTAACTTCACACAATCCTCGGGACAGCCCTTCTACCTGCGTAATCGCTACCTTGGTTTCTATGGCCAGGACAGTTGGCGTGCTCGTAATGAGTTAACGCTTAACATCGGCGTTCGCTGGGACATCATCACGCCTTTCTGGGAGAAGTACAACCAACTCCAGACCTACATTGCTGGAAGAGAGTCCACCCTCTATCCAGGTGCATTACCGGGACTGCTGGTTGCCGGTGATCCCGGCATTCCTCGCACGCTTGCGCCGACTGGTAACAAGAATTTTGCGCCAAGGATAGGACTTGCGTATTCGCCGAAGTTCGATCGTGGTCTCTGGAAGAGTATCTTCGGAAAGACAGGAAAAAGCAGCATACGAGCCAGCTACGGTCTCTTTTACACGGAGTTTCCTGGACTGCTCGCCGGCGTGATGTATGGCGTGCCTCCGTTTGGCTACAACTATCTCAGTCCGGCCCCTCCGTTGCTGTCGACTCCCTTTGTCTCAGCAGCTACGGGCTTCAACAACGGACAGCGATTCCCGTTTCCATTTCCATCCCATGGTGTCTCCGCGTCTCGTCCGGACAGCTCCGTCAACTGGGCCAACTTTGCGCCGCTCTCAGCTGACCCCTTCTTTGATTATCGCAACCGCGCTCCTTATATAAGCAACTACATGCTCTCGCTGCAGCGTCAGCTTCTTTCAGACACCCTGCTAACAGTGAGCTATGTAGGCAACCAGGGCCACCATCTTCCCGCGGTCGTCTCAGCCAACCCCGGCAATCCTGCAGTCTGCCTGGGTCTCGCACCGCGGTGCGGCCCCTTCGGTGAAGACTCAACCTATACGACGGCGGGGGGACAGATTGTCAACGGCACACGAAGCGGCCAGACCAGTGGCCCTCTCGTCGGCACCGGCGAAAATTACGGGGAAAATACAGACGACGCTACGATCGCGAATTCTAACTTCAATGCATTAGAGTCGACGCTGCGTTACCAGCGCCATGGGTCTCAACTCCTGCTGAGCTACACCTATGCGAAGTCCATTGATCAGGGATCCAACATCGGGGAACAACTCGATCCCTTCAACTCACGCCATAGCCGCACCATCTCGGCGTGGGACGAGAGGCACACGTTTGTGGCGAGCTATACCCTTGCCCTGCCATTTGAGAGCGTTTTTCGAAGGGCGGATCGACTTACCTCCTACTGGAGTCTCTCCGGGACAGGCCGCTTTGCGACAGGCTTTCCGGTGACGCTTTATGACAATTCCGATAACTCACTTCTGGGAACACTTGGAGACGGGATCAATAACTACCTTCTGGATACTCCGCGAGCCCTATCAGGACCATTGAAGATCAACACCAACGGCCGAAACGGTAGACCTGCCTTCAACACAGCCTTGTTCCCGGAGGAGACGCTGGGACAACTTGGCAACGCAAAGCGCCGGCAATTTTATGGCCCGGGGATCGAGAACTTCGATATGACATTGCAGAAGGAAGTTCGGTTGACGGACGCGAAATCGATTGAGTTCCGGCTCGAGGGATTTAACGCTTTCAATCATAGCCAGTTTTACGGTCCAGCTTCGGTAGACGGGCAGGTAGCAGATCCGAGTTTCGGAAAGATTGTCAGTGCAGCCGCTCCTCGCCTCGTGCAACTCGCCGGCAAATATACTTTTTAGAAGCTGGCCCTGTCGGGACTTTGTTCCTGAAGCAAAGGTCTCTAAAACACCTCGACAGCCACGGACCGAAGGTATTCTCGCCTTCGACCCAACGGGCTTTACGTCATGGGATAACTCCGAAGATGAAAAGCCGCTTCAGGATGATTGCGCGTCAGTGTGGCCTTGCCGCCCGGTGTTGCTGCACGATCGCCAGATACCTGCGCGCGCTTTCCGTGATGGTCTCAGGGTGTCCGCCGGCGATCGCCTTCGCATCGACGAGATCCGATCCAACTCCCAGCGCGAACGCGCCAGCGGCAAGGAACTCGTGTGCATTCGTCAGCGTGATTCCACCAGTCGGGATGAGCTTTACTTGAGGAAGCGGACCTTTCAAGGCAGTAAGGTACTTGGCGCCGCCGAGTGCGGAAGCCGGGAAAACCTTGATGACATCCGCACCGGCCTCCCACGCTGTAACGATCTCCGTAGGAGTCAGCGCCCCAGGCAGCACTGCGATCGAATACCGATGGCATAGCTCCAGGGTCTTCAGGTTGAGAGCGGGGCTGACGACGTACTGTGCGCCCTCGAGAATGCACATGCGGGCAGTCTCGGGATCGAGCACGGTGCCAGCGCCGATCAGGATATCCGGACGCTCTGCAGCAAGACGGCGGATTACCTGGATGGCCCCGGGTACCGTCATCGTTACTTCAAGAGTGGTTACGCCAGCGTCAGCAATTGCTGTGGCTAGGGCAATCGCCCGCTCGATTGAATCGGCTCTTAGTACCGGAACAAGCCCAATCGCCTCAAGGCGCTCGAGAACTGCTGCTTTGGTCATAGCTCTTTCAGGGTAGCAGAGCGAGTCCGGAGCAACAGCTATTTGAGGTTGTCAAGCGCCTGGTTGAGAGCAAGGACGTTAACGCGCGGTTCGCCCAGAAAGCCGAGTTGCCGCTGCGTCACATGTGCGTCGACGAGTTGATGGAGCTGTGCTTCGGAGATGTGACGTACGCTTGCGACGCGAGCGACCTGAAAGTAGGCGGCTGCCGGGGTGATGTCTGGATCAAGGCCCGAGCCGCTCGTGGTGACGAGGTCAACCGGTACGTTTGGGCCTTCGGACTGATTATTAATACGGTCGATGAGAACCTTGTTGGTAGGCCCGAGATTCGAACCGCCAGAGTTACCGGCATCATAGCCTGTGCCGGCCGCGGAAGGTCGCGAGTGGAAGTAGCTCGGTCCTGTAAACGGCTGGCCGATGAGCTGCGAGCCTACGAGTTCGTGGCTGGAGTTGTAGACCAGGGAACCATTAGCCTTGCTTGGGAAGAGAACGTGAGCAATGCCGGCGACCGCGAGCGGATAGAAGATGCCGAGCAAAACAGCAGTAACGGCGGTGTAGAGGACGGAAGTGATGAGTTGCTTTTTCATTTCGCTACTCTTTCTGTAAGTCAGTCTAAGTGGGCCCTGATAACGAGCGGCGAACACTCTGTGGAGTGATCGCCGCTCGCGTTTATGCCAGGTGAACCGCAGTAATCAGCAAGTCGATGGCTTTGATTCCGATGAAGGGCACGATCAAGCCGCCGAGTCCATAGATGAACAGGTTGCGCTGCAGCAGTGCGGCTGCTGACATTGCACGATAGCTGACACCACGGAGCGCAAGCGGGATAAGCGCAATGATGATCAGCGCGTTGAAGATGACGGCAGAGAGAATAGCCGATTCCGGCGAATGCAGGCGCATAATGTTCAATGCGTTGAGCACCGGGAAGACGCCTGCAAACATGGCTGGGATGATCGCGAAGTACTTCGCGACGTCGTTCGAGATCGAGAAGGTGGTCAGCGCACCGCGGGTCATCAAGAGCTGCTTGCCGATCTCAACAATTTCGATCAGCTTGGTCGGATTGGAATCGAGGTCGACCATGTTGCCGGCTTCCTTCGCCGCCTGCGTGCCGGAGTTCATGGCGACGCCTACATCCGCCTGTGCCAACGCGGGCGCGTCGTTGGTACCGTCACCGGTCATCGCGACGAGTTTACCTTCGGCCTGTTCGCGCTTGATTAGGTCCATCTTGTCTTTTGGTTTTGCCTCGGCAAGAAAATCATCTACCCCCGCTTCGCGAGCGATCGCCGCCGCGGTCAGCGGATTATCGCCCGTAATCATGACGGTACGAATGCCCATCGCGCGAAGCTGATCGAAGCGCTCCTTCATCCCACCCTTGACAACGTCCTTGAGGTGGATGACTCCGAGAGCGCGACCGTTTTCTGCGACCACGAGCGGTGTGCCGCCAGAGCGGGCAACCGTTTCGACGGTGTCGCGCACTTGTTGCGGCAACTCCGAGCCGGCCTCTGCAAGATAGCGCGCGATGGCATCCACCGCGCCTTTGCGGATAGAGCGTGCGGGCGTGTTGTCGGAGCCCGGCATGTCGAGCCCTGACATCCGCGTCGTCGCGGAAAAGGGTACAAACTCCGCATGAAGCTGACCGAGTTCGCGACCGCGAAGACCATAGCGCTCCTTGGCGAGGACTACGATGCTGCGACCTTCGGGAGTTTCGTCGGGCAGGGAAGAGAGCTGTGCAGCATCGGCCAGTTGATCAGAGGAGACTCCGGGAGCGGGAACAAACTCGGAGGCCTGACGGTTGCCGATCGTAATCGTTCCGGTTTTATCGAGAAGCAACGTGTTGACGTCGCCCGCGGCTTCCACAGCCCGGCCGCTCGTTGCCAGCACATTGTGCTGCACCAGGCGGTCCATGCCGGCAATTCCAATCGCGGAGAGAAGACCGCCGATAGTCGTTGGAATCAGGCAGACAAGCAGTGAGATGAGCACAAAGACCGTCTGCTTCGCACCGGAGTAGATGGCAAACGGCTGCAGCGTGACCACCGCGAGCAGGAAGATGATGGTGAGTCCTGCGAGCAGAATGTTGAGCGCAATTTCATTGGGAGTTTTCTGGCGTTCAGCGCCCTCGACCAGAGCTATCATGCGGTCGAGGAAGGTCTCGCCGGGGTTCGAAGTGATCTTGATGCGGATCATGTCAGAGAGTACGCGGGTACCACCTGTGACGGCGGATCGGTCTCCACCGGCTTCGCGGATGACCGGGGCAGATTCGCCCGTGATGGCGGATTCATCCACCGAGGCGACACCTTCAATGATCTCGCCATCGCCCGGAATCATCTGGTTTGCGATCACCTGAACGACCTCTCCGGAGCGAAGCTCCTGTGAGGGAACCTCTTCGGTTTCACCAGACTTGTTCAAGCGATACGCGATTGTGTCGGACTTGGCGCGGCGCAACGCGTCGGCCTGCGCTTTACCCCGGCCTTCCGCCATCGCCTCCGCGAAGTTGGCAAAGAGCACGGTGAACCAGAGCCAGAGCGTGATCTGAAGGTCGAAGGAGAAATGACCCTGGTGTTGGATCCGATCTGTGATCAGTAGCACCGTGGTGAGCACGCTGCCCACTTCCACGACAAACATGACAGGATTCTTCATCATGGTTTGCGGTGCAAGCTTTACGAGAGCGTCCGTGGCTGCGCGACGCATGATCTTTGGGTCGAAGAGCGATTTTCTGTTGCGGTTTGAGCTTTGCGGGGCGGACATTTTGATTCCTCTATGGTGGCCTGAAGAAGGGTGCCGAAGGACGGTCAAGTGTGAGCCCAGGGAGGCTGGGTTCAGTACTGTTTCAGTCTCAGGTATCTCAACGGTATGCATTGTTAGTTCATGAATCCGGCGCGCAGCAACAGGTGCTCAAGAACTGGCCCAAGCGCGAGCGCGGGAAAGAAGGTTAGGGCGCCGACGATCAGGATGACGCCGGTAAGCAGCGTCGTGAAGAGCGGCGTGGTGACCGGAAAAGTGCCCGAGGTGGCCGGTACCGACTTTTTCTGCACCAGGTTTCCTGCGATCGCAAGCATTGGGATGAGCATCAGAAAACGTCCGAAGAACATGGCCACACCAAGGGTGAGATTCCAGTAGTTGGTATTCGTCGTGAGACCAGCGAAGGCACTCCCGTTGTTGCCTGTGGCGCTGGTGTAGGCGTACAGGATCTCCGACAGGCCGTGTGGACCATGGTTCGTCAGGGAAGATAAGCCGTATGTCGGTGAAAGGATTGCGACAGCCGAGAAACCGAGGATGATCAAAGGGAAGATGAGCAGGTACAGCATCGCCATCTGGATGTCATACGATTCGATCTTCTTGCCCAGATACTCGGGGGTTCGACCCACCATCAGGCCCGCGATGAATACCGAGAGAATGACGAAGATGAGCATTCCGTACATGCCGGCGCCCACGCCACCGAAGACTATCTCACCAAGCAGGATGTTGACCATGGGAACCATGCCGCCAAGCGGTGAAAAGGAGTCATGCTGCGCGTTGATTGCGCCGCACGAGGCGTCAGTCGTCACGGTCGCAAACAGCGCGGAGTTCGCAATGCCGAACCGAACTTCTTTCCCTTCCATGTTTCCGCCGGATTGGACATCCGACGTAGTCTGGTTGACGTGGTGAAGCAGTGGATTCGGCTGCGCCTCCGCCCAGTAGGCTGTCGACACGCCAGCAAGCCAGAGCACAGACATGGCGGCAAAGACTGCCCATCCGTGCTTCGGAGACTTAGTCATCTGGCCGAGCGTCACGGTCAACCCAGCGGGAATAAGGAAGATGCTGAGCATCTGCAGGAAATTCGAAAGCGGTGTCGGATTCTCGAAGGGATGCGCGGAGTTGGCGTTGGTGAATCCACCGCCGTTGGTACCCAACATCTTGATCGCTTCCTGCGATGCGATGGGGCCCTGTGCAATGGTTTGGGTGGTGATGTCGGTCGTAACCTGCTTTCCGGATGCATCCGGAGCCGTCACCTTCTGCGCTTCTATCAGCTTGACAGTATCGTAGGGCCGAAAGTTCTGGATGACGCCCTGCGACACGAGGGCAAGAGCAAAGACAGTCGATATCGGAACGAGGACCCACAAGGTGGCGCGCGTCAGGTCCACCCAGAAGTTGCCGAGCGTCTTCATCTCGCGACGAGCGATGCCACGAATGAAGGCGATCGCGAGCGCAATCCCCACGGCGGCAGACCAGAAGTTGTGGGTGGCCAGCCCGAGCATCTGCGTGAGATAGCTCATGGTGGTCTCGGGCGTGTAGGCCTGCCAGTTGGTATTCGTCGTGAACGAGACGGCTGTCGACCAGGCAAGATTAGCGGGTACAGCGGGAAGCCCTTGCGGATTCAGTGGGAGGTGGTGTTGCAGACGCTCGATGACATAGGTCAGGATCAGTGTGACAAACGAAAAAATAAGCACTGATCCGAGATACTCGGTCCACTTCATCTCCTCGTCTTCTTTGACGCCGGTCGCTTTGTACAAAAGCTTTTCGATGGGGCGAGCGAGTGGATCGAGCCAGGTGCGCCGGCGCTCGAAGACCGCTGTCATGTAAGTTCCGACAGGTGTGGCAAGGGCAAGCGTGACAAGGAAGAACAGGCTGATCTGCAGCCAACCGTTAAGCGACATGGGAACATCTCCTAAAACTTTGCGAAACCTGGACTAGAACTTTTCAGGACGCAGCAAGGCGTATACAAGGTAGACCATCAGCAGGATAGACAGCACAAGAAGCAGCACATTCTCAATCATGGGATTTCCCCCCCTTGAGGCGATCGCAAGCCGTGACGTAGGCGAGCGCGATTACGAACAGCGTAGTGGTCGAGATAACAAGTAGAACGTCATTCATAAAGTTCTCCGGAGCGGAGGATCTGTGGTCCCCTTCGAGACGTAGCCCATAGGACATCTCAGTAATCCGCTCAGGCCAGTCGGCCAATCTTGATTACATGCATGTCTTGATAGGAAGTGCGTAAAGAAGAAGTTAAGAAGTAGTAAGAGCGGCTGCGACAGGGAAAGGGGATGCAGCCACAACGGCTGCTTTCCCCTTTAGTTCACAGAGTTAGAAGTGCCAGATGATATCGGCAGAGAGAGTGAGATACTGCGACTTACCCAGGCCAGCGGGGTTCGCTGCCCCAGGGTTGACACCGTTGATGCTTGTAGCCTCATCGGAGGCGATCGAAGCTCCTGGAGAGATATCGGTGCAGGACACTGGCTTGCCGTATGCCGTTTGGTACTTGGTGTAGCAATGCATATAGCTAAGTTCAGGCCTGAAGGTAACAGTGGAGCCCGACCAGAAGTTGAAGCCGACCATGTGCTCTTCGTATTTCGCAGGAGTGCCGGTGCGCTGCCCCTTGATGTCGTCCACGTACTCGTTGCGAATATTGAGCGAGGCCTCATTGTTCCAGAAGTTGTGCTCTACGTAATTAGTTATCGCCCATTCGGGAGCATAGCAGCGTGACGACTGCTGCGTTGCCGGTAGACGCGGATCCTGACATACGGCTCCGAAGTTCAGGTTGACTCCGGCTCCATTGGTTTCGGGATAGGGGGTAGCCGCAGTCTTGGCAAAGGCTCCCCCGGAGTTATACCAGTACATGTTCGGTGCAGCTTTCATGTACTGATACCAACCCTCCGTGTCGGTGTGCCAGGACTTGTTGAAGCGGTGATACCAGGTTTCATAGAAGGCAGTCAGATTGTTGTAGGCATATTTGCCGTCGTTGATGGTGTTGTCGCAGGTATTCAGTACGTCGCCACCAGTGTTCCAGGTATATATGAGACATGTATTCCCAGTCAGCTTGGCGTCCGTGGTCCAGGGGGCGGTGTCGCACCCTGGAGAAATGCCGCCCTGAATCGTCCAGTGATCGTTCAGCTTCACAGTAGCGTTCACACCGGTTTGCGTATAGCAGTCATAGGTGTAAAGAATGGAATGAGAGTAGGTGTAGTTGTTCGGGGCAAGTTGGGCCTCGATATCCGGAAGTGAGATGTAGCGACCGACTCGGACTACCATTCCCTTTGCAACCTTTGGGAAATATGCGTCGTAATAGAACATCACAGGGTCAAAGCCGTACTCTGCGTTCTTGACGAGGAGTTGTTGGGAGAGGATGCCGTGAGAAGTCGTAAAGCGATAATCTGTTCCATACAGCAGTGTTAGCCGATAGCCATAATCGAAGTGCTTTTGTTGTGCGGTATTTTCGACGCGCTCAAAGTAAAGCGCGGCTTGGTCGAGTTGAACCTGGTTAGGGAATACGTCATAAGCGGCGGGAGCGTTAGCGGTAACCCCCTTGGCGGAGTTTCCTTTATTATTTGTGCTGCCGTTTCCACCGACTTCGATGTAGCCATAGATTTTATCGGCCCCTTTATTCTCGTTGATCGCCTGCATCAGGGGGTAAGTCTGGCCATCCGGCGCTCCGATAACGGTCGTACCGCCAATGGGCCAGTCAGCGGCGGGATAGGGCGGCGAAAAGATAGGTGGAGGAGTTCCCCGGCGCGGTGACTGTGGAACAGCTGTGGCCGGACCGTTGTTGGCCCAATCCGAAACATAGGCGCGACCCCACCGGTGAAAGAAGCCGTTATCCTTTACCGGAGTCGCAGCTGTAGCGGATGTTGTGGGTTCCTGCGGGTTGGACGAGGACGAAACGGTGTCGGTAAGGACCGTCAGGGACTGCAAGGGATCTTCAAAAGCTACCTGGGCGATTGGATCCTGAGCCAAGCCTCCCGTCGCAGGTGAAACCCGATAGTTTTGGGGATGTCCTGATGCTGTGGCAAGGACAAGAAGTAGAACGGTCAAACAGCGGGTCATGGAGACGTTCCTCATGACTCTTAGTAGAGCGTTTCAACCAGTAGGAAGTCTGTAAGGAAGAGGTTAAGAAAGCGTAAGGACCGGCTAGCTTACAGCGCCGACTGTCGAACCAACTGCTACCGATGAGTGTTTTCTGCGAGAGCCAGACCGCCTTCGAAAGCGCGAAAGCGATAGCCAACCCATGGTTCCGATTCGATCGAGCTCGGTTGATCCGGTATATCGATCTTCTTGCGGAGTTGAGCAATCAACACACGAAGATACTCCGGCTGATTCTCCCCCGCAGGTCCCCAGATTCCTCGCAGCAGTGTCTTGTGGGTGAGGACCCGACCAGAGTTCTGAATCAGCAGCAGCAGAAGATCAAATTCTTTCGGTGTCAGATGGAGTTCTTCCCCGCGGACGGTGACGCGGTGCGCCTCGGTGTCGATCGTGAACTCTCCTTCAGAAAAGCGTACCGGCTTGATCGTCTCTTCGGGCCGCTTTCGGAGCTGGACGCGCACCCGCGCGAGTAGCTCCGGTGTGGAGAAGGGCTTAGTGATGTAGTCGTTGGCACCCGCATCGAGCGCAGCCACCTTGGTAATGTCCTGCTCCCGTACCGAGAGCACGACGATCGGCGTCTCGGCCAGCCTTCGGATAGACCGGGTTAGTTCAACCCCGTCCATGTTTGGCATAGAGAGGTCGGTGATGACCAGGTCAGGATGAAAGGTTTCGAAGGTGCGCAGGGCTTCGAGTCCGTCTGACGCAATCGCGACCTGATAGCCGTGAGACTCAAGGGACGTTCGCAGGACCCGCGTGATCTGACGCTCGTCATCAACGATAAGAATACGCATGAGACTAGGGTATCTCTTGCGTGATGATGTGCAAATCCACATGAGGCGCAGCCGTTACAAATCTGGCGATCTCACGAAAATAAAGGTATTTCTTCAAACCCGTCAGGGAAGAGCGTCCGAAGATCATCTGCGTCACCTTGTGTTGTACCGCGAAGGCTGCGGTCGCTTCCGCCACGCTCTTGCCCTTCAGGTGACAGACGCGGGCGCCAAGATTCTGAGCAAAGTCGAAATTGTCATCCAACGCTCGTCTCGCCTCGGGAGACTCGTCGCCCGGAGTATCGAGGTGGAGAATGAAATACTCGGCATTGAGCACATGTGCGAGGTGCGCTCCGCGGGCGATGAGATCTTTTGCCGTCTGATTTGCCGACACGCAGACCGCAACCTTCTCAGACATCGTCCAGTGTGCGCCGAGCTGTTTCTGCTTGACATAGTCGTCGAGCGTCCGATCCACCGCCTTGGTCACACGCTGCAGCGCCATCTCGCGGAGCGCGATCAGGTTCCCGCGACGGAAGAAGTTTCCCAGGGCGCGATCGACCCGCTCCATCGGGTAAATGTCTCCGCGTCGCATCCGGGTGGCAAGTGCCTCAGGCGTCAGGTCAGACATGACGACTTCATCTGCACGGTCAAGCACCCAGTCCGGCACCGTCTCACGGACCGTGATCCCGGTAAGCGATTGAACACGCGGCGTGAGCGATTCGACGTGCTGGATATTGATCGTCGAGAGCACATCGATGTTTGCATCAAGCAGGGCGAAGACGTCTTCGTAGCGCTTCGCGAAGCGGCTGCCTTCAATGTTGGTATGAGCAAGCTCGTCGACGATGGCAACCTGCGGACGCCGAGCCAAAATGGCGTCTACGTCCATCTCTGTAAACAAGGTGCCTTTGTAGTCGATCTCTCGCAGCGGCACACGCTCCAGCTTCGAGGCGACCTCTGCGGTCCCAGCACGACCATGGGTTTCAACAATGCCGATGACGACGTCTTCACCGCGTGAATTCCGCCGGATAGCCTCCGACAGCATCGAAAAGGTCTTCCCGACGCCAGGGGCGTAGCCCAGGAAAACTTTGAACCGGCCGCGCTGGCGTTCGGCGGACTCGGCCTTCTCTAGCCATTGCTCGGGCGTCTTGCGTGGTGGTGCAGTGCTCATGGCGTTAGAATCTCGGGGTGAACTCGAAACGTTTTATCGCAGTTTCAAGGTGGATTGCATCGGGGCTTGCTCTCGCGGCTATTGTAGCGTTCTACCGGCTGGTGTTCCATGCCAACCAGACGACGGTGGCTCTGACCTTCCTGCTGCTCATTCTATTTCTTGCCGCGAACTGGGGTCTGCGCTACGCGGTTGTGACGTCGGTCTCAGCGACGATTTGCTATAACTTCTTTTTTCTCCCTCCCATCTATACCTTTACCATCTCCGATCCTGAAAACCTTTTGGCGCTTCTGGTCTTCCTGATCACGGCAATTTTTGCAAGCCGTTCGTCCGACAGGATTCGTGAAGAATCACGCGAGGCCAGGAACCGTCAGTCTGAGCTGGAAGTGCTTTACCGGCTGAGCCGCGCTCTCCTGCAAACCGACGAACTCGTCCAACTCACAAACTCGATTCCAGTTTCTGTCTCGCTCGCAACTGGAGCTCGGGCTGTTCTCTTCTATCTCCTGGAAGGAGATCGGATCTATCGCTCAGGGGTCGAATGGCCCACCCAGCTGGGCACGGCTGAACTGAAAGAGATCTCGCACGCTCCGGGACCAACCTCATCCACCGGCGAGACGGAGTCAATCATCCCGCTGCGAACGGGTGTCAAGCCGCGAGGAGTTCTGATCGTCCGTGGTGTCCATCTTTCTCTGCAGACACTCGACGCGCTTGGCGGTCTGGTCTCGGTGTCGCTCGATCGTGCACAGGCAGTTGAAGAGGTGACACGATCTGAGGCCGGCAAAGAGAGCGAGCGACTGCGCGGGCTCATGCTCGATTCGATTACGCACGAACTGCGAACACCCCTCACCTCCATCAAAGGTTCCGTATCGACACTGCTCTCGCTCGAGGGTCAGCTTTCCGTCGAGGCGACGACCGAGCTCCTTACGGTAATCGACGAGGAGAGTGATCGCCTCAACCGGCTGGTTTCACAAGCCGTCGAGATGGCTCAACTCGACACCCAGGAGGTGCGCATGAGTTTCAGCGCACAGGCCGTGAGCGATCTCGTCCGCGACGCGATTGACGAGACCAAGCCGCTTGCAGGTGGGCACCAGGTGTCGGTAAGGATAGCTGCCGACTTGCCCAAAGTCGAAGCAGATCCCATATGGATTCAGAAGCTGCTCGGCAATCTGCTGGAGAATGCAGCGAAGTACTCCGCTGCGGGTGAACCCATCTTCGTCAGCGCGGAGCGTCAAGGTACGAACGTCGCAGTCAGCATAGCCGATCGCGGCCTGGGGATCGACCCGATGGAACAAAGCCTGATCTTCGATAAGTTCTATCGGGCCAGGAATCGGTCGCAGGCAACTTCAGGGACGGGTATGGGATTGGCGATCTGCCGAGCCATTGCGGAGACGCACGGCGGTACCATCTCTGTCACAAGCCAGATGGGGCATGGCTCGGTGTTCACCTTCACTTTGCGGATAAGTGGTTTGTAGGACATCGTTATAGATAGCTCAAGAGAGTTGGCTGGCACCTTGGACAAGATGAATCTGACGATCGAACAATTCCAACGCATCGCACGTGCCGTCTCGGATACGAATCGGTGGGAGATGCTGCGGCTCATCTTTTCGCAGCCCGAAGTCACATGTGGCGATGTAACTGCTGGCCTGCCCATCACTGCTGGCACTGCTTCTCACCATCTAAAAGAGCTCGAAGTAGCGGAGCTTGTTACGGTGACGAAGTGCGGTCGCTACAGGAAGCTCACGCCCAGGCGCGATATTTGGCGTGCATACCTCCGGCAGCTCCAGGAACTATAAAGCGCACCCGAGAATTTCTGCATCGTTCGCGTGCGGAGAAACGTCTATTTGATGGTTGTCAAACTATCAAACCCTGGGTAAACGGCAAAGGAGCCGAACGAAGATGAGCGAAATTGGGAAACTTGCAAACAAGATTGCGCTGGTAACCGGCGCGTCGAAGGGTATCGGAGCATCGATCGCGAAGCACCTCGGGGCAGCAGGCGCCACCGTGGTGGTGAACTATGCGAGTAGCAAGAGTGGTGCGGACAAGACGATCGCCGAGATTGAAGCGGCAGGTGGGACGGCTTGGGCCGTGCAGGGCGACTTTTCAAAGCCGGAGGAGATCACGCGAACCTTCGCCGAGATTAAGGCGAAGCACGGGAAGTTGGATGTACTCGTCAACAACGCTGGCGTTTACGGCTTTGTGCCCTTGGAGCAGACTACACCGGAAGAGTTTCACCGGCAGTTCAACCTGAACGTTTTGGGGCTCCTGCTCTCCACCAAGGCAGCGGTCGCGTTGATTGGACCGGAGGGTGGATCGGTAATCAACGTTGGCTCCATCGTGGGCCAGATGGCATCGCCCAACGCCTCGATCTACGCGGCGACGAAGGGTGCTGTGAACTCGATTACGGTTTCGCTCTCGAAGGAGCTTGGACCAAGAAAGATCCGCGTTAATGCGCTGAATCCCGGACTCGTGGAAACTGAAGGCGCGCAATCGCTCGGTATTCTAGGAAGTCCCTTTGAGCAGGAGATCGTGAAGATCACGCCGCTCGGCCGCGTCGGGCAGCCAGAGGATATCGGGAAGGTCGCCGTTTTCCTCGCCTCGGATGATTCCTACTGGATCAATGGAGAGCTGCTGAGCGTGGGCGGCGGAGCGACCATGTAAGCCTCTATTCTGAGGCTGGCGCAAGATCGATGACATGCAGCTCAAGCCCGCCGTAGTGAGGGTGCTTGTTCTCACAAAAACGGAACACCGCATCAATTTTGGATCCAGTTGTAAGGTTTAAGGGCTGGACTCGTTCGGACCACGTCAGGTGGCCTGTACGGCTCCAGCCCATTGCGTTCAGACCGCCTTCGAGCGGGAGACACACATGCTTCTCCTTGATCAAACGGGGCGCTCCGCTCAGCGTCAGCTTGCGTGCAAGCAGGACGGGTTCGGGATTTCCCATGCCAAAAGGCGAGAGACGTTCGAGCCAGGCAAGAAGGTCGCGCGTGAGAGCGGAAGGCTCCACTTCAGCGTCTATCGTCAGCGAGGGAACAAGAAGATCTTCGGCAAGATGGGTGAGTGTGTGGCTATTCAGCCCGGAGCGTAGCTGGGCGAGCCGTTCGGCCGGCAAGGAAAAGCCTACCGCATGCGCGTGTCCCCCGAAGCGGTGGAAGATGGGTCCGCTGGAGTGCGCGGCAGTGATGGCATCGAGCAGGTGGAAGCCCGGAATGGAGCGACCGGAGCCATGAGCGTCAACACCCTCCGTGGTGAGTACAAGCGCCGGTCGATGGGTCCGCTCGACCACCCGCGATGCGAGGATTCCCAGCACACCGCGATGCCATTCGGGATGGTCGAGGACGATGCACTGCGCTGGATACGCGCCGTCAGGTTCCCGCAGCGTCAGGAGTTGCATCTCGATTGCGTCGAGCGCAGCGGCTTCTTCGGCGCGCCGATCGCTATTCAGGTCGTCGAGCTTCTGCGCCAGGAGATTGGCGAGTTGTGCATCGCGCGTGAGGAAGAGCTCGACTACGTCGGACGCGACGTCCATTCGGCCCGCCGCGTTGATACGTGGAGCGAGACGAAATCCGACCTCGCTGGCCGTCGGCGCACTGTCGAGTGATAGCTTCGCGATCTGCATAAGCGCCCGAAGTCCGGGTTGAACCGGGTTGGCAAGCTGGCGTAGCCCGAGCCAAACCATGGCGCGGTTCTCTCCGGTGAGCGGGACCGAATCGGCGATGGTTGCGATCGCGATCAGCTTCAGAAAGCTCGGAATGAGGATGTCGTTCAGGCGTTGACGCTGCGCTTCAGTGCTGGCGGAAGCCGCGAGCAGCGCGTGCGCCAACTTGAAGGCGACCCCGGCACCGCAAAGTTCTTTGTTCGGGTACGGACAGCCAGGCTGAGCTGGGTTGATGACAGCCAGACAGTCGGGTACCCCCTCTATCCCGTCAGGCAGGTGGTGGTCGGTGACGATCAGGTCGAGCCCCAAAGCCCGGGCTTCGTCAGCTTGCGTGAAGGCGCGAATACCGGTATCAACCGAGATGACAAGCGAGATGCCATCAGCGGCAGCTTCCGCCAAACGCTCATTCTGGATGCCGTAGCCTTCGCGCAGGCGGTGCGGAACGTGGTAGCTGACTTTGGCCGGTTTACCCGCCGCTGCGATGCGTTCGATCGCAGTCTTGAGCACGACGGTCGCGGTGGTTCCATCGACGTCGTAGTCGCCGTAGATAAGGATCTTTTCCTGCGCCTCGACGGCTTGGCGGATTCGCCCCACAGCTTCGACCATGCCACGCAGCAGCAGCGGAGAAGGAAGATCGGCAAGGGTGGGCTGGAGAAAGCTGGCGACGCTCCCGGAGGTAACGCCCCGAGCAGCGAGAATGTCGGCGATAGTTTGCGGGCTGGCGAGAACCTGCTGCAGAGCCTTTGCGCACTCGGGATCGGGTTGGCGCAGAACCCAGCGGGCGTTGGTCATGGTCTCGAGGATCTTTCTTGCCCATCAATCGACACACCCCATGGACGGCTTCCGCCGAACATGGAGTATTGGGAAAAATCGTTATCTATTCGTCGCGCTCGTCGAGGACCACCCCGCCGAGATCGGTCGCCGCTTCCATCAGATCCTGGAAGCGGTCGTACCAGTCCGTGGAGGTCTCGAAGAGGAATACGACGCCTTGATGGGCGAAGCCAAGCTGCAGGTAACCCGTCTTGCCGACGTGTTTTATTAGGGCTTCCGCATCGTCAAGGTCGACCTCATCGTCTTCGGAGAAGGTGTGGTCGCGCAGTTGTTCAAGGAGGATGGCAACATCAGACTTTTCGAGAATGACCTCAGACATAGTAATGAAGGAGGCGCTCGCCGCTTTCGCATGCTCCACGAAGTCTTTCCAACCGTCCGGGTTGTCCTCTTCAAAGAGGACGGTCGGAACCTCTTCAGTGACGTAGGCGGGCATCCGGCTGAGACCGTGGCCGGCGATGAACGCCACCATGTCATCTTTGAGCGAGAGAAGGTTATCGGGTTGCATCAACGTACATTCTCTCAGATGTTGGCCGGTTACGCTCAACTTCAGGCGCGCGTTGGCAATGTTATACTTCGGGACAACGCCCATGATTTTTTCCAAAGATTACGTCGGTTACCTGGCGCGCCAGACCGTGAAGCAGTTGATAGCGAGCAAAATGATTGCGACGCACAAGCCTGAGGTTCTCAACGAACGGGTCACCACGGGTATGGTGGAGGAACTCGCACTCGAAGATAGGATCAACGACGAAGTTCGAGTAATCCTCGAAGCGATTCAAGAGGATATGCGCAAGGGCGGCGTTAGCTATCCAGAGATGTTTAAGAAAGTGAAGATGAAGCTCGTACACCAGTACAAGGCGGTGCTATGAGAATCTCACGCGACAAGCTGAACAAGTTGGCACACACCGTTGCAGACACGTTGGCAGAGGTACCTGAGTGCGACTTTCTTGAGGATAGAAATACGATTCGGCAAGAAGCCCGCAAGATCCTCGAGAAACTGCTGACCGACGAACTAAAGCTGGATGCCGGCGCCCGGCAGAAGATCTCCTCGCAGCGAAAGATCATCGTAGAGGGGTCCCAGGAGTGGGATATCCTCTACCGCAAGTACTACAACGATGAAGTGAAAAAACTCGGCTTGTAGATGTTTCTACTTCTGGGTCCAGTCGTAGGTCGAAGCCCTTTGTAAAAATGCAAACGGCTTTCTGGATTCGTGCAGGTAGGCAGCGGCAGCGTTGTGGATTCGCTTGATCCAGAGCCTGCGGTAAGACGCTCGAATCCGCGCCACTACAAACGGGATTTCGTTGGCTTCGAATACAGAGAACCATTACTGCCTCTTCGGCTGGTCGGACATTTGATCCGTGGCGACTCTTTCTTCCCTGGTCTGACGGGCAGGCTCGCTCGCGATCATCAGCACACAGCGAATGCGGCGCATACCTCTGCCGTGTCGAAGATTGCACCGGATCACAACATTCCCGAGAAGGTTTCCGGACACGGTCTGAAGAGAGCGTCCGCGACTTAGGCGAGAGTCGCTGGAGATCGCGGCGCGCGTGATGCTCTTCGGGAGCCTCGCCGCGAGAACCTCCGGATAATCCGGTGAAAACCACAGCAAGTGTCAGCGAATCTATGCCTCAGTTGCCTCCCTTAGCTTTCCTTCAACCTCCTCCTACTTTGGCATAGGTGCTCTCTGCGGCGGAAGCTTCTGAACTCGACTTGGCCAAGGGCTGGGGTAGTGGCCATCACTCTCTGGCCTCATCAGCACGAGGCCGAGCAAATGGCCGCCCCGCGCCGACGTCAGTGGAGGAGTGCCAAGATGCTCCTCCTTGAGCGGCTGCATGGCGAGCTGTATGGTGCGCTCTGTGACGAGGTGCTGGACGTCGCGTGCGATCCGGAAGGTCTGATCAGACGATCGGCAAATTGCTCGCAGCGTTCCGCCGAAAGACCTTCCGCCTCTCGGGAAGCGACTAGGAGCCTCTTTGGTGGCAAACTGATGTTGCGTGGTCCTGGTCTGGACATCCTTTCGCTGGTCCTACTGTGCTTCTCGTTCGAGTCGGGAGCGTACGGCATCTAGTAAGTCGGACCTCTGGAGCGACATATGTCGAAAAAGATCCTTGTTGTCGGAAGCATCAATCTTGACCTGGTGGCGCGGGTTACAAAGCTGCCGGCTGAAGGCGAGACGTTGTCTGGAGAAAGTTTTTCGATGTATTCCGGAGGCAAGGGCGCAAACCAGGCTGTCGGAGCGGCACGGCTCGGCGGCGACGTGGTCATGATTGGCCGTCTTGGTAACGACCAATTCGGGGACACGCTGCGAAGAGGACTTCAGGACGCCCATGTCTCGACCCGTTGTGTGGAGAAGGTCGAAGGCGCCTCGGGCGTGGCTTTGATCACAGTAACTGCAGGGGGAGGAAACTCGATCGTCGTCATTCCCGGAGCGAATGCCCAACTCCTGCCGGTCGATCTCGATCGCTATGTGAACGAGTTTCGGGATGCGTCGCTTGTTCTCGCGCAGTTGGAGGTGCCGATAGAGACGGCGGTCCATCTGGGTCAGATCGCAAGGCGCTTCAATGTACCGTTCGTGCTCGACCCCGCGCCGGCACAGCCGTTGCCTGCTGAGTTTTTGCACACCGTGACCTGGCTCACGCCTAACGAGTCCGAGACGCAGAATCTTCTGCAGCAACTCGGGCACATGTCGCCAGAGAAAATTGAGACTGAAGCGGAGGCGAGTCGTGCGGCAGAAGCTATTCTTCTGAGCGGAGTACGCAATGTGGCGCTGAAGTTGGGGAGCAAAGGAGTCTACCTTGCGGGTTTGGATGTGCGCCCGGTGCTGGTTCCAGGGTTCTCTGTCGAAGCGGTCGACACCACGGCTGCGGGAGATGCCTTCAACGCGGGTCTGGCGTATGCACTAACTGAAGGTCTCAAGCCTCTTGAAGCGGCGCATTTCGCGAACGCGGTCGCGGCTATTTCGGTGACGCGGCATGGCGCGCAGCCTTCCATGCCCTCGCTTCGTGAGGTTACGGTGTTCTTGCAGCAAAGGGGCTTCGCAGAGCACGGGACCGAACCTCGCCCGATTTGGACCATAGGCCTCAGGCCCTGAATTCAACTTGTTTGAGCCCCAAAGGCTTGTTGTGCCTCGAGGTATATCGCAATCTCGTTGACATCGATTCGCAGTGCTGCCGGCGATCATCCTGGTGGCGAGGCTAGCAGTTGCCACACATTCCCACGGAAGGACGCCGTTGCTCACCCCCCGGCTCTCAGGCCTCGATTGCATTGATCTCGTCGAGCATCCACTGTGGTGTTGCGCCTGCTCTGCTGGTAACCAAGGCACCGAGCGCGTTGGCGAAGCGGGCGGTGCGTACGACCGGCCAGCCGCGGTGGTATCCATGCAGGAAGGCCGCGGCAAACGCGTCTCCGGCTCCAACCGTGTCGACGACCGTAACCTCAAAGCCGGGCACGCGATGGAACGTCCCGCGCTCGTAGATCATGCATCCCGCCGGGCCGAGTGTGATGCATATGACATCGATGGAGTAAGAGGAGGACCACTCCGAACAGAACTCTTCTAGTGAGAAGGTGGCGTCTTCAATGTGTGTGAGTTTGAAGAGCGTTTCGGCTTCAACATCGTTCAGTTTAAGGACCGTCGCCAACTGTGAAAGCTGCTGCACGAGCTCGAGATTCCAATGCCCCGTCCGAAGATTCATGTCGTACAAAGTACGCGTTTGGGGAAGCCTGGCCGCGAGGCGGGTGGTGAAGTCCAGGATCGCCGGGCTGGTGTGCAGCAGGGTGCCAAAGTAGAGCCAGTCGGCCTGCGCGTTCTTCGCATTCTCAAGCAATCCAGCATCGATTGAGAGATCGTCAAAAGCAGCGGGCCGCGGAATGACAAAGGTCGTTTCGCCACGTTCGTTCGCATCGACAAGGGCAACGCCCGTGGGCAGACCGGGAACGACGTGGATGCCCTTCATTGAAAGCCCCAGCATCTGCATGCGTTTGAGCGCGAGATGCCCTCGAACATCGTCGCCGACCGCGCTCAATAGAACGGCCTCATCCCCAAGACGCTGAAGGTTGGCGCACACGTTCAGCGGGGCGCCGCCAAGAGTTTCATGCTCAGCAAAGACATCCCATAATACTTCTCCAATGCTCCAGATCAGCATGCGCCCGACTCCTCAAGGTTTGTTCACTGATTGCTCACTTATGTATATGCCAGTTATGAGATAGCTGTCTATACTGGTACCCAATCAAAGCAGTGTGTACAAACGAGACGAGGCGATAAAGGATGGACTTGAACGAGCCTAAGGACACAGCGAGCAAGGGAAAGGCAACTGTTGGAACCCCGAAGTATCTGCGCATCGTCGAGAGCTTGCGTGCAAGCCTGGATGCGGGACGCTATCGCAACGGAGAACGCCTGCCCAGCGAAGCAGAGCTGGTCCGGAAGTTCGGGGTAAGCCGCATGACGGCCGTCAAGGCCATGCAGCATCTACGCCAGGAAGGCCTGCTCGTGCGACGTACAGGATCCGGTAGCTTTGCGGCAGAGAGCGGGTCGGGCGACAAGCCCATATTCGGACTGATCATCCCGGATCTCGGCGAGACGGAGATCTTTGAGCCCATTTGTAAGGGGATGGCGGCTTCACCAAATTCGTCCGGTCACTCGCTCTCATGGGGCAATTCCATCTCACGTGCGAACAAGGAAGACGCAGCCGAACAACTTTGCGAGCAGTATATCGCTCAGCGGGTTTCGGGGGTGTTCTTTGCTCCTTTGGAATTTGCTCCACACCGCGATGTTGTGAATCGGCGTGTGCTGAAGATGCTGAGGAGCGGACGTATACCAGTCGTGTTGTTGGATCGTTGCGCCATGGATTATCCGGCACGCAGCGAGTATGACATCGTCGGTCTTGACAATCGTCGCGCCGGCTTTGTCGTGACCGAACACCTTATCCGTCGGGGAGCAAAGCGGGTCGGCTTCCTCGCACGCGAAGGTTCGGTCGAGACGGTGGACGATCGCATTGTGGGATACCGCGAGGCGCTCTACGTGCACGGAAAGGAGATCGATCGCAAACTGCTTCTGCGCATCGATCCAACCAACGCCGGCGCGTTGGGAGACGCGATCGCCGCCAACCGGATTGAGGGCCTGATCTGTGCGAACGATCGTACCGCGGCGGAGGCGATGCGCTCCTTGCTGGGACTAGGTCTGCGGATTCCTCAGGACGTCCGGGTTGCAGGCTTTGACGATGTGCGCTACGCCGAGTTGCTGCCTGTGGCGCTGACCACCATGCATCAGCCTTGCCTGCAGATCGGCGAAGCCGCCGTTGCCACGATGCTCGATCGCATCAGCAACCCTCATCTTGCACCTCGATCCGTGCTCCTTAACGGCCGGCTGGTGGTACGCGAGTCCTGTGGAAGCAGCATGTGAGCTGTGACTGCTAGAAATGTATATACAACTTTGTTCAAATAGCTATACGTTTTCCTTTGACAGTTGTATACGCTGGACGCTAGAAAATGGGTCGTCACACTTTATGGAGACCATTCACATGTGCAGGAAACCCACACACCTCTTACCTCTGCTGTTCGGGGCCGCCGTCCTGAGCGTAAGTCCGCAGATCGTGCAAGCCCAGGCCAGCTTTGGAACGATCGTTGGAACCGTCACGGATGCGACGGGTGCTGACGTCTCCGGTGCGCAGATCGTTCTGAAGAATCTCGAAACGAATGAGATTAAGAAGACAACGGCCGGTTCCGGAGGAACTTACAGCTTCAACAATTTGAATCCTGGATCCTACGCTGTCACTGTCACCGACACCGGCTTTCAGACGCTGACCAAGGACAAGATCGACGTTACAGTTGGCGGCACCGCCCGCGTCGATGCCGCGCTCAAGGCAGGGGATGTAACCGAATCGGTCACAGTCGAAGCGTCCTCCGTGACCCAGCTGGACACTGACACCTCGACGCTGGGCGGCGTGGTTGAAGGTCAGCAGGTAGTGGAATCGCCGCTGAACGGACGAGATGTGAACAACCTCCTGGACTTTATTCCGGGCGTCGTACCGGGCCCGTACACTGGCGGCAGCACCTTTGCGAATGGAGGTTCAGGGAACTTCCAGGCCGGCGGACAGACTCAGGCGATTACCTACGGCGACTACCAGATCGGCGGCGGTTTCAGTGGTCAGAGCCTCTTTTTCATCGACGGCGTCCTCTCGAATATTCCCGAGAACAACGTCAACTCAATTGTGCCCACGCAGGATTCGGTGCAGGAGTTTCGGGTCTCCACGAACAATGTCACGGCTGAGTTTGGCGGCTTCGCCGGAGGCGTGGTCCAGATTTCGACGAAGCAGGGAACCGATAAGTTCCACGGCTCGGCATACGAGTACTTTCGCAACACTGCGCTCGACGCGAACGACTACTTCAGCAATCATGCGGGACTTCCGCGGCCTCCGCTACACCAGAATCAGTTCGGGGCGAACATCGGCGGACCGCTGATGAAAGACAAGCTTTTCTTCTTCTTCAGCTTCGAACGCGAGACCCTTACGTCGGGAGGATTGGACACAACTACTGTGCCCACTACCGCTGAACTCGGCGGTGACTTCTCCGCCCTCACGGCAAGCGCGGTCTCGGCTGCGAATCCTACCGGTCAGATTCTTTACAGCCCAACCACGGGCGCCCCGCTGGCAGGGTGCGCGGGGAACACTCCGAACGTCATCTGCACGACCTCGAACCCGCTGAACGCAACAGCCTTGAAGATTCTGCAACTGGAGTCTCCAACACCGACCAACGGGAACCTGACCAACAATTACATTGCCAACGCCCCCATTCAGGGTGCCCAGAACCAGTACGACGCGCGGGTGGACTTCAGCGCGACGAAAAAAGATCAGATTTTCGCCAAGTACACGTTCTGGAACCCGCACAACGGACCGAGCGATCCGCTCCACAACAACACCGGGGCGGGCCCGACCGGAAACACCACCACCGAAGCTGTCCTTGGCGACAATCATGTCTTCAACTCGACTACCTTGGCCGATCTAAGGCTGTCTTATCTCGAGAACTATAACTTTCAGGTACCGCTTTCGAATGGCTTCGACCAGGGTTCCATCAACCCAAATTACGCGACCCTGCAGGGCGAGCAGGTGAACAACCACCAAGGCCTGCTTCCCGGACTCGGAGTTGGCTACGGCATCGGTGCGGAGCTATCTCAGCTTTACTGGTTGAACACCGCATATGCCATTAATGGCAGCGTAACCAAGGTGGCAGGACGGAACACCTTCAAGGTGGGCGGCATGGGACGCCAGATTCTCTGGACGTCTTTCTCCAACAACCAGGGTTTGGGATTGAGCGCCTCGAACGGTTTTACCGCCTGTCCCACGGCGACCTGCGGCGCCGCCTTGAACAGTGCTACCGGTAACGCTCTCGCATCCTTCCTGCTTGGGATTCCTTCCGGCGTCGGCATCACGGAGGTGGGCACCACCCACTCGTTTCTACACTCTTATGGCTTCTACGGAATCGATACCTTCCAGGTCACCAACCGGCTGACTTTGAATCTCGGGCTACGCTGGGATCAGCCGGGTTCCTACTCGGAGGTCAACAATCTGGACACTGTGCTTCAACCCGGTCAGTCGACGACGCTGCCGAGTTTCACCAACCCTGTAACCGGCGCCAACTCGCCGACGATGGGTGGACTGGCATTCGTGGATAGTCCGCAGTATGCATCCCGGCGCGAAGAAGCGCTGCACTGGAAGCTCTTCTCGCCTCGGGAGGGCTTTGCGTACCGCATCGACGATAAGACCGTCATGCGCGGTGGCTACGGCATCAACTTCCTGCCGGCCGAGCTTACCGCCGATGGGCCGGGCAGCGCGTCCATCAACTCCGCCGGCACCAGTATCGGCAATAATGTGGGTCAGCCGCTTTTGACCACCGTCGACAACCCATTCCCGAGTGGCATCAACCTGCCTGCCGGACGCAGCCAGACTGCTCTGAACCAGCTACTGGGCCAGACCATCAGCTCACGTATACCGGATCAGGCCTACGGCACGGCCCAGCAGTTCAACTTCGGCTTCGAGCGCTCGCTTGATAGCAAATCGGTGCTCACAGTGGCTTACGCGGGCGCGCATGGTTCGCACCTCGTGCTCTCGCAGGGATATACCGGGACCGGCCTCAATCTCGACCAGTTGCCGGACCAGTATGACGCCATCGGAGGCGCACCACCGCAGCTCAACGCGGCAGGGGGAACCGTCGTCCCGGGTACAGGTCTCTTTACCGCCGTGAGCAATCCCTACTCGGGTAAGTTGAGCGCAGGCACGACGCTCGATCAGCCGACCATCTATGAGGGATATTTGCTCAAGCCGTTCCCGCAGTATGGCGCAGTGGAACAAAGCGTTCCGCGGTACGGCGCCTCAATCTATAACGCGCTCCAGGTCACCTACAAACGCACCTTCGTCAATAACGGCATACTGCAACTCGCGTACACCTACGCCAGGTTGATGAGCAATACCGACAACACCAGCAGCTTCGACGACGATCAGGGCGGCCAGGGCGTCGTGCAGGACAATACCAACCTTTCCAGAGAGTGGTCGCTCAGCCTGCAGGATCTCACCCATAACCTGGTTATCAACTACGGCCTCGATCTTCCATTTGGACACGGCGAAGAGTTCCTTAGTCATTCCAACGGTCTCGTCAATGCGCTCGTTGGCGGCTGGCGAATGGCGGGCATCACCACTTTCCACAGCGGAGTGCCGATTGCAATTCAGACTGGTGGCAACGACTACACGAACTACCTTGGCCTGTTTGGAGCGGGTCCCATTCGTCCCAACCAGGTTGGCGGCTGCAACAAGCATGTCGGCGGTTCCCAGCAGAGCAAAGTCAACCACTGGATCAACCAGGCGTGCTTCACGTTGCCGGGTGAGTTCGCCTTCGGCAACGAAAGCCGTGTGGATGGCCAACTCCGCAGCGCCGGCGCAGCGAACTTCGATCTCTCGGCAAGCAAGATCTTCAAGGTGTATGACCGTGTGACCGGCAAGCTCAGCGTCGAAGCGTTCAACCTCTTCAACCGTGCGCAATTCGCTCCGCCCGACAGCGGCTTGACCGACGGAACGATCGTCACCAATCCAAATACCGGAACCGTTCTTTACGGTTCCAACTTTGGTGTCGTCACCCGGCAGGCCAACCCGGCGCGAGAGTTGCAGATCGCGGCGCGTTTTACCTTCTAACAACCGGCCGCCCGATTGGCTCCTCTATGAGAGTCATGCAGTTCGGTAGACCGGCGCAACTAGGGGCGCAACGGCGGAAGCACTTGCCGGAGCGCCCTTTCCACTCATCGAAACGCGACGTAAAGGAGCAAGCGTGAGAACGAGACCGATACCATCTACGTCCCGGCGAAGATTTCTGCAGACCTCTGCTGCCGCGGCTTCCATGGTTTCCGTACCCTGGCCAATGCGTGCCCAGGAATCTATGACGCCGGCCAGGCTCGCCGTCGATCCCGAGCGTCCGCAATTTCATCTGCTGCCCGCGAAGAATTGGATGAACGACCCGAACGGGCCCATCTATTTCAACGGACGGTATCACATGTTTTTCCAGTACAACCCGCTCGCGCCCACCTGGGGCGATATGAGCTGGAATCACGCCGTCAGCCGGGACATGCTGCACTGGAGCCACCTTCCGGTGGCGATGACGCCCACGCCCGGCGGGTACGACTCCTTTGGCGTCTTCTCCGGCTCGGCCATTGCGGTGGGCACGCGCGTGTACGCGGTCTACACCGGCACCCAGCACAGCGGCCCGGACAAGGCCACCATCCGCGATGGTGTCAACAACGTGCAGGAGTCACAGTGCCTCGCCTGGTCGGACGATCCCATGCTTGTACGCTGGACCAAAGACCCCCAGAACCCGGTCATCCCTGCGCCTCCGTCGGGACTCAACATCACTGGGTTTCGCGATCCGTCGGCATGGAAGCAAGGAGCCTGGTACTACCTCACGGTAGGATCGGGCATTGAGAAGGTGGGCGGATGCGTGCTGCTTTACCGCTCCAAGGATCTAAAGACTTGGGAGTACCAGCATCAGCTTACCAGTGGCGAGTGGAACGGGATCCCCACGGGAAATCCTTGTGACGACGGTCAGATGTGGGAGTGTCCGGAGTTCTTCGCGCTCGACGGCGGCCACGTCCTCATCTACTCGACGCTCGGCAAAGTCTTCTGGGAGTCGGGCGCCCTTGACGAGGCAACGATGAAGTTCACCTCGCGTAAGCGTGGGCTGCTCGACCTCGATGCATTCTACGCACCGAAGACCCAGCTCGATGCAGAGGGTCGTCGCATTCTGTGGGGATGGATACCGGAGCGGCGCTCTGAAGCGGCCATGCGCGAAGCCGGGTGGTCCGGCATGATGAGCCTGCCGCGTGTGCTGAATCTCGATTCCGATGGCACCCTGCGCATCAGCATTCTTCCGCAAACCCAGACGCTGCGCGCGGCGGCGGTGCAGTCGGCTGCGTCGCGCACGGGATTGTTGAGCGTTTTGGAGAAAGCTTCCGGCGAAGTGCTTTCCGGCGGCACAGCGCGACAGGACTTCACCTTCACCCTTGCCACAAAGCAGGCCGAGTTGATGCGCATCAGCTACTCGGCCGTCAAGCACGCCTTTACCGCTGATGGCAAAGAGATCAGTTTGCAGTCTTCGGACGAACCAACCCTGCACGCCTTTGTGGATGGCTCGGTGATCGAGCTGATTCTTGGGCAGAGGATTAGCTACACCAGGCGCTTCTACTATCCGGAATCGACGGCACCGGATGTGCAGGCTCTCCTTATGACAGCGGGCGGCGCAGGTACGTTGCAGGCATGGAAGGTTAGCCCTATCTCAGACAATCGCCTCACGACGCAGGCGCAAACCGCGTAACTCTCCTCAGCTGGAGTTTTCTTGAACAAGCATTTGATTAAGGCAACAATCGTGGGCGCGCTGGGAGGGCTGCTCTTTGGCTTCGACACAGCGGTCATCGCGGGCACAACGCAGCAACTCACCGACGTATTTCATCTGACACCTGCCACGCTGGGGCTCACCGTCTTCATCGGTCTCGCCGGGACGGTGCTCGGTGCGCTCTGCTCCGGGGTGCTTGGTCAGAGGATCGGGGGACGCGAGGCACTGCGTATCATGGCCATCCTCTACACGATCTCAGCCGTGGGCTGCGCCTTCGCCTGGAACTGGGATGTATTGATGGTGGCGCGATTCATCGGCGGTCTGGGCATCGGGGGATCGTCCGTGCTGGGACCGGTGTATATCGCAGAGCTGGCACCCGCGAAGTGGCGCGGACGCATGGTGGGGATGTTCCAGATCAACATTGTCACCGGTATTCTGTTGGCTTATCTGTCGAACTACATCATCACCACGTGCAAGCTCGGTGCAATGCAATGGCGGTGGGAGTTCGGTGTGGCGATCGTTCCTTCCGTGCTGTTTCTGATTCTGCTGTATGGCATTCCGCGGAGCTCGCGCTGGCTCGTGACCACCAACCAGACGGACGAGGCACTGGAGGTGCTGCGGTTGATGGGGTCGCCGAACTCCGAAGCGGAGTTGCGCGAGATCATCGAGTCGGTCCACATGGAGCGTGGTGCGAAACAGGAGGCGCTCTTCAACGGGAAGTACAGGCTGCCCATCTTTCTCGCAATCTCAGTCGGATTGTTCAATCAGCTGTCGGGGATCAATGCCATTCTTTATTACTCCAACTACATCTTCGCGTCTGCAGGTTTCAGCGCCAGGTCGGCTGCGCTCCAGACGGTAGGTGTAGGTCTGGTCAATCTGTTGGCTACGTTTTTCGGGATGAGCCTGATCGATAAGCTGGGGCGGAAAACCCTGTTGCTCATCGGTGCCAGCGGCATGACTTTTGCACTCGCCGGCGTAGCGACCATCTTCCATACCCAATCGCACCAGAAGGATCTAGTCTGGCTGCTTGTGATCTTCATCGTTTTCTTCGCTATCTCCCAGGGCTCTGTGATCTGGGTCTACATCGCGGAGGTATTTCCGTCACGGGTGCGGTCGAAGGGGCAGAGCGTTGGCTCGTCAGCGCACTGGATCATGAACGCGCTGATCGCCGGGGCCTTCCCTTACATCGCCGCCCGTTCCCAGGCAGCCCCCTTCGCCTTTTTCGCCGCGATGATGCTGGTGCAGTTCTTCCTTGTGATGTTTGCCTACCCGGAGACCAAAGGCCATTCCCTTGAGGCGATCCAGGCAAGGTTTGGATTTCACTGACGTCACGTCGTCCTGGCGCAACTCGGATTGGAATGTGGTGAATGTAGAGGCGCTACTTGGCGTGCTCGGACTCTGCGCTTGTTGTCCTTGGACTGAGCTTCGAACAAACGCGGGTTCCGGCATGCTCATGTTCAGAACCCGGGCAGAGTGACGTCGTGGTTCCGAATGAGTTCTCCCAGAGCTCTTGGAAAGAAAGGGTAAGGATTAATGGTGACCTTTCCGAACATACCCCAACCACTTGCCATATTGAGTGCTATGACAAGCACGATCGCATTCCGCCCTTCACTGTTGATCCGCACCATGGCGTCCGGCCACCTCCGCGACAGCAGCCCAAGGATAAGGAAGGCATCTACAACTGTCCACATGTCCCATCTCATGGAATCCAGGGCAATCAAGTTGAGCAGGAGGGGTGTAAGAGCAGCAAACCACACAAGCGCCTTCGCCCAGTTGCCGGCACCCGAGGCTCTTAGAGTTCTGAGGCACGAATGCATCAGAACCAGCATCGCCGGTACGAAAACGCACAGTCCGACCGCCTGGTCAAGCCACCAGCCATATTGACGCCATCCGACTTCGGACATCCACTTCAGATTTTGCTCAAGGGTGACAATCAGGATCTGGTAGTAGTCCTCGCGAACAGGGAAGTCGGCGTTGTCCCAGGCCACATCCGCAAGCGCATTGATCGCTGGGACGCTTGGCTTAGGATGCAGCAGAAGACCTGCCGCTGTCACCGCCAGAGTCACTGCCAACATGATGCCGTAGAGCCACGCGCGCCGTACCCGGGTTTTCAAATCAAGGCCATCCAGCCAGAAGCTGAGCAGAAGCGTGGGTGCGAACAGCAGCAGAAAATTCTCATGGATAAGTAGGCCCGCCACACAAAGCGGCAACGCCAATGCAAATCGCCATCCTGCGCTGCGAATCAGCAGCAAACCCACCAGCAGCGATGCGTTCAAGATATCCGAATAACCAACGATGTGAAACAGGAACGTGGTCGCGTAGCTGCTGGCAAACACGGCGATCACCGGCGCCAACCTGGCTTCCATGCCGCTCCGACGCGCCCACAGGGCCAACAAGACGAGCAGGGCCAGCAACTGAAGAAAGAACGCAACGCTCAAACCCGCCTGTTGCCGCAGCCCGAGATGGCCGTACACCCATCCGGGCAGGCCCCGTTTCACCAGGCCCTGGCTATAATCCAGCTCGGCAGCTGTGAGCGGCCACGGTCCAGGCATTTGTAGTCCCTTTAATCCCTCCAGCACGCCCAGAGTCAGTGCGGATCCCACCCAGAAACGCCTCTCGTCCTTGAGCCACTCCACACACTCTCCTATTGGGGCGAAGACTTTCAACCCCCACAACCTACATCTGGAGTTCGCGACAATCAATCGATTCTCGCTGCGCCCGCCCGTTTCGCCGGTCTGCGCCTCCACAGTATAAGCAGCGAGCGTCAGCGCGAGCAGGTTTCGCGCTATACGGCCTGTTGGGATAACACAATGCTTCCGGCTGGGAGACTGGATGCACGCAATGCTTTACGAACAGTCAGCCGCTTGCTCCTGACTCGGAGGTTTGGAGGTATTGAGATATCGCATTCTGCAGTAACGGTCCGGCACGCGTCTGACGGTGAGAGGCAGCGCACACGACCTGACTTGAACCCCCCTGGGCCTCGATGCCATGCGTGAGGCAGCCTACTGAGAGAAAGCGACGGCGAACACAGGGAGAACAGGTCAAGAACGAACCATCTTCTCTTGGAAGATGAGTATGTCTCGTAACCAAGTAGTTTTGGTAGCGTTACCGGGGCTCGAACCCGGACTCTTCGCCTTGAGAGGGCGACGTGTTAACCAGTTACACCATAACGCCGTAAGAACAGCTCCGCGCGGTAGGAAGCGATGCCTCGACCACTGCAACTACACAACTATAGCAAACGACGACGCTCTATTCAATTCCAGACTGTTCTCACTCCGTGTCTGACGTTTTTTCTACTGCCCAATCCCGGCCGGTTGGGCTCTTCGCCGTGGCGCTCGCTGTCGTGCTCGTGCTCTTTGCCGACGCGACGCGTGGTCACCTACCGCTCCGCCGGCCTTGAAGACCATTGAGATGTCACCCAGTCAGACTCTGTAAATGATAAGACGACAGACTGGGCCCAGCCGGCCGCACGGCTCAGTTGGTAAATGAAGGACGTGCGCGATCAGGTCTAGCGAAAAGCCTGACGTCATGCTGTGAATCTTCATGCCATATTCCGTTTGCTGCGTGAGCATCGTGACTGGCGCGGCGCTTACGGAGATGGTGCTGCCTCGCTGTCTCGCCGTCAGCCTAGCTGCAGCCGTTGGGCTCATCTCGCGGTATGTCAGCCCGACTGCACTACTGTTCAAACTTCTGGTCGCGATCACGCTCGTGCTGGCACCAATCTTGCTCTAAGCGAGGCCTCCTACTTTTGTGCCACTATGGGGGAGTTGAGGTGATTGAGATGAAGGGTCTTTCGTTAATTGCAGGAGGCACCGCGCAAGCCGTAGGTGCAGGTTTCCAATCGGTAAATCCAGCCACAGGCGAAAAGCTCCAGCCATTGTTCTATTCGGCTTCGCACGATGCGCTGGAGCAAGCGGCACTTGCGGCCGAAGCTGCATACACGTTCTACAAGAACGTGAGCGGAGCAGAGCGCGCGGCGTTTCTGCGCAGGATCGCCGACAGACTCGCCGCTGCGGGTGAGGAGATCGTGACCCGCGCAAACCTCGAAACCGGCTTGCCCCTCGCCCGCTTGAATGGCGAGCTTGGACGAACCACCGGCCAATTGCGGCTGTTTGCAGACGTTGCCGAAGAGGGCTCCTGGGTGGACGCCCGCGTCGACGAAGCGATGCCTGATCGGAAGCCCCTTCCGCGCCCCGATATACGATCCATGCTGCGGCCACTGGGACCTGTCGCGGTCTTCGGTGCGAGCAATTTCCCGCTTGCGTTCTCGGTCGCCGGCGGCGATACCGCAGCAGCGCTTGCGGCAGGCTGCCCTGTGATCGTGAAAGCGCATCCCGCACACCCGGGTACCAGTGAACTGGTCGGCGTGGTCATTCAGGCTGCGGTCAAGGAAAGCGGCTTGCCCGCCGGGGTCTTCTCCCTGCTGTTCGATTCGGGCACCTCAGTCGGCGCGGCGCTGGTTCTCGATCCTAGGGTGAAAGCTGTGGGGTTCACCGGCTCCGCGGCTGGCGGTATGGCGCTCATGAAGCTGGCCGCCGAACGCAGCGAACCCATTCCGGTGTACGCCGAGATGGGCAGCAGCAACCCGGTTTTCCTACTACCAGGTGCCATGCGCGAACGCGCAGCGACGATCTCCAAGGGGCTATTCGGCTCGTTTACTTTGGGCAGCGGCCAGTTCTGTACGAAACCAGGGGTCGTCTTTCTCCCGCAGGATGCAGCAGAACAGCTCTCCGACGAATTTCGTCAGGCTTCTGCCGATGCATCCCGCTTTGGCATGCTGACGCATGGTATCGCCAAACGTTATACCGCAGGCGTTCAGGCGCGCGCAGGAGGTGGTGTCGCCCAACTTGCAGGTATTCTTGACGACTACGACGGCGACGCGGCCATGGGGCAGAGCGCCGTCTTCGAGACGAAAGTTGAAGACTTCCTGGGTGAACCCTCGCTGGCTGAAGAGATCTTTGGTCCCACAACCTTGCTCGTGCGCTATGGTGCCACGAACCAGATGCTGGAGGCCGCACGAGGACTCGGCGGTCATCTCACGGCGACCATCCACGCCGGACCGGGCGACGACGAGTTGGCGAAGGACCTTTTGCAGGTTCTCGAAGAAAAGGCTGGACGCGTGCTCTTCAACGGCTATCCGACGGGAGTCGAAGTTTGCCCCGCGATGGTCCATGGCGGACCTTGGCCCGCAACATCTGATGGGCGTTCCACCTCGGTCGGCACTCGCGCCATCCTGCGCTTCGCTCGCGCCGTCTGCTGGCAGGATTGCCCGGATGCTCTGTTGCCGATGGAACTACGGCGGCAGAATTCTTTGGGAGTGATGCGCATGATGAACGGCGTACTGGGGCGCACTTAGTGGCCGCAGATATAGTCTCCGCAATTTCTGATCAGCCGAGCGTTCAGGTCATCGACTCGCACACCGAAGGTGAGCCAACACGGGTCGTCATCTCGGGCGGACCGTATCTTGGCAACGCTTCCATCGCCGAAAGACTCGTGCGCTTTCGCGAGGAGTTTGACGGCTTCCGCTCCGGCGTCGTCGGCGAACCGCGTGGATCGGAGGTCGTCGTGGGCGCGCTTCTACTCGATCCCGTCGCTTCGGACTCCGCGACGGCCGTTATCTTCTTCAACAACGTCGGCTACCTCGGCATGTGCGGTCACGGAACCATCGGCGTCGTAAGAACGCTGGTTCACCTTGGGCGCATCGGCGCAGGAAGGCATCGGCTGGAAACACCGGTCGGCGACGTCTGGGCCACGCTCCGTTCGGACGGTAGCGTCGCCGTCGAAAACATCGAGAGCTATCGCCTGCTTGCCGGAGTCAGTGTGGACGTACCCGGTATTGGAACAGTAAAGGGCGACGTGGCGTGGGGTGGGAACTGGTTCTTCCTGACCTCGGATGCACCCTGCAGGCTTGAGCTGAAGAATCGATCACGACTTCTGGAGGCAGCAAGTGCAATCAGGGCTGCGCTTGAAGCTGCACGCATCACCGGCATCAACGGCGCTCTCATCGATCACATCGAGTTCTACTCAGCGGCACACGCAGAACGGAACTCAGGCCGTAACTTCGTTCTCTGCCCGGGAGCTTCCTTCGATCGCTCGCCCTGTGGCACGGGTACCAGCGCGAAGATGGCATGCCTCTTTGCCGACGGCAACCTGCAGGCTGCAGAAGCCTGGAGGCAGGAGGGAATCCTGGACACAGTCTTCGAGGGAAGTGTGCAGCCCACCACCGATGGACGCGTGCGCCCCACTATCACTGGGCGAGCCTGGATCACGGCCGAATCAAAGCTCATCTTCGACCTTCAAGACCCGTTCCGCGAAGGAATCCTGTTCTCATGAACGGCTACGATGTCGTCATCGTCGGAGCGGGCGTGATCGGCAGTGCCTGCGCTCGAGAATGCGCGCTCGCCGGCATGTGTGTCGCGGTTGTTGAAGGCGGCTCTCCCGGCGGAGGCGCGACCTCCGCCGGCATGGGCCACGTAGTCGTCATGGACGACTCTGCCGCGCAGCTTGCGCTCTCCGCCTACTCGCGGAACCTGTGGCGAGCAGAGGCTGCCTCCCTCCCCGAGTGCGTCGAATATGTAAGCCGCGGCACCCTCTGGATCGCCACCGGCGCCGAGGAGATGGCGGCGGCCGAAGCCAAAAGCTTCACCCTGCTGCAAGCCGGGGTGACCGCGCAACTGTTGAGCTCAGCCGAGTTGCGGAGGGCAGAGCCGGAACTTCGTGGAGGCTTAGCCGGCGGTCTCCTGGTGCCCGAAGATGGTGTAAGCCGCCCACCCGCCGCTTCGGCCTATCTGCTTGCCGAAGCCCAGCACGCCGGGGCCACGCTTCATCTTTCAAGAGCAGTGCGCGCAGGTGCCGGGATAGTCGAGCTTGCGAGTGGAGAGATCTTGCGCGGCACGCGCATCGTTCTCGCCATTGGAAACGAATGCGAGTTGCTGCCCGCCCTACCTCTCAAGAGGCGCAAAGGGCACCTAGCCATGACGTCGAAGGCTCCCGGATTTTTGCGGCATCAGGTCGTTGAACTCGGCTATGTCAAAAGTGCCGGCGCAAGTGAAGGTGCTTCTGTCGCGTTCAATGTGCAGCCACGATTGACAGGCGAGATCGTCATCGGTTCGTCGCGGCAGTTCGAGGTCGAAGATCCTGAAGTCGACACCGAGATTCTAAAAAGGATGCTGCGGTGCGCTTACGCGTTTATGCCCAACCTGTCGAGCTTTGCGCTCACGCAGGTTTGGACCGGCTTTCGCGCCGCCACGCCGGATCACCTGCCGCTGCTGGGGCCGGCTGCGGGCCTCTCAGACGACCCCACGCTCTGGCTTGCCGCCGGCTTTGAAGGGCTCGGAACAACCTGTTCGCTGGGCGCGGCAAAGCTGCTCACAGACCAGATGCTCGGGCGCGTTTCAGCGATCAATCCCGCGCCCTATCTGCCGCTTAGGATGAAGATGAACGAGGAGACACCATGAAGTTCAAGGGAGTGTTGCCGGCAGTCACCACGCCATTCGATGAAGGGATGAAGGTCAATCACGAGTTCCTGACTCGTCACGCGAAGTGGATGCTTGGGAACGGCTGTGCAGGCCTCGTAATGCTCGGTTCACTCGGCGAGGGTGCGACGCTTGAACATGAGGAGCAGCTCGCCATCCTCCGGACAGCCGTGCAGGCAGCGGCCAGTAAGCCGGTGGTCGCGGCCATCTCGTCCCTCTCAACCAGCGGTGCCGTCCGCCTGGCTCAAGAAGCTGAGCAGATCGGCTGCAGCGGACTCATGGTCCTACCGCCTTACGTCTATACCTCCGACTGGCGCGAGATGAAGCAGCACGTCGCCAGCGTCATTGCCGCTACTTCGCTCAACTGCATGCTCTACAACAATCCAGTCGCGTACAGGACCGACTTCCTCCCACACCAGATCGCCGAGCTTGCAGCTGACTTTGAGAACCTCGTTGCGATCAAGGAATCCAGCGCAGACGTCCGCCGCGTCGCTGCCATCCGCGAGGTGCTCGGCGCCCGGTTGGAGATCTGCGTCGGCGTGGACGACGTGCTGGTCGAGGGTGTGCGCGCCGGCGCTGTCGGCTGGATAGCCGGGCTTGTCAACGCGTTCCCAGCCGAGTCTGTGCGGCTGTTTGAACTGGCCAACGCAAGCGATGCCACCAACGCCTTCGCACTCTACAAATGGTTTCTTCCGCTGCTGCGCATGGATACCGTGCCAAAGTTTGTGCAGCTGATCAAGTGGGTTCAGGAGCAGGTCGGCGTCGGCTCAGCGCGCGTGCGCGGGCCCAGGCTCGAGCTCCACGGAGCTGAGCTCGAACAGGCCAGGGCAGTCCTCTCCAAGGCTCTCGCCGCGCGTCCTTATTCAAACGAGAAGCCGGTCGCAGACTTCTAAATCGTCCGAAGATAAACGGAATACCGCTCAGCGAAGATTTCATTCAACGGTATAAGCGTGTGGGCTACTCCGTGACCGACCGTGCGGAACTGCAGCGGATAATCGTTCGAGCCATCAATCTTCTCAAACCACATCGACTGCGCTGCCGCGACAGTCGGCATAGGATATCCGCTGTCCGCCTGGCGAAACACGGAGCCGTAGATCATCGGCGCGGTCAGGTCCTCGGTGCCGAGGCGTGCTGCGAGCACCAGGGGTCCATACATCGCGGCCTGCACCTGCGGATCATCGGGAGCCGTATCGACGTGAAGTGAAAGCGGTAGATCAATCGTCACCACGTCACCGGCCTTCCAGACATGGCTTAGCGCGAGATAGCTCGAAGGCCCTGAGGCCACAGTTTCGGGCATGCCATTAATGTCGACTGTGACCGGCGTCGTAACGAAGTAGGGCACTCTCACCTTGAGCGTCGTAGGTGAGGTCGGCGCCTGATCGATGACAAACGTTACCCGTCCAGCTTTGGGATACGTCGTAGTCTGACGCAGCGTCAGGCCGCGTTCCTTCCACGTCACCTTCGAAGAAATAAAGAGATTCACGTACAGCGTGTCATCCGAGTGGAAGTAGATGGAGTCGTTCAGCTTCGCATACTCTTCGGAGCCCGTGCCCGTGCAGCAGTAAAACGCTTCGAAGCCATCGCCAAAGGTCTTATACAACCCCGGCTTCAGCGATACGTAGTACATCATCATGCCATTGCGATCCTGCGTGCCGAGGCGCACGTTGTACAGCAGGCGCTCGTAGTAATCGAAAAGCTTCGCATCCGGCTGTCGCTTGAAGAGCAGCCGCGTAAGTTTCATCATGTTGTACGAGCAGCAGCACTCTTCAGCCATGAATCCGAGCTGCGTCGTCACCCCATCCGGCTCATGCCATACCTCCCCATTGCTCGTGCCACCGGTACAGTAGGCATGGTGCTTCGTCACAATCTGGTGAAAGTTCTCGGAGATTGCGGCGTAGCGCGCGTCGCCAGTAAGCTCATACCCACGCGCCGCGCCGATTATCTTGGGGATATTGGTATTGGCGTGATTACCCGCCAGCCTATCCTCATTCGCGGCGATAGGGTCGAGAATCTTGTGGTGCTCGAACCGGACAGCGAGCGCCTTGTACCTGGGATCGCCAGTGATGCCGTAAAGATTCCAGGCAGACTCCATCATGCCGCCCTGCTCCACCAGCAGCACCTTCTGCCATGCCTCCACACCGCCTGCGGCGACGACAGCCTGAGAGTATTCATCAGCCCAGTCGGCCATCTTCAGCGCCATGCCGAGCGCTTGCTGGTTCCCGGTAAGCTGGTACATGTCGATCAGGCCGGCCACGATCTTGTGGTAAGTGTAAAACGGCGCCCAGACCTCTTTATACTCGCGAAGACGCTCGTAAAAACTGCTTGGATACGCGCCCAGGTAGCCGTCTTTCCGCTGGCACGCGGCAAGCATGCTGACGAGATCATTCGCCTTGGTGAGGATCAGCTGGTCACCGATCGATGCGTGCAGCAGGGCACTCGCGCTCAGATAATGTCCCACGTAGTGACCGCGCAGCTCGCAATCGGGCGCTTCCCAGCCTCCCAGTGGCGTCGCATCCGACGCCAGACCTGCGGTCAAGCGGAAGTTGTGCACGAGACGATCATTCGGAATGGAGTAGAGGAAGCTGCGATTCCGCTCCATCGCATCCTTGAACGGACCCGGAAGCAGACGCACATCAGTAAGCGCAAAGGCCTGCACCAGGGACTTCTGCTCGGCTACCGAATGTAGTACGGGCAATGCCTGTGCCCGAATTTCTGCCGTTGACGGCTGAGGCAATGCGGCTGCGGCGGTCGCCGCGGCTGCGGTCGAAAGGAAGTGTCGGCGGCTGAGAGCATTCATCTTCGCATCACTTTACTCCGAACGCAGGCTAAATTCGACCTGCCTCCCGGAGCAGTGCCAGCTCTTCGCTGCCGAAGACCCGCGAACGAGTCAGAAAGCGCACCCCCTCAGGACCTTCCAGCGAGAACATTCCGCCGCGACCCGGCACCACGTCGAGGATCAGTTGTGTGTGCTTCCAGTATTCGAATTGCGGGCGCGAGATGTAAAACGGAGTGTCCGCCAGTGTGCCCACCAGCACGTCCTGGTCGCCTACAAGGAAGTCACCGGCGGGATAGCACATTGGCGAAGACCCATCGCAACAACCGCCGGACTGATGAAACATCAGCGCGCCGTGCTTCGTGCTTAGCGACTCAATGAGCGCGAGTGCCGCCGGCGTGGCTTCGACTTGGTTAGGGATTGTCATGACCAGCGAATAGGAAGGAGAGCGTCCTGACGCCAGACGTGCACATTTCAGGAGTCATGGACGCTACTTTCTAAGCACGCGAACTACCACGTCTAGAAGAAGCCGAGCGCGTTCGGGCTGTAGCTGACCAGCTGGTTCTTGGTCTGCTGGTAGTGATCCAGCATCATCTTGTGGTTCTCTCGTCCAATGCCACTCTGCTTATAGCCGCCAAAAGCCGCATGCGCCGGATACGCGTGATAACAATTCGTCCACACCCGTCCCGCCTCGATCCCACGACCGAACCTGTAAGCCCGCGTCAGGTCGCGCGTCCAAACTCCGGCTCCCAGCCCGTACAAGGAATCATTCGCAATCGCAAGCGCATCCTCATCATCCTTGAAGGTTGTTACCGAGACCACCGGGCCAAAGATCTCCTCCTGGAAGATGCGCATCTTGTTATGGCCCTTGAAGACCGTAGGCTCGATGTAGTAGCCATCGGCAAGGTCGCCGTCAAGCTCCCGTCGATGGCCGCCGGTCAGCACCTCCGCGCCTTCCTGTTGTCCAATATCGAAGTACGACAGGATCTTCTCCATTTGCTCCTGGCTCGCCTGCGCCCCGATCATCGTCGACGGGTCGAGCGGATTCCCGCTGCGAATAGCCTTGACCCGTCCAAGCGCCCGTTCGATGAACGCATCGTAGATCGATTCGTGAATCAGCGCGCGCGAAGGACACGTGCACACCTCACCCTGGTTGAAGGCGAACATCGTAAATCCCTCGAGCGCTTTGTCGAAGTAAGCATCATCCGCATTCATCACGTCCGCGAAGAAGATATTCGGGCTCTTACCGCCGAGCTCGAGCGTCACCGGAATGATGTTCTGCGAGGCATATTGCATGATCAGGCGGCCAGTGGTCGTCTCGCCTGTGAAGGCGACTTTGTTAATCCGCGGGTTGGAGGCAAGCGGCTTGCCGGCCTCGACCCCAAAGCCATTCACGATATTCAGCACTCCCGCAGGCAGCAGGTTGCCGATCAACTCCATCAGGATCAGAATCGACACCGGCGTCTGTTCCGCCGGCTTGAGCACGACGCAGTTGCCAGCGGCCAAAGCAGGCGCAAGCTTCCAGCAAGCCATCAGCAGGGGAAAGTTCCATGGAATAATCTGTGCCACCACGCCCAGCGGCTCATGATAGTGGTACGCCACCGTGTCCACGTCGATCTCGGAGATGCCTCCCTCCTGTGCACGGATGCAACCGGCAAAGTAGCGAAAGTGATCCGAGCACAGCGGGATGTCCGCGTTCATAGTCTCACGAATCGGTTTCCCGTTATCCCAGGTCTCGGCCGTGGCGAGCAGTTCCAGATTGTCGTCGATGCGCTGGGCAATCTGCTCCAATATCCTTGCGCGCGCTGCAACACTGGTCTTGCTCCAGGCCTTCTTGGCGCCATGAGCTGCATCAAGTGCGCGTTCGATGTCCGCGGAGTTCGATCTGGGCACTTCGCAGAACACCTTTCCCGTCACGGGCGAGATGTTCTCGAAGTACTGGCCCGATATGGGCGCGAGCCACTCACCGCCAATGTAGTTGGCATAACGTGCCTTAAAAGCAACAGGGTAGCCATAATGTCCAGGCTGGATCTGTGTCATTGCCGCGGTTGCCATAGTTGATTCCTCTCTGGGGTACGATACGCAACGGAATGAGGGAGGCGCACGGAAAGTCGCCATGCCGATGCGCAAATCAGCTTACTCCTACGAGGGAACGATTCGTATTTCAAAGGCGAAAGAGATTATCCGAATCTCAAGCTGAAGGAGTCAGATTGGGCGATCTCTGCCGCTCATGGATGCGCATTCTCCACATTCGACTATGACGTTGATGGTCCTCCCCCCTTCCTCCGGAGCTTTGAAAATTGCAAAAGGCTGACGAAGGAGCTCATTTTCAACCAGATAAGGGCACAACATCTCCCCAGGACTGAGGACCAGATCGGAACGGAATTGTTGCCTTCTTAACGGCGTCGCTCTCCGAGTTTATTCGTCTGTTCACATTTCTTTGGCACACTGGAGTCATTCTGAGCGCGAAGCAATCGTGACCCGCGGGTATCCCCGAGGTACGATTTTTCGTGTGCTCAATTTGAGAGGCTCCATGAAGAAGATGAAGAGTGCAGGTGCAATTGCAGCGGTGCTGATGATTGGTTCGGTGTCCTTGCAGGCGCAGGAACCGCTATCGACCACCACGAAGACGGTTAAGGTCGCGCCAGGCGAGACCAAGACGACCGTCATCACGAAGGAAAAAGGTTCCACCGGCACCCATTCGACCGGTACCAGGAAGCATGCCGCCCGGCGCCGCAAAGGTGCGGCGGTGCATCACGAACCAGTCGAAAGCGAGACCACCCGCGAGCTTCGGGATCTTCGCGACAAGCAGGCCGCGCAGCAGGCAGAGATCGATGCACTGACCCAGGCAAACGCCGCTGCCAATGCGCAGCTTGCCGCTGCGCAGACTGCTGCCGCCGGCGCTGAGGCCCAGGCCCAGACCGCTACGCAGCAGGCACAGAGCGTCACCACCACCGTTCAGGCAAACACCGATGCGGTGCAGGCACTGAAGTCGAACGTCACCGACCTCCAGACCACCAATGTCGGTCTCGCCAACACCATCAGCGCCAACAAGGTTGAGCTGAATGAAAAGATCGAGAGCCCATCCACCATCCACTACAAGGGTGTGACCATCACCCCGGTAGCCTTCCTGGCCTTTGAAGGTGTCTGGCGCCAGCGTGCCATCAACTCCGATATCAACACCCCCTTCAACACCACACCATTTATGGGTGCGACCGACGCCCACACCACCGAGTTGAACTTCACGGCACGTCAGTCGCGCCTGGGTGGTTTGTTCGAAGGCAAGACGCCGCTCGCGAAGCTCTCGGGTTACTTCGAGACCGACTTCCTCAGCGCCGGTGCAACTTCCAACAACAACCAGTCGAATAGCTACACCCTCCGCGTCCGTCAGATCTGGGGCAAGGCCGAGACCAACAGTGGCTTCGCGGTTACTGGCGGTCAGACCTGGTCTCTGCTTACGGAGACCGGCAAATCCACCGACGTCCGCACGGAAAAGCTGCCGAACACGATCGATCCCCAGTACATGGTCGGTTACACCTGGGCTCGTCAGCCCGGGATTCGTCTTCAACAGAAATTTGCCGGGCCGGTCGCCCAGAGCAACTTCACCGTGGCCATCGCAGCCGAGCAGGCGCAGATCATCTACAGCGGAGCCACGAACGCCCCCACCAACTTCGAGTTCGGTGCACCGGGCCAGGGCGGCGGTCTCTACAACGCATACAGCGGCAACTACACCAGCAACATCGCTCCCGACATGATCGCGAAGATCGCCGTCGATGCGCCTCACTTCCACTTCGAAGCGGCTGGCATTTCACGCTTCTTCCGCGACCGTGTCTACCCGCAGGTTGGTGTTGCGGCAACCGGCTACGTGGCCAACTCTGGTGGCACTACTGCTTACAACGACACCAAGGTCGGCGGCGGTGCGGAAGCTGGCATCCGTGGAACAAGCAAGTTTATCGATGTTGCGGCAACCGGTATGTACGGCTCAGGCATCGGTCGGTACGGGTCATCGCAGTTGACGGACGTGACGGTTCACCCCAACGGCACGCTTGAGCCAATCAAGAGCGGCCATGGTCTGTTGTCGATTGAAACCCATCCCGCGCCGAAGCTTGATCTGTACGCGTACTACGGTGGCGAGTATGCTCAGCGCACGTTGTACGCGACTGGCGTCACCGCAACCCCGTACACCGGGTATGGTGCACCGAATGCCAGCGACACCGGTTGCAACGTAGAGACGCCTGTCACCACCAGCGGCTTTACCGGTTCGGTCACCCCGACCGGTGCCTGCGCCAGCCCCACCCGCTTCATCCAGGAGGGTATGTTCGGCTTTACCTACAAAGCAATCAACAGCCCGAAGTTCGGCCGTCTTCAGTACCAGGCGACCTACAGCTACCTGCAGCGGCAGTCGTGGTCGGGGGTTACCAGCGGAACCTACGGATCGCCAACCGCGACCTTCGGTTCGCCTCGCGCAATCAATAACATGATCCACGTCTCCATGCGTTACTACATCCCGTAATCTGACCGCCTTCACTGGATGGGCTCCGCGAATAGCGGAGCCCGTTCGTTTTTGCGCTCTCGATCCTAGACGTTACTGCGGCATCAACTCCTGTAGACGCTTCGGTTCTTCGCCCAGCCAATCTGGATTGGTCGCCGTCCCATCGAAGATGGACGATGTCTTGAATGGTTCAAATTCTCCCCGCGAAGCCGCTTTCTTCGTTTTCTCCAACAACGCGGCCTTCGCCGTTTCGTCGAACTCGGGCAGCGTCCTGACTGCCTCGAACGCCTGGTCGATATATTCCAGCTTGTCCATGCCGTTAATGACAACCGAAGTCTGCAGACTCAGCGCATAGTGCAGGCACTCGATAGGCGTCACAACCTTCGACTTCAAGATGATGCCGTTCCCCATCGACTTCATGCCGAGTACACCAACACCCTCTTCCACCAGCTTCGGCACCACCATCTTCGAAAACGACCGGAAGTGTGCGTCCATAACATTCAGGGGCATCTGCGCCGTGTCGAAGTGAAAGCCATTTTCCTTTGCCACTTCCAGCATGTACAAGTGAATATGCGGGTCTTTGTGTCCGGTGAACCCGATGTAGCGCAGCTTGCCAGCCTTCTTTGCGTCAAGAAACGCCGCCATCGCACCCTCCTCATCGAAGATTCGGTTTGGATCTTCAAACCGTAGAATCTCGTGATGCTGTACAAGGTCAATGCAGTCAACACCCAGCCGCAGGAGGCTCTGCTCGATCTGGCTTGCTGCCTCCTTCTTACTGCGGCCGTCGATCTTGGTCATTAAGAAGGCCTTCTCGCGATACCCATCCTTCAGCGCCTTGCCCATGCGCAGCTCGCTCAAACCGCTGTTGTAATCCCACGAGTTATCCAGAAAATTGATTCCTCGATCAAGTGCCGTGCGCACGATCCGAATTCCTGTATCCTCACTCACCCAGGGCAGGGCAATGTGCCAGCCGCCAAGCCCGATCGCTGAAACCCGTTCGCCAGTCGTTCCAAGCGTCCTATACTGCATCTCCGAGTTGCTCATTTTTATCCTCGCCGTTGGCCTTAGGATGCAGCTAGGAGTTCAGAAGACCAGCCCTGCTATGCACATCGTGCGGCCCCGAACGCCATCTCTCTTGCAGCAGCCAAACGGACACGTACATGACAGAAGGTAAAGACAGCTTCATCGTCCTCTACACAACAAAGGCAAAGCCACGCAAAGAGAAGGAGCTGCGCGAGCTCCTCATTGCAGGAATTACCAGCTCCCGACTTAACGAAGGAAACATCAGCTGCGAGCTGCACGAGGTCGCTGACGATCCCACCACTTTCGTCTTTTACGAACGTTGGATCTCGCAGGCAGCCCTCGATGCGGGTATCGAGACACCAGCCTTGAAGAAGCTCAAGAGAAGGCACCCGAGTTGATCGAGGGCGGCTTCGGAGCCGGGATGAAGTTTTGAAGAAGCTGCGTGCCGTTCCCATAAACTAGCCGATCTGCGGTCAAGCGGCCGCGACTCGACTTCGATGCCGCTTCACCTCTTTCTCCTCACCGCACACCGCAACCTCGGCAAGCGTCTACACTGAAGAGGTGAATAACGCGTCCACCCTCGGTGAGGCGAGCCTCGAGACCATCCGCGAGAAGGTCAGTGCCCGCGAACGCATCTCGAACGCCGACGCGCTTTGGCTCTGGCGCAATGCTGCCGACCCGGACCTGCGCAGCCTCGCCCAGCAGGTCCGTGCCCACTTCGTTGCGCCCAGCGCATGTACCTACATGATCATGCGCATCATCAACTACACCAATGTCTGCGTGGCGCAGTGCGATTACTGCGCGTTCTACAAACTGCCGGGCCAGGCCGGCGGCTACGTGCTCTCGCAGGATGAGGTCTTTGCCAAGCTGGATGAGCTCCTTGTACTCGGCGGCGATCTCGCCGCATTCAACGGCGGTTTCAATCCACATCTGCCCCTCGATTACTACTGCAACCTCTTTGCTGCCATCCGCCAGCGTTATGGCGACTCGATCGAGTTCTACGCCCTCACCATCGCCGAGTTCATGTACCTCGCGGACCACGCGCATCTCAGCTACGCCGCAGCGGCTGCGCGCTTCCAGCAAGCCGGGGTCCGCTGGATTACCGGTGGCGGTTCCGAAATCCTCACCGAAGACTTCCGCAAGCGTCATTCCAAGTTTAAATACACCGTAGCCCAATACTTCGAAGCGCAACGCGCCATCATCGACGCCGGTTTGCGAACCACCGCGACCATGGTCATCGGGTTCGACGAAACGATTGAAGAGCGCATCGAGCATCTCGATCGCACCCGCCGCTTTCAGGACGAAACCAGCGGCCTCGCCTCCTTCCTCTGCTGGACCTACAAGCCCTACTTCACCCAGATCGGCGGCATTGAAATCTCCACTGGCGAGTATCTGCGTCACCTCGCTCTCAGCCGCATCTATCTCGACAACATTCCCCGCATCCGCACCTCCGTCCTCACCCAGAACGAACGCGCTCTCGAAGGCCTGCTCTACGGAGCTGACGATTTCGATCTACCCATAGAAGACGAAGTCACCCAGAAGGCAGGCGCGACCATCTCGCTGAACTTCGATCGCATCCTCAGCTACGCCGGGGAACTTGGCTACAAACCTACCTACCGCAGTGTCGCGGCGTCTTCACCTTCCCTCTCACCGGCCTGACCGAAGCTGCCCATTTCCGGACAACTTCTTCGGATATCGAACGGTTACGCCCTTCAGAGCAGCCTCAAACCCTTGTTAACTCACCATTCTCCATATCCCGGACTGGCAGATGACGTGCTCCTATACCCGGGTCTAACGGAGGTCGGATGGAAACTCTGGTGCAGGATCTAAGGTTTGCGCTGCGGCGTCTAGTGAAAGCGAAAGGCTTTACCCTCACGGCAGTGCTTACGCTCGCCTTCGGCATCGGGGCGACTACTGCCATCTTTTCGATTGTCGAAGGCGTGTTGCTGCGGCCGCTGCCGTTTCCGGACCAGTCCAGCCTGGTCCTCTTTGGCGATCAGCTCCGCGGGAGCGGAGCACTCCCTGCGCCGGCCGTCTCCGGCAGTGAGATCGAAGTCTACCAACGCGAATCCCAGGACTTTCAAAGTCTCGGCGTCTATCGCCAGACCGACTTTGAGCTCTCGGGTAACGGAGATCCTGCCAAGGTCAACGCCACGCGTCTCAGTGCGAATGTCTTCCCCATCCTCGGAATCTCGCCCTTGCTCGGCCGAACCTTCACCTCCGAGGAAGACACTCGTTTCGAACACGTAACCGTGCTCAGCTACGACACCTGGCTCACTCGCTTCCACGCAGACCCCCACGTGCTCGGGCAGATGATCACGCTTGATCGCCGGCCCTACCAGATCATCGGCATCATGCCCCGCGAATTTGAGTTCCCACTCATCCCCGGCCAGATCAATCGCACGCAGCTTTGGGTTCCGGCGAGTCTCAGCACCATCGACAAAGCCAATATGTCCAGCTGGGGCTTCAGCCTGGTGGGACGGCTGAAACCCGGCATCACCCCCGCCCGCGCAACCGCCGATCAGAGCCGCATTGCCGAAGAGATCATGCGCGGTTTTCCTGCTGCCATGAAGGGATTGCAGATCTACCCCGTGGTCGAGCCGCTCGACGAAGCGACCGTCGCCCAGGCGCGCCCGCTTGTTCATACCCTTCTCCTGGCCGTCACCGTGGTGCTCTTCATTGCCTGCGCAAACCTGGCCGGGCTCCTGCTTATCCGCGTCATCCGCAATCGCCGCGAAACGGCTGTGCGGCTTGCGCTCGGCTCCACCGACGCCCGCATCATTCGCCAGGGTCTGCTTGAGAGTATGTCGCTTAGCCTCGTAGGCGGTCTGCTCGGCCTCAGCCTTGCCTGGGTGGCATTGCGCATCGGCATACGTTTTCTGCCCGAAGATCTTCCCAGGATCAATTCGATCGCACTTGACGGCCACGTAGTCATCTTTGCCCTGCTTCTCGCGCTGGCAACCGGCTTTCTCTGCGGGGCGATCCCGGCTTTTGCCGCCGCGCGTACGCCCGTCAATGAAACCCTTAAAGAAGGTGGTCGAACCGGTACCTCGGGCGCCGGCAACGCGCATGTTCGCTCCGGCCTTGTCATTGCAGAGATCGCCGTAGCGCTGGTCCTGCTCGTCGCCTCAGGGCTGCTCATGCGCAGCTTTGAAAAGCTTCGCCAGGTCAATCTAGGCTTTAATCCGGAGCACGAACTCACCGCCTCCTTTGTTCTGCCGAAGCAGCAGTACGGCACCCAGCCAGAGATCGACGACTTCACCAACCGTCTGCTAACCCAGCTTCAGCGGCTCCCCGGAGTTCAGGCGGTCGGTGTAACCTCGCTCCTTCCTGGTGCGGGCCTGGTCTCCAGCAACTCTTTCTACCCGGAGGGCTACGTTCAACCGAACGATCAGCCCATGAACTCCGCGTGGGAGTCTTACGTGGAAGGGAACTACTTCCAGGCAGCTGGCATCCGCATCCTGCGCGGTCGTGCCTTTACCGCTTCTGACAACGCCAGCTCGCCGCTCGTTATCATTGTCAACAAGACGCTCGCTGACCACTACTGGCCCGGTCAGGATCCCATCGGGAAGCGCGTTCATTGGGGCCTTACCAACACCCCGCTCCCTTGGCTCACCGTCGTCGGCGAAGTGGAAGATGTAAAACAAACCTCGGCAGACTCGCCCGTCACGGACCAGACTTACACCCCAGCGTCCCAATTCTCGACCTCACTCGCGAACTTCGCCTTCGCTGGCATGCTGAACGGCAACTTTGGCACCATCGTTCTGCGCACGACGCTACCGCCTGAACAGATGACCAACGCCTTGCTTGCGACGGTTCGTTCCATCGACCCGCGCCTCCCGCTCACCGACGTCGCCACAATGGATAGTGTCGTCAACGCCGAGCAGGCTCCACGCCGCTTCAACACTGCGATCATCTCGTCTTTCGCCGGTGCCGCTGTGTTGCTCGCAGTCCTCGGCATTTACGGAGTCATCGCCTTCTCCGCCACGCTGCGCAACCAGGAGATGGCGATCCGGCTTGCTCTCGGCTCTCAGCGTTCGAGCGTCATGCGACTCATCCTGGTCTCAGGGGCAAAGCTTGGTCTCGCGGGTTGCGCCCTCGGTTCTGTTGCGGCATTTTTCGCGACCCGTCTACTGCGCACCTTCCTCTTTCAGGTCGATCCAGTTGACCCCCTCGTCATTACTCTGGCAGCACTCTCGATCTTCCTGCTCGCCCTGGCAGCGTCACTCGTCCCCGCACGTCGCTCTGCCGCCATCGAGCCCACCCAGGCGTTGCGCACCGAATGATTCGGTCTTCACCTTCCTCTAAATGCAAAGAGGTGTGCATTCTCGAGAGCGAAGGAAGCCATTCCACAGGCGCTGATGCCAAGTCTACTTCGATCCTTCCCCCTTGAGCATCTTGATTGCGTCCAGGTACCCGATCCCCTCAGGCACCCTGGCAAAGTGACTCGTGTCTTCTTTGGTCTGCACGGCGATCGCCTTGAACAAAAGCGCTTTGCCGTTGATGTGCAGCGTCAATCCGGTAAGCTCCCAGTCGTGTGCTCCGCCGCCCAGCTCCGAACCAATATCCGTCTGTTCGAGCCGCGCAGTCGAGCCCTTATAGAGCCTGGCCAGGATGCCCATCCCGAAGTTCACATCGGAGATGAAGTTTGCATCGAGCCGAACCAGCTGTTCCTGGCGGGTATCGACCCAAACCTCACCCGCCACCCCACGCAAGAGGTCCGACTCAAGCGCTGGACCATTCCAACCCGGCTTTGGCTGAAAGCTCATCCGGTAGCACTCGCCCGTCGCACATGGCTCGGTCCCTTCTATTTTGTAGACCATCGCGTCCGGCAGCAGCTGCATCAGGTCGGAGACGCGCTTTGCATCCGCAATCTCCTCCCTATGTCGCCTCTCCTGCATTTCCGGATGCGCAGCAAGGTTGTCGAGGCGCGCCAACTCCGCCTGGTCCGCCGCCGGAGTTAACGCTTTGCCGTCTACGGCAACCAGCCGAGCCACATCGCCGTCCTTCGTCTCGATGATCTCCTTGGTACTGTCGCGTCGGTCATCCTTCTTGCGCAACTCGTATCGAAGTGGATGATGCTTACGCTCTTCATCTGCCCGATGTTGCACCGCCCGCCGCACTAAGGCGGAGGCATCTTGAGGTGAGGTCCCTTGTTGAGCAAATCTAAGGCCCGCGAGCGACACAAGCGTACCCAGCGTGCCAGCATGCAGCCAAACTGACCTCAATCCACTCACTGCCCGCCTCCTCCAAGTCCATCCTTATCTTTAATCAGAGTCGTCGAAGGAGAACAAAGGGCTCGCGTTGGCTCCCCCCTGGATCGTCGGCGATTAACCCGGAGCGCCAGCGAAGCCTGACACTCCATGGAGCGGACGCCGCCCGCGACGAGGCGCAACTCGCCCCTAGAGCTTGATCAGAGCAATCCCCGACTCCGGATCGATCTCCTTACGCAAATGCCTTGGACTCTCTGTCAGCACCACCTCACACGTAGGCCGCACCGTTGCTGACTGCAGGTGCCCGCCGTGCGCTGTTCCATCGCTCTTGCCTACGACCACATGCGCATGTACCTGCGGTTCGCCATCCTTGTCGGCAATGTCGCCGATCAACGATAGTAGTTCCACCTGCTCGTCCAGGTCGACGACCGTCTCGTACTTCTTCGTCTCCCAGTTGAACCAGCCCAGCTTCACTGCAGAAAGCGCGCCAATCGCCTTGAAGCTGCTCGCCGACATCATCTGTTCCTTCGCAAACTGCTTCAACCCCTCGGCTAGTTCATCGCCCGTATCGAAGATCAACACGAACGTTCTCGGTTGCTGCTCGACCAACTTGTACTTCATCAAACCCCCAATACCACTTGTCGCCGCTCTAGTTGTCGTCGGACCCTGATGGCAATCTCCCGCCGCTTCAACAAATTCCTGAGATGCCGCATTCTCGACGCAAGCTCTCCCAAAAGGTTGACGCACCAACAAAGATGCCACCAGGCAGATCATACGGTCCAGACCTAAATGACTTCCTTTGAGCAGCTTGGAGCAATTTGGCAGGGTAAGATTCGGCTCTCGAACGCATGGAGTCAGCCGCGCCGGCGCTGCGTTAATCCGGTAGACTAAACGTGAAACGCGTCTGCTGTCAGAGAGCAAACCCGCAGCTTCTCTAGGCCGTCGGGAACTCGCCGCAGTTCCGAAGAAAGGTTCCCGTTGAAAGCACTTGTAAAATCGAAAGCCGGGAAGGGCCTCTGGCTCGAAGATGTTCCCGAACCGCAGATCGGCATCAACGACGTCAAGATTCGCGTTCTCTACACCGGAATCTGCGGCACTGACCTCCATATCCACGACTGGGACGCCTGGGCTCAGAAGACAATCCAGATCGGCCTTGTCATCGGCCACGAGTTTGCCGGCGAAGTGGTCGAGATCGGTTCGAACGTTACGGATGTGCCGTTGGGCGCGCTGGTAAGCGGCGAAGGTCACGTTGTCTGCGGCCGCTGCCGCAACTGTCTTGCCGGCCGTCGCCATCTCTGCGCCGCAACCCTCGGCCTTGGTGTTCAGCGTAACGGCTCCTTCGCCGAGTACGTCGTCCTGCCCGCGACCAACATCTGGCAGCATGCCGCCGGCATCAAGCCAGACGTGGCCAGCATCTTCGATCCCTTCGGCAATGCCGTCCACACCGCACTCGCCTTCCCGGTCCTGGGCGAGGATGTCCTCGTCACCGGCGCCGGTCCCATTGGCATCATGGCCGCCGCCGTCGCCAAGCATGCCGGTGCCCGCCACGTCGTCATCTCCGACCCCAACCCCTACCGCCGGGCACTCGCAGAAAAAGTCGGCATCACGCGCGCCGTCGATCCTTCCACCGAATCCCTCGCAGAGGTCCAAAAGGCTCTGAACATGCACGAGGGCTTCGACGTCGGGCTGGAGATGTCCGGCAATGCAAACGCCTTCCGCGACATGATCGCCAATATGAGCCATGGAGCCAGGATCGCCATTCTCGGCATCCCCGCCACCGAGATCGCCATAGACTGGAACCGCATCATCTTCAACCAGATCACACTTCGCGGTATTTATGGCCGCGAGATGTACGAGACCTGGTACAAGATGACAGTTATGCTCGAATCCGGACTGGACATCGCACCGGTGATCACGCACCGCCTAAACTGGAGCGAGTTCTCGCAAGGCTTCGATGCCATGCGTTCCGGCAACTCCGGCAAAGTGATCCTCGACTGGACAGACGTAAGATAACCGAGATGCGAGATCGTGGGTCAGAAAGCCGCTCTCCCCTGATTTCCTCATCCCGGCACGACGGCGGCAGTACACTAAGCCCAGAGCCGCAAGGCCCGCACAATCACGGTATAACCGAGGACACTTCCTGATGGATCAGACAGATTGCGAACACTCCGCAGCCAGCCTGAGAAGACAAACTTCTAAGTCCGTCCTCGTCGCCTCGTCGTCCCATGCGCAGCCCACGCCGGAGCCGGACAGCCTGTTCGAGCGCTGCGCCTGGTTCTACGCCCTCTGCCGCGAGTATCTCTTCCGCGACCACACTCACGAGATCACCGCCGCCCTCTTTCCCGCTGAACCGCCTCCCAAGGGCACGCGTCTTCTGGAACTTGGCTGCGGCCCGGGGTTCTATGCCTGTCGACTCTCGGAAGAACTTCCCGACCTCCAGACTACCGGCATCGATCTTTCCGAAAATCTCATCCAGCGCGCCGAGTCGCGTGCTCGCTCGCTCAATCTATCGAACTGCAGCTTCCAGCACGCTGACGCGCACGCGCTGCCATACCCAACTGGTTCCATCGATGCCGTCGTCGTCTCCCGCCTCTTCCTCATCATTCCCGATAAGGAAGGCGTTATCCGCGAGATCTTCCGGGTTCTGAAGCCTGAAGGCCGATGTTTCATTGCTGAACCGACCTCCGGCTTTCGCACCCGTTTTCCGCTCGCTTTCATGTGGCTGCTCTCACGCCTCACGACCTCACCTGCCGGTAAGTATCGCGAGCCCCAGCAAGCAGATGTTCTTACCCGATCCGACTTCGAAGCACTCGTCCATTCGCAGCCCTGGGGTGAGACCGAACTCCATTACGATGGGTGGTATCAGTACGCCGTATGCCAGAAGTACCTCGCCGGAGTGCAGCCGCAGTGAGCGAAAGCCCTTACCCAATTCTTGATCCTGAACATCCGATTCCCGCGTTGAAACACCTGTGCGCGCTCGCCGTGATGGCGAAAGCTCCTCGTCCCGGCAAGGTGAAGACCCGCCTTTCACCGCCTCTTACGCTCGATCAGACCGCCGCTCTGAACATCCGCTTTCTGCGCGACACCACGGAGAATCTCTCCACGGTACCCCGCGCCGCCGGCCTCATCTCCTATACGCCGGTTGGCGACGAAGCTCTTTTCGCAGGCCTGCTCCCCGAATCCTTCGCTCTCGTCCTTCAGCGCGGAGATGCCTTCGGGGAGCGTCTGCTCGCTGCGGCTGAAGACGTCCTCGCCATAGGTTATGGCGCCGTCTGCCTCATCGATTCCGACTCGCCTACCGTGCCGTACTCCGCTTTCGCGGAAGCAGTCGAGACACTTCGCGAGAACAAGGCTGACGTGGTTCTCGGGCCTTCGCACGACGGCGGCTACTATCTCATCGGCCTCAGGCAGGCACATGCAGAGCCTTTTCAGAACATCACCTGGTCGACCGCCAGCGTTCTCGACGAAACGGTTCAGCAGTGCAGGGAAGCCAATCTCAGGGTTCACCTTCTCCCCACCTGGTACGACGTGGACGATGCCGCGACCCTTACCATCCTCGAATCCGAACTGCTTCACGCACAGCGTCCCGCGTTCGCTTCGGTCGACGGCTATCCTGCCCCTCATACCAAGGCGCTCCTTGCCGAGATGACTGCGGCGGTGCAGCCGGCGTGACCATCCCGAAGACCCACTGGAACCAGCCGCGTGCCTGGCAGACCAACGCTGCCCTGATCGCAATCGGTTACGGGCTCATCCGTTATACGCAGCAACTCATCGTCGAAAGCGACCACTTTGTCATCGGCAATCTGGGTTGCTCGACCGCATCCCTCGCCCTCTACCTTGGCGCTATTCTCATCCTGCTCATACGACCCGGTGGGCCTGCAAAGACAGATCGACTCACCCTGCCAATCATCCTTACGGTGGCGATCGCCGCGCGTATCGTCGGGCTCTTCCCCGAGCCATTTTTGTCGACGGACGTCTATCGCTATGCCTGGGATGGCGTCGTCCAGCATGCCCACATCAATCCCTACCGCTACGTCCCCGGCGACCCTCTCATCAGCTTCCTGCGTTCGCCGAACCAGGATCTGTTCGATAACATCAACCGTCGTGACTACGCGCACACCATCTACCCTCCGGTAGCGCAGATGCTCTTCTACATCATCACCTGGTTGAGCCCAACTGTTGCTTTTATGAAGACCGCGATGGTGCTCTTTGAAGGCCTCACTCTGTATGGTCTCTCGCTGATGCTGCGCCAACTGGGCCTGCGCCAGGAGTGGCTGCTCGTCTACGCCTGGTGCCCTCTGTGCATCTGGGAGTTCGGCTCATCCGGACACCTCGACTCCGTCTGCATGGCGTTCATCGTTCTGGCCTTCTACTTCCGTTTCCAGAAGAAGCCGGTTCTCACCGGTGTCTTCCTTGCACTTGCAGTCCTTACCAAGATCTACCCCATCCTCCTCTTTCCCGCTCTCTACCAGAGGCAGAAGAACGGAAAGCTGGACTGGAAGATGCCCGCCATTATGCTGGCGATGGCAGTCGCAAGCTACAGCGTCTATCTTTCAGTTGGCAAACACGTCTTCGGCTTCCTCGGCGGCTACGCCAAGGAAGAAGGAATGGACACCGGGACGCGCTACTTCCCGCTTGAGTTTGCCCAGCATCTGCCCGGCCTGCACAACCTCAGCAACAACGCCTTTATCATCTTCGCTGGTATCATCATGCTCGCGCTGGTCGCCTGGACATGGCGCACCACCTGCCAGCCGAACTCAACGCCTGCCTCTTTCCTGAAGCCCGCAATCAGCATTGCCATAGCGACCATGCTGATCTTCTCGCCGCACTATCCCTGGTACGTCGCCTGGCTCATCCCGCTGGTGGTTCTGACCCCATCTCTTACGGTATTCATCTATTTCTGCACCCTGTTTCTGATGTGCACAACACGCTGGGCTACCGGCAGCGGGGCGCCGCAGTTCTACCTCAACGAGATCCTCTACACCACAACCGCCATCGCCGCTGCGATTGAGCTCACGCTCTACCGCATCCCTGCAACCCGTCGCTGGATGCACCAGCTTGCCCCCTACTCCTTCGCTTGCAGCAGCAATCAATAAACTGAAGTACGCGAAGCCTCTACTCGACAGAGTGGCCGGCCCTCGCGATTAGGGCGTATCTTGTCGTCGTCTTTTCTAATCATGCCAATCTCCATCATCATCCCTGCCCTGAATGAAGCTGAATCCATCGGCCATGTCGTGCGCGAGATGCCCTGGCACATGATCGCCGAGTGCATCGTGGTCGACAACGGATCGACTGACGCAACCGCAGCCAACGCCCGCGCAGCCGGTGCCCGCGTCCTCGAATCTCCGCGTGGATATGGCGCTGCCTGCCTGGCCGGCTCAAACGCTGCGCTTTCTACCTCCGACATCCTCGTCTACATGGACGGCGACGGTTCCGACATCATCGCAAACCTGCCGCTGCTCACTGGGCCTATTGCTAAGGGCGAGGCCGACTTCGTGCTCTGCTCGCGCATCCGCGGCAATCGCGAACCTGGTTCCATGCTGCCGTCGCAGGTCTTCGCCGCACACCTGGTCAGCACGCTGCTGCGCATCTTCCAGGGCGTTCGCTACACCGATATGGGACCCTTCCGGGCGATCCGCCGCAGGTCTCTCGAAGCCCTGCAAATGTCCGAACTCACCTATGGCTGGAACCTCGAGATGCAGATCAAAGCTGCCCAGCACCACCTCCGCATCCGCGAGGTCACAGTCGATTACCGCAGACGCATCGGTGGCACCAGCAAGGTCTCCGGCGACTTCCGCGCATCGCTCAAAGCCGGCGTTCGCATCCTCGAAGTGCTGTTCCGCGTCGGCCTCAAGAAGAAGAATGCGTAGACAAGCAGGAGGAATAAAGAACAGATCACGCCGTCCAATCGTCTGATCATTTGTTCCTTGTTCGTCTTATCCGTTTTGCGCACTTTGCCTTACCATCCAGAGATGCCAGAGAAATCCCGACGCCAGTTCCTCACCGAATCCTCCCTGACTCTCCTAGGAGCCGCCGCGATGCCGACCCATTCCGCTCAGAACCCGACCCCCGGCGCCCCACCAGCCTTTGGAACTGCACCCGCCAGCGGCCCCGAAGTGACGACGCAGACCTTCGTCGAAGCCGAGAAGCTGATGCAATTTCCCATGTCGCAGGCCAACCGAGCAGAAGCATCAGGGAACTGGCGTCAATCGATGGCCGCTCTCTACGAGCGCCGCAGCGGCCCTCGCCTGCTGCCGATTCCCGACAGCATCGCGCCATACAGCAATTGGAATCCCGTGCTCCCCGGCCAGTCCCACGGCCCGACGGAAGACACCTTCGTCCGCACAAAGCTCGATCCCGGCCCGCTTCCCAAAACTGACGCTGAGATCGCCTTCGCTCCGGTCACCCATCTCTCGCGATGGATCGAGAGTCGCCAGCTTACGTCAACCCGGCTCACCCGCATCTATCTCAATCGCATCGCCAAATACAATCCAACCCTGCGCTGCGTCATCACGGCGACTCCTGAGATCGCGCTGCAGCAAGCGAAGCAGGCAGACGAAGAGATCACCGCCGGTAGATATCGGGGGCCGCTGCACGGCATCCCCTGGGGCGGCAAAGACCTCCTGGACACGGCTGGGATCCGCACCACCTGGGGAGCCGACTTCTACGAAAACCGCATCCCGGATCGTGACGCCACCGTTGTCTCCCGGCTGCACGCAGCCGGTGCGGTCATGGTGGCAAAGCTCTCGCTCGGTGCGCTCGCGCTCAATGATGTCTGGTTTGGTGGAGAAACGATGAATCCCTGGCTGCTCGAGGAAGGCGCGAGCGGAAGCTCCGCAGGCCCTGGCTCCGCGACCGCTGCCGGCCTGGTCGGCTTCTCGATCGGCTCTGAGACCGGCGGGAGCATCATCTCGCCGACCATGCGCTGCGGGATCACCGGCCTGCGCCCCACCTTTGGCCGCGTTCCACGCACCGGCGCCATGACACTTTGCTGGTCGCTCGACAAACTCGGCCCCATGACCCGTACGGTCGAAGACACCATGCTCGTCCTTCAAGCCATTACAGGTCCCGATCCCGGCGATCTTTCCTCCGTGCAGAGCTATCTCAGCTTCGACGCGAACGCCTCCGTCAAAGGCCTCAAGGTCGGCTATTTTCCGCAATGGATGAAGGAGGCACCCGCAACCGACGTCGACCGCAAAGCGCTTGCGACGCTCGAGAAGCTTGGCTTCCAGGCTGTTCCTGTGACCCTTCCGGATTGGCCCTACTCGTCGATCCAGGTCATTCTCTTTGCGGAATCCGCAGCAGCCTTCGAGGTAGAAACGCTCGACCATCGCATCGATCAGCTCCGCATGCAGGTTCCGGATGCCTGGCCGAATACCTTCCGACAGTCGCGCTTTCTCTCCGCCGTCGATTACGTCCAGGCCGATCGCATGCGGCGCATGACCGCGATGGAGATGGCCCGCATCATGGCCGAAGTCGACTTCCTGATCGTTCCCAGCCTGCGCGACGAGATGCTCACCATCTCGAACGCAACCGGTCATCCCTCATTGACGCTTCGCGCCGGCTTTGTCGAAGTCTCCGAAGCTCGCAGTGACTGGGCGCCCGACCCGGCGCATCCCCTGCCGAAGTTCTCGCCCCCACGCCGCGTACCGCACGGTGTCACCCTGATCGGGCGGCTCTTCGACGAAGGCACAATCGCCTCCGCCGGGCTGGCGCTCGAACGCGAACTCAAGGTCGTTGACGAGAATCCGCCCAACTTCGGATAGTTCATGCAGGAGATCTTTCGTCAATAGAAAAAGAGCGCAATGCAGAGGTACGTAAGGTAGGCGCCGTGACCTCTGCGTTCCGCTCTGCTCGCTTCGCCACATCCGAGCTGACACTATAAAGGTGACGAACGGAGCAGCAAAGCTTCCGAACACCCATGCTTATGAGCTTGCGTTTTATGGATCATGCCACCAAGGGTCTAAGTTCAACCGTTGGTGGTACTCCGGTCATCCCCCTTCTCGACAGCGATCAGAGACCGAAGTGGGATATCCCCTGCCGCGTTTTTTTCCGATCCTGACTACATCGAACAGCGTGGCCGTTCGAGTCACAACAAGGAGCTCCTCCAATGCGCACTGTTCTCAATGGTCTGTCAGGCTGGGCTCGCATGTCACAAACAGATAATGACACTCTCCAGGTAGTTGACGCCGCGATTACGATCGTCGGAACGCTTCTCGTAGCCGTCGCCTGGGCCATGGTGAAGCACTAAGCAACGGACGGCCGTGCAGATGCCTGTAGCTCAAGCTTTCTGACGTCCGGCAGCTCAGGGTGTCTTCACCTCACCCGCAGCGCGATAACTGTCTCGTCGTCGAAGTGTTCTGTTCCAGATTGATGCGTCGTCACTGCCTCGACGATCGCATCGACCGCTCCCTGGGCGCTCAGCGATGCCGTCGGATGATGTTGCAGTAAGGTTGCGAGCCGTTCCGTGCCGTACTGCTCCCCGCGTGAGTTCACCGCATCCGGTATTCCATCCGAAAAGAACAAGACCATACTTCCAGGCGCCAGGAGCATCACCGTCTCCTCATACGTCGAGTGCGGGAAAAGTCCCAGCGGAAAGCCCTCGACCGGCACCGTCTGCACCTCGAGCGCATCGGTCAGCCCTGCGAGCGCTCCCGGCTCCGGCGTACACTTCGTCACGACAATCGGCTGTACCGATCCCGCATTTGCAATCGAGATGGTTCGGCGCTCATCGTCCCACAGCGCCGTGAGCATGGTCACATACTGCGCATCCAGCTTGCGCTCCTGCAATTGGTCATTCAGCGCTTCCAGTAACTTTGCCGGTCCTAACTGCCGCCCCGCAAGTGAACGCAGAATGCCCGAGACCAACGCTGCGTATAAAGCCGCCGGAGCTGCCTTCCCCGAGACATCGCCCAGCGCGATCAGTGTCTTGCCCGGCATCACCGAGCCCTCGGCCACCGGTCCGTAGGTCAGGAAGTCGTACATATCGCCGCCGATTGAGCGCGCCGGACGGAAGCTCGCGGCAATCTCCGCAAAGACCGGCTTGGGAGGCTCTGAAGGCAGCAGCCGAAGCTGCACCTCGCGCGCCATCTGCAGGTCGCGTTCCATCCTCTGCTCTTCATCGTGAATGCGCTGGTAAAGCCTCGCATTCACGATCGAGATCGCCACCTGCGATGCCAGTGTCGTGAGCGTCCGCTGATGATCTTCGTTGTAGTAGTTCACCCGCGTATGTTCAAGATCGATTACGCCGATGACACGACCCTTGTACACCAACGGCACCGAAAGTTCCGAGCGTGTCTCCGGATTCTCGCTCAGATAGCGGGAATCTTTCCGCACATCCGGTACGAGAATGGGCGCACGCTCCATCGCAGCCGAACCGATGACGCCAACGCCCAGCGGGACGTTGCGTTCGCGCTTGACCCGTTCGCCGTACCGTGTCGAAAAACGGTGTTCCAACTGCTCGGAACGGTCATTCCAGAGCAAAATCGTGAACATCTGAAAATCGATGACGCGCTTCAACAAGGTGCCGATTCGCTCCAGCAGATCGTCAGGATCGAGAATCGACGTAATCTCCCGCGAGATCTCGTGCAGAACGGTCAGCGTCTGCGCCTGGCGCGAGACCCTCGTGTAAAGTCTTGCATTTTCGACCGCGATCGCCATGCGTGAGGCGGTCAGCTCCAATAGACGCTGGTGATCGGCGGTAAAGAAGCCGACCTGTTCGGACTGGAGGTCCAGCACCCCAATCACTTTGTTCTTCACGATCAGCGGCACCGCAAGCTCCGAGCGCACAGCCGGATTCGCGTTGATGTAGTTATCGATCGTGGTCACATCCTCAACCAGCATCGAGCGCCGTTGCAGCGCGGCCTGGCCGCTGACGCCGCGGCCCAGCTTGATCCGAACCCGCTCCATCTCAGCCGTGTGCCCGGTTTGGAAGCGCATCCAGAGTTCATGGGTTCGGTCATTGATCAGGAGAATCGCAAAAATCCTATAGTCGATCACTCCGCGCACCAGGTCCGCCACGCGGTGCATCAGCGTGTTCAGGTCCAGCGTCGTGTTCAGCGCATCCGCCATCCGCAGCAGGAAGTTCAGCTGGAGCGGTTCCACGCGAATCTGCGGGTCGGCGGCGTGTTGATGGAACAGTGCTCGGCTAGACGCAGGCTGGTGCGCCTCTGCGGGCCTGTAGTCCCCTTCGAGCACTATCTCGGCGCCTGCGTCGACGCCTTTTTCCCGCGAGCCCATAGCAAGCGATGATACTACCGCAAGCCTGTGAGCATCAGGTCCGCACCTGAACGCGCCGAGGTGTATTGTTAGCTAGGCGACAGAAAGGCTGTCAATGCGGATCGCGATCTTGTTTCACTTCTTCAACGAAGAAGAGCCCGCCGCAATCACCGTCGCGGAAGGACCCATCACAGACATGCTCGTACCGCTCCTCGGCGACACGATCTGCCATCGTAATGCAGAGGGCGATCGCTTTCGCGGCGCAGTCGTCGGACGCCACTTCGACTACAGTCTGGCGAACGATCTCGATGGGGGCGAAATTGATGGCACGATCACCGTGACGCTGTCACTCAGCCGCCTCCAGATGAACTGACTCCTGCAGTTCTCCGGCATCATCGTTGCGGATTATCATGGAAGCAACTGGCCGCTAGTACCCATTGCCTCCACTGCCTTGAACCACGCCACTCTGAAGCTCCGCGAGGATTCTCACACTGGCGCTCGCCCCAATCCTCGAAGCGCCGGCCTCCAGCATGGCCGAGGCATCCGCCAGCGTTCGAATTCTACCCGAGGCCTTCACTCCAGCCCGGGTCCCCGCTACTCCGCGCATCAGCGCAATATCATCGACGGTGGCTCCGCCAGTTGAAAACCCGGTAGAAGTCTTGATGAAATCCGCTCCGGCGCCCAAAGCGATCTCAGAAGCTCGCAGCTTCTCCTCAAAGCTCAGCAGGCAGGTCTCCAGGATCACCTTTACGATCGCTCCCGAGCCGTGCGCCAGTTCTACTACGCCGCGAATATCCTGCCGCACCGCCTCAAAGTCCTCACGCGTACCCGATTTCAACTGCCCGATGTTCAGGACCATATCGACGTCGTGGGCACCAAACTTTACCACCCGGGCCGTCTCATCGCGCTTTGAAGCGGCCAGCGTCGCACCCAGCGGAAATCCGACCACCACCCCCACCGGAACACCCGTGCCTGCGAGCGCTTCAACGGCCGCGGCCACCCAGATCGGGTTCACCATGGCGCAAGCGAACTGATGCTCCGCCGCTTCGTGGCAAAGCTGAATGACCTGAGATCGCGTAGCGTCCGGGCGTAAGAGGGTGTGATCCAGAACCGCAGCGAGCGCTCCCACAGAACGAAGTGCCTGTCGTGCGAACTCTGCCGAGTCATACTGCGCTGCTTCGTGCGTCGAGATCTCTGCCGTCATACTGCTCCTGCGGCACGCTCAAAACGGGCCCGCCACTTTCTATCATACGAGTGGCACCTCTGGCATTTCGGTTCCACCTCTCATCGCTTGGACAGTTCTCAAAGCAAAACGGTACTTGCGTCTTCCACAGGCTTGGTGATCATCGTGGCCAAGAGGGATGAGCGCAGGGCAGCCAGCGAAGGTATTTTCCGCACCAGGAAGCTCTCACTTGTGCGTCTCAGGATTGTGTCGTTGGGCTTGTAGTCGGAACCGTTCTCTTCCTGAGCACGCTGCTCACCAAGAACCATCAGCGTCTGGTAGCGACGACGTCCTTCTCTCCTCTGTCCGACTGGATCCTCTTTGATCTCGCCTCCTGCCGCTTGCCTCGGGAGCTCTCATTCAGGTGTCTGCCTGGATTCTCAAGATTTCTCCTTCCGGAATCCAGAGATGGGGAAGAGCCCTAACTCAGACTCGTCCTCCAGGCCATCGCCAGATCTTCGGCCAGAAACTGCCGCAGCTGCGCACGGCTCTCCTCATCCCGCGCCCGTAAGACTGCGCTCGGATGGATTGTCGCGACAATTTTCTCCGCATAAGGGCTTGATAGTACCTTGCCGTGATCCTTCATCAGGGCGAACGTGCCACCCAGCAATGACTTCGAAGCGCTCGCCCCAAGGCAAAGCACCACTTTCGGCTTGATCGCGTCAATCTCCGCAAGCAGCCACGGGCGGCAGGCCGTAATCTCAGACATCCGCGGATTCTGATGCAGGCGCAGCTTACCCCTCTGAACAAACTTGAAGTGTTTCACCGCATTGGTCACAAAGACTGCGGATCGAGGGATTTGTAGTTCTTCTAGAATTCGGTCCAGCACTCCGCCCGCCGGGCCGACAAACGGCTCCCCCTGCCGGTCTTCCTGGTCGCCCGGTTGTTCGCCGACGAGCATCAACGCAGCCTTCGGGGCCCCACGCCCCGGCACCACCTGGGTCGCAAAGCAGTAAAGTTCACAACCTTTACACCCCGGGAGAGCGGTCGTGATCGCGTTCAAACTGTGTTCCTGCGGCACAAATGGCTGCGCCGTCGCCGCCGCCTGCTGCTTGGTCACCATCCCTGTCACCCTTGCTCTTGACCCGGCTATCAGGGCCGGCAGCGTATCCACCTCCGGCAGGTTCTTCCAGTAACGCACCGGCATCTCGCTGCGCATGGCATCCGTGTTCAAGCGCGCCGGGTTGTAGATGCTCGAGTAATAGCTGCGCCAGAGTGATTCCAACTCATCCTCGGCCGGTGCCGACTCCCGCGGGACGCCTGCCCCAAAGGTCAGCTTCTTGAGGCCCGGATCCCAGGTCACGCTCGCATCCGGAGTCAGGATGGTCCACCGCATAATGGCAAACCGCTCGGCAAAAAAACTCGCAGCCATCGGGAGAATGCGATGATCCGGCTGATACCAAGCCACGAAATGCTCGCACTCTTCAGAACCACCGGCCTGATCCCGACTCAGCGCTAAATCCGCGTCGCACGCTCGGATCTCCCGCTCCACCGGTCCAAACGGCGTGGGTGTTTGCAAGATGAGGTGATGTCCCTCGCCCTCCCCCGCACCGACGAGCACTGGTTCATCGACGACGACGGGCCGCTCCCCCGGCGTACCCGGCTCAAGCACCTTGCGGAAACGCACGAACGCATGCATCTTATGCAGATCGCGCTGTACCTGCGCCTTCAAACGAAGGAGTTCGGTGATATCGTCATCGGTCTCCATCTTCAGCAGGTCGGCCTCACGCTGCAGCCGGTAAAGCACTCGATAGAGCAGATTCCAGCGACCCGGCTCACGGTGAACCCCAGCTACCTGCGCGGCTTCAAGGAATTGCTTCGTCACCCGTGGATGCTCCATCGGCTGACCATGAGGCGCATCGTCGAGTTCAAGTGCCAGGCTCAGTGGCGCGGGCACAGTGCCATCCTCGAAATCGATGTCCTCCGGTCGATAGCCCGCGTGAAGAGCCTCGCGGGCAGCTGCACGCCAGGCGTCGAAATCCGCTTCCAGCACGACTCGTTTCACTAAATGACCCCCGTCAGGGCACTTAAGCCGGCGAACAGATCCATCTGCGCCGGGTGACTCTCCACCTCAGGTGGTGAGGTAAGCAGGGAAGGGAGGTGATCCACAGCAATCAAAAACTTTAGGGCCATCTTCACGCGCACATTGAGATTTTGGAGGTCCTCGACCCGAAGAGCGTGGTACCGCCTGACCTTCAGGATTCGTTCGACATTTCTGTAACCGATTCCCGGCACGCGCAGCAGAGCCTCTCGCGGGGCCGCGTTCACGTCAACCGGGAAGTACTCCGGGTGCTCCTGCGCCCAGACCGTCTTCGGATCTTCGACCAGCGAGAGAGACGGCCGGGCTTCGGAGGTTAGCTCCGCGGCCTCAAAGCCGTAGAACCGCATCAGCCAGTCAGATTGATAGAGCCGATGTTCCCGCATCTTCGGCGTCGCCTTCAGTGGCAGCCTGGCGTCGGCTTCGGGATAGGGCGAAAATCCCGTGTAGTAGATGCGACGCAGCTTATGCTGTTTATAGAGGTGAGTCGCTGTCGTCAAGATCTGACGGTCATTCGCCTCCGTGGCTCCCACAACCATCTGCGTACTCTGCCCAGCCGCGGCGAATTTTGGCGCTAGCGAGGACTTCTTCCGCTCCTCATCTGCCTCATCCTTGCGCTCGGCGATCTGGCCCATCGTGCCTTCAATGACCGTCGCCTTCTTCTCCGGCGCTAATTGAACCAGATCCTGCTGCGTTGGCAACTCGATATTTGCCGACAAACGATCTGCGACCAGGCCGGCCTCTTCGATCAGCGCCTGCGAAGCCCCGGGAATTGCCTTCAAATGGATGTACCCACCAAACTTGTGCACTTGCCGCAACTGCCGAGCGACCGCAACTAACTGCTCCATGGTGTAATCCGGCGACTGAACGATGCCCGACGAGAGGAAGAGTCCTTCTATGTAGTTACGCTTGTAGAAATCGAGCGTGAGTTTGACTACTTCTTCCACCGAAAACCGCGCGCGGCGAATATCTGAAGACACCCGATTCACGCAGAAGACACAGTCGTAGGTGCAATAGTTCGTCAGCAGGATCTTCAACAACGACACGCACCGGCCGTCGGGCGTGTAAGAATGGCAAATCCCCATTCCATCCGAGTGCCCTACGCCTTCGCCGTTACCGGCCCGCTTTGCGCCCGAAGATGCGCAGGACGCGTCATACTTCGCGGCATCGGCCAGAATCTCGAGCTTCTGCTGGACTGTTATCATCGCTGGACCGTTGGATGCTGCTTCGATTATAGCGAAAAAAAGGCGAATATAGCCTCATCAAACTGAACGCAACAAACTGTAGATGATTTTTGCTGTAGCCCGAAATGGTTCTATGGCTGCCTGCCGCGCACCGGGGCATGAAGCTTGACGCGATGGAGGCCTATATCACGTGCGTCCATTACCAACCGACGATCCTGGTGGCTCTGGCCACCGTTCATGCGATCGAAAGTCAACTACTTGGTTCCCACCTTCTTCACCCGCTCGACATTCGCAAAGCCAGCCAGACTCCCGTCCACGATCGGAACGCGCGAAAAGTTCACCGTCAGACCGCGCCTCCTGATTAGGGTCTCAGCCCAAACTTGGAGTTTCCGCAGAAATATACCGGCCGACCCAACACGCAATCTCTGGCCAATGAATTTAGGCAGAGTAGAAGGCAACAGCGGGTGCACTAACCCGGTGGAAATCCTGGTCGTAGGGTGCGGGCCGCCGCTCGGGTACTCTCCCGCCCGCTCCTCCGCTACCGGGCGTTCAGGTGCATCGGCAGCCTCCAGGTCTTGCGTTTACCGGATAACAATCAGCTTGTTGCGAGAGACTGCTTGAAGATCCGTGCTTTTGACTCTCGATGTTCCCGGCGATCTTCCTCTAGTGATCGGCAAGCTCTTCGGGGAAGAGACGGATATCCGGAATATTCCGGTAGATCTCGGCGTAGTCCATCCCGTAGCCGATCACGAAGCGGTTTGGAATCTTGAACGCCACGTAATCCGCTTCAATCGGTACCAGGCGCCGCTCCGGCTTGTCCAGGCAGGTCGCGATCTTCAGTGAAGCCGGCTTATGCTGCAGCATCAGGCCGCGAAGATAGCTCAGCGTCAGCCCGGTGTCCAGAATGTCCTCGACCAGGATCACGTGCTTGCCCTCAATCGGGTTATCGATATCCTTGATCAGCTTCACCGCGCCCGACGAGACGCGCGCTCGTCCGTAACTCGATACCGCTACGAAATCGAACGTGTTGTTCACCGTGATCTGCCGCGACAGGTCGGCCAGAAAGATCGCCGCCCCCTTCAAGACGCCGATAAGTACGATGGACTCCCCCGCGTAGTCAGCCGAGATCTCTTCTCCGATTGCCTTCACGCGATCGGCGATCTGAGCCTGGGTAAACAATACTTCCATCGTAGAAGCACTGGGAAAGGACGCACTCGGAACGGCAGCTTGCGGAGGGGGTGAATGCAAAGACATGCCTCCTAGGTTACCCCGTTTTTGTCCCGCCTGTGGAGTGCCGTGACTGGCAAATGTAGGCCGCAATCTCTCGTTCAAAGGTGGTAGAACGCGGCAGCAGCCGTGCCCGGCTATACTTTCTCTTGGCACCTCGATCAGCGCTGAGACTTACGCGCCGAGGCTGCAAGCGAGGAACATGTACCCTTTCATCCACATCGGCACCTTTGAACTCGGCACCTTTGGCCTGCTTGTCTGGCTTGCCGCTGTCTTCGCGGGCATCGTTCTCCACCTCACGTTCGAGCGCGACGGCGTTGACGCCGATGCTATGAACGTCGTCGTCTTCGTGCTGCTCGCCGGTATTGTTGGTTCGAAGCTCTGGCACGAGCTGCAATCGCCAACCGAACTCCGACTCACGCTCCACCAGATCTTTCTGCCAGGCCGCGAACACCCCATGCAAATAGTGGGCAGCTTCCTCGAGTGGCTCCGCGCCGGTTTCGCCTGGTTCGGCGGCTTGCTCGCCGGCATCGCCATGCTGCTTTGGCAGGGCCGTCTTGCGAAACCGAACGGCCTCTCAGGCTTTAAGGCCGGCGTTCGCATGCTGGATCTTGCAGCCCCCGCAGCAGCTGTCGGCTACGGCATAGGACGTATTGGCTGCCTCACCTCCGGCGATGGTGACTACGGCCGCAACACCACCTCCTGGATGGGAGTGCACATGGCCAAGAACGCGCTCGTCCGGCCCTCACCGGCGAATGCTGCCGTGCTCCCCACGCCACTTTGGGAGTTTGCCGCGGCCATGCTCATCGCGTTCGTCCTCTGGCGACTCGGCCGCCATGCCAAACCACTCGGCTGGCTCACCGGCCTCTATCTCCTCCTGAGCGGGACAGCCCGCTTCCTTGTGGAGTTCTACCGCATCAACCCGAGGCTCTACTTCGGTCATACGATGTCGAACGCCCAGGTGGCTGCAGCCGCCAGCGCAATCGTTGGCGCGGTGCTGATGATCGTGATCCACAGGAATCCGCGTATTGGTGGCGCGGCGTTTGAACCTCGCGTCTCCACCCTCGAAGAAGCCCCATCCCCGTCGTAATCTTCTGCCAAGCGGAAGGAAGGCAGTCGTCATAGCCGCTAGCCACGATCCGCCATGTGCCCTAGATGCGCTTCAGGTAATCCTTGGCCTCAGCGAGTTCAGGAAACAACCGCTCCTCCGCCTGGAACTCCCGCGAGTGCACGCAACGCCGGCCAGCTTTTACCCGCACCGGGTGTTTCAGGTGCAGCATCTCGTGATACAGCAGGTACTCGATTGCACATCGAGGAGTATCCGGCCGATCAAAGATGCGTGACACCACAATGGTGTTGTGCGCCGCGTCGTAGTGGCCAAGCATCCGCTTCGCCACGTGCGCCGACCAGGTGAGCGTTGGTCTTCCCAGCAACCCGTGGAAGAATCTCAGGTTCACGCTTTCGAAGACTTCTTCCAGGTGGTAGTAACGCCCCACCGGCGATGTGATGCGTTTGCGCCCGCGCGTCTGCCGGATATGCTCCGCACCCCTGGCAACAGCCTCTGAAGAAACATATCTCCTGTACCGATCAGATGCCGCCGCGGCAATCGGCTTGCGGTAGAGTTTCGCAAGCAGGATGTGCGCAATCGCCCGGTGAACGCTCTCCGGCGACGCCTCCAGCAGATCAGACAGCCGCACATGCAGAACGCCCTCGCGCAGGCGGATGGTCGTATTCAGCGAGGTAAATCGACGAAACCGGATGTCGAACCGAGGCATCGGGGCACGCGGTCGAAGCTCCCGATACTCCTCTTCGAAGATGGCAATCAACACGGCAGACACAAGAGCTTAAGTCTATCTTGAAGCCCTGTGCGTTCTGCGCCACTCGAGAAGCAGATCGATCCGCGATCACACATCGTCCCGGATATAATTTCGCCATCCGTAATTCCTAAGGAGCAAAGCCGATGCGCATCTCCGGGAGGCAAACTGGTTGATCCATCGAAGCTATCGCCGGGCCATCTTAAGCTGCCTCTTCGCCGCACTTATGCTCTGTCTCACGCTTGCCGCGCCGGCGCAAACCTTCGACGCGACCAACATCCATCAGCCCACAGACCTCTATGCGACGTGGCTTGTTCACGCGGGGGATAACCCCTCCTTCGCGGCGCCCGACCTTGACGACTCGCAATGGACACGCTTCGACGCTGCCAAGCCCATCAGCACCATCTACCCGCAGCATCCGGAGATCGTCTGGTACCGCCTCCACGTCAAGGTCGGTCCCCGCCGCACCGGTCTTGCTCTCGAAGAGACCAACCTCTCGAAAGCATTCGAACTCTACGCCAACGGCAGGCGAATCCTTACCGTGGGTAGCATCCGGCCCTTCAAAGCCTACGATTCAGAAGGTCTTCTGCTCGCTTCCATCCCGGCCGCAGCAACGCAGACAGGCACCTTCGTTCTTGCCATTCGCGCGTACATCTCGCCACAGGACTGGGCCGGGCAGTACGCCGGCTTCTATCCTACGAATCTAACGCTGGGTGACGAAGCCGCGCTGCACGACCATATCTGGCTTACCGTGATCGGCGCCCACGCCGTGGCGTGGGCCGCCACCCTGATCTCCCTATTCGTAAGCGTCGCCGCGCTGCTCCTGTACACTGCGCACCGCAACCATAAGGAGTATCTCTGGCTCGCGTTCCAGGGCCTCATCACCACCTGCACCTTCCCGCTGAACGTCTACCCGTTGCTCCACCCCTATCCAAACTGGGGTCACCTGCTGTACGTCGTTCCGTACATCCTGGCCCCCTACGTCTCCGTACGAATGTACTTCGCCTTCGTACACCACAGAATCTCATGGCGAGTCAACATCTTCCTTGCCATAGCCCTCGGGGCCGCGGCCCTCCAATCAGTTCTACGATTCGCCGGCCACTCCACAGAGCGCCTCAACGCAGTACTGCAATTTCCGTTACTCGCGCTGCTGGCCGTCGTCCTGCCATTGATGCTGCTCCAGCACTGGCGCCGCGGCAACCGCGAAGCCGGCATCCTGCTCGTGCCTGTCCTCCTCAGTTCGCTCTACTACTACCTGGTTGTTGCACTGCTCACACTTTACTTCTCGTTCGCCGGCAATCTCCCGGTGCAGATGAGTCTTTCGCGACGACTTCAGGCTCTGCAGGACGGATTGCATGTCGGTCCATTCCTGCTTCCCGCCGAAACCCTCCTCGACATCCTCGCCTCGCTTGCCCTCGCTCTCATCATGCTGCTTCGTACGGTACGTATCAGCCGGCAGCAGGCCAGCCTCGAAGCCGAACTTGAAGCCGCCCGCGAGGTCCAGCAGATTCTTCTGCAGGACGAGTCACCCGCTATTCCGGGTTACACACTTGAGACCGCTTACCAGCCAGCTCAACAGGTCGGTGGAGACTTCTTCCAGGTACTCCCCACCTCTAATCCTCCGGGCGCCGCGCTGGTCCTCGTCGGCGACGTGAGCGGCAAAGGCCTGAAGGCTGCTATGAACGTGTCGCTACTCGTCGGCGCTATCAAGATCCTCAGCGCATCCACCTCAAGCCCCGCTGCCATGCTTGCCGGCCTCAACTCCGGACTTCACGGTCGCCTGCAAAACGGCTTCGCCACGTGCCTCGCTCTGCTCATCACTCCGGAAGGAGTATGCACTCTCTCGACCGCTGGGCATCCTGGGCCCTTCCTCAACGACAGGGAAGTCGCCCTGCGCGGTTCGCTTCCGCTCGGCATCTCACAGGACGCCGAATACACCGAAACGACCTTCTATGTGCAGCCTGGAGACCTGCTCGCGCTCTACAGCGACGGCCTTTTGGAAGCCCGCTGCAAACATGGTGAGCTCTACGGATTTGACCGGCTCCAAACACTCTTCGCGGGTAGGCCGACCGCACAGCGAGCACTTGAGGCGGCCATCGACTTCGGCCAGGACGATGATATTACCGTGCTCACCATCACCCGATGTGCGGATCCAGGGTTCGAAATCAGAAGCCAAGCCGGCGCCTTTGCCGCCTCCTGATCGAGCGGGAATGCTGTAACATCCGGAGGCTCCTACCGAGACCCGAGCATCGTCGCCGATCTAAATTGGCTGCTTAGCCCGAGCCGTTCTTCCCGTCTGTCTTCGCCGGTGGATGATCCTTGAACCACGCAGCCTGCTCCGCAATCATCTGGGTGGCGGCTTCGTGCACATCATTCAGCGACTCCAGCGCAAGCTTTCGCTGCACGCTGTACTCCTGATCCTCGGCCGGCGACTTCAGCACCGTGCCCCAGCGCTCAGTCGCCGCCACCAGCTTCGGCAGCACCTTGCGCACGTCGTTGTGGTGCTTGCTGTACTCGTCGAGATTATCGTCCAGATCGTCCAGAATGCCGGTGATCTGCTGCATGAGGTCGTGAAGATCCTCTTCGCGACCGGGTTTCCGCTTGCCTGCCGTTAGCTTGTCGATCTCATCCGCGCGCTGGTTGATAAAGCCAACGAACGCCAGCACGCGTTCCGGGGCATACGGCGCCAGCTCCCGCAGCTTTTCCACCTCGCCGTCGGAGAGCGTCGACCCGCGATCCTGCGCGACTAAACGGCTTTGCATTGTGCAAAGCAGGGCGGCGCATACAAACGCCAGCCACAAGCAGAAGGGAAGTCGACGCATCCTCAGTGGGCGAAGACCTGCGCCAGCAGCTCTTCGTGCACCTTATCCACTTCCTTGATCGTTGAAGCGATCGCCGGCTGATCTTCTTCAGACGCAGCACGAAAGCACTGCTTCAGGCGAAAGCTCGCCGAATGCATCAGCATCTCGGCATCCTTCACCTTCTTGGCGTCTTTCGCCAGGCCCGTGTGAATCAGCGAAGCATATCGTTCAATCCGCTTCAGCGTGGCACCGGCGTGTTCCATATCACCCGCAGCCATCTGTTTTCCGGCTATCTCTGTGTAAGCCTGCACCAGCTCGGTATACAGGAAGGCCTGTTCCCGTGCTTCGGCGTGCTCCGCGCGCTGTTCCAATTGTTGAAGTCCCGCAGCATCCAACGCCATGTCGTCATGGCTCGATGCCATACAGGAGCAGGGAAGGCTAAGTACAAGGGCGACTGCAACGCTGGCAACCGTAATTCTCATGGTGCACCTGCTGGCCAAAGGGTACAGCTTACTTCATGTGGTCGAGTGCAACGAGGCGATGGCGTGCCTCAAACTCCTCGTTGGGGCTTGCGCCGTTGGATGCAGCCAGAAAGCTCTGGTATGCCCCTATGGCGTTCTTCACGTGGTGGAGCTTATCTTCCGAAATCGCCGACAAGAACAATATCGGAGGAGTAGGTGGCAAAACTTTAGCACGATTCTGCAAAACTTGCAGTACCACTCCAGGCTCGTTGTTCTCAGAAGCGGCAAACGCCAGGTCCGAAGCCGCTAATCCCCAGTCTTCCGTGCTGGAAAACCAGGCCGGTTGCGCCACAACCCGCATCAGCATCCGCTCGGCCGCCACCGTCTTATGCTGGTGCAGCAAGGCCTCCGCTTCAAGATCCACCAAAGCCCCGTCCTGAGGATTCTGCGCGACCAGCCCGGCCAGCAATGGTTCTGCCTTGTCAAAGTCCTTGCCGTCGACGTAAAGCTCCGCCAGCAGGCGGCTCACGCCCGCCTCCTTCGGATTCCCGGCATGAAGACTCTCTACCAACGGCAGCGCCAGCGTGGTCTTATCCTCAACGACGTACACCTCCGCCAGCTGGATCGACATGCCCACATCACCCGTATGAGCGGACAGCCCTGTCGTCAGCAGCTTCTCCGCTTCGTCGTAGCGTTTCTGCTTCATCATCAAATGAGCAAGCGATGCCGTCGCATCGGGATTGCCGGGCTCTTTCATCAGAAGCTTTTTGTAAGCCGCTTCTGCCGCGGGCTCCCCACCGCCCGCGCTTTCGGCCAGCTCAGCCGTCATCAATGTGTCTTCCGGGGTCTCGGGTGAGATTGCCAGGGCGGCCAATAACTCATCCCGCGCATCGGACGGCCTGGTCTTCTCATCAATGCGCGCCATCGCTCGTAAGGCACGTGCCCGCAGCAGCTTGTCGCCGTTCTGGATCGAAGCCGCCGCGTTCAGCTGCGAGCGAGCATCTGTCATCTTGCCCTGGCGTGCCAGCAGCAGCCCAAGCCCAAGCCTCGGCTCCAGGTACCCCCCCTCATCGAGAATGGCTGCGCGATAGCTCTCCTCGGCCGGACCCTCCTGATCAAGCGCATCCTCCGCCGAGCCGAGGTCATATAGCACCTCCGCATTCTTCGGATTAGCCTCCGCCAACGGCTTCAGCAGTGTCACCGCCTTCGCCCAGTCATTCGCAGCCAGTGCATCATCCGCCGCCTTCATCGCAGGCGCCTGCGGATCTGGAGCCTTCTGACCACCGCTGAAATCCTGACCCAGAGCCGTTCCTGACACTAACAAGCCCAGGACCATCGCACCCAAAGTCAGGAGAGATTGCGCGTACCATTCATCCCGCCGCTGCTGAATGCGTGGAGTGAGCTGAACCTCGTCCTCATACATCTCCCGCCTCAAGCTCCAACCCCCACATCGGCACGCAAGACCGGCCCCAGCCAGTGACCCGTGTGCGACCGCTCGCAAGCCACAATCTCTTCGGGCGTACCCACCGCCACCACCTGCCCCCCGGCATTGCCGCCCTCCGGCCCCATATCGATCACCCAGTCCGCCGACTTGATCACATCCAGGTTATGTTCAATCACCAGCAGCGACCCACCCCCTTCGATCAACTTCCGAAATGCCGCCAGCAGCTTCGCCACATCGTCGAAGTGCAAGCCCGTCGTCGGCTCATCCAGAATGTACAGGGTGCGGCTCCGAGCCTTCACCGCTGCCTCCACGTTGCTGTTCTTGTTCATCACGCTGCGAGCCGTCGCCAGGTGCGAAGCCAGCTTCACCCGCTGCGCCTCACCCCCAGACAACGTCGTCGCCGACTGCCCGAGCCTCACATATCCCAAACCAACCTCGTCCAGCACGTACAACTTGTCGACGATGCGCGGATGCCCGGCAAAATAAACCAGCGCCTCCTTCACCGTCATATTCAGCACGTCGTAGATGTTCTTGCCCTTGTATTTGACGTCCAGGATGGCCGCCTTGTATCGCGTGCCGTTGCACTCTTCGCACGGCAGCTCGATATCGGCGAGAAACTGCATCTCGACCGTCACCGTTCCGTCGCCTTCGCACACATCGCAACGGCCCCCCGGCACGTTGAACGAGAATGCTCCCGGCCCATAGTTCTTTCGCTTCGCATCCGGCTGCGCCGCGAACAGCGCGCGAATATCATCGAACGCCTTGATATACGTCACCGGATTCGAACGCGGCGTACGTCCGATCGGCGATTGGTCCACCAGCACCACATCGTTCAGGTGTTGCGTCCCTGAAAGCTCGCGATAAAGCGCCGTCGGATCCGCTCCTTCAGTCTGTCCCAGCGCATGTTGCACAGCGCGATAGAGCACCTGGTGCACGATGGTCGATTTACCCGATCCTGAAACGCCCGTCACACAGCACAACAGTCCAAGCGGAATATCCAGATCCACTCCGCGCAGGTTATGAATACGCGCTCCCTTCAGCTTCAGGTGCTCGCGCCCCGGCTCCCGCCGCACCTTCGGCACCGGAATTGTCAGCCGCCCACTCAGGTATTTGCCAGTGATACTGTTCGGGTCCCGCATCACCTCGTCCACCGTGCCCGCCGCGAGCAACTGGCCACCCAACTCGCCAGCACCGGGCCCCAGGTCAAGCAGGTAATCCGCCGCCCGAATCACATCCGGGTCATGCTCCACTACCAGGATCGTGTTTCCTAGATCACGCAGCTCTTCCATAATCCGAATCAGCTTCGCTGTGTCCCGCGTATGCAGCCCGATCGACGGCTCATCCAGCACGTACAGCGCGCCCACCAGCCGCGAACCCAGCGAAGTCGCCAGCTGAATCCGTTGCGACTCGCCGCCAGAGAGCGTCGATGACAGGCGGTCGAGCGTCAGGTACTCCAGTCCAACCTGCTCGAGAAAATGCGTCCGCTGCCGTACTTCTTCGAGCACCTTGCCCGCAATCTCCATCTGTGAAGGCGAGAGCGCCAGCGAGTCGAAGAACGCAGTCGCCTCGGTAATCGTCAGCGCGACGACTTCAGAGATGTTCTTCCCCTGCAGCAATACCGCGCGCGCCTCAGCCCTCAGCCTTGTACCCCGGCAATCCGGACAGGTCGCGTACCCGCGGTACTTCGAAAGAAATACCCGCACATGCAGCTTGTACTTCTTGCGGTCGAGTTCCGCGAAGAAGCCCCGAATTCCGGCATAGCTCCCTTGTCCTTCCTCGATCAATCTTTGCTGCGCGGCAGTCAGGTCGAACCACGGTACATTCGTGGGTACCCCGACCGTTTTCGCAAACCGAACCATAATTCCGTGATGCGGCCTGTACTTCGTGGTCGTCCAGGGGTGTACCGCGCCGTCATCCAGTGTCTTTGATCGATCCGGCACAATCAGACCCGGATCGAAGTCGATCGTATTCCCAAAGCCCTGGCACCGCGGGCAGGCTCCGAACGGATTGTTGAACGAGAACAGCCGAGGCTCAGGTTCGCGGTATGCCCGATGGCAGGTCGTACACTCAAACGCCGAAGAGTACCTGTACTCGACCCCGTCACCTTCACGCGGCAC
>CAXTNM010000001.1:0-493 GCA_964245715.1 uncultured Acidobacteriaceae bacterium | reverse complement strand
GCGGTAGCCGGTCTCTATCGCATCCACCACGCGAGACCGCACCTCCGGCGAGAGCGCCAGCCGATCTGCCAGCACGAAAATCGGCTTCGAAAAATCCAGTTCCAGCAGCGACTCCGGTGTCGAAAACTCGACAATCGCACCCGCTTGGTAGAGCCTGTTGAAACCCCTCCGCCTCAACTCCAGCAGCCGCTCCTTCAACGCTTCGGTGAGCGTCTCCGCTGCGATATTCCCACTCTTCTTTGCGACCTTCTTCGCAGCCGTCTTTTTCGCGGGCTTCGGAGCCTCAACCACCTCGGTCGATGACCCGACCAGCGGCTCGATCTTCACCTCGGCCCGCACGATCGGGAATAGCGCATACACCCGCGTCCCATCCTCAAGCGCACCCAGTGCCTCAACAATCTCATCGACCGAGTCCCGCTTCACCACTCCGCCGCAATGCAGGCAGGTCACCGTCCCGCAGCGCGCATACAGCAGCCGCAGATAGTCGTAGATC